>NZ_JBJMQO010000048.1:0-10517 GCF_045802675.1 Archangium sp. | reverse complement strand
GGGCACGCTGCTCCTGGAAGTGGAGCAGCGCCCAAAGCTCGAAGCAGGGATTGGAAATGGCAAGGAAGATGTCGTTGTTCAGGGCCAGCTGCCGGGCCTTGTCGAGGCTCGCATGCTCGTCCACGTCCACGACCCCCCAGACTTCGTCCCAGCGGAGGTTCTCGTCACGCTGTGACCTTGCCTCGCCCTCGGCCTTCTCCTTGAGACGCACGGCGATCTGGACAACTTGCAAGGGTTCTCCGGTCTCGCTGGCCACTTCCACGTGGACGCGCGGGTTGCGCGCCTCGTGCTGGAAGGCCTTGAAATAGCCGCGCTCCGTCTCCTCCCCCTCGCAGACGATGAGGATGCGCTGCTTGGGCTCGCGGGTGGGTCCGCGCCGCCGGATGGAGTGCGCGTCGTGGCGTCTCCGTGAGCCCATGTCTAGGGCTCCTCTTCTGGCGCGGTGACGAGCTGGCCGAGGAACGGGATGGCGCCATAGCGCCCCTGGAGGTACCCACGCTCCAGGTTCTCCTCCTTGCGAGGATGGAAGTCGGTGAGCGGATACAGGTGGGTCGCCCCGGCCTGGTCCTTCTCCGTGAACCAGATCTGGTCCCGCCGCAGCGGCGGCTCGCCGAGGACGTTGCCGAGCAGGTTCGTGTCGTGCGTGGTGAAGAGAAGCTGCGCCCCCTTGGGGTTGTGCCGGGGATCCTGGAAGAGGCGCAACAGCTCGAGCCCGAGAGCAGGATGCAGGCTCGCCTCCAGCTCATCGATACAGAAGAGTCCTCCGCGCCTCAGCAACCGCACCAACCGAGTGGCGATACCAAGCAGGGTAACGGTTCCAGCGGACTCCCGCTCCAGGGGAAACCAGACCTCGTGCCCGGCCTCTGCTCGGTGGCGCAGGTGAATCTCCGCGTCTTTGTCAAAAACGCTCCGGGACGAGCGAACGACCCTCATGTCCAGGATGCCCAGATCCGCAGAGCGCAGGAGCTGAACGACTGATTCACGCTCGTGCTGCCGCGCCGTGTTGTCCTCCTCGAACAGGGAGAGTTGTCCAGAGAAGAGGTTTCCGAGCAATGCAGTATGTAAGGGCTTGAGCCCAAGAAGGGGACTGCGGCTCAGCTCGAACTGGACCGCTCCGAACCAGCCAAAGAGAGGCAAGAGCGCAGCGTGGTTGTTCTGCGCGGCGGCCGACAGGAATAGGCTGTTGGCACGCGTGAGCCCGCGAATGGTCTCATTCTCGCCGTGCAGGTGCTTGCCGAAGTCGAAGTGGTCTCCTTCGCGCTCGAACCACACCTGCTTGCGCCCATGCGGCCAGGCATGAAGCCACTCTTCCTCGATGCGTGCCGCACTCAGGACGAAGCCATAGCGAAAACGCACTCCCTCCACGAGGAAGTCCACTTCGTAGAGTGAAGGCTGCTTCTGTGCCTTGCTCGACAGCGCGAAAGGCTCCTGAGGTGTGCCCTCCTCCGGCTCCCAGTAGCGATGAGAGCGGAGGACGGCCTCGCGCATGAAAGCCAGAGCGTTGAGCACATTGCTCTTGCCTGAGGCATTCGCGCCGTACAGTGCCACAGTCGGCAGCAGCGATTCCCCTAACTCTGGGGGACGGAGCAGCCGAGGATCCTCCGAGCCACCAAGGTTGGCGGCGACCAAGGAGAGCACCTGCTCATCACGCAGCGAGCGGTGGTTCTCGACGCGGAACTGGATCAGCATAGCAGCCTCCGGAGGGAGCCCTCGTAGCCGCTTCGAGCGCTCATGCGCAAGATTTACGCACGAAACGCCTCGAAAAGGAGGCGTCAGGCGCCATTTCGAGCACTGAATCAGCCGAAGGCGTTATAGGCGGGATGGGGGCCGTGTTGAGGGTGAGGGATGGAGCGGAGGGGGCGAGGAAGGCCGCTGTGGCGCCAGGGCTGTGCGCCGGGCCGTTGGAGAGGCGGTGCAGCCCTCTTCAGGCACACGCCGGCCCAATCGGCCCACCCCGCAGGGGGGCGTCGTGAACGGGAGCGGTCGCTCGTAGGGGTGCGGCGAGGAGCCCGCCAGCTCAAGCTCCACCGCCGAGGTGGGTGCCCACCCGTAGCTGTACAGGAACGTTCGGTCCCGGCGAACACGGAGAGGGTCGTGGCGATGGAGTCTCCCTCGGGCGAGCACGGTGGCCTGGATGCTCTCAGACCGTCCCGGGTGCCGGCGCGGCCTGGACGGCGGTCACCCGAACCGGAACGTGCTTGTGAAAGGGCGTGCGCGCGAGCGGGTCGCAGTGGTCGCTCGCCGTGAGGCGGTTGAGCTGCGGGCCGACGGGGGCTCCTCCGCGGTAGCGCATCCCATAGCCGTGGGGGAGCGTGACCATCCCGGGGCGGAGTGAGTCGTCGAGCTCGATCGTGACCTCGACCCGTCCGGTGTCCGACTCGCACATCGCTCGTGAGCCCGAGGAGAGTCCGCGCTCGCGAGCGTCGTCGGGGTGCATCCGCATCGCGCCGTGGGCGTCGCTCTTCCGCCAGGAGGGATCCCGGAAGATCTGGTTGGCGTTGTAGGCGCGGCGCTCGCCCGCCAGCAGCACGAGCCCCGGGGGCGCCTCGGGCTCGTCCCGGAGGGCCTGGAGAGCCCCGAGCATCTCCGGAACCTCCAGGTGCACGCGGCGGTCCGGGTGCCGCAGGAACGACCAGGTGTCGGCGAGCTCGTGCCGCGTGACGAGCGTGCCCTCGGCCTTGTCGAGAATCGTCTGGAACAGCGACAGGCCCAGGGTGAGCCGGTTGCCACGGTGCCCCGCGCGGCGGACCGCACGGGGCTCTCTCAGCGCGAGGTCCATCGCCAGCGCGATGAGGGGCGCCGCGGCGGCGGGCGGAACACGCTCCGGGTGCGCTCGTGACGTCCGGAGCGCCCTCCCCAGCGTGCGGTAGGCGATGGACGCGGCGTACGGGGCCCACCGCGGCTTCGCGGCGAGCGTCGCGCCCAGCGCCGCGATGAAGCCGGCGTGCTTCGTGGCGGAGGGCACGGCCGCCGCGATGCGCTCGAGCACCGGGAAGGACCGGGGCAGCTCGCCCATGGCCTCGAGGAGCCGCGTATAGATTTCCGGCTCGGGCAGGGCCTCCGCGCGCGGGGGAAACAGGGGGTGGCGGAGTTGGAAGGCGTTGTCGGGGAACTCGAGGTTGAACCCCGTGCACTCCCACTTCTCGAGCTGCGTCGCCGCGGGCAGGACATAGTGGGCCAGGCGCGCCGTCTCCGTCATCGCCACGTCCACGACGACGAGCAGCTCGAGCTTCGCGAACGCGCGCTCGTAGGCGGCGGTGTTCGCGCCAGTGAGGACCGGGTTGGCGCTGTCGACGAACAGCGCACGCACGCGCTCCTCCCCGTCGTGTTCGATCTCCCCGGGCAGGATGTTCGGCGGATACAGCCCACCGATGGGGAACATGCGGTGATGCGCGGTGAGCACGTGCCGGCCGGCGCGCTCGTCGGTGTTGCCGAGGATGGGCAGGAAGAGCGAGTGGAAGTTGTTCCCCCCGCGCTTGCCCAGGTTCCCGGTCAGCAGGAACAAGAGCTTCTCGAGGTACGAGTTGAGCGTGCTGTGGAGGCTCTGCTGCAGCCCCAGGTCGACGCGCACGCACGCGGCGCGCGCGCCAGCGAAGGTCCGTGCGACGTGCTCGAGGTCCGCGAGCGGCACGTCCGCGCGACGAACGAACTCCTCGATGGGAACCGCCCGGAGCGCGGCCTCGACCGCCGCGAACCCGGTGCAGCGCTCGGCGAGGAACGCCCGGTCGTGCAGGCCGTCACGCACGATGATGCCGAGCATCGCCGCGAGCAGGAAGGCGTCGGTGCCAGGACGCACCTGAAGGTGCACGTCGGCCATGCGCGCCGTCTCCGTCTTGCGCGGGTCGATGACGACCATCGTGCGCGCGGGGTCGTTCTTCAACTCCCGCAGCGTGTCGCGCGCATTCGGGATGCCGTGCGCCTGGAAGGGGTTCGTGCCAATGAAGAGCACGACGTCCGCGTGTTCGACGTCCTCCGTGATGTGGCAACGCTGGTCGCCGAACAGCCGGCCGTTGATCCAGAAGTCGCCGGTCTTCTCCTGGGCGAGCGCGCTGTACACGAAGCGGCTCTTCATCGCCTTCGTGAGTTGCCGGCTGTACGCGCCCCCGAGGTGATTGCCCTGGCCACCACCGCCGTAGAACGCGAACGCGCGGCCGCCGTGCCGCTCACGCAGCGCGACCAGCCGGGCAGCGATGCCGGCGAGCGCCTCGTCCCACCCCACGCGCACGAAGCTGCCGTCTGGCTCGCGGCGCAGCGGGTGCTCGAGACGGTCCGCGTTCTCCTGGTAGTGCTGCAACCGCGCGGCCTTCTGACAGAGGTACCCCTTGGAGACCGGGTGCGCGTCGTCGCCGCGAATGCTCGTGAGGCGGGAGCCCTCGACCTCGACGCGAAGCCCGCAGTTGCGGGAGCACAGGATGCAGGCGGTCTGCTCGGTGGTCATGGAGGGCCCCTTGCCAGCTGGATGACGAACGTTATCGCAAGAGGGCAGCAGGGGTTCGCGGGCCGCGGGGCTCACCAGCGGCGCGTTCTACCGGCACTTCGAAGACCGGCGAGCCACGAAGGACAGGCGCTGAGCCGCGGCGCAGGTGTCAGACCCTCTCGATGAGCCCCCCACGAGTCGTCTGACACCTCCTCGGGACACCTGCTCGGGCCTGGCCGCTTACTGCGGCGGCGTGAAGCGCACGGCGGACGCGAGGCTCACGCTCCCCGAGTAGCCTCCGGTGATGAGCACGGCCCCCGTGTCCAGCCGCGTCGCGACGTGGCTGATCCGCGCACCCGGCAGGTCCTCGAGGAGGAACCACTGGTTGTACTGCGGGTCATACACCTCGGTGCTCGTCTCGGGGGTGGAGTCGTCGCGGAAGCCGCCCGTCACCAGCAGGGCCCCCGAGTAGAGCAGCGTGGCGGTGTGGCCACGGCGCGGCCGGTTCATCGGCGGGGCGGAGAGCCACCGGTTGTTGTACGGGTCATACACGTCCACCGCGCTCAGCACCTTCATGGACTCGCCGTAGCCACCCGTCACCATCACGTTGCCCGAGTAGAGCCGCGTGGCGGTGTGGCCGTAGTAGTGCAGCGCCGGGATGGAAGGCGCCTGCCGCCAGGTGCCCGTGGCCGGGTTGTACACGTCCACCTGCTGAGTGGGCGCGGGCCCGCCGCCCACCACCATCACCTCGCCCGAGTAGAGCCGCGTCGCGGTGTGCAGGGCGCGGCCCCAGGACATGGAGCCCGTGGAGCTCCAGGTGCCGGTGACCGGGTCGTACAGCTCGGCGCTGGCCAACGCGCCTCCCATGGGCTGTACCCCACCCACGGCCAGCACCTTGCCCGAGTCCAGCACCGTCAAGGTGTGGGCGGCGCGCGGCTCCACCAGGGAGCCCGTGAGGCTCCAGGTGCCGGTGGCCGCGTCATACAGCTCCGCGCTGGTCGAGAGCATGCCGGAGCCAGGGTCACCGCCCGCCACCAACACCTTGCTCGAGCTGGCGAGCCAGGCCGAGGCGAAGAGCGAGCGCGGCGCGTTCATGGAGCCCGTGGGGCTCCAGGTGTTCGAGTACGGGTCGTACAGCTCCGCGCTCCGCAGGGTGCTGCCCGTCCCATTGCTCGCGCTACTGCCGCCCGCCACCAGCACCTGCCCGGAGCCGAGCAGCTCCGCCGCGTGCGAGTGGCGCGGGGCACTCATGGAGGCATTGGGGCTCCAGTAGGCCGAGCCGAGCGCCTGCGTCCGGGTGGACGGCACGGCCCCGGCGGCCGGAGCCTCCGCGTCACCACACCCGCCCACGAGGGTGACCACTCCCGCCATCACGACCGACAACCGAATCCGCTTGTACATGAAGCTCCTCATCCAGATGCAGGGCCGCCCGAGCTGAGCTGCTGGGGGCACGGGGCTGGGGACGCGCCTCCCACGGACGGGCTGTGAAGCAATCCACGCGCCATGCGTATGCGCGCGCCCGGCGCCTCATGCGGCGGAGCGCGCGGAGTGGATTTCTCCAGTAGGCGCGGCATCCGGTGGTGCACCCCGCCCAGCGGTTGCGCCGCGGGAGCAGGCCCCGGGCACGCTCTATCTGGCTGAAATGGCCATTCGGTAGGATGGGCTCCCCCCGATGACTTCCCCCATGCATCCGGATTTCGAGCGCGAGCTGCGCGCGGCCCTGGCCGAGGGCCTTGTCTCCGAGCAGGAGGCGGACTCCCTGCGCGAGGAGGCCCAGCGCCTGGAGCGCGGTCCCCTGGCCCTGCTGCGGGAGCGGGGCCGCCTGTCCGAGGGCACGCTCATCTCGATGATGGCGCAGGTCCGGGGCGCCACGCCCCCGGCGGAGACCAGCGCTCGAGACGAGAGCAAGAGCACCCCCGAGCCCCCGGTCTTCCCCGTCACCGGGTGGGAGCGCTACCAGTGCGTGCGCTTCCTCGGCGAGGGCGGCATGGGGCGGGTCTTCCTCGCGCATGATCCGCGGCTCAACCGCGTCGTGGCCTTGAAGTTCGTCCGGGGGGACGAGCCCGAGCTCACCCGCCGTTTCCTCTCCGAGGCCCGGGCCCAGGCGCGGGTGGACCACGAGCGGGTGTGCAAGGTCTACGAGGTGGGCGAGGTCCAGGGCCGCGTCTACATCGCCATGCAGTTCATCGAGGGGCGGACGCTGAGCTCGCTCGCCCGCGAGCTCTCCTTCGAGCAGAAGGCGCTGTTGCTGCGCGAGGCCGCCGAGGGCGTTCACGAAGCGCACCGCGTGGGCCTCATCCACCGCGACCTCAAGCCCTCCAACATCATGGTGGCGCGCGCGGAGGACGGGACGTTGCGCCCCTACGTGATGGACTTCGGGCTGGCGCGGGACTGGAACGATGGCTCCACCCTCTCCGGCGCGGTGATGGGCACGCCCCAGTTCATGTCGCCCGAGCAGGCCCGCGGCGAGGTCTCCCGCCTGGATCGCCGCTCGGACGTCTACAGCCTGGGCGCCACCCTCTACAGCGTGTTGACGGGCCACCCGCCCATTCCCGGCGGCAACGCGCTGGAGGTGCTCAACAACCTCGTCAAGCACGAGCCCCGCCCGCCGCGCGCGGTGGACCCGAACATCCCCGCGGACCTCGAGGCCATCGCGCTCAAGTGTCTGGAGAAGGAGCGCTCGGCCCGGTACGAGTCGGCGCGCGCCCTGGCCGAGGAGCTCGACCGTTTCCTCTCCGGTGAGCCCGTGCAGGCCCGCGCCCACGGCGCCTGGTACCGCCTGCGCAAGAA
Source organism: Archangium sp. (assembly GCF_045802675.1). Classification (GTDB taxonomy): domain Bacteria; phylum Myxococcota; class Myxococcia; order Myxococcales; family Myxococcaceae; genus Archangium. The sequence goes on along the minus strand of NZ_JBJMQO010000048.1, from coordinate 3,310 downwards.
GCTCCGCAAGCACCGGCTGGTGGCGTCCGTGGCCGCGGGGGCGGCCGTGCTCGTGCTCCTGTCCCTGGCCTGGGTGGGGATGGCCCGCCGCGAAACCGCCGTGCGCGAGCGCCTGGCCCGGCGCTTCACCGAGTCCGTGGAGCGCATCGAGGCGCTGGCGCGCTACTCGGACCTCGCCCACCTGCACGACACGCGCGTGGACCGGCGCGTCATCCGCGAGCGCATGGCGGCCCTCGAGGCCGAAATCCACGACGCGGGCGAGCAGGCCGTGGGGCCGGGTTACTACGCGCTGGGGCGCGGCTACCTCGCGCTCGGAGACGAGGCCAGGGCCCGTGAGTCGCTCGAGGCCGCCTGGAGCCACGGCTTCCGCGAGCCCCGCGTGGCCTACGCGCTCGCCCTGGTGACGGGGCACCAATACCAGGAGCAGTTGCTGGAAGCCGAGCGCCTCCGTGACGCCGATCGGCGGGAGGCTCGCAAGCGGGAGATTGAACGCCGCTACCGGGAGCCGGCGCTGGCCTGGCTGCGCCAGAGTGAAGGGGCCGAGGTGCCCTCGGCCGCGTACGTGGCGGCGCTGCTCGCCTTCTACGAGAACCGGTGGGACGAAGCGCTCTCGCTGCTGGAGGGCATCGGCACCGAGCGCTCCTGGTTCCACGAGGCGCCCAAGCTGCGCGGAGACATCCTCCTGGCCCGCGCCATGCGGCACTGGAACCAGGGCGAGCACGAGGGCGCACGGGCGGACTTCGAAGCGGGCCGGAAGGCCTATGCCGAGGCGGCCGAAATCGGTGAGAGCGTGGCCTCCCTCTACACGGCCCAGGGCGAGCTGGAGTACGGCGCGTTGATTCTGGAGCTCTACGGCAAGGGCGAGGTCTCGCCCCGCTACACCCAGGCCCTCCAGGCCGTCTCCCGCGCGCTCACGGCCCTGCCCGAGCACTATGACGCGCTCGTGCTGGAGTCCCGCCTCCACCGGCGGCTCGCCGAGCATCAACGCAACCTCGGCGATTACTCCGAGGCGTTGCCGGAGAAGGCGGTGACGGCCGCGCGCCGTGCGCTGGAGCTGGAGCCCTCGCGTTCCAAGGCCCGGCTGGAATTGGGGCAGAGCTATTGGATCTGGGGCGACACCCGCCAGAGTCACTCGCTGGATCCGCGCGAGCAGCTGCGCAAGGCCGTCGAGAGCTTCGAGGGCATCGCCCCGGAGGAGCGGAACCAGGACTTCTTCTTGAATCTGGGCATGGTCTACCAGTCGTGGGCCGACTACGAGCAACAGGTCGGCGCGGATCCGCTGCCCGCCTACGGCAAGTCGATCGATTCCTATCTCGCCGCCCTCCAGCGCAACGATGGGTTGCCGGAGGAGTGGATCAACCTGGGCATCGCGTACTACACGCGCGCCACGCTGCCCCGGGCCCCGGCTCCGGACGCGGACCTCACCCAGGCGCTGGCCGCACTGGACAAGGCCCGGAGCCTCAACCCCGGTCACATGGTGCCCTACTTCTACGCGGGGAAGGCGCACGCGCTCGTGGCCTGGCGGCTGCGCGGCTCGGGAGGTGACCCCGGCCCCTCGCTGGAGCGCTCAGCGGAGATGTACCGCGCGGGGCTCGAGCTCGGCCCCCGCATTCCCCAGTTCCACAACGGCCTGTGCCTGACGCTCCTCCAGCAGGCCCAGGCGCGCTGGGACCACGGGGGAGACCCCTTCCCCGCGCTCGACCAGGCCCGGGCGGCCTGCGAGCAGGCCGTGGCCGTTGCTCCCCAGAGTGGCTTCGGGCACATCAACCTCAGCGAGGTGCTCGCCTGGCGAGCCCTGTACCAGCGCGCCCGGGGAGAGGACCCGGGCCCGAGCGTGCACGCGGCCGACGAGGCCCTGCGGCAGGCACTCCAGTTGCTGCCGGAGAACGCGGGAGCCCTGGCCAACCGCGGCATGGTCCACGCCCTCCTGGCCACCTTCGAGCAGGAGCACGGGAGGGATGCGCGCCCCAGCAGCGCCCGGGCCGAGGCGGCGCTGCGGCAGGCCCTCGCGCGCAATCCGGCCCACGCCGAGGCCTGGTACTCCCTGGGTGAGGCGCTGGGGGCCCGGGCACTCTCGCCGGGCGGGCGCCCCCAGGACTCCGAGGAGGCACTCCAGGCCTTCCAGAAGGGGCTGGAGCTGGCTCCGGGGCGGCAGGATTTCCGCATCGGCTTCGGGCATTTCCTCCGCCGCTGGTCCACCCGGTTGATGCGGGACGGGCAGGACCCGGGCCCCTCGCTGCGACGCGGGCTGGAGCTGGCCGAGCAGCTCCTCGCGGCGCGTCCCGGATGGCCCGACGCCCGGCTCCTGCGAGGCAGCCTCCTCGCGCTCCAGGCGGCACTCCCCTCCGCCTCCCCCGGACAGCAGCAGCAGTGGCGCGGACAGGCCCGGGAGGACCTCTCCCGCGCGCTCTCCACCAACCCGGGCTTCCAACGGGAGTGGGGAAGCGCCCTCCAGCGCCTCCAGCACAGCGGACCCTAGACTCTTGGGGCCGCGACGTTTCGCGATTGTCGGCGACATGTCGCCGACAGCCGTTCCCCTCCCTTCCCGACCCTTCGCCTGGGGCTTCTCCTCTGAAGAGCCCCCGGAAACGTGCTGGCACGACGCGTGCTCTAGGGATTTCCCGAGTTCACTGAAGACTCCCAGAACCCAGGAAATCCCACCGTGATGAATGCACCTCGTTGGAAGAAGCTGATGTTCGCCGCCAGCCTCGCCGTCCTCCCCGCCTGCGGGATGGAGGACCCGAACAGCCCCGAGGCCCAGGGGCCCGACAAGCAGACCCCCACCCAGCTGGGCCAGACGCGGGCCGAGCTCTCCCTCGGCACCGAGACCACCTGGCTCCCGGCCCGGGGCGACTCCGGAGGTGGCTATCCCAGCTCCGTCGCGTGCCCGGCCAACTCCGTCGCCGTGGGCATCCAGGGCACCATGGACGCCTACATCAACAGCATCGGGCTGCTGTGCCGCACCCTGAACGCCGATGGCACCCTGGGCGCCACGTCCTCCACCGCGGTGGCGGGGAGCCAGTGGGGCGTCTCCTTCTCGCGCCAGTGCCCGAACGGCATGGCTGTCGTGGGCTTCCCGGGCCACTATGGCTGGTTCGTCGATTCGCTGGGCCTGCACTGCGCCGCCCCCAACGCCTGGATGACCAGCGCCACCGTGCAGTCCACGGTCGCCGAGACGGGTGGCTACTCCGGCAACCCCTTCTCGGATGTCTGCCCCCAGCAGCGCGTGGTCACCCAGCTCTACGTGAACAACGGAGACGTCATGGACCGGGAGCAGGCCCTCTGCACCCGCATGGTGGCGCCGCCCCCG
>NZ_JBJMQO010000047.1:0-158357 GCF_045802675.1 Archangium sp. | reverse complement strand
CGCCGGGTAGCTCCAGGCGATGTACACGCTCACCCGGCGCCGGCCGCTTTTGTAGGGTCGGGCCTTGTGGTCCTGGTTGTAGGTCCGCGCGACCGTTATGTCTCCCATGGCCTATTGCATCTGCTCGAGCATCTCGGAGAGGGCGGCCTTGATCTTCAGGGCCTTCTTGATCTCGTCGCTCGTGAAATAGGGATACTCCCCGTATTCCAGGAAGCTGGGGCACTGGTGGTCCCGAAGGAACGTGATGAACGCGGGCGTGTTCGTCTTCCAGTCTATCGGAAACCCTTCGAGGTTCTCGAAGGCGGTGTCGAGGCCTGCCTTCCGGAACAGGACGACGGCGTCCTCGGTGTACTTGTCGAATTCCGTGTCGAAGATTCCCTGGTACATGAACCGGGTGTCGTTATCGAAGAGGACCCAGCGCAGGTAGTGGAGCTTGAGGGGGGCGAGGAGGTATGGGTCAGGCTCGAGCGCCTTCGCCAACCTCTCGCCGTAGCTGCGGATTGCCTCCGCCCTGCCCGGCTTGACGTTCGCGATGATGGTGAATCCATGACACGCGGGCGTCTTGGGGTAGATGGGGCCGTACTTCCCCTTTTCGAGGTGGTCGGCCGACTTGGGGAGCGCGACGGCCTTGGGGTTGATCTCCATATGGGAGTGTTGGGCTTGGGGGAGCCCGCTGACAAGGGGCGGCTCTCGCAGGTCGATGGCCTCTTGGACAGGAGGAGTGGGGAGCATCGGCCCAGCACTCGCCTGGCTTTTTGACAGCCTGAGGGACCGCGGCCTGAGGCATTCCCCATTCGTGCGTGCTGGCGGGAGAGCGGTCACCCGTTGGCCAGGGAAGGTGTCAAAGCATTCGAACGGCGCCTGGGCACGGTGCCCCCCGGAAAACAAAAGGCCCCAGGTTCCGGAGAACCTGGAGCCCTGAAGATTGCCAGGACTGGAAGGGAGGGCCTCAGTTGACGGTGAACTCGCGCGAGTAACCGGTGTACGGGCGGATGAGCCCGTCCCAGCCGGACTTCCAGTCCCCGTCATGGCGGATGCGGTAGGTGCCCGGCGTGGCGTCCGCCGGAATCGTCCACTCGGTGGTGACGTGCGAGCACCCGTACGTGGGCGCGCAGTCGTAGCGCTGCCAGCGGTACTTCGTCTCCCAATCCCAGTCGTTGGCCACCGTCACCCACGTGCCGGTGCTCGTCTTGCGCTGCACCTGGAGGAAGCTGCCCTGGCGGCGCAGGTTGTTCTTCGGGTGGCCGCTCCAGAACTCCACGCCCACCGTCTGGCCCCGCGTGTACGAGGCGCTCGCGTCCTTGAAGACGCCGCCGAAGCTCACCCACAGCAGCTTGTCGTCGTACACCACGCCCGTCTGCACCGTGGACTGCTCGTTGCGCAAGTCGCGCGGGGTGGGGCCCGCCGCCACGCTCGTGCCCGTGCGCATCGCGATGGCCAGCTTGTCCACCTCCTGCTGCACCGCCGCGAGCTGCCACGGGCCGAAGTGCGTGGAGGCGCCCTCGTAGTCCTGCTTCGCGTACTCCTCGCGCGTGGTGAGGTAGCCCGCGTACGCGTTGGACAGGCCGGCAATCACCACCTGGTCCACCCCCAGGGGAGACAGCTGCGCGAGCACCTGCTGGCGCAGCCTCCGGCCCGACATGGTGGTGGGCTCGAAGGGCACCGCCACCAGCGCCACGTTGCCCAGCTTCACCACCTGCAGGGGCAGCACCTCGGGCGTCCAGGGGTAGGGCGTCATCGAGCCCGTCTCCAGGACGATGGGCTTCTCCCCCTGGCACGGCGTGGTGGACAGGGCGCAGTTGAAGACGCTCCACGTGTCCTTGAGGCTCTCGCAGGTGGAGCCCTCGGAGCCGTAGCCCGGGCCGTCCTCGGCGCCGGCAATCATCGAGTCCCCGATGGCCGCCGTGCAGGTGGTGTGCGCGAGGCCATCCGCGTACTGCGGCGCCACCGGCACCGCGTCGAACTTCACGTACGCGTGCCGGTAGTCCACCCCGCCCGTCAGCTTCACCGTCGCCGAGTCGTAGAGCGTCTTCGCCAGGGTGTACTGCTTGCGGCCCGACAGCTCCGTGCTCTCGAAGTCGTTGGCGCCGCCCCCGTTGGTGCCGCCGTAGATGTTGGGCGTCACGTCGCCCTCGTTGCTCTGCGCGAAGGCCGCCACGAACGTCTTCTGCGCCGTGTAGCTCGTCCCCTTGAGCTTCTCGAAGAGGTACGAGGCGTACCCCTTGTTGTCGCCGCTGATGAGCAGGTTGTCGTTGCCCATGGACGTGCCGTGCACGGCGAACCAGTTGATGAGGCCCAGCTCGCGCCCGTCATCCCCCTGCAGCCGCAGCAGCGTCATCTTCTTGTCCGTGTCGTAGCCGAACTGCCCCCGCTCGGTGGTGGGGTTGCGCAGGTAGGCCTCGGGCGAGCGGTTGATGCTCGCGTCGAGCAGGTCCCCCGACGCGAGCCGGATGCTGCCCGGCGCGAGGTTGTCGTGGGCCCGGACGATGGACTGGTAGATGCCGTCCACAATGGCGTCGAAGTTCTGCTTGTCGTAGCCGAGGATGGTGAGGTTGTAGAGCGCGTAGTGCGAGAAGCCTCCCGGCCCCGAGTGGGTGTGCGTGGCGCTCAGCAGCACGTTGTCGTCCGTGTAGAGCGTGCCGTACTTCGCGCGCAGCTTCTCCACCACCTGCTGCCGCACGCCCTGGAACACCTGGCCCAGGTCCGCGCTCACGAACACCGCGCGCTTGCCATTGCAGGGCGAGGAGATGATGAAGGCGCGCGCGCGCAGGCGCTGGTGGATGCCCGCCGTCTTCTGGTCCACCATGGCGTAGCCCATCATCCCCAGCTCGGCCGCCGGGCCGGTGATGTCATAGATGCCCGCGCCCAGCTGGAAGCCCTGGTTGGTGGCGCACACGTCGGTGAGCGCGGCGCTCTGCGTGGAGACGGAGGGCGTGGCCTCGTCCGCGGTGGGCTCCGGGTTGCACGCGCCCAGGGAGAGGGCGAGCACCGCGGCCGCCAGCAGGTGGGGCGAGGAAAGAACACGTCGTTGCATGAAAGCTCCTGTTTCGGGGATTCCGCGATTGTCGGCCAGAGGACGCCCTTGTTGCTGGCTTCCCGTGTTGGCGCGGTGCGTTGGGGGGGCGTTTCTGTCCACGACCATGAATCCGCCCCGGGCCGGTGTGCTGGGGGCTCGCACGGCGCGTCATCCTGCCCCGTCGTCGGACCGTGCCGCGAGGGGGCGTGACGCATGGGGAGGCAGAGCCGTCTCGGGGTGCTGCTGGGCGCGTGGCTGGCCGCGGGGAGCGCGCTGGCGCAGTCGAAGGACGTGGCCGTGCCGGAGGCGCCCGAGACTCCGGGCGGCGTGAAGACGCCCGAGACGCCCGAGCCGCCGGGTGGGGAGTCCCCCGAGGAGCCGTCGACGCCCGCGGTGGTGGACCCCAGCCTCGCGGGAATCGTGATGAAGGTGGGCCCCGCCACCGAGGAGGACCTCAAACGCGGCTACGTCTCCTTCCGCGCCCGCCTCAAGGTGGACATCAACTACGACTTCCGGCGCATCCAGAACGAGGAGGACTTCGTGCCCTCCTCCATCCCCGTGGGCGCCGAGCAGCGCGGGCCCAACCTCAACTTCAACGCCCGGCAGAGCCGGCTCTTCTTCGAGGGCGGAAAGCTCACGCTCCTGGGCCCTCTCGTGGGCCACATCTCCGCGGACTTCTACGGCGAGGGCTCCAGCGGCGGCGACTTCCGCGTCTACGAGGCCTACGCCATCATCGGCCCGCTGCTCGCGGGGCGGAAGTGGACCACGTTCATGGACCTGGAGGCCGTGCCGGACACCATCGACTTCCAGGGGCCGGGTTCCATGGCCGCCTCCCGGCGCGAGGTGCTGCGCTACGGCAACACCTTCGGCCCGCTGCTGGTGCAGCTCGCGCTGGAGCGGCCCCTCCCCGACATCACCCTCTTCAACCCGGACACGCAGGAGGTGCGCAAGCCGCTGCCGGACGTGGTGGGCGCGCTCGAGTGGAGCCTCGGCACGGGTCGGCACGTGCGCGTGGCGGGTCTGGCCCGGTGGCTCTCGTACTACGAGCTCGGTGGGGTGAAGCGCGCGGTGCCGGGGTGGGGCGGCCTGCTCAGCGGGCTGTGGACGTGGGGCGAGCGGGGCTCGCGTGTCTCCGCGCAGGTGCACTATGGCTCCGGCGTGGGCGCCTATACGAGCGACCTGGTGGGGCTCGGGCTCGACGCGGTGGTGGCGCCCTCCGGCCAGCTGGAGGCGGTGCCCTCGCTGGGCATGTTCGCCTCGCTCGAGCCGCATTGGAGCGAGCACCTCGCCTCCTCGTTCGTCTACGGCTACCTCGAGGTGTACCCCCGGGCCGCTCAGCCGGGCACCACCCTCAAACGCACGCACTACGTCTCCGGCAACCTCCTCGTCTCGCCCGTGCGCTCCGTCACCTTCGGCGCGGAGCTGCTCTTCGGACGGCGGGAGAACCTGGACGGCGCGGGCGACAACGCGGTGCGCGTCATCTTCTCCACCCGCTTCTTCTACTACTGAGTGAGCGCGCGGTGGACGCGGCCCATCGCCGAGATGAGCTGCTCCACCTCGTCCCAGGTGTTCGCCACGGTGGGCGTGGCACGCAGCACGCCCTTGTCCCTCGGCACCAGCGGGTAGCCCTGAAGCGTCACGTTGAGGCCCTCCTCGAAGAGCAGCTGGCCTCCGCGCTCCACGTTCTCCGCGCCCCCCACGTAGGCGCTGACGATGGGAAAGGCCGTGTCGTTGTCCGTCGGAATGCCCTGCTCCCGGTACGCGTCGAGGATGGCGCGCGTGTACTCGTACAGGGTGCGGCGCCACGTGTCGCCCTCACGCGCGTTGAGCTCCAGCCCGGCGAGCGCCGTGGCCAGTGACGCCGTGGGCACCGGGCCCGACACGAGGTAGCTCGTCACCGTGCACTTGAGGAAGGGCTTGAGCTTGCTCGGACAGGCGATGAAGGCCGCCAGCGACGAGTACGCCTTGGACAGCCCCGACACGTACAGCACGTTGTCGTAACCGAGCCCCAGGTGGCGGATGACGCCGTTGCCCTTGTGGCCGTAGGGGTGCTCGGGCGAGGGGTTCTCTCCCAGCACGCCGAAGCCGTGCGCGTCGTCCACGTAGACAATAGCGTCGTAGCGGCGCGCCAGCTCGATGATGCGCGCGAGATCCGGCAGCCGCCCCGTCGTGGACAGCACCCCGTCCACCACCACCAGCCGTACCGTGGCGCTCGCGCTCGCCGCCAGCCCCGCCTCCAGCGTGGAGGGCTCGTCGTGGCGGAAGGAGGTGAGCGTCGCCCCCATGTCCCTCGCCAGCCGGCAGCCGTCGTGGTTCACCTTGTGCACCACCTTGTCCGCGAAGATGGCCGCCCCCTTGCCCGTGAGCGCCGGGATGAGGCCCATCCCAATCAGGCTGATGGTGGGCAGCACCAGCGCGTCCTCCGTGCCCAGCAGCGCCGCCAGTTGTGCCTCCAGCCGCTCGTACAGCTCGGGGCTGCAGCACATGCGCGCCCACGAGGGGTGCGTGCCCCAGTCGCGCACCGCCGGGCCGATGGCCTCCATCACCTCGGGCCTCAAATCCAACCCCAGGTAGTTGCACGAGGCGAAGTCCGTCAGCCACCGGCCTCGCACCCGCACCTTCCGGCCCCGAATCTCCGTGGCCACGTTGTCGTAGAGCCCACTGCGCTGCAGCAGCTCGTACACCTCGCGGTTCTTCTGGCTCAGCACCCGGTCGATGGCCCGGTCGAAGACGTCGCTCATGAGAAGGCTCCTCGGGTGGCCGTTTTAACCAATGCCCGTCCCGGGTGTTGGGGGTGGGGCGCTGTCCGGGTTTCTGGCTCTTCCACACTTCGTGTGGTTCAGGGGCAGCGAGCCGGCGAGCCTCACTCGTACAGTCGTTCGCATGCACCCAGGATTCACACAAACAGCGGGAGAGCCACGTAACCGGGGCAAGCCCAACAGGCCTTCCATCCTTCCTATGCTCTCCAGCGTCAACGCGTGCTGGCCAGCATCGCCGACAGCTCCTGCAGGTCGGGATTGTGTGGGAACTGGTCTCGCAACTCCTGAACCAGTGCGGCCAAGCCGCCTGGCAGTGAACCGTTCCTCGCGAGAGTCGCAGCTTCTCGCCAGCGAACATCGGGCCTTTCGTAGGTCTTTAGGCGCTTGCGCTCTCCACCTGCGCGTTCCCAGAAATAGTCCAGGAGATCCGGAGCAAGGCCTGCACCCAGCTCGGCCACGCGGCTCACCAGGAGGTTATCTACCGAGCCTGTAGAGGGGTCCGGCCGCCTGTTCCACGAAAGCCTGAAGCGCTCCCAAGTGGGGAGTAGCTCCTGGCACGCCTCCACAGCAGGTCGTAGCTCAGGCACGTTCCTGTAACGGTCGTAGAGCATTCTGGCTGCGCGTATCCATTTCCTCGCTAGCACGGCTTGCCCCACGGAAGCCGTGACCAGTGCCCAGTCAGTGTGCACGAAGCACGCCATCCACTGGATCGCCTCTTCTTCGCTTGGTGGCACGTCCCAGTTCAGGAGCGCTGCAAATACCCTCGCGGAGGGACGTGCCCGGCGAGCCCAGCTCAAGACGGCTTCGGCCAGCGGGCGCTCAACGTTCGGAACCGAGTGGCCCTCCTCGCAGCGTCGGACGAGAGCTTCAGCCACCCGAGGAAGCAGCGCAGCTCGTCCCGTGCTGCTCAACGTCGCCCACAAGGAAGATCGCTCAGGGTGATCGAGAGCGATGCCGGCCAGGCCCTCAGCCAATGAAGCAACAAGTCCTTCCGGCTCGTCTCCGGCGAGAACCGCATCCAGGAGACTCCGCCCGAGTGATTCGCGATTCACACCTGGGGGCCAGTTCGCTCCCCCTGCCCGCACGTGCGCGGCCCACAGCGCTCTCCACCTCGGCTGGCCCGCGTCCAGGGGGCGTAACAGTTCGGGTTCTCGTGCCGTTCGAAGTGCTACCAGCTCGAGGAGCTTCGCACTGGCTGACGAGACCGCTTCCTGGACAACCACCCCCCCCGGCAAGCGTTCGACGAGGAGTGTCAGGCCAGCAGACGAATCGCCCGGAAAGGTCAATTGGGCCTGAAAGGCTTCATGCGGCGAAGACGTCTGCATCGCCGCCCATGCGTGCAACCGGGGCCATCGGCGTTCCACCGCCTGTTGCCGAAGCTGCCGTAGCTCCGTCTGACTCAACCCCGCGCAGGAAGTGACGGCGAGCAAGCGTTGCTCGACTCTTTCGGTCGGGGGAAGAAGCGCCCGGAGGGACTCTGCAGCATGGGGGAGTGCCACCCAATGAAGCGCTGCCGAGGCCCAGCGAGCGTCGAGCTGGGCCAGCCCAGACGCAAGGCTCGCGTGCACCGCCTGTCGCCACCAGTTCTCTGCTTGGCCTGGAGACAGCAACTCCAATATTTGCAACGCCTCCTCGGCAGGTAGCCCTGGGGCTTCGCGGCTGATCCAATCTTTGACCGCGTTCTCGAGGGCCTCCCCTTCGGGGAGATGTGCCAGAGCGAGGTTCGCGAGCGACCGCACAAAGGTGGGCGGTGCCCCGGTGAGGCCCCGCACCAGGGTACTCAGGCCTTCTTTCTTCAGAGCCACTGCGGCTTCAGGCCCGGCAGCCAGGGTCAACATCGTTCGCAGGAGGTTCAATGCTTGCTGTGGCTCGTGAGCCTCGCGCAGCCGATCCAAGCGCTCGGCGGCACGCGCTACTCGGACAATGCTTCCCAGATCCGCCGGTAAAGGGAGGCAGGCCGTGCGCACCTCATCGAACGTCGGATCTCTTTCTCCCACGAGCCATCTGGCTGCGCGGCTGAGCTGGAGATCGGGCGGCACAGTGATCAACCGATGTCCCCTCCACTGGAGAACTCGTTGCGAAGGAACGCCGAACATCCAGGGAGGGGTCACCGATTCGCCACCCTGAGGTGGGCTGATTGCCACCCGCGCGGAGAATGCACGCCGGGCCTCTGGCCAGAGTCGGTCCCAGAGGGCCGCGATGAGCCCCGGCCATACGTCCAGATCCGCCAGAACGGGCGGTCCTGGATTCGGATCCAGCAGCGCCTCTGCCACGGCTCCCAACAACGCGGATGCGGGCAACGGGATCGGACCCTGGCCACTGAGCGTCTCCAGCGCAGGGAGCAGACTGTCGACGGCCCCTACTTCATCGAGGCGCCACAGCAAGACATCGCTGCGCACCATTCCACCCCGGAGGGCCTGTTCGTCCGGTAGCGTCCACCAAAGGGCCCACCAGTTCTCCACCGGTCCACACCCCACGGAGGGCCACCACCGCTCTCCGGGGGCGTAGGAACCAGGAGGTTTGTCGGTCAAGCCCAGTAGCGCTGCGGGCGGGCGGGCTGGATGACCCTCCCACTTCATCAGCCCATGCATGTTGTCCTGGGCGCCGTACCGAGCTCGGAGAGGGCGAATCATCATGCTCCCACGAGCCATGCCAGGGGCCGGCTCAGGTCTGGATCCGGGGTTCCTCCTTCCGGAGGAATGACCCATCCCTGTTTCTCCGGCCCTTCGTCGATGAACGTCTCCGCGGCGCCGTTGCGCTCCAGGGGGCGCCCTAGCGCGGAGAGTCCCCAGATGCTCAGGACGTCGGTGGCCCAATTGCTCTCGATGAATGACGACACAAGGGGAAGGTGATCAGCGAGTGCCTGTCGGGGAGGTGCCCAGACCTTTCCGGGTTCGGCCTTCTCGAACTCGTCGTAGCAGGAGAGCAGTACGGCCAGGCGAGGCCGTCGGATGCGGTCGATCTGGCCCACTCCAGCGACATGCAGCAAGAGCTGCAGGAGTTCCACCCAGTAGGCGTTGGCGTCCCACTCAACCGCGCGTTTAGCGGTATCGCTTCGATTCTCTAAACGCTTGGTCAGCTCACTCAAGGCATCAGGATAGGTGGTCTCGCTCTTGAGGCGGATGAGCAATACCCAGCCCTCCGCTTGAGTCAGGCGCGACCTCCAGGCCTCCGGAACTGCGCGCTGCTCGAAGACCTGACGCAGCTGTTCACCGCCGTAGTCCGGCCAGCGGAGGTCCATGGCGTTGCCGTGCGCGTCCGCAAGAGGCAGCAAGACCTCGGCCCATGTGTCGGCGGAGGTGTGCTGTGCGGCACGGCCTTCTTCCAGACAGCGAAGGACCTCCTCCAACGCACTGAGATTCGACGGCGTGCCCCGGTCATTTCGGAGCCGAAGCAGTCCCGGTCGCCGCCGCACCCGGCCGTAGAGCTGGCCGGCGTAATGGGTCTTCCCGCTGTGCGGACCGCCGAGGAGTACCAACTCAGGAGTGCGCACGGGTCCCCCGAAAGGCTGCGAAGGGCTGGTGCTGGAGAACCGGCTCGAGCACGGGACTGGCTCGGGGAGGGGTCCACGCCTCGCGGAGCACCGCCTCCAGCACGGTCGCTAGCGTCTCCCGTGAATCGGTGCTGCTCTCGACCTGGGTTGCGTGGGGGATGTGCTCGGTCAACGTGCGGCTGAGCGCTTCGCGAATGCTCTCACCGGGCTTGTGGTCCGCCTTGGACCACACCAATACGGTGGGTCTGCGGCCCACGTGATTGCCCAGCCGCTCCAAGAGCTGGCGAACTTCATTCCGAGCCTGTCCTCGCGTGGGACCACTCAGGCGAGCGGAGTCCGCGAGCACCAGGAAGACATCCGCATGCCGGACGATCCACCGAGCTCCATCGGCGTCTGGAGCGTCTTCCTGGATCGACCAGCGGGTGAACCACTCCCCAGGAGCATCCGTGAGCAACACGTCGCGGAACTCATCCTGCGGGCCTCGAAGCGCGAGGTGCAGCAGCCCCGGAACCCGGCTGGTGCCCCGAGGGGTGTGGGGTGGAAACGATGGCGCGCGCGCAGCATCATCGAAGCGTGTCCAGGCCGCCAAGGACTCCCAGGCTCCCATGGTTCGGGAGCCGGCGAAGCGCGCTTCCGCCAGCGTGCGTCCCCGAAGCAGCTGGAGGTAGTTGCCGACCAACAGGGTGGTCTTTCCTGCGTCGTGAGCGCCCAGCACGCCTACCAGGATGGAGCGGCCTCGCGGAACCAGGTTGGAGAGATCCGACAGACCCAGGGCGCTGCCTGACCAAGGAACCCTCGCCGACGTCTCGGGCGGTGAGGCAGCATCCTCGGCCTTGGAGTCGGCTGCGGACCAGGAAGAGCACTCGGAGTAACGCACGTGTCCCAGGGCGCAGGCCTCGCCATCGTGGACGAAGCAGTTGACGTTCGAGCAAGGCCCCATCATCTCTCGCTCCCTGCGAGGCGCACGGCCTGCTCCTGCCGGAACAGGGCGCGCGCGAGTTCTGGGAGGCTCATCGAGATTTCGCCAGAGAGCCCGGCACGCTTAACGGACTTGTCGAGGTCCAACTCCCGATCCCCCAGTGTCAGGATGACCAGATCGCGCAAGCTCAGGCGGCCTTCAGTCGGCGGAGGGCTCAGTGGCTCCATCCAGTTCCTGGGGAGTCGCTCTCGGGACTTTCGGAGTGTACCGAGCAGCTCCGGCAACACCTGTACACGACGGAAGTCTGCTTCGGGGAGCCGGCTGACTGTCTCCGAGAGCAGGTAGCTGACGCTGGCAGGAGTGGGCATCGTGACATGGTCAAGGAGGTCGATGGCCATGACGACCGCGGCGAGGTTGGGCGGCAGTTCCCTGTAGCTGCAACGCACGGACTCCGAATAGAGCGCTTCGGACCACCAGAGGACGTCCAAGCGGAGCCGCGCGGATTTCTGGCGGGCTTCACTGGCCTCCAATGCGTCCTGAACCCAGCGCTGCTGCGAGGTCAGGGCGTTGCCGAGAGTCCCAACGAGTTCGGTCTGGGAGTCATTGACCCGCTGGCTGAGCTGACCCTGGTGCTTGCTGATTGCGGCTGCCAATGCATCGAGTTCATCGGCGAGCACGACGTGCATCCGGTCAGCGAAGTCATACGACCAATTGGGTGTTTGGGCGTAGGGCCAAGTGGGATTTGCATTGGAGAGTGCTGGGGTGTTGTTGCGGTAGCCGGGACCCACTGTCGCCGCGACCCGCAACAGCAGGTCCTGTCGGTTCACCTCATGAGGCGCCGGAGACTGCGCCGCAGGCTTCGCCTCGACCTTGGGTATGGCCTGCCGTTTGTTGGCAGGTATCGAGGGGATCACGAGTGCCAGTTCTTCGGTGCGCGTCGCCACCGCCTCAAGCATCCTGCGCACCGTCGGCTCCTCTTTCCCCATGCGCACGAGTGGTAGCGTGTCGGCGGCAGTCAGCCACAGGATGGCTGCGTTCTTCCCCTCCGCAGCCTGGGCGCAGGCCTCAAGCAGGATGGCCCGGAACAGCTTGATGGGGGGGTTGGTATGCACGGAGTTCATGGACTTCCACTCGTGGACCAACGCTTGTGCCGCCTGCACGATGTCGGGCTCCTCCGCAGGGACGTCGGGATCGAGCCCCGCGAGGATGGCGCCGATAAGCCTTGAGGGAGTGGCACGGAACTCCTCAGCGACCGCCTTGGCAGCGCGCTCCACTTTCGCGAAGCGCTCGTCGTCCCCGCCAAGGTTCTCGATGAGACCTGCAGCCAGCAGATCGGTCAGCAATCCAGTCATTCGAGTCTCCGAGTGAGCACGGCGACCGTACCAGTGGAGGCGGAGTTCCGCAGCACCGCGTTTGAACAGGCCGACTACCCGAGCATCTTGATGTAGCGCAGGAGCACCGTGTTACCGGGAAGGTCCTCCAGGGCCGCTCGTAGCAGTGCCTCGGGACGAACCGAAGCCCCTTGCGTGCTCCGCATCCAGAGCCGCTGCCACAAATCCTGCGGCCGCGAGATGTTCTCCACTTCACTCGCCTTGCCGCCGGCGCGCCCCCAGAGGGCACGAGCATCCTTCACATCTGGGTACTCCTCGGCGAGCAGGAGGATCAGGTCACGGGGCAGCTCAATGCCGGGCCGGTTCGCCCGGGGAGGAGGTGCGTCGGGTTCCCCACGGACTTCCTTGGGCTCTGTCGAAGTCGCCGCATTCCGGCCAGGGAGCAGATCGGCCGAGTTGCGCAGCAGGGTGATCAGGCACTCGGCTGATGCTCGCGCGGCGAAATGGCGGTAGCGATCGTCCTTGAAGGTGTCGCCGTAGTCCGAGACTCCTTTGGCCACCACCACCGGCACATCGAGGAGTTCTCCCAAGGCCCCCAGGGCGCTGGCTTCCATCTCTACCCCCAGTACGGTGCGCATGGAGTCGGCGAGGCGCGGGAAAATGCCTGCATCCTCGGTGACGGAAGGGCCCGTGGCGATGGGAGCGACGTGTACCTGGAAGGCGCTTGGAGGAGGGAGCCCGCGGGGGTAGAGCAGTTCCTGCTCAGCAGCATACGCCCGACCGGTCTCGGTGAGGGTGAGGGGCTTGTCCAGCCACTTGCGCTTCCACAGACGCGGAAGGACGACGCTCCAATCTGGACACGCCGCGTCAAAGTCGGCACTGCGGCGAGGATCCTCGCCGGCCAGGAGCCGCAGCAGGGCCCAATCCTCCTGGTGCTCCAGCGGTAGCAAGGGCCGCTGGGCGAGCCACGAGGCTGTTGCCGGAATGGAGACCTGCTGCATGCGCTGCACCCAGGTGGTGGGCCGCGGGCGATAGGGGAACATGTCCCCCTGGAAGCGCTGCATACCGTCTTCCACGATCAGCTTTCCTGCGTCGTATGACCACAGCCGATCAGCGAAGATCACGTCTCCGAGCACCACTTTGCCCCGGCGTCCGGCGCAGATTCCACTCATGGCGATGCAGCGTGCGGGCTGCTCCTGGATGAGCATGCTCGTGACGGCCTGAGCCCGCTCCCGCCCCATGTGGCTCGCCCACGTGGTTCGAATGCTCAAGGAGGGCCCGGTTGAGGTTGCGAAGCTAGCATCGGCCACGATCCAACCCTTGGGGCCCACGCTCTCCACCCACCCCGGGCCGAGAAGGCCATCAGTGACCGCCAGGACCTGGTCGTACTCATCCTTCAGGGCGCAGATGAGGAGGATATCGAGCATCATGGGCACTGACGTCTATGCCGCTTCAACCGCGATAAGTACAGGCGGAATGGGCTCTGTTGAGGGTACGGGCTGGTAGCCGGATTTCCGGGCCAGCGAATAGACTTTCCCCTCCCTCCGTCTGGGACGACACCATGAACCGCTTCCTCGGCCCCGCCTCCCTCGGCTTGTCCCTCCTGGCTCTCTCCGTGGCCCTCTGGGGCCCTCGCGGTGAGACGGTGGCTCCCGCCTCCCCGCCCTCCGAGCCTCCTACCGCCTCGTCTTCACTGGAGTTGAAGGAGCTCGAACGGCGGGTGAAGAACCTCGAGGACACCTCGCTGAGCCTGTCCAAGCGGATGATGCTGCTGGAGCAGCGGCCCGTGGTGACCTCGGATGGCGGCGTGGTGGCCGTGGCCCCGGGCCTGTCCGCCGAGGTGGAGCAGCTCCGCTCGGAGGTGCGCGGCCTGGTGGCAGGCGAGGCGCTCAACTCCGAGGGCGGGCGCCAGTACCTCAAGGAGATGGTGCGCTCGGTGCAGGAGGACATGCGCGGCGAGCAGCGTGATGCCCGGATGCAGCAGTTCCAACAGGTGCAGGCCCAGGTGCAGGCGGCGCGCACCGAGCGCATGCGCCAGTTCGTCTCCGACGCGAAGCTGAGCTACAGCCAGGAGCAGGAGCTCTCGCGGCGGATGCAGAACGAGGACACCCAGCGCCAGGCCCTCATGGACGCGGTGCGGGCCGGCGAGAAGTCGCCCCGGGACGTCCGCCAGGAGGTCCGCCAGCTGCGCGAGCAGACGGACCAGTCTGTGAAGTCCGTGCTCGATGAGTCGCAGCAGGCGAAGTACGAGGAGATGCGGCGCGAGGAGATGCGCGAGTTCCGTGGCGGCGGAGGCGGACCCGGGGGCTGGCGGGGGCAGGCGCAGGGCGGCCAGCCCTGAGCGGCGCTCCGTCCCGCTTCAGTCTCCCGCGGCCGCCCGCTCCAACGCGCCCCCGGCGATGAGGGTGAGGAAGGCCTCGTAGGACAGGCCCGCCTCCCTCGCGGCCAGCACGCACGGGGCGCTCGGGGCCAGGTAGGAATTGGGCGTGACGTCGATGAGCAGCGGCACCCCGCTCGCGTCCACCCGGAACTCCACCCGGCCCCAGTCCCTCCCTCCCGCGAGCCGGAAGGCCCTCACGCACAGCTCCTCCACCGACTCGCTCCGGCGCCACCGCGAGGCCGGCTGCCGCGTGGGCACCGGCTGCCGCCACCGCGCGTCCTTCTCGAGCAACGGCGCGTCTCCGGACAGCCCCGGCTCGGTGAACCACTTCGCGTCGAAGGTGCGCATCCGCAGGTAGCCCTCGGGCAGGTCCCCGAAGGTCTGCTCCATCACCGGCAGCGCGCGCAGCGGGTAGCCCGCCACCGACACGTAGAATTCGCGGCCCCCCACGTACTCCTCCACCAGCACCGGGCCTCCGAAGCGGCCGAGCAGGTGCCGCGCCCTCGCCCGCACCTCGGTGTCGTTCCACGCCACGCTCGCCGCCTCCAGGCCGATGGAGGCGTGCTCGCCGCAGGGCTTGAGGACGACCGGCGGCTCCAGTTCCAGCGAGAAGCCCTCCGCCTCCGCCGCGTCGTGGATGCACTGGAAGCGCGGCGTGGGCACGCCCTCGCTCGCCAGCAGTGCCTTGAGGGCATGTTTGCTCTTGGTGAGCGCCAGGCCCCGCGCGTCCGCGCCCGTGTAGGGCACGCCCAGCGCGTCGAGCACCGTGGGCACCAGCAGCGCCGCAGCCCCCTCTCCGCCGAGTGTGTCGCACAGGTTGAAGACGAGCGGTGGGCGCTCGCGGGCCAGGGCGTGGAGGGAGTCGAGCGCCTCCGGGCCCAGGGCCAGCGGCGTGGCCGGGTGGCCCGCGCGGGTGAGCGCCTCGGCGATGGGGAAGGCGTCCGAGTTCTGCTTCAGCCGCTCGACGTCCGGCGCGTACGGGTGGAGCGGGTTGTGGCGCGTGAGGACGGTGGCGGCGTCCACGTCGTAGGCGACTCGGAGGGGCGTGGCTCCGCGCACCGGGAGGCTCGGGGGCGACATGGGGTGGGGCGCTCGCTAGTTCCTGGTGGCCGGGGGCGGGGTGCCGCCGTCGTCGCCGCGGATGAAGCGGCTCTCCGTCCGCTGAATGCCGCTGCCCTTGCCGTAGTGGAGCCGCTTTAATAGCCGGCGGCGCTGCTCGGTGTGGTCCGGGGACGTGCTCGCGCCGGAGGGCTCGGGGGACGGGGTTGCCGGGGCCGTTGGGGCCGCCGCCGGAGCCGCCGGAGCCGCCGGAGCCGCCGGAGCCGCCGTGGCCTCGGACTCGGGGCTGGGACGGGTGACGAGGTTCGCCCGCTCCTCGGGGGTGAGCGCGCGGATGCTGGAGCCCTTCGCCGACTCATCGCCCGCGCTGAGCCGCCCGCCCTTCAGCCTCGACGGCGACGCGTCATCCGTGGGAGTCGCGTCGTGCGGATTGGCGGTGTCCTGCTTCGTGCAGCCCACGGTGCCCAGCAGGGCGATCAGCGGCAGTCGGGAGCGGCCCATGTGCAGTCCTCGCTTCACAGGCCGTCGGGCCCGTCACTCGGAGTCGGAGCGTATGCCGGGCGGTGCGGCACCCGCCAGCCCGCGTCAGACCTTCTGTCCCGTCACCTTCAGCGTGTGCCAGGCGATGTGGAAGCGGCCCTCGGCGTCCTGCCGCTCCAGGTTCGCCAGGTGCTCGCGCCCCTCGGCGGCCGTCACCCGTCCCTCCGCCACCGCCCGGTCCACCGAGCCCTGAATCATGTCCCGCACCACTGGATTCAGGTGCTCGAAGGCCTGGCGCACCTCCTCCACCCGCACGCCCCGCAGCCCGGCCGAGTTGAAGAACAGCTCGGGCAGCCGCCTCGCCAGCAGGCCGTTGCGGAACGTGCTCCGCAGCACCTCCTGCACCTGGCGGCTCACGGGGTCCAACCGCTGCGTCAGCTCCGGGTCCTCGAAGTCGTTGGCGGTGACGATGACGTGCCCGCCCGGACGCGTGACGCGCACCAGCTCGGCGAGCGCGCGCGCGGGCTCCTCCAGGTGCTCCAGCACGAGGCTCGCGTAGCAGCGGTCGAACGTGCCGCTGGCGAAGGGCAGCTGGTGCGCGTCGCCCCGCAGGTACTCCAGCGGCAACCCCAGCCCCCGGGCGCGCCGGCCCGCCTCGTCCAGCAGCACCTGGCTGGCGTCGAGCCCCGTCACGTGGCCCTCGGGGCCCACCATCTCCGCGAACCACTGGGTGAAATGGCCCGAGCCGCAGCCCACGTCCAGCACCCGCAGGCCCGGCTCCAGGAGGTGGGCCTGCCGGAAGCGCTCGGGGGCCGCGTGCATGGCGTTGAGCAGCGGCGCCCGCGTCAGCTCCAGGAAGCGCACGAAGAAGCCCGGGTCCGCCGTGTCGTCCACGATGGACCAGGTGTCATGCCAGGCCGGCCGTGTGCCCATGCTGTCCCCCAGGTGTTCAGGTGTCCCCCGCGTGCGGCTCCTCGGGAGGGAGCTCGAGGGCCTCCACGCGCGAGAATGCATCGAGGATCGCACGGATGATGGCCGTCCGCCCAGTCAGGAAGGCGCTGAGGTGTCCTCCGGGCAAATAACGCAGCTCCGCGCCCCGCCAGTGCTGCAGCAGGCGCAGCGTGGCCGAGGAGGGGACGAAGCCATCCCGGCGCGCGGCCACGAGGATGGCCCGGCGCGGGTTGGACAGGGGCGGCAGCGCGGTGGTGGACGCCGCGGAGAGCAGCTCGTGGAGCCGCTGGCGCGCCGCCTCGGGGCCCCCGGTGGTGCGGCCCAGCACCTCCCAGTCGGGTACGGCGGACAACACTCCCTCGGTGAAGACGGGCGCCGAGGAGGGCGAGGCGGCCAGCGGAATGACGGCCGCGGGCAGCGGGAACAGGGCGCCCGCGTAGGCGGCGATGCTGCCCCCCATGCTGTAGCCGGAGAGGCCCACCTTGGGGTGCCCGCGCGCCAGCAGCCAACCGAGCAGCGCCGTGGCCTCCACCGCCGTGGCGCGGAACATGAGCAGCAGGTCCACCACGGTGCGCACCGCCGCGCCCTTCTGCCCCGGCGGGCGGCGCGAGCCGTAATAGGGATTCTCCAGCAGCATGGCGCCCACGCCGTAGCGGGCGAGCTCCCCCGCGATGAAGCGGCGCAGGCCGAAGCCCTCGTCCCCCGAGGCGGCCAGGAAGACGCACACCGGCGGGCGCGGGCCGGCGTCGTGGGGCAGCAGCAACTGGAAGCGCGCCTCCCGGCAGGCCTCCGGCAGCGAGCCCACGGCGGCGGGGCTGGGGAAGTGGCCCTCCTGGACGAGCAGGTGCCCCTCGCGCCTGGGCGGGCGCAGGGCCACCTCGGACAGCTCGGGGAAGGCGAAGCCCTGGGGGCCTCGGGTGAGCTTCTCCAGCAGTGCCTGGGAGCCCCAGCCGTCCTCGAAGAAGCGGGGCTGGCGCGCCACCATGAACCTCGCGGCGAGCGCGTCCAGCCAGTGCATGCGATTCATCCTTCAGACTCCCGGGGAATGCCGCCCATCCTCGCCGCGTCCGGGCGGCATTCCAACCGGAAGTACCGGGCTATTGCTGCTCGTGGGCGAGCGAGTGCGCCGGCTCGGGCGCGTCCGACACCGACTCGAGGGTGTCCGCGGGCGCCGCCGGCTTCTGGCCCAGGAAGGCCGGCTGCCGGGTGGGGTCGTACGTGGGGCCCTGGGGCGCGGTGTCCGTGGACTGCGCCGAGACGCGGGGGGCGGTGGGCGCCGCGGCCGGCAGCGTCTTCGTCAGCGTGAGGGTGTCGCGCACGGTGCCGCCCGAGTCGATGAACTTCGTCACCAGCGTGCCGCCGTCCACCACCACGTCCAGGTAGCCCACGTGCGTGTTGTCGCGGTACGCGGTCCAGCTCGGCTGCGCGCCGGGGAAGGGGCGCAGGGTGGCGCCGCCGCTGCCCACCACCAGGTAGGGGATGCCGCGCGTGCCCGAGGCCGCCACCGCATCACCCTTCATCGCCTTGGAGCGCTCGTAGTTGTGGTCATGCCCGGTGAGGACGAGGTCCACCCCGTACTGCTCGAGGAGGGGGCCGAACTCGCGGCGCATGGAAGTGCTCGAGCCGTGCTCGCCGCTGCTCCAGAGCGGGTGGTGGAAGAAGACGACCTTCCAGGGGCGCGTGGTGGCGGCCAGGTCCTGCGCCAGCCACGTCTTCTCCAGCGAGAGCGAGCAGTCCGGGAGCGAGTAGCCGAAGGGGCAGTTGGAGTCGAGCGAGACGAAGTGCACCGAGCCCCAGTCGAAGGAGTAGTAGCGCTCGCTCCTGGAGGGGTTGTTGGCGGGCAGGTAGAAGTTGTCCACGTACGGCTGGCCGCTGTTGGTGACGTACTCGTGGTTGCCCGGCGAGGGGAAGAGGGGCACCCGGCGCAGCAGGGCCGCCATGGGCTTGAACATGTTGCTCTGGAACTCGGCGTCGGTGCCGGAGGAGTAGGCGTTGTCGCCGAGTGTGAGGAGCAACTCGCCCGCGCGCCCCGTCTGGCCGAGCAGGTTGAGCACCTGCGCCTGGAGCGAGCCGCCCGTGCCGAAGTCGCCCATGGCGGTGAAGTGCACGCGCGTCGTCTCCGGGCCGGTGGCCGTCTGGAAGCCGCGCACGCCGGTGACGGAGCCGCACGCCTCGACGACGTAGCTGTACGTCTTGCCCGGCAGCAGCCCGGTGAGCTTCACCGCGTGCTGCCAGCCGGCCGCCGTGGCCGTGGCCGTGCGGGAAATGTCCGCGCCCTCGCCATAGCGCACCAGGGGCGAGCAGGAGGCGCTGGTGCGGAAGGCCACCAGCGCACTGGTGGTGCCCACGCTCTGCAGGTACGGCTGGCGCGGCAGCGCGGGGCCCGAGTCCGTGGTGGGCACCGAGGGCGAGGGCGTGGGCGTGGTGTCCTCGCCGCAGACGCGCGCCTCGGTGATGGAGGCCCAGTCGTTGAGGGTGTTGCCGTTGACGGTGACGCGCAGGTAGCGCGCCTTGCGCGTGGCGGTGAAGCGGTACGTCTGCGCCGCCGTCGTCAGCGCGCTGTCGGCCGCGTACGCCTGGGTGAAGGTGGTGCCGTCCTCGGAGGTGGAGAGGATGAAGTGGCTCTGCCGCAGGTTGCCCTGGTGCCAGGCGATGGCGGCGCCCGCGAGCGGCTGCGAGCTGCCCAGGTCGAGCGTGAGCCAGGCGCCCTTGCCGGGGCCGCTCCAGCGCGTGACCAGGTCGTCGTCCTGGGTGTTGGCGGCCACGCCGCCGGCGCCGTCGTCACCGCTGGCGCTCGTGGCGGCGGTGGTGAGCATGCGGCAGTTGCTCACGGTGAGGGGGGACGCCGTCTGGGCGGGCGTGTCGGTCCGAGGTGCCTCCGCCGGGGGATGCTCGGGGGGAGCCGCCGCGGGCGGGGCAGAGGAGGGGGCTTCGCACGCCGTGGCGAGCAGGACACCCAGCAGACACGAGGAGGAGAGCAATCGGTTTCGAGTACGCATCGTGGGGGCCCCAACGGGAGGGCTGGACCTCCATTTCCCGAAGGCCCCCGGGCCGCCGTGTGCCCGGCTGCTGGCTTGCCGTCCTTCCCGCTCGCTGTCCGTCCGGGCGGGAGAGCGCCGGACGGGGTGGCCCCCCAGGCCGCGCCGTCCGGGGGGCCGCGCCATTGCCGTACGGTGTACGGAGTGGGTACCGTACGGCGTACGGAAGGGGCCGTCGGCAGCCCGGGGAGCACGGCATGTCCAGGACGAAGGCGAAGACGCGGACGAAGACGAGGGCCCGGGCGGGGGCGCGGGTGAAGCGGGTGGTGCGCGAGGAGCGCGTCCGGGCACCGCTCACGCTCGAGCAGCTGTGCGAGACGGCGCTGCGGCTGGTGGACTCCGAGGGCCTGGAGGCGCTGACGATGCGGCGGCTGGCCTCGGAGCTGGACGTGGGGGTGATGACGCTCTACGGCTACGTGAGCGACAAGGAGAACCTGCTGGAGGGCCTGGCGGAGTACGTGCTGCGCGGGCTGCCGCCGGTGACGGACGCGGCCGGCTGGGAGGCCCAGCTGCGCGCCTGGTTCGTGGCCCTGCGGCGCACGCTGCGCGCCCACCCGAGCATGGCCCACCTCTTCGCCCTCCAGCTGCTCTCCAGCCGCCCGGCGCTCGAGCGCTTCGAGGTGCAGCTGGACGTGCTGCGCCGCGCCGGCATCACCGGAGAGCAGGCGGTGCGCCTGTGGGTGGCGCTGCTGACGCACACCCTGGGTTTCGTCCTCTACGAGGCCCCCCGGCTCCAGGAAGTGGCCACCCTGGGCGAGGAGGGCCGCAACGAGCGGCGCGCCCGGCTGATGGCCCTGCCCCCGGAGCGCTTCCCCCTCGTGCTCTCCGTGGTGCCCCAGCTCGTCTCCACCGCCACCGACGCCCAGTTCGAGCTCGGCCTCGACTGCCTCCTCGACGGCCTGCGCGCCCGTTTCCCGGGGTAGGTCCGCACGCTCCTACCCACTTTAGGGCCCAGCAATTCTCGCTCTTTCTGAAAAAGAGATACAGTGTGGGCCCATGAAGCACAGGTTGCACGGCTTCACCTTGGTGGAGCTGATGGTCACCGTGGGAGTTCTCGGGCTGCTCACGGCGCTGTCCGTGGCGGCGCTCGGGCCGTTGCGGGACAGGTACAACCGGAGGCAGGCGGCGGAGCTGGTCGCCTCGGCGGCGGCGCGGGCCCAACAGTCGGCGCGCGAGACGGGGCGGTGTCACCGGCTCGAGGTCTGGTCGGCGGACGCCTCCGGCACGCCCTTCCGGGTGACGAATGTCGGGGACCCGGGAGACCGGCTGCGCCTGGTGCGCCGCACGACGGTGGACTGTGAGCTGTCCGTCCCCACGGCGGAGGCGGCCGGTGAGCTCGAGCTCGTCGAGTGGGTGCGGATGCCGGGGCGGATTCGCGTCCGGGTGCAGGCCGGGCAGAGCGTGCCGGAGTGGCGGCCGAACAGCCGGCCCACGGGCGGCACCACCGAGCTGCGGGTGATGCCCGGTACGGGCCCGGAGCTGGCCATCCGGGTGATGGCGCAGGGCCCGGTGTGCGTGAGCGAGATTCCCTTGGAGGACTGTCCATGAGTGGCCTGAAGCGGAGAGAGGCGCGGGGCTATGCGCTCGTCGAGGCCATGGTGGGAGGGGCGGTGCTGATGATGGCGCTCGCCAGCGTGCTGGGAGGGCTGTCCGCGGCGAGCGGGCAGGTGACGCGGGCGGTGGTGGAGCAGCGCATCCAGAATGCCCTGGTGGACCAGACGGAGCGGCTGCGCGCCCTGCCCACC
Source organism: Archangium sp. (assembly GCF_045802675.1). Taxonomy (GTDB): domain Bacteria; phylum Myxococcota; class Myxococcia; order Myxococcales; family Myxococcaceae; genus Archangium. The sequence continues at coordinate 137,186 of NZ_JBJMQO010000047.1, read as the reverse complement.
ACCGACGCCAGATGGGCCGTCGGCACCAAGGCCTGCATCCCGCTGGAGACGCCGGCTGAATGGCCTGTCGAGTGGGTCTGTTCCATCGTCGTGACGGCGCAGCCGGACACCTTCACGGTGGGCGGCTCCCCGTTGACGGTGAACTACAAGCGCGCCCGGGTGACCATCACCTTCGCCCAGCGCGCCCAGTCCCTGGCGGTGCTGAAGTGAGCAGGCGGGTACACGCGCGGCGTGGCTTCACGCTCATCGAGCTGCTGGTGACGGGCGTGGTGGCCCTCATCATGCTGTCGGCCGCGCTGGCCCTGTTCATCCAGGGCCTCAGCGCGCAGCAGAAGCAGCGGAAGATGGCGGAGCTGAAGCGCAGCGCCGCGCTGGTGATGGGGCAGCTCACCACGGAGCTGCGGCAGGCGGGGCTCGGCCGTCCCCGGGGTGTGCGGGTGGGCACGGGCACGGGCGTTGGCAATGTCTTTCCCGCCAGCCTCCTGGTGGCGGAGGACCACCGGATTGGCTTCATCGCGGACCTGGCCCGGCCCAACGCGACCCTCAACGGCTACTCCCAGCCCGCGGGCCAGCAGGGCTCCACGCTCCCCACCCGGGGGCTGGCGGTGCTCAACGAGCTCAACGGCAGCTGCGACGTGGTGGCGGGCTCCTCGTTCTGCACCACCGACACCGCGAGCCAGGCCTTCGACTACGCCACCACGAACAGCGCGAGCAACTGCGCGACCAAACCGGACGAGGCCCGGACGTGCCCCTGGAGTCTCAACCGCTACCAGAAGGAGGAGTACCTCATCGTGGCGGATGCCCTGGGGCGGTGGGTGGAGCGGCAGCTCTCCTCCTCCGGCGTCTACGCGCAGAACACGAGCAGCGGCCGGTTCGCGCTCCAGCTCACCGATGACGTGCCCCCGGAGCTCTTCGCCAACGGCCCCAACCAGGGCTTCGTCTCCACGCCGGACCGCGTCTTCTTCCAGCTCAACGCGGGCCAGTGGGAGCGCAAGCAGTGCTGGGGCTCGGTGGGCGTGGGCTCGGGCACGCCCGCCACCCTGCCGCTGAGCACGCCCTGCACCAGCGACGGCACCGCCTGGGAGCCGCTGGCCCGCGCGGGGGGCACCCCGGTCTCGGCGACCTTCACGTACTGGAAGGCCGATGGCACCAAGCTGGCTACCCCTGTGGCCGCCACGGCCCTGAAGGACATCTACCGGGTGGTCATCCGGCTCGAGCTCCAGCGCTACCAGAGCAGCGGCAAGCCGCTCAGCCACGTGGCCTACGGCTCCATCACCTTGAGGCAATAAATGGACTCCTCCCTGCATTCGGGCCGGGCCGGGCGCGGGCCCGCGGGCTTCACCCTGCTGGCCATCCTCGTGGTCCTGGCCGCGCTCACCCTGGTGGTGGGCATGGCGCTGCAGCGGGGTGAGGACGAGCGGCGCAGTGCCATCCTGGTGCGCCACGAGTCCCTCGCCCTGTCCGCCGCCGAGTACGGGCTCGACCGGGCCCGCGGCTACGTGAGCTCCATCCTCGACAACGAGGCGGACCTGGACAAGGCGTTGGACCCCCTGCTGAACAGCAACTGCGTGACGCTGCCGCAGTTCGACTCCGCCGCGGGCATGGCGGATGACAACCTCCCCACGCTCGCCGGGGGGACGAAGGTGGACCTCTCGGGAGCGGACCGCCCCTTCATGCGCTTCCCCTATGACGCCGACGGGGACGGCACGCCCGAGGGCGCGTACCTGGTGCGCATCGACGACAACGACGACGACGCGGACGGCCCCGTCTTCCGGAGCACCACCGACAACAACATCGCGGGAGCGCTCGACTGCCGGGAGGGGCCCGTCATGCTCACGCGCCCGGCGAGGAGCAATCCGCTGAGGGACCGGGACCGCACGGTGGTCGTCACCGTGGTGGGCATCGCGCCGGGCACGGACGTGACGCGGGCGCAGGCGCGCAAGGTGCTGCGGGCGCGCCTGGGCAGCCCTCCCGCCGCGGGCCTCATCACCGGGGGCAGCATCGAGCTGAAGGGCGCCTCGCACGTGTGCGGCGCCTACGCCAACGTCTCCGTCAGCAACGGCGGCTTCGACGACGGCTGCGTGTGCGGCAAGAACTGCCATGGCGGCCCCGCCGACCAGTCCTGCGGCAATGGCAATGCCTGCACCGTGCAGACCTCCACCTCCACCTGCAGCGCCGACTTCGGAGGCGGGGGAGGCTCCTGCATCCCGGGCGTCGCCGTCCCCCCGCCGCCCCGGGTCGAGGTGTGGAGCAAGCTCAACGCGCCCCCGGCCTGCACGGCCGCTCCGTGCATGCCCTTCTACTACCTGCGCGCGGACAAGTACCTCGGGGGAGGCAGCTCGGATAAGGCCCAGGTCTACATGTGGAACTATTCCACCGCGGGGTGCTCCAACCCGCAGGCCTTCGCCCGCATTCCCTACCCGGGCGAGCCCCTCTCCGTTCCCGCCCTCTGCTGGAAGCTCGTCTACAACGGCAACACGTCCTGCTCGAGTCCTGGGGACAAGGTGCGCATCAAGGACGACGCCACGCTGGATGCGCTGAATCCTCCCGACCTGGGCGCGGTGTGCGCCTCGGCGCCCGTCGTCTGGAAGGTGAACGCGACCGCCGCGGCCACCCCCACGAGCTTGTGTGACGATACCTCCACGCTCTACCCGGATGTGGGCGACAACCGGTACAGGCGCAACTACCGCACGGGCGGCTCCGTCTCCTACCTGCCCGACACCTCGCCCACCCGGGCTCCCATTCCCCACGGTGTCTGGCTGGTGGATGGCAACCTCACCTTCAAGTCCGACACGCCCGGCTTCACCGCCGTGGGCGCGCAGCCCGCGCAGGGGGCCGTCACCCTCCTGGCCACCGGCGATATCTCCCTGGACAACGGCACGGTGCTCTCCCTGAAGCCCGCCCACCGGGACGTGTCGCTGCTGGCCGGGAGGGATTTGCTGCTCGGCAACGGCAACACCAAGCTGCTCACCTGCGGGGACCCCTCGGCGCTGCCGGCCAACTGCCCCAGCGCCGCCATCATGGTGTACGAGCAGTTCTCCATGGGCTCCAACACGCACCTGCAGGGGCAGCTCGTGGTGCAGAACGCGGGCACCTGCTCGAGCACGGTGTCGGGCAAGGCCATCGAGACGGCGGGTAACTCCACCATCTCCGTGCCCGCCCTGCCGCCCATCTCCGGCTCCAGCGGCGCGGCGGTGCTCAGCTGGAGCGAGTCCTCGCTGTAGCGCGTGCGCTACGGCGCTGGCGGGCCGAGGAAGGGCCGCAGGAAGTCATCCGCCTCGGCGGCGATGCGCTCGAGCGAGGCCACCAGCTCGTGGCCGTCGTCCACCTCGACGAGGCGCACGTGGCGCCTGCCGCGGGCCCACTCGCGCGAGTAGCGGATGTCCGTGGTGGTGTCCTGGCGCCCGTGGAGGAGCAGCGTGGGCACGCGCACGTCCGGCCAGCCGCCCGAGCGCGCGTCCACGGTGTCGAGGTCGTGGATGAGGCCGAAGTGCACGCGCGTCTTGCGCTTCTCCGCGTAGTCCTGCGTCTCCAGCCAGCCCGTCTCCCGCCAGCGGCGCAGGCCCTCCTCGCCCACGGTGCGCCGCAGCTGCTCCGGGGCGCGCAGGGCGGGCGCCAGCAGCACCAGCGCGCACACCCGCGCGTCCTCCTCCGCCACGCGGCAGGCCGTCAGCCCGCCCAGGCTCGAGCCGAAGACGATGGCCCTGTCGTGCTCGCCGCCGATGGCCGCGCGCACCGTGCGCATCATCGCGCTCAGGCTCAGGTGCTCGAGCGAGGGCTGGCGCAGGTTCAACCGCTCCAGGTGGATGCCCTGGCGCGCGTAGTGCCCGGCGAGCGCCACGCCCTTGGCGGACTGGGGCCCGGAGGCGAAGCCGTGCAGGTAGAGCCAGCGGGGCGCGGTGGGGGCCGGTGGGGGCAGGGGAGCGGCGCTCATGGCGGCGCACTGTACCCGCCCGAAATGATGAGGGCCCCGGGTTGGTGGGAAACCCGGAGCCCTCCAATCCGCGTCGGCTACCGGCGAGACACAGCATCGGCCGTGCCAATGCCCAGGTGCCCGGACTTCCCGGCACACCGCGTCGTGGGCCCGGGCGAGGTGGAACACGCGGGCGCGGCGGGAGTGTAAAGCCCCCTGGCAGCCGGAGCGCCAACGGGCTGGACTCCCTCTGGAAACCCGCGGGGCATGGGCGTGTCCGGAAATGGGACGCCACCGCCGCCAGGTGACGCGAATCAGGACACCCCTCTCGTGGTATGCCCCGGCGCCTATGACGACGAATGCACCCGTGGCGCTCATCACCGGCGGCTCGCGAGGCGTGGGCCGCGCCCTCTCCCTGAGACTCGCCAAGGCGGGCTACGACCTCGTCTGCACCTACCGGCGCGACGCCGAGGCGGCCGGGTCGCTCTGCCGGGAGGTGGAGGCGCTCGGCCGCCGCTGCCGCACCGTCATCGCGGACCAGCTGGAGCCGGCCAGCCTCCATGCCGCCTTCGACCTGGTGCAGCAGGAGTTCGGCGGGCTGGACGTCTTCGTGGCCAACGCCGCCTCCACCGCCTTCACCCCGCTGATGCAGATGAAGCTGCACCAGATGGACAAGACGTTCAACGTCACGGTGAAGAGCTTCCTCCTGGGCGCCCAGCGCGCCGTGCCGCTGATGGAGGGCCGCAAGGGCCGCATCGTGATGGTGTCCGGCATGGACTCGCGCATGCCGCTGCCCTTCCACGGTTTCCTCGGCGCGATGAAGGGCGCCATGGAGATTCTGGTGAAGTACCTGGCGGCGGAGCTGGCCTCCAGCGGCATCCGCGTCAACGCGGTGAACCCGGGCTACATCGACACCGACTCCAGCCGCTTCTACATGGGCGAGGCCTGGGAGGCGCTCGAGACCAAGGTGAAGGACAGCGTGCCGGTGGGCTACGTGGCCAGCGCGGATGAGATCGCCAAGTCCATTGAGTGGCTGTGCTCCGAGGGCTCCTCGTACGTGAACGGGCAGACGCTGGTGGTGGATGGAGGCCTGGAGGTGAACTACGCCATGCAGTTCGCCAGCGCCCTCACGCAGTCCACCAAGTGAGGCACCGGGCTGGCTTCGCACGACTCCTCGGGTTGAGGTAAGAAAAGGTCACCCCATGTCCTCCCGTCTGCGCCTCTACCAGGTCGATGCTTTCTCCTCCCAGGTCTTCGGGGGCAACCCCGCGGCGGTGTGCCCGCTCGACGCCTGGCTGCCGGACGACGTGCTGCAGGCGATTGCCGCGGAGAACAACCTCTCCGAGACGGCCTTCGTGCTGCGCGACGAGGTGCGCGGCTGGCAGATCCGCTGGTTCACCCCCACGCAGGAGGTGGACCTGTGCGGTCATGCCACGCTGGCGGCGGCCTACATCCTCTTCACGCGGCTGGCGCCGGGGCTGGAGCGGGCGCAGTTCAACTCGCGCTCGGGGCCGCTGGTGGTGACGCAGCAGGAGGGGGAGTGGATGGAGATGGACTTCCCCTCGCGGCCGCCGGAGCCGTGCGCGGTGCCCGAGGGGCTGGTGGAGGCCCTGGGGGCCACGCCCAGCGAGACGCTGCTCGCGCGCGACCTGCTGGCCGTCTTCGACACCGAGGAGCAGGTGCGGGCGCTCGCCCCGGACATGATGAAGCTGGCCCAGCTGGAGCTCTTCGCGGTGACGGCGACGGCGCGGGGCTCGGAGGCGGACTTCGTCTCGCGCTTCTTCGCGCCGCGGGTGGGCGTGCCGGAAGACCCCGTGACGGGCTCGGCGCACTGCACGCTGGTGCCGTACTGGGCCCAGAAGCTGGGCAAGAAGCAGCTGCTGGCGCACCAGGTGTCCCATCGCGGCGGCGTGCTCCAGTGCGAGGACCGCGGCGAGCGCGTGGGCATCGCCGGCCAGGCCGTGCTGTACCTCGAGGGCTACATCACCGTCTGAGGTGCGCCTCCTGAGACAGGGGCAATCCGGTCCTCATCGATGAGGAGTGGATTGGGTAAATCCACTGCGCATCGATGCGCAGTGAAAAGGGCAAATCCACTGCGCATCGATGCGCAGTGAAAAGGGCAAATCCACTGCGCATCGATGCGCAGTGAAACGGGTAATTCCCGCCCGCGAGCCCCCCGCGCGGCACTTTTTACAGCCAGCCCCGCCTCCGCCCGTCCACCGACGCGTTCTCCATGTAGGTGTGCTCCCGGGATTGGCGCCGCGCCCGCCAGCGGGCACACTGCGCGCCGCCTGAACGTGCGAGCAGGAGGAGACCCACTCCCCGTGCTCGTGACGGACACAGGAGGGGAGCGCACGGATGCGCCTGCTGCACACGTCGGACTGGCACCTCGGGCATACGCTGTACGACACCTCGCGCGAGGCCGAGCACGCGGCCTTCCTCGAGTGGCTGCTCGACACGCTCGAGGCCCAGAAGGTGGACGCGCTGCTGGTGGCCGGCGACATCTTCGACACCGCCAACCCCAGCGCCGAGGCCCAGGCCGCCTGGTACCAGTTCGTCGCCCGAGCCCGGCGCCGCTGCCCCAAGCTGGACGTCGTCGTCATCGGCGGCAACCATGACTCGGCGGCGCGGCTGGACGCGCCCGACCCCCTCTTCTCCGCGCTCGACGTGCGCGTGGTGGGCGGGCTGCCCAAGAGCCAGGGCACGCTGAACCTCGAGCGCCTGCTTGTGCCCCTCAAGAATGCCCAGGGCAAGGTGGGGGCGTGGGTGGCGGCCGTGCCGTACCTGCGGCCCGCGGACCTGCCGCTCGTCGCCGAGGAGGCGGGGGACAAGCTCGTCGCGGGCGTGCGCTCCGTGTACGCCGAGGTGCTGGAGGCCGCGCGCTCCCAGCGCAAGCCGGGCCAGGCGCTCGTCGCCATGGGCCACTGCTACATGGTGGGCACCGAGCTGTCCGCGCTCAGCGAGCGCAAGATTCTCGGCGGCAACCAGCACGCCCTCCCGGTGGACCTCTTCCCCGAGGACGTGGCGTACGCGGCGCTCGGGCACCTGCACAAGGCGCAGCGCGTGGGCGGGCGCGAGGGCGTGCGCTACAGCGGCTCGCCCCTGCCCCTGTCGCTCTCCGAGGCCCCCTACGCGCACCAGGTGCTGCTGGTGGAGCTCGAGGGCGAGCAGCTCTCCTCCGTGCGGCCGCTGCACGTGCCGCGCCGGGTGGAGATGGAGCGCGTGCCCAAGCGCGACGCCGCCGAGTTGAAGGCCGTGTTGGCCGAGCTGGCGGAGCTGCCCGCGCTGGAGCCGGGCACGCCTGACTGGCGGCGTCCCTATCTGGAGGTCCGTGTCTCACTGGAGCGCCCCGAGCCCGCGCTGCGCCGTCAGGTGGAGGACGCGCTCGAGGGCAAGGCCGCGCGGCTGGTGAAGCTCACCCCCCACTACACGGGCAGCGGCAACGCGCTCGCGGAGGAGCGGCCGGGCCTGTCCCTCAAGGAGCGCACGCCCGAGGACGTCTTCCGCGCCCGCTACGCGCGCGACTACTCCGAGCCACCCGAGCCGGTGCTGCTCGAGGCCTTCCACTCGCTGCTGACCCAGGTGCAGGAGGACGCGTCGTGAGAATCCTCGCCATTCGCGGCCGCAACCTGACGAGCTTCGCGAACGACTTCGCCCTGGAGCTGGACCAGCCGCCGCTCGACAAGCTGGGGCTGTTCGCCATCACCGGCGCCACGGGCGCGGGCAAGAGCACGCTGCTGGACGCCATGTGCCTGGCCCTCTTCGATTGCACGCCCCGGCTGGGCGAGCGCGGCGGCGTGCCGGTGGGCCGCGCCGAGGAAGAGGTGGAAGCGCGGCTGCTGGCCAATGACGTGCGCGGCGTGCTGCGGCGCGGGGCGGGCGAGGGCTTCGCCGAGGTGGACTTCCTGGGCAAGGATGGCCGGCGCTACCGCGCGCGCTGGTCCGTGCGCCGTGCGCGCGGCCGCGCCGAGGGCCGCTTCCAGGCGCAGGAGATGAGCCTCACCGACGTGGCCGCCCAGCAGTCTTTCGGGCGCACCAAGTCCGAGGTCCTCAATGCGATTGAGGAGCGGCTGGGCCTGTCCTTCGACCAGTTCCGCCGCTCGGCGCTGCTGGCGCAGGGCGAGTTCGCCGCCTTCCTGCGCGCGGACGCCAACGAGCGCGCGGAGCTGCTGGAGCGGATGACGGGGACGGAGGTGTACAGCCGCGTGTCCATGGCGGCGCACCAGCGCCACAAGGAGGTGCAGGAGGAGCTGGACGGGCTGGCGCGAGGCGTGGCGGCCATTCCCCGGCTGCCGGACGAGGAGCGCGCGGCGGTGGAGGCGCAGCGCTCGCGCGAGGAGACGGCGCTGGCGGAGGCCCAGGCGACGCAGGCGAAGGCGGAGCAGTCGCTCCTCTGGTACTCGGAGCGGGCGCGGCTGGTGGCGGGGGAAGCGGAGGCGGAGCAGGCCCGTCAGGGCGCGGCGCGGGCGCTGGAGGCCGCGGAGCCCCGGACGGCGGAGCTGGAGCGGGTGCGCGCGGCGGAGGAGCTGCGGGCGCCGTTGAGCCGGGCGGACGAGGAGTCCCGGAGGCTGGCGGCGGCGCAAGAGGCGCTGGCGGCGCGGCGCGCGGAGGTGGAGAAGGCGCGGGCCTCGGAGCAGGTGCGCGAGGAGGCCCGGGCGAAGGGGGAGGCGCGCAGGAGCGCGGCGGTGGAGGCGGAGGCGGCCGCACGGCCGGAGCTGGAAAAGGCCGTGGAGCTGGACGCGACGCTGGCGCGCGAGCGCGGCAGTGCCCAGGAGGCCTCGCGGAAGCTGGAAGCGGCACGCGCGGCCGAGCGGCAGGCCCGCGAGGACGTGGCCCGGGTGGCGGAGGAGGCGGCGGCCGCTCGCGCGCAGGCGGAGGCGGCGCAGACGTGGCTCGGCGAGCACGCGCTCCTGGAGGCGCTGGCCCGCGAGTGGCCCCGGTGGGACGCGGAGCTCACCCGCTACGGCCGGGCCGCGCAGGAGGAGTCCCAGGCGCGCGAAGGGCTCGGGAAGGTGCGGACGCGGGCCGGCGCGTTGGGCGCGGACGTGGAGCGCCGGCGAGAGGAGCGCCACAAGGCCGGAGAGTCCGTGGAGGCGGCGGAGGCCGCCGTGGCCACCGCGGAGGCCGTGCTGGGCGAGGACGCGGGGGCGGAGCGGCGGACGCGGCGTGAGTCGCTGCTGTCCCGTCAGGAAGGGCTGCGCGCGTTGACGGAAGCGCGCAAGGGCGCGAGCGAGGCGGTGCGCGCGGAGCTGGAGGCCGCCGAGGAGGCGGGCAAGGCGCGGGCGGAGCAGGCATCTGCGGCGGCCGAGGCCGAGTCCGCGAAGGTGCGCCGCATCGAGCGCGAGGCCGCGTTGAAGGAGGCTCGCCGGGCGCTCTCCGAGGCTCGGGCGACGCTGGGCTTCGCGGAGCACCGCGCGGAGCTGCGCGAGGGCCAGCCCTGTCCGCTCTGCGGCGCCACCGAGCACCCCTACCGCCAGCCGGGAGGCGTGCTGGAGGGGCTCGCCACGAAGGCGCAGGCGCGCGTGGAGGTTTTGGAAGGAGAGCTGACGGAGGCGACGCGCGCGGAGGCCTCGGCCAGTGCGCGTGCGGCGGCGGCGGGCCCGCGCGCCACCCAGGCGGAGGCCCGGCGCGAGGCCGCGGCGAAGCGGCGCGTCCAGCAGCGCGAGGCCTGGAGCCAGTCCCGCGCGAGGCTCTCGGGCGCGCTGCCTCCGGAGGACGTGGAGGCCCAGGGCCTCGAGGCGTGGCTGGAGGCGGAGCTCGCGGAGGCGAGGGCACGCCTGTCCGCGCTGGCGGCCGAGGAGGCGGCGGCGGAGAAGCTGGCCCGAGCGGCGAGGGAGGCCCGGGCCGCGCTGGCGCTCGCGCGTGAGCGCCAGGCGTCCACGGAGAAGGCCCTGCGTGACGCGGAGGAGGCCCAGCGCCAGAACGCCGAGGCCCAGGCCGCCGCCGAGCGCGAGGTGGCCCAGGCCGCGCGCGTCCGCGAGGAGGTGCTGGCCGGGCTGGCGGCGCCCTTCAAGGACTGGCCGCGCTGGCGGGAATCGCTGTCCGCCAACCCCGCGGGCTTCCGGGCGAGCTGCGCGAAGCAGGCGGCGGAGTGGAGCGCCCGGGAGCTGGCGCGGCGCGAGGCGGAGGCCCGCGAGACGCACGCACAGGCGAAGCGGGCTCCCGCCGAGGCCCTCGCCACGGAGCGCCGCACCCTCGTCGAGGACGGTGCACGGCAGCTGGCGCGGGTGGAGTCGCTGCTGCGCGAGACGCAGGCCGCGCGCGCGTCCGTGCTCGGCGGCCGTCCCACCGCCGAGGTGCGTGCCGCCCTTCTTCGCGAGGTGGAGGAGTCCTCCCGGGCCTTCGAGTCCGTGCGGGCCGAGGCCGAGAAGGCGAAGCAGGCCGCCGTCGCCGCCCTCGCGCATGCCGAGGCGGCGGTGCGGGCCCATGAGTCGGTGAGCACCGCCCGGGCCGAGGCCGAGGCGGCGCTCTCGGCGTTGCTGTCGGAGCGGCGCCTCACACTGGAGGCCGCGCGCGCCCTGCTCGCGCGGGGGGCCGCCTGGTGCGAGTCCGAGGAGCGTGCGCTCGCGCAGCTGCGCCAGGCGTACGACACCGCCCTCACGGTGCTGACGGAGCGCCAGGGCCAGCGCACCCGGCACGAGGCGTCCGGCCTGCCGTCCATCGCCGAGCCGGAGGCCGCGGCCGCGTGCGCGCGGGCCCGCGCGGACACCGAGGCCCTGCGTCAGTCCGTCGCCCGGGTGAAGGCCACGCTCGAGCAGGACGACGAGGCCCGCCGCCGCCACGGCGAGCAGGCCCGGCTCCTGGAGGAGAAGCAGCGCGCCAGCGGCGTGTGGCGCACGCTCAGCGAGCTCATCGGCTCGCATGACGGCCGGAAGCTCAAGGTGTTCGCCCAGAGCCTCACCCTGGACGCGCTCCTGCACTACGCCAACGCGCACCTCGAGGAGCTGGCCCCGCGCTACCGCCTCATGCGCGTGCCCAGGTACGACCTGGACCTCCAGGTGGTGGACCGGGACATGGGCGACGAGGTGCGCGCCGTCTCCAGTCTCTCGGGTGGGGAGGGCTTCCTCGTGTCGCTGGCGCTGGCGCTGGGGCTCGCCTCGCTCTCCTCGGAGACGACGCAGGTGGAGACGCTCTTCATCGACGAGGGCTTCGGCACGCTCGACCCGGAGACGCTGGAGATGGCCCTGGCCACGCTCGACGCGCTCCAGGCCACCGGCCGGCAGGTGGGCATCATCTCCCACGTGTCCGGGCTCGCCGAGCGCATTGGCGCCCAGGTGCGCGTGGTGAAGCAGGGCGCCGGGCGCAGCCGGCTCGTCGTCATGGGCGAGCCGGGGCTCCCCGGCCTCATGGCTTCCGAGGCACGGCCCATGGCCTCGGTGGGGTAGGGCGCCGGGGAGGGCGCCTCAGCGCTCGGGCGTGCTGGCGAGGCTCGCGAGGTAGCGGTCCAGCGTCTCGGCGAAGGTGGGGTCGTCGTTGAGGAAGGCGAGCCCCACGCCGCCCCTGTAGGGGTCGTCCACCACGTGCACCACCAGTGCGTCGCCCTGCAGGCGCCCGCCGTTGGGCAGCCGCACCTGGACCGTCACCACGCTGTCCACGGGCGGGCGGTGCGCCGTGCGCACGAAGAGGCCCCCATTGGAGATGTTCGTCGCGTGCTCGCGCACGAAGTCCAGCTCCGTGCGGAACTCCATCTCCAGCTTCACCGTGAAGCGGCGTCCCCGGCGATGCGTGTCGAACGTCTCGTACGCCGCGGTGCCCTCCTCGGGGGGCGTCTCCTCCGGAGCCTCCTCGGGGGCCGCGGGCTCCGTGGCCGGCGCGGCGGCCGGAGCGTTGGCGGCATTGTCGAAGAAGGCGATGGGGACGGTGGTGGGCCCCAGGGGCGGCCCCTCCGGAAGGGGCTCGCGGATGGCGAGCTGCTGCAGGTGCCCGTGCAGCACGATGGCGGCGGCCTCGAAGTCCTCCATCTCGTGGGTGTCCGGGCCGGTGAGCGAGCGGGCGCGGAACGCATCCCGGTCCGGCTTGGGCAGGCGCCACAGCTCCACCAGGGTGCCGCCGCTCTCCCGCACCTCCTCGGTCAGCGCCTCCACCGCCGAGCGCGGGTAGCTGGCCACCTCCACCTTCAGCTCGAGCGTCGCTTCTGCTTCCCGTAAGGCCACGACGATGCCTGGCGGTTTCGGCGAGGGCAGCAACGCCCCCAGCCCCTCCACCAGCTCCCTCACCCGCTCTGGACGGGCTGAGCCATTCCACAACGCCGCGAGACCGAACACAGGCACGTCGCCGGACAATAGCCGAGCCCGTGTGCCGGTGGGTCAACCATCGTGAGTTTCCGCCACCGGACGCCCCGCGAGCAGGCGAGCGCAAGGACTGGGGAGCCCCCTGGAGGGGCTCCGTGCGCTCCAGAGCGGTGTCCGGGCCAGCGCATAGTCACCCACCTGGGCAACGGGGGCGCGCGTTCCCAGCTTCGCGGCCGAGTTCTACCCCCCCTTCCGCGAGGCGGAGACATGAGAGTCCATTCCCGATTCCTCGCGGCCGCGTTGCTCGTGGCCGCGTTCGTTACGGGTTGTGGTCCTGACACCGCGGGCCCTGATACGGGGCCCATCAGTGGTGGCGGTGGACAGACCGAGGAGCCGCACACCGGCGGCGAGCCTCCCGTACCGCCGCCGCCTCCGCCCCCCGTGGAGGACCCCTTTCCGGCGCCTCCGGGTCCGAGCAGCCCCGACAACCCGAGGCTCGACTCCGACTGCGACGGCCTGACGGACGCGGAGGAGTGGGGCAACGTCCATCCCGGTGGCCTGCGGACGGATCCGGACCGGTGGGACTCCGACGGGGATGGTCTGCGCGATGGTGTCGAGGCGGGCCGCACCGCCACCGTCAACGCGAACGCCGAGTGCAAGCGCCTGTTCATCGCGGACGCGGACCCGTCGAGCCGCACGAATCCGGGCGTCGCGGACACGGATGGCGACGGGCTGAAGGACGGTACCGAGGATCGCAACCACAATGGCCGGATGGACCCGGGCGAGACCGACCCCGCCAACCGGGACTCGGATGGTGACGGCCTGCTGGATGGCGAGGAGGACACGAACGAGAACGGCCAGGTGGACCCGGGCGAGACCGACGGGCGCAAGCGGGACACGGATGGGGACGGCCTCTCGGACGCTCTCGAGCTGAACGTCACGCACACCGAGCCGCTCAACGCGGATACGGATGGGGACTCGTGCCGGGATGGTGCCGAGGACCGCAATGGAAATGGAGTGAAGGACCCGGGCGAGACGGATCCGCGCAACGGCGCGGACTGCGGCACGAGCGGCCTGTCGGACACGGACGGCGATGGCGTGCCGGACCCGGTCGAGGACGTGAACCGCAACGGCGTGAAGGACGGGAGCGAGACGGACTGGCGCAACCCGGACACGGACGGGGACGGGCTGAAGGACGGCGTGGAGGACCGCAACCGCAACGGGGTGGTGGACTCCGGTGAGACGGACCCGCGCGTGAAGGACTCGGACTGCGATGGCCTGCTCGACGGTGCGGACCAGGGCACCTTCAAGGGCGAGGACACGAATGGCAACGGCGTGCGCGACGTGGGCGAGACGGACCCGGCCAACCGCGACACGGACGGAGACGGCCTGCTCGATGGCGTGGAGCGCGGCATTCCCGCGGGCTCGGCGCCCCTCACCACCTGCGGCTATCCCGGCGATGCGGACCCCAGTACCACCACGGACCCGCGCAACGCCGACTCCGACGGAGATGGCATCGCCGATGGCGCGGAGGACTCGAACCAGAACGGCCGGAAGGACCCGGGCGAGCTCGACCCGCGCAACGGCGCGGACGGTGCCAGCACCACGCCCGCCGGCCAGGCCTGCGCGGCGCAGAACCTGCGGCAGGTCTCCTTCAAGGAGGACGGCGGCGGTGACCTCCGTCTGGCGCTCCGGCCCTCCTTCCAGGAGGTGAAGCCGCTTGTCGTGGGCGGCAAGAGCCGGGGCTTCGTCGGCTATGACGACACGAACAAGGTGGCCTTCATCGCCTTCAAGCGCCCGCGGGCGGGCACCTCCACCACGGTGGTGGGGGACGAGCTGTACGTGCGTGGCCAGTTCTCCCCGTCGGTGACGGCGGGCACCACGCAGACGTTCACCACCTGGGATGGTTTCCCCGCGCTGCAGGCCTTCTACGACCAGGGCGCCACCACCAACCTGCGGGACTACACCAACGCGGTGGCCAATGCGCTCGTCGGCTCGGGCGCCGGGGTGCTCTCGGGTGGCGCGGCCGTGACGGGCCCGTACAAACTGCAAGCGCAGTACGTCCACCGCTCCAACTCGAGCGTGCTGGTGGTGCTGGCCATCACCCCGCAAGGGCGCTTCGTGGAGCCGGGGCTCTTCGTCCTGGGGGACACGGCGGGCGGCACGGCGCTGGCCCAGTTCGGTGACGCGGACGCGGTGCAGTGCGAGACCTTCACCGCGGGCAACGGCATGGCCGACTTCCTCTTCGTCGTGGACGACAGCGGCTCCATGGCCACGTCCCAGGGGGCCCTCGGCAACGCCGCCGCGGCGGTGGCGGACCGGCTGGGCAACTCACAGCTCGACTGGCGCATCGCCATGGTGACGACGTCCTATACACAGACGGGCTACGGCATTCCCAGCGCTGGCGTGTTCCGCGGCTTCACCCGCGACATCAACCAGTTCAAGGCGTGGCTGCAGAAGGACGCCCCGTGCCCGGACCCCAGCCAGTTCTGCTGGGTCGACATCAACGGCTCCAGCGACGAGATGACCCTGGCCAGTGCGCGCGCCGCGGTGGATTACATGAACAGCGCCAGCGCGCCCTCGACGAAGAAGTACCGCCCCGGGGCCCGGCTGGTGGTCATCCTCCTCACGGACGTGCGCGACACGGGCGACACGACGCCGGTCGGCGCGTACATCGACTACTTCAAGGGGACCAATCCCCTGGGCCAGCTCATCCAGATGCACGGCATCATCTGCGACGCGGCCGGCGGCGAGTGCTACCCGGGCGAGCCCGTCAATGACCCGCGCCACCTGGACGTCATCCAGGCCACCGGGGGCGTCGTGGGCAGCATCCGCAGCCCCACCTCCATCGACACCACCCTCAAGACCATCGTGGACAGCGTGATTGCCTCCACGGGCTACCGCACGCTCAAGCCGCCCATCGGCGCCTCGGTGCGGGTGGCGGTGGAGTCGGTGCAGGACCCCTCGCGCTGCACGGCGAGCGACCTGCCGCGCAGCCGCACCAATGGCTTCGACGTGGACGGTGTCAGCCAGGCGCTGTCCTTCTACGGGGCATGCCGGCCGTCCGCGGCGGGCACCACCAAGGCCGCCGTCTCCTACCGCTACTGGAGCGACCGCACGCCGGACCCGGACGGCAACGCGCCGCCGTGCTCGACGGACTCGGGCTACTACGACGCGAGCGACCCGGACTTCTGCAAGGGCCACCTCACGTGCAACCGGCAGACGAACCAGTGCGAGTGCCCCTCGGACTGCGGCGGGGGCGGCTCGCCGGGCGAGGTGTGCGACACGGGCAAGGACGTGTGCGACTTCACCTGCGCGGCGGACTGCGGGGGCACGTGCGGCAGCTTCCAGCTGTGCGACGCGTCCACGTGCGGCTGCCAGTGCGTGGCGTCCGCTACCTGTGCTCCGGGCTTCACGTTCGACCCGGCGGCGTGCGGCTGCGTCTGTGACACGGCGGCGCTCCACTGCGGTCCTGGCTACCAGGCGGATGCCAGTGCCTGTGCCTGCGTCTGCCAGCCCGACTGCGGAGGTGCCTGCGGCGCCGGGACGGTGTGCAACGCGAGCACCTGTGCGTGTGAGGCGGTCATGAAGTAGGCCCGCCGCGAGGCCCCGCCGGGCCAGGAGAGGGACCCGGCGGGGGTGGGGGAGAGGGCGCTTCCGGTTGTTGCTAGAATCGCCCGCGCCGGGACACCGGCCCTCCCCCCCTCACGGAGTCTTCATCCATGCAGCGCCGTTTCCCCCTCCTCGCGACCGCGACCCTGCTCGGCGCGGTCTCCCTCTCCGCTTGTGGCACCACCCCCGCCGAGGACCGTCAGCGCGTCACCTTCCCCGCGCGCTCCGACTTCCCCGTGGGCTCGCTCGGCCTGGAGACCCTGCCCTCCGGCTCGCGCACCTTCACGTTCGATCCAAACCTGGATAACAGCCACCTCTTCGTCCAGGTTTTCAGCGCCTCGCTCGGGCATGACCACGTGGTGCGCGCCACGAGCTGGTGGGGCTCCATGCGCTTCGACCCGGCCTCGCTGGACGTGTGCGAGGTGTCGGTGACGGTGGACGTGGAGGGGCTGGACCCCGAGCGCGACGAGATGCGCGACCTCACCGGCATGGACCGCGTCTCGCGGAGTGATCGCGACACCATCCGCGAGCACTTCCGCGGCGAGGACCAGCTGGATTTCGAGCACCACGAGGCCATCGAGTTCACCTCGAAGGCGTGCGCGCTCACCGGCCAGAAGGGCGAGGGCGGCTACCCGGTGGTGGAGGTGACGGGCGATATGACGCTGCGCGGCGTGACGCACGAGGTGCGGCTGCCGCTGGAGGTGGCGGTGGACGAGGAGCGGATAGCGGCGCGGGGGGTGCTGACCACGCGCCACTCGGACTTCGGCTTCGAGCCGTTTTCGATGGTGGGCGGGCTCTTCAAGAACAAGGACGAGCTCTACTTCGTCATCGACGTGCGGGGGACCCGGGTGGCTGGGAAGTAAGCCGCTCGGATATAACGGGCCATCCCCTCTTCCCAAGGACGTGAGATGAAGAAGGTTCTCTTGGCGGCTCTCGCCGTGGTGCTGGTGGGGGCGCTGGGGGCGGCGGGCTTCGTGGGGCTGCTGCGGCCCCGGGTGCGCGCGGCTTCCACCCAGAAGGTGGAGGCCTCCCCCGAGAAGCTCGCGCGGGGCCGCTACCTCGCGGAGAACGTCGCCGTCTGTTTCCACTGCCACTCGCAGGCGGAGAGGACCGTCTTCGGCACGCCGCCCAAGCCCGGCACCCTGGGCGGGGGCGGCATGTGCCTGGGGCCCGAGCAGGGCTTCCCCGGGACGATGTGCGCCTCCAACATCACGCCCGACGCCGAGACGGGCATTGGCGGGTGGACGGATGGGGAAATCATCCGCGCCATCCGCGAGGGCGTGAGCCGGGATGGCCGGGCGCTGATGCCCGTCATGCCCTACAGCCTCTACCGGGAGCTGTCCGACGCGGACGTGGAGGCTGTCGTCGCCTATGTGCGGACGATTCCGGCCATCCGCAATCCCATCGCCCTGCCCCAGCTGGAGTTCCCCCTCAACCTCGTGGTGCGCTTCCTCCCCGAGCCCGTGGAGCAGCCCGTGGCCGCGCCCGCGCGCTCGGACACGGTGGCCTACGGCAAGTACCTCGTCACCGTGGGCGGCTGCGTGGAGTGCCACACGCCCAAGAACGAGCGGCATGAGCCCGAGCCCGGCAAGTGGCTCGCCGGCGGTCAGGAGTTCGACCTGGAGAATGGCGCGGTGGTGCGCAGCGCGAACCTCACCCCGCATGCGACGGGGCTCGGGGGACTCAGCCGCGACGTCTTCATCGGGCTCTTCAAGCGCCACGCGCTGCCCGAGGCCCGGCGTCAGGTGGAGCCGCGCTTCAACACGGTGATGGCCTGGCTCTCCTACGCGGGGATGGCGGAGGAGGACGTGGGGGCCATCTACGACTACCTCCAGACGGTGCCGCCGGTGGACAACTCCATCACGTCCTGGGCGGCCCCCCGGGTGGCGGCTCCGGCTCCTCCGTGAGCCCGCCGCGCTGAAACGAAACGGGTGTCTCCCCTGGCACAGGGCCCAGGAGAGACACCCGCGCCGCGCCCCGGGGACGGGGGGGTTACTGCACCGTCACCTGGAAGCTGGCGGTGCCCAGCTCGGTGCCGTCCGGGCTGACAATCTTCGCCGTCCAGGCGCCGGAGTCACCCTCGCGGAACGTGCGGTAGGCGTGCGTGCGGTACGCCGCGCGCGGCACCTTCAGCTCCGTCTTGGACACTTCCTTGCCGTCCTTGGACCAGACGACGTTCACGGTGCCGGGCTCCACGCCGGTGAGCCTGGTGGCGGCGTAGATGCGGGTATTCGGGGCGACGGTGAAGCTGTCGGAGGCGCCGGTGATTTCGTACTTCTCCACGCCGGTGCCGACCTTCACGTCGGCCGTGCCGGCGGCGAAGGCGGTGGTGGTGAGCAGCAGGGCGGGCAGCAGGTACTTCAGCCAGGAAGTCTTGGACATGGTGTTCCTCCGCGGTGAGGGACACCTACGCTAGTCCATCTCCCTGACGCGTCGAGCTTTCCTCCCGGGAGCTCCCGGGCCACTCCGCCAGCAGCGTGTGGTGCGTGGGGATGGCCAGGAACAGGTGCCGCAGCCGCTCGTCGCGGATGCGCTCCGCCCACTCGCGCAGCTGCCGCTGGGCCGTCTCCAGCACGCCCTCCGCCCGCGAGTCCTTTTGAGCACGAAGGACTCGGTAGCAGATGAACCAGAGGGAGAAGGGCTCCTCCACGCCCAGCAGCGGGCCGCGCTCCAGGTGGGCGAGCAGCTCCTCGGCGTACCCGAGCGCTTCGGGGAGGGCCCGGGTGGCCAGCGCGACGGAGGCCAGGCCCGCCACGGACTCCATCTCCAGGTGGGGCATGTGGGCCTGGGCGCGGAGCGTGCGCGCGTGCTGGTAGGCCTCGCGGGCCTCGGGCAGGCGCCCCAGCGAGGCGAGCGCATGGCCCCGGCTCATCCACGCATAGCCCTGGTGGCGGGTGCTGCCAATCTCCTGGGCGAGCCGCAGGGCCTGCTCGGCGAACTCGAGCGCGGCGAGCAGCTCCCCCTGGTGGAAGCGGATGAGCGCGAGGGTGCAGAGGTCCGAGCACTCCCAGAAGCGGTAGCCGATGACGCGGCTGAACTGGAGCGTCTGCTCGAGCGCGGCCCGGGCTCCGGCCAGGTCGCCCAGGTTCTTGAGCACGTAGCCCAGGTGCCGCTGGGCCGAGGACTCCAGCCACCGGTCCCCCATCGTCCGGCAGAAGGGCAGCACCCGCTGCACGTAGGCGAGGCTGCCGTCCAGGTCCCCCGTCTCGTGGATGACGGCGCTGAGGTTGAGCAGGCTCTCCACTTCAATCTGGGGCAGCCGCTCCGTCTCGGCGAGCGACAGGCTGCGCTCGAAGTGGTGGCGGGCGTTCTCGAAGTCCCCCTGGTGGTGGCGCAGCATCCGTCCCCAGCGCAGGTGGCCGAGCGCCTCGCTGCCCACGTCTCCAATCTCCTGGGCCAGGAGGATGGCCTTGCGCACGGCCTCCTCGCCCGCCGCGAGCTCGCCCACCTCCGTGGCGTAGAGGGCGCGGCGCAGGGCCGCCTCCACCCGCCGCCACGGGTCGCCCAGCTGCTCGGCCAGGGCGTCCATGACGTCGAGGTCCTGGCGCTGCGCGTGCCGCTCGCCCATGACGGCGTGGACCTTCTCGTGGGCCGCGACGATGGCGTAGTGCTCCACGGGGTCCGTCTCGGGGGCCAGGGCGAGCGCCCGCTCGAGGAAGGCGCGCGCCTCGGCGTTGGCGAAGAGGGAGAGGGCCTCCTCGCCCGCGCGCCGCAGGTAGATGGCCGCGCGCACGCCCTGGCCGCTGGCCTCCAGGTGGTCGGCGATGAGCCCCAGGTGCTCGCGGGAGCGCTCGCCGCCGCGCGCCAGCAGCCACTGGGCCACGCGCCCGTGGAAGGTGCGCCGCTCGCGCTTGAGGACGCTCTCGTAGGCCACCTCGCGGACAATGGCGTGCTTGAAGATGTACTCGCGCGTGCCGGCGAAGGCGGGGCTGCTCTGCTCGAAGATGAGCTCGCGCTCCTGCAGGGCGCCGAGGGCCTCCTGGAGCCGTGGGGGCGGGTTGCCGTTGCCCTCCATCCACGCGAGCGCCTCGTCCCAGAAGAGGCGGCCCACCACGGAGGCGCGCTGCAGCACCTCGCGCTCGTGGGGGGGGAGGCTGTCGAGCCGGGCCTGGAGCACGCCGCTGAGCGTCGGGGGCACCTTGAGGGTGGTGAGCCGGCCCGGCTCCACGCGCCAGCGCTCGCCCTCGGGGAGGATGACGCCCTCCTCGAGCAGCATCTGGATGAGCTCCTCGAGGTAGAACGGGTTGCCCTCGGCGCGCGACAGGACGAGCTCGTGGAGGGCCGGGGGGATGTTCTCCACCTTGCGCAGCAGCTCCTCCACGAGCCGGTGGCTGTCCTCTTGCGAGAGGGGCCGCAGCTCCAGCCGGGTATGGAAGGGCACGCGGGCCCAGTCCGGCCGGCGCTCGAAGAACTCGGGCCGCGCGGTGCACAGCACGAGCAGCCGCTCCGGGGCCAGCGTCTGCAGCAGGCGCTCGAGCAGGTCCAGCGCGCTGTCGTCCGCCCAGTGGATGTCCTCGAGGAAGAGGACCATGGGCTCTCGGGCGAGCAGGGCGCGGAAGTACTCGCTGAGCGAGGCGAGGCCGCGGGCCCGGAGGCTCTGCTCGTCGCTGGAGGTGCCCTTGAGCAGGGGGCTGTCGCTGAAGTCGTAGCCGATGAGCGAGCCGGCCAGGTGGGCGTGGAGGTTGGAGCCGTGGGCGCCCAGCGCGTCGTGGAAGCTCTCCTCCAGCCGGGCGCGCACCACGCGGGGCTGGTCGCTCTCCTGCACCTGGAGGTGGAAGGAGAACAAGTCGCGCAGCAGGGCGTTGGGGTGGCGGCGCATCTCCGGGCTGGCGCGGCCGCGCAGGCAGCGGGGCGGGGAGGGAATGGACTCGAGCCAGGTCTCGAATTCGCCGAGCAGGCGCGACTTGCCGATGCCCGCCTCGCCCGTGAGGGTGAGGCGCTGGCTGCCGCCGCCGGAGAGGACGGCGGACAGGGCGGAGCGCAGCTGGAGCGACTCCTCCTCGCGGCCCACCAGCCGGGCCCAGATGCCCTCCAGGCCGCGGCCCTGGCGGCGGAAGGCGCGGGGCCGGGCCGCCGTCACCCGGTACACCTGGAGCGGCTCCTGCTTGCCCTTGAGCTTGAGGGGCGCGAGCGGCTCGGCCTCGAAGGCGCCATTCACCTGGCGCCAGGTGCCGTGGGAGATGAGGATGCCGCCCTCGGGCGCGGCCTGCTCCAGGCGGCTGGCGGTGTTGACGGTGTCGCCCATCACCGTGAGCTCGCCGAGCGTGCCCACCACGCCCAGCAGCACGGGGCCGGTGTGGACGCCGATGCGCATGCGCAGCCCCTTGGCGGCGCCGCCGGACTGGAAGGCCTCCAGCTGGGCGTGGATGTCGAGCGCGGCGTGGAGGGCCTGCTCGGCGTCGTCCTCTTGCGAGCCGTCGGCGCCCCAGATGGCCATGACGGCATCGCCGATGTGCTTGTCGATGCGCCCGCCGTGTTTGACGATGGCCGCGTCGACGTGCTCCCAGAGGAGGTTCATCAGCTCGCTGACGTCCTCGGGGTCCATCCGCTCGCTCATGGAGGTGAAGCCGCACAGGTCGCCGAAGAGGACGGTGACGTGGCGGCGCTCCAGGGGGCGGGAGGCGAGGACCGCGAGCCGTGAGCGCAGGGCCCCGAGCGCGGCCGCGGTGGCCTCGTCGCCCAGCGTGGGGCGCTGGGACTCCAGCACCTCTATGGCCCGAGCGAGCAGCTCGCGTTCGTTCCTCATCATCTTCTCGGCGCCCTACGTTAGGTGGGACGAGGAGTCCGCTTCAACCCACGCGGAGTGAGGAGGCCGCTAGCGCACGGACTGGAGGCCGGCGGGGGCCGAGTCGGTGCGGAAGACGGGGTAGAGGTCGAGGCGGGCGTCGTGGGCGGGGTGGCGCTCGTAGAAGAAGCGCAGGCGGGCGCGGGGGTTGGAGGCGAAGTCCTTGTCCTTCAATTTCTCCTCCCACTCGGCCTTCACGGCGGGGTTGTGGGCGAGCAGCTCGCGGGCGAAGGGCTCCAGCACGTAGTCCTCGACGTACTCCTTCTGCTCGAAGTGGTTGTTGAAGAAGCCCCAGGCGAGCAGCGAGTCCGGCCCGAGCGGCTCGAGCAGGTGGGCCAGCAGCGGCGCGGCCTTCTGGGCGGCGGGGACATAGAGCGTGCCGGCGGGCAGGCGCTGGGACTCCTGCTTCCACTCGCCCTTCACGGAGAGCCCCTGGCGGCCCTCGAAGGAGACGGGGCGGAACTTCGCCTCGGTGGCGCGGAACACCTGCACCGGGGCCGAGGCCACCTCCTGGCCGAGCCGCTGGAAGCGCAGCCCGTGCGCGGTGAGCTTCTCGGCCACCCACGCCGCGTGGGCCGGGGGCACGAGGTAGCCGCCCGTGGGCAGCGAGGCGGTGAGGGCCGGGCGCAGCTCGTCGTAGTAGGGAATGGTCCACACCTGGGGCTTGGAGTCGTCGTAGCGAATCCAGGACTGGGTGGTGAGCTCGGAGGGGGTGCGCTCGTAGGCGTAGCCGCGGAAGGCGATGGGGTGGTGCTTCGGGGTGTTGTCCCAGAGGAGCACCACGTCGCGCACCTTGCCGGACTCGGCCTCGGCGTCGGCGGCCTTGCGCGCGGCCTGGAGGGCCTGTCCGTCGCGGGCGACGAGCCGCAGCAGGCCCTCGAGCACGTGGCGGGTGGTGGCCACGCGGTGGGCGTAGGGCTTCCACGAGTGCGTCTCCACGAGCATGCCCCAGCGCCGGTGGGCGGCCCAGTACTGGTGGCTGAAGCGCGGGGGCGACACGCCGTAGCTCACCCCCGAGGCGGGGTCATCGTTCTCGCGGAAGGAGGGGTAGAAGGCGAGGGGCAGGTGGCCCTGGGACTCCAGGCCGGTGAAGAGCTCCTCGCGCAGCTTCGTGCCGAGTGCCTGCATGGGCTCGGGGCCCACGCGCTGGGGCTCGAGCTGCACGCTCACGTCGTGCTCGAATTTGGCGCCGTCGGTGACGTGCAGGTCCACGTAGAAGAGGGGGTCCCACGTGTTGAGGAACGTGAGGAGCGCGACCATCTCGGGGGCATCGGCCTTCACGTAGTCGCGGTTGAGGTTGAGGTTCTGGCCGGTGACGCGCCAGCCCATCTCCTCGGGGCCCACCTGGTTGGGGCGGTTGTTGGGGCCGAAGCTCTCGTGGCCGTCCACGTTGAAGACGGGGACGAAGACGGCCGTCACCTGCTTGAGGACGCCCGGGAGGGCCTTGCCGTCGAGCAGGTCGCGCAGGAGCCAGAAGCCGGCGTCCTTGCCATCGATTTCACCGGCGTGGATGCCGCCCTGGAAGAAGACGACGGGGCGGTCCTTCTTGGCGGCGGCGGCGGGCGAGAGGGTGCCATCGGCGCTGGCGACGAGGGCGAGCAGGGGGCGGCCCTCGGGGGTGGTGCCGAAGGAGTCGCAGCGCACCTTGCCGGGGTAGCGCTTGGGGAAGGCGGCGCAGAGGGACTGCACCTCGGCGTAGCGGCCGGTGCGGGTCCAACCGCTCTGCTCGGAGACGGTGGAGAGGGGGGCCTGGTGGAGCGTCAGGGCGAGGAGGGCGGGCAGGAGCATGGCTCCCCGCTACTGAGCACACCCACCGCCCTGGCTCAACCCTGACGAGGGGTGGAGCCCTCCGTGCCCGGGTTTTGCTCTGGCTCCTGCGCCGGAGGCAGGGGGTAGAGGGCACGGTGGTCGATGAGGCGGTGGTAGATGGCGACGTGGTGCTTGCCCGCGATCAGGATGAAGACATTCCGTGGCGGCTCGGGCTGGTTTTGGAGCCATGCATTCGCCTCCTCGCGAGTGTTGAACGAGGCGACCGGGGCCGTGGGGATGCGGCGTGCGAGGTCCGCGAGATAGGGCTCGATGGCGGGGAGCTTCACGAGGCTGCGGATGTCCGGCTGCCTGCGATGCGCGACGAGGTGGTATTCGTCCGCGATCAGCACGTGGGTGCCATGGGGTGGCTCGGGGTGCTTCGCGAGCCAGGTGTCCGCTTCCTCGCGTGTCTGGAATGAAGCCACCGCGTAGGGCGGGTCCTCCTTGCCGAACTGGAGATAGTCCTCGAACGAATGGCTCCTGCCGGTCTCCGAGATGTACATGAGCGCCGCGGCGGCGATCCTGAAAAGCTCCTTCTCTTCCGAGGAGGGAGTGTTGTTGATCGTCCGGCCGAGAAGGCCCTGCACTTTGAGGAAGAGCTCGTCGATGTTCATGGCGGAACCGCTCTCACGAGGCGATGAGGAGGACTGGCGCGAGCACGACGGCCCCCGCTCCAGCGGAAACCACGACGAAGACCACTCCCGCGATGACGACCGTGCTTCCCACCAGGAGCGCCTTGCGGTGGCGCTTCAACCAGTCGACCGCGGCATCTACGGCTGAAAACTCCTGGGGGCGGAGTTTCTCCAACTCCTTGCAGTCCATGTAGGACGGCAGGCATTGCTTGTTGCAGTAGTCCTCTCGCCCGCCGAGCCCACGGTTGTACTCGTATTGGTTGTACTCCGGGGGAACGGGGCGCTTCATGCACTCGCGGTGGCAATCCACGAGTTCCTGGTCACAATCGCGCGGACGGCCTGAGACGAGCACGATGCGTCCGGGAACGCCTGGGTCTCCCGCGCGGTGCCTGTACTGTGAAAGCTCCAGCTCCTCCGCGCGCTGCCATTCGTGAGTGACCTGACCGTCAGGCAACTCCCCGAGGATGAGCACGAGGTGAGGGAGCGCTTCAGCCTCGGCGGGAGCGGTGTGGCGTGCCGTGGCACAAGAGACGAGCAGCAGCATGCCGAGGCTCAGGGCAATGAGTCGTCCTGCTGAGTTCATGCTGACCATCTTATTACGGGCCGTGCCGCACGGTGAGGCTCTCGCCCACGGCGAGCACGTGGAGGGGCTCGCGGGGGAGCTGGCGGCGGTTCCACTCGGCGTCGAGGCGCTGGGGCGGCTCGTCCAGGGGCTCGTCGGTGAGCTTGAAGGTGCCCCAGTGCATGGCCAGGAAGCGCCTCGCCCCGAGGTCCTCGTAGGCCCGCACCGCCTGCTCGGGGTTCATGTGCTGCTTGTTCATGAACCATTCCGGGTCATACGCGCCAATGGGCAGCATCGCCGCGTCCAGCTCCGGGAAGCGCCGGCCAATTTCCTGGAAGCCCTCGAAGTACGCGGTGTCCCCCGAGTGGTAGACGCGCGCGCTCGAGCCCTCCACCACGAAGCCGCCCCAGAGCGTCTCGTTGACGTCGTTGAGGCCGCGGCGGCTCCAGTGCTGTGCAGGGACGAAGTGCACCGTCACCGGGCCCACCTTCGTCGAGCCCCACCAGTCCAGCTCGGTGAGGGGCAGCGCGCCGTGCGAGAAGTAGCGCGACATGCCGAGCCCGGTGATGACGGGCGCGCCCACTTGGCGCACGGTGGGCATGTCCAGATGATCGAAGTGGTTGTGCGACACCAGCGTGGCGGCGACAGGCGGCAGCTTCTCGAGCGCCACGCCCGGGGCCACGTTGCGGCGGATGAAGCCGGTGATGGTGTCGCGCAGCGCGGGGTCGATGAGCAGCGACACGCCGTCGAGCTGCACCAGCCAGCTCGCATGGCCCAGCCAGGTGAGGCGCGCGCCCTCGCCGGGGGCGGGCGGGGTGGCCAGCACGGCGAGGTCCGGCTCCACGCGGCGCACGGGGGCATGATCCGGGCTCTTGCGGCGCTTGCCCGCCAGCTTGTCCCCCACCGCCCACTTCAAGACATTGGTGAGGGGGTGCGGACCGCTGCCATCCAGGTTCTTGAAGCGCACCGGCATGGGACTCTCGCTCGGGCCCGAGGGAACGCGGGGGCCCCTGCCCTGTCTTGTTCCGTGCGCCCCCTGGGATGCAAGGGGCAAGTGGGAACGGGTGTGCCCACCCAGGGCACGGCGGGACTGTCCGGTGTGAACGGCGGGGCCTCTCATCTTTCGAGTGCTGACCAGATGGGAGCGCGCCCCCCGTGCGCGGGCGCTCGGGGATGAAGAGAAATTCCCAGTGAGGGTAGGGGAACGGACGGGGTGGAGAGTCATGCGGCTTGGTCGCTTGCTGGTCGTGGTGTGGGTGTGGGGAGCGGCTCTGGTGCAGGCGGGGTGCGTGGGGTGTGGGGACCTGCCCGTCACGTACGGTGGCGCGGGCACTCCGGCCGGCAACTGCGCCGGGGGCCAGAGCAATGCCGACGGGACGTGCGACACCGGCGGTGACACCTGTCAGGGAGACTCCTGCGCGCCCGCGCCGACGCCGCCGAGCTGCTCGGATGGAAAGCAGAACGGAGCCGAGACGGGCGTGGATTGCGGTGGCGTGTGCCCCGCGTGCTCCGGAGAGCAGGCGTGCACGAGTGACGCCGACTGCCCCTCCCCCTCCTCGTGCCTCGCGGGCGTGTGCGCGCAGTGCACGGACAGCGCCTGGTGCGCGGACGGCCTCGAGTGCCGCGCGGGGGCCTGCGTGGCGGACGGCTTCGCGCCCCGGGTGCGGATGGCCTTCATACCGGGGAGCACGGTGCTGCGCGTGCGCTTCTCCGAGCCCATGCTGCGGGACGACTCGGCCGCGGGCGTGCTCAACCCCGACAACTACTGCGTGGAGGTGGCGGACGAGACGCCCGAGGTGTGCACGCCCTCGGACGCTTTCTGGCTGGGCAGCGTCCTCACCGAGGTGGATCCGAGCACCATCGACATCCAGCTTCCCTTCGCTCCGGGCGGCGGCCGGTACACCGTGCTCGTCTCCAACGTGGTGGACCGCGCGAACCACGCGCTGGGCTCGCCGCGCCACGCGGACTTCGAGGTGGACGCGCCGCTGCAATTGCTGAGCGCCACGGCCCAGGGGCCCCACCGCGTGCTGCTCACCTTCTCGCGGCCGGTGCTGCCGGGGACGGAGGCCGCGGGGAGTGCCGGGTGCGCCTCGCCCTCCGCCTGTGCCACGCGCTACCAGCTGTCCGGCGCCACCGCGCTGGGGGACGTGCTCTCCGCCGAGGTGCTCCCCGCCCCGCGTGACAACGAGGTGCTCCTCACCCACGCCGGCTCCCAGCGGGCGGGCCAGTACACCGTCGTCGCCTCCGGGGCCCTCGCTCCCGCGGTGGGCGGCGGGAGCCTCGGTGCCGCGCCGATGGACCGGGCGATGTTCACCGGCTCGGGCGCGCTGCTGAGTGGCTTCCAGGACGGGCCCGTGCTGGTGGACCCGTTCGCGGATGGGACCGCCTTCACCTCGCTCGCCGCGTACCGCGAGCGCCTGGTCCTGGGCACCAACGCCAACGGCGCGCGCGCGGTGGGCATGGACCCGGACGGCTTCCGGCCCGAAGACATCTCCTTCCGCTTCCGCCGGGACACCCAGAAGCTCTCCGGCTCGCGCGGCTCCAACACGGCGGGCTCGCTCTTCCCGTCCATCGGCTTCGCGGGCTGCCAGGGCAACACCTTCCAGTGCGGCCCGGACAACGAGGACGGCCGCGCCCGCTTCGCCTCCGGCACCCTCGAGGGCTCCGAGTGGTTGATGATTTCCGGCACGCGGAGCAACGGGAGGCTCGGCTACGTGTACCTGTCGCGCGATGAGGACGCGACGTTGGATGTGAAGTACGTGGACCTCGGCCAGGCGCTGGACGGGACGTCGGCCCGGAGCCTCTCCGCGGCGGGCTTCCTCGGGGGGCGCGCGTACCTCGGCATTCCCACCCGGGGTGGCCCGCGGCGGCCCGAGCTCCTCGCGCTCCTGCGGGCTCCGGCGGCGGACGCGCAGGGCCTGGATGCGAAGGGCAACGGCGCCAACGGTGGGGCGTGCAAGCCCTCGGCGCATGACGTGTGCAACCTGTCGGCGCACCGGATGCCGGGCATTGGCGCGTCGGGCTCTCCGGCCAATGCCGCGCCCGTGGTGGGCATCGACTTCGTCGCCGGATTCAACGGCAAGCTCTACCTGGGCAACAACGGGGGCCTCATGCGCGCCACGGTGGAGCAGCCGCTCGACTACGAGAGCTCGCCCGAGCACTGGGTGTCCATCACCCCGAGCGCGCCCGAGTACCGCGCGAAGGAGTCCATCACCACCGACAAGCTGGTGGAGCTCGAGCCGGCGGACCGGGCGTGGTCGCGGATGGTCGTCTTCGAGGGCCACGTGTACCTGGGCCGCAACACCACCGCGGGCCCGCAGCTGTGGCGGTGTGACCCGGGCCGCGTCTCCGCTCCGGCGCCCGCGACGGCCGAGGACTGCGACGCGGGGGACTGGGTGCTCGTCGCCACCAACGGCCAGGGAGACGGGGAGCTCAGCCAGTTCGACAACCCGGACAACACCCGGCTGACGCTGCTGGCCGTCAACGGGGGCCACCTGTACGTGGGCTACGACAACGCGGTGCAGGGCGTGAGGCTGTACCGCTCGGGGGCGGGGGCGCCCGCGAGCCGCTCGGACTTCGCGGCCCAGGGGCTCGGCCAGGCCCCGCTCCAGACGCGCTTCGGCGAGGCCGTCACCGTGGGCACCGGCGGCGCGAGTTACCTCTACCTCCCCACGAGCGGGGGCTCGGGGACGCCGGTGCGCCTCTACCGGCAGCGGGACTGAGGCCGTTTGGCCCACGAGTAGACAGGGAGGCGGGCCCGCCGCGCCTTCGCCGGGTGATTTGTTCGCGCTGGGCGGAGGCCGGGTGAAATATCTCCGGCCATGAGCGTGCGGCATTTCGACATCGTGGTGATTGGCTCGGGGCCGGGGGGCGAGGGCGCCGCCATGAAGGCCGCCAAGGCCGGCAAGCGGGTGTGCGTGGTGGAGCAGCGCCCGCTGGTGGGCGGTGCCTGTACCCACACCGCCACCATCCCCTCCAAGGCCCTGCGCCACGCGGTGCAGCGGCTGGTGGACGTGCAGACGGACCACCCCGAGCTGCGCGTGGAGCTCGCCAACCGCTGGAAGCTCAAGGACATGATGCGCACGGCGACGTCGGTGGTGTCGCGGCAGGTGCAGCTGCGCACCACGTTCTACGAGCGCAACCGGGTGGAGCTGGTGGTGGGGCGGGCGCGCTTCCTGGACGCCAACACGGTGGAGGTCAGCGAGCCCCGGGGCGCCAGCGAGCTGCTGTCGGCCAAGGCCTTCGTGCTGGCCACGGGCTCGCGGCCCTACCGCCCGAAGGACGTCGACTTCGGGCACTCACGCGTCTTCGACTCGGACACCATCCTCGGGCTGCGCGAGACGCCGCAGACGATGATCATCTACGGCGCGGGGGTCATCGGCTGCGAGTACGCGTCCATGTTCCGCATGCTGGGCGCGAAGGTGGACCTCATCAACACGCGCGAGCGGCTGCTGTCCTTCCTGGACGACGAAATCTCCGACGCGCTCAGCTACCACCTGCGCGAGCAGGGGGTGCTCATCCGCCACCAGGAGTTGATGGACAAGGTGGAGACGCGCGAGGACGGGGTGGTGCTGCACCTCAAGAGCGGCAAGCGGCTCAGGGCGGACCTGCTCTTGTGGGCCAACGGGCGCACGGGCAACACGCAGGAGATGGGGCTCGAGGCGCTGGGGATTCAACTGGACTCGCGCGGCAACGTGCAGGTGAACGACGCGTACCAGACGGTGGTGCCGCACATCTACGCGGTGGGGGACGTGGTGGGCAATCCGTCGTTGGCGAGCGCCTCGTATGACCAGGGGCGGTTCGCCGCCACGCACATCGTCGAGGGGCGGCTGGAGCACAAGCTGGTGAAGGACATGCCCACGGGCATCTACACCAGCCCCGAAATCAGCAGCCTGGGGCGCACCGAGCAGGAGCTGACGCGGGAGGGGGTGCCGTATGAAGTCGGGCACGCCTTCTTCAAGAGCCTGGCCAGGGCGCAGATAACGGGCCGCACGGTGGGGATGCTCAAGCTGCTCTTCCACCGGGAGACGCGGGAGATTCTGGGCATCCACTGCTTCGGGGACAACGCCTCGGAAATCATCCACATCGGCCAGGCCATCATGGCGCAGGAGGGGCCGGGCAACTCCATCGACTACTTCATCAACACCACGTTCAACTACCCCACCATGGCGGAGGCGTACCGGGTGGCGGCGCTCAACGGGCTCAACCGGCTGTTCTGAGAGGCACGGCATGCGGGACGAGGAGGGAGTGGGGGAGTTGAGCCCGGCGGTGGTGGAGGCGCTGGTGGGCAATCACCGTCGGTTCCTGGGCTTCCTGGAGCGGCGGGTGGGCAGCAGGGCGCTGGCCGAGGAGCTGCTGCAGTCCGCGTATGTGAAGACGCTGGAGAAGGGCGGGGAGCTGGAGGACGGAGAGGGCGCCGTCACCTGGTTCTACCGGCTGCTGCGCAACGCGCTGGTGGACCACTACCGGCGGCAGGGGGCGGAGGGGCGGGCGTTGGAGCGCGAGGCACGCGAGGCCTCGGAGGTGGGGCCCGACCCCGAGCTGACGCGGACGGTGTGCGCGTGCCTCCACGACTTGCTGCCGACGCTCAAGCCCGAGTACGCGGAGCTGGTGCGGCAGGTGGACCTGGAGGGCCGGAGCGTGCCCGAGGTGGCGCGGGAGGCGGGCATCACGGCGAACAACGCGGGAGTGCGGCTGCACCGGGCGAGGCAGGCGCTGAAGAAGCAGCTGGAGCGCAGCTGCGGCACGTGCGCCGCGCACGGGTGCCTGGACTGCACGTGCGGCCAGCCGGGTGGGGGCTGCAAGACGCCCGCGTGACGAGGGCGGTGCTCGCGAGGCATTGCCCGGCAGGCCCCGGGCCCTGAGACTGTCGGGCCATGAGCCGCTGGTTCCGAGTGGCCGCGTTGGTGGCGCTGAGCCTCGTGCTCGGAGGCAGCCAGTGCGGCGAAGAGACGGAAGTGCCGCTGGAGGAACTGCGCCGGGATGTGGCGCCGCCCTTCGACTACGCCCTGTACAGTGACGCCGCGGGGCGTCTGCGCGGCAGGGGCTCCGATCTGCTTCTGGTGCACCGCTCCGAGCACCTGGAGCGGGTGTACGCGGACGCGCGGCGGGGGGACGCCCGTGCGCGAGTGCTCTTCGGCCAGTTGGAGGCGCAGGTGGCGGCCAGCGGGCAGGTGCTGGCGGGCCAGGCGCTGGGGCTGGTGTGCACCGCGCTGCCCGCGTGCACGGTGCGCTGGGAGTTCCTCAACGAGGTGATTCCCTCGCGCGAGGCGGGGGGAATGCGGCTGCGGCACGTGCTGGCGACGAGCTTCGAGCGGGCTGCCCGGCTCAAGGGCGTGGAGAACGCGGTCATTACCGCCGTGCTGAGCGTGCTGTTGGTGGGCGTCGTGGTGGAGGCGGCGGAAGGGCGCGCGGCCGGGGAGGAGGCGCGGATGGGGCTCGCGGAAGGGCGGAAGCTGGCCGGGGAAGGGGCGCTCGCGGAGGGCCTGTCGCTGGAGGACGCGGCGGCGCTGAACACTCGCCTGGACGAGGCCGAGTCCCTGGAGACGGGAGCCCGCCACCCGGCCCGGCTAGAGTCGCTCGTCCGCTACCGGCCCTCGGTGGACAAGCCTCCCAGTGGCTTCGAGGCCCATCACGCCCGGTGGGTGGACTACGTAGGGTATTGGGAGCGGCGCTACGAGGAGCTCGCGGGGACCCGGCAGCGTCCCGTGGGAGCGCCCGCGGCGAAACCGCCGCTGACGTGGGAAAGCTACGAGGCCTTCCTCGGCCGCTTTCAGCGGGCGATGGCGTTCCAGCGGGACGTGGCGCAAGCGTTGCGGAGCGAGGTGGGGCTCGCGATGGGGCAGCGGCATCTCCTGCGAGGCCTGGAGCAGCCACTGGTGACGGAGAACGTGGGGCTGATACACGAGGGCCGTGCTTCGCTCACCTACGTGGACCAGTTGGTCGTGGACGAGGCCTCGCTGCGCCCTGGCCAGACGCCCGTGGTCCACTCCTTCAGCAACAAGCAGCGGGGCTTCACGTCCATGAGTAGGGATAACGCTGTTCGGCAGCTCCAAGCCGATGCCCGGGAGGCGTGGACGAAGTACGGTGGAGAGGTGGAGATCCGCAGGCCCGGACACCCCCTCTTTGGGCGCAAGGTCACCGTTTCCCGTGTCCACCTCGTCTACTACGAAGAGAAGGGTCTGGAGGCCGAAGTCAAAGGAGCCCTTGAGGAGGCGTCGAGAAAATCCAATGTCGAGCTTCACTTCCATGCACAACAATGATTGGAACAAGCGTGACAATCTCACCCTGCGGCTCTATTCACCCGCCAATCCGCTCGACTGCGGGCAGGCGGGATTGGACGAGGTGCTGGACTTCGTCGAGTCCCTGGATGCGCAACTGCGGCCGGATATCGTGTACCTCTCGCGTCGCCGGAAGTACTCGCGGCAGATCGTGCACGAGCGGCTCGACGAGCGCAGGCTTGGCAATCATGTCGGTATTCATCTCTTGCGCTCCCGGGCGCCGGACGAGTACCTGGTGCTCAGCTTTGACGACCAGCGCATTGAGGATACCCGCTCCGACCTCGATCTTCTGATCAGACCTTTTGCCTTCCTGCGTGAGGCGGGCCGGGTCGAGGAACGAGCCCAACTGATCGTGTCCCTGGTGCGTGCCTTCGCGCGGCGCTTCCCCATCTCGTACGGGCTGGCGCACAGCTCCACTGACTTCCACCTGGGCAGTGACCCGCACCGCACGAATCACAAGCCGCCCAAGCGGGTCTACGAAGCCTATTGGCTCAACGTGTACGGCCCGCGCATGGTGGAGGAGCTCGGCCGCGAGCGCGTGCTGTCGACCCCCGCGGCCCACCTGGAGGAACTGCCCGGTGGCGCCGTCCTGTGGCTCTCGCGGCCCACTCCCGTGGACTTCGACTCCGAGGAGGCCCGCGTGGCCCAGGCGCGCGCCCTGGTGCACCTGCGCCCCGAGCTGAAGCTGGAGGAGACCCTCGCCACCCTGCGCGAGCGCTCGCGCGTCTTCGTTCCCGTCCCCGTCGAGTTCGAGCCCGACGTGGCCGACATCCTCTGGTGGACGGTGGAGGGCGGGGGTCTGGAGAAAAAGCGCGAGAACGTGGAGCGCTTCAATCGCTATCGGCCGCCGCCCGTCACCGAGTGGCTGCCCGCCTCCCAGGCCCCCGCGCCCGATGTCGACGACGTGAACAAGGAGATCGACCTCTACGAGAAGGTCTTCATCAAGAGTCTCATCACGAAGTTTCGCAAGGAGGTCCCGATGATCGTGAAGCGCCCCATGGAGGCGCTTCCGCGGTTGGATCTCCACCTCTGGCATTCCGGCTGGGGGCGGCCCGTGACACCTGACGGCTGGCCGACGGACGCGGACAAGGAGCCACTCATCGCCTACCTGGGCGCGTGGTTGGGACTGCAGCTCGTGCACAGGCTGGGGGGCCGCTGGGTGCCGCGCCGCAAGCGGGAGGAGACCGCGGTGGTGATTGGGGACAGGGCCTGGCTGCCCTTCCTGCGCGCCCGCCATGCCCTTCAGGGCCGCGAGGCTCCGCTCGACTATTCCTGCACGCAGCTCTTCCGCGTGGCCCAGCGGCTGGCTGTCGAGCACCACCACTGAACGGCGGCTGCACCCTCCCATCAAGTAGAGTTCCATCCGGGAGCGCCCCACCGGGACCCAGGGCCCCACGGCCTTCTCCCTCGCTTGACCAGCAGGCGGCCCTGGTGTCCTACCTCGGCTGCCAGCGCGAACCGAGGCCCGCCGCATGAGCACTGTAAGGGTCTGACGCTCGCTCCGTTAGCCCGGACGAAAGGAGCAGTTCCCTCTCATGGCTCACGAGCACAGTCACTCGCACGATTCCCATGCCGGCCACTCGCACGGCCCTCCCCCCGGCGCGGAGGGCAAGGTGCTGGACCCGGTCTGCGGCATGACGGTCGACCCGGCGAGCGCCAGGGGCGGCAGCCACGTCCACAAGGGCGCGACCTACCATTTCTGCAACCCCAAATGCCGCGAGCGCTTCGCCGCCGAGCCCGAGAAGTACCTCGGCGCGAAGGCGGAGCCGGAGCCGGTGGCGGCCCCGCCGGGCACCACATTCATCTGCCCGATGGACCCCGAGGTCCGCGAGGAGCACCCGGGGGCGTGCCCCAAGTGCGGCATGGCGCTCGAGCCCGAGCAGCCGGTGACGCTGGCGGCGCGCACCGAGTGGGTGTGCCCCATGCACCCGGACATCGTGCGCACGGAGCCGGGGGCGTGCCCCAAGTGCGGCATGGCGCTCGAGCCGCGCACGGTGCTGCCCGAGGAGCAGCCGGACCCGGAGCTGCTGAGCATGACGCGGCGGTTCTGGGTGGGCGTGGTCCTCTCGCTGCCGCTGCTCTTCCTGGGCATGTCGGAGATGATTCCGGGCGAGCCGGTGCAGCGGGCCTTCGAGCCTCGTCTGCTGGCGTGGGTGCAGTTCGCGCTGGCGACGCCGGTGGTGCTGTGGGGTGGCTGGCCCTTCTTCGAGCGCGGCTGGGCGTCGGTGCGCAACCGGCACCTGAACATGTTCACGCTCATCGCGCTGGGTACGGGGGCGGCGTACCTCTTCAGCGTCTTCGCCACGGTGGCGCCGGGGCTGCTGCCGCACGCCTTCATGGGGCATGGGGGCGCGGCGCCCGTGTACTACGAGGCGGCGGCGAGCATCATCACGCTGGTGCTGCTCGGCCAGGTGCTGGAGCTGCGGGCCCGCCGGGCGACCTCGGGGGCGCTGCGCGCGCTGCTGAGCCTGGCGCCGGCGGTGGCGCGGCGCCTCCGGGAGGACGGGCGCGAGGAGGACGTGTCGCTCGAGCAGGTGAAGGTGGGGGACGCGCTGCGGGTGCGGCCGGGCGAGAAGGTGCCGGTGGACGGGGTGGTGGTGGAGGGGGAGAGCGCGGTGGACGAGTCCATGGTGACGGGCGAGTCCATGCCGGTGGAGAAGGGGCCCGGGGCGCGGGTGACGGGCGGGACGGTGAATGGGACGGGCGGGCTGGTGATGAAGGCCGAGCGGGTGGGGCGGGACACGCTGCTGTCGCGAATCGTGCAGCGGGTGAGCGAGGCGCAGCGCTCGCGGGCGCCCATCCAGAAGCTGGCGGACAAGGCGGCGGCGGTGTTCGTGCCGGCGGTCATCGCGGTGTCGGGGGTGACGTTCGCGCTGTGGGCGCTGCTGGGGCCCGAGCCGCGGCTGGCGTACGCGCTGGTGAACGCGGTGGCGGTGCTCATCATCGCCTGCCCGTGCGCGCTGGGGCTGGCGACGCCGATGTCCGTGGTGGTGGGGACGGGGAAGGGGGCGGGGATGGGGGTGCTCATCCGCGACGCCGAGGCGCTGGAGCTGTTGGAGAAGGTGGACACGCTGGTGGTGGACAAGACGGGGACGCTCACCGAGGGCAAGCCGAAGCTGGTGACGGTGGAGGCGGCGGAGGGGGTGGACGAGGCGCGGCTGCTGCACCAGGCGGCGAGCCTGGAGCGGGCCAGCGAGCACCCCTTGGCGGCGGCGGTGGTGGCGGGGGCGGAAGCGCGCGGGGCGGTGCCGGAGGCGGTGCGGGACTTCCGCTCGGTGACGGGCAAGGGCGTGACGGGGCGGGTGGGGGACGCGGAGGTGGCGCTGGGCAACGGGGCGCTGCTGGAGTCGCTGGGGCTGGACGCGGGAGCGCTGCGGCCGAGGGCCGAGGCGCTGCGGCGCGAGGGCCAGACGGTGATGTTCGTGGCGGTGGACGGGAGGGTGGTGGGGCTGCTCGGGGTGGCGGACCCGGTGAAGGCGACCACGGCCGAGGCGCTGGCGGCGCTGCACCGCGAGGGCGTGCGGGTGGTGATGCTGACAGGGGACAGCCGCACGACGGCGGAGGCGGTGGCGCGGCAGTTGGGGCTGGACGAGGTGGTGGCGGAGGTGTTGCCCGAGGGGAAGGGGGACGTGGTGAAGCGGTTGCAGGGCGAGGGCCGCACGGTGGCGATGGCGGGGGACGGGGTGAACGACGCGCCGGCGCTGGCGCAGGCGGACGTGGGCATCGCGATGGGGACGGGGACGGACATCGCGATGGAGAGCGCGTCGGTGACGCTGGTGAAGGGGGATTTGAGAGGGATTGCGAGGGCGCGCAGGCTGAGCCGGGGGACGCTGCACAACATCCGGCAGAACCTCTTCTTCGCCTTCGTCTACAACACGCTGGGGGTGCCCATCGCGGCGGGGGTGCTCTACCCCTTCTTCGGGCTGCTGCTGAGCCCGATGCTGGCGGCGGCGATGATGAGCCTCTCGTCGGTGTCTGTCATTTCCAACGCCTTGCGGCTGCGCACGCTGGACCTGTAGACTCCGACGAACGCGGCGCACCCGGGGATGGGACGCCGGCCCTGCTTCCTAGCGGTGCTCCCAGAGGACGCGGCCCGGGTCGATGCGCGCGGGGAAGCGGGCCGTTCCCTGCGCCAGCGGAGTGAGCACGCGGGAGCGCCCGGCCTCTCGCGTGATGGAGAGGCCGAGCGTCTCGACGATGTGGTGGCTGTCGTATGCGTGGACGGTCACCTCCCACGAGCCGGGCAGGGGCGCCACCTCCACGTCCCCGACGATGCGCACGTCCGCCTCGACGATGGCCTGGTAACACGCACGCCGGCCATCCTCCGCGTCGGGGAACTGCTTGAGGAACACCATCTTCATTCCGCGCTCCTCGGCGTCGAGCGCCCCCCGCAGCACATCGAGCCCCCCAAACCAGGCGAGCGCCGGGTTGTCCCGGAACCCCGCGAGGGTCCCGAGCGCCCGCGCCATCGTCTCGCCCGCGCGCCAGAGCTCCCGGAGCGGCCCCTCGCGGCCGGTGTCGGTGCGCCGCGCCGCGATGAGCTGCCGATGCTCGATGGGCTGTCGGGGGCCCAGGGTGGGAATCACCCACGTGTCCAGGGTGAACAGGGGGGGATCCTCTGCCCGGCGCGGCATGACCAGGGTGCCGAGATCCTTGTGGAACCCATGGAACAGCCGGCCGTTGGTGAGTGCCAGGTCGTTGTCCACCCAGAGGTAGGGGGTGTAGGTGACCACCCGCTCGGGCCGGAAGAGGCCTCCGTCCTCCCGCCCCGCCACGAGCGGGACCCAGATGCCAAAGTCCAGCTCCGGCACGCTCGTCACGGGCTCGGGAAGCGGATGGTTGATGACGCTCGCGCAGTAGAGCACCACGACGGGCGCGAACGGCCGGTAGCGGATGGGGCCTCCCAGGTTCAGGTGCGCGTCACAGAGCGCCTGGAGGCGCTGGGGATTGGCCCGGAGCGCGAACAGGCTGACGTCGAGGTCGAGGGCGACGGGCGGGATTCCGAGCAGTGCCCCATCTCGCACCACCATGCGCGGGAGCGAGCGGGCGGCCCGGCTACTGCCGGCGCTGGAGGGGGGCGGAGGGCTGGAAGGAGGCATCCGCCGCCGGGCCAGCGCCGCGACGGGGGGCTCCGCGCCTCCACGGCGGCTCACGTCGAGCTCCGTCAGCCAGTCACCCAGCGCGGGCCGCACGGCCGCGTCCACTGCCGCCGCGGCACGGTTGCCGGACAGCGTCGCCGCCTCGAGGCACCCGATGCTCAGGCTGGTCAGTGTCCAGTCGCCCGCGAGGACGAGGTTCTCGTACCCGGACTCGTCGGGACGGAGGCGATAGCGGTTGGTTCCGGGTGCGGCGATCACGTAACGGTTGGAGGGATTCGGAAAGGGAGACACGAACTGAGCGCCGAGGCGCGCCGGGCCGTCGCCATTCCCCGGGTCGTGGAGCCAGTACCAGTTGAATTCCCGGTCATCGTGCCGTGTCGTGGCCCTGGGCCAGAGCGCCCACGCGTGGTGGCCCAGCCAGCGCTCCAGGTTCTGCGTGGCCCGGGCCCTCATGCGGGTGGGGTAGTCGCTCGGCCCCCGCGGAGGGACGGGCTCCTCGTCGTCCAGCCGGGACGTCAGGTACGCAAGCGAGCCCGGGCGCGAGCGCCCTGGCCACTGCTCGCGCTCGAGCAGGTAGGTCATGTCCGCCCACGAGTCGAACGGGGTGGCGAAGGGAATGACCATCGGGCTCGCGCCGCGCCAGCCCAGCCGCTCGAGGTCCACGTCGAACCAGAGCTGCGCGGACTGGGTCGCCACGGTGTGCACGTTCTCGACCATGGCGCGGAAGCGAGGGTTGCCCTCGTCCGCGAGCAGCTCGCCGCAGACGTCACGCAGTGCGCCCAGCGAGATGCCGAGGACCACGACATCGAAGTCGTGGCCGGCGTGCAGCACGCGCCGCTCGACGGCGGGCCACGCGCCCCACCAGTCCTCGAGATCATGGCCTCCGGCGCGCAGCGCCTCGCCTTCCTCGAGCTGGTCGTACAGCGGATGGGTGGGCCAGCAGGGCAGGCCCTCCACGTCGTAGAGCGGACGGTAGGTGCCGCCGCGCACCGTCGCCTGGCGATCCACGACGAGCCGCGCGACGCGGCGGCGGTCCTCGGACAGCTCCAGGTGGTCGACGGTGTGGAAGAACTCGAAGCGCACCCCCCGGCGCGCGAGCACCTGATACAGGGGGGCGAAGACGGTCTCGCCCATCCCCGCCGCCATCTTGTAGAGGATGGCGCCCTGGTAGGTGAACGCGAGCCGCAGCAGGGAATAGAGCAGCGTGCCCGCGCCCATCTCCCGCCCGCCGCAATAGGCCGCCGCGTGGAGCGCTTCGATGAGCGTCGAGCTCACGGTCTCCGGCCGCGCGCCGTGGCGGCTCAGCCATTGCCGGAAGCTCTCCTCGTCCAGGGCGAACCAGTCACGCGGCCCCGTCGCGAGGCCATCGGCGATGAGGCCCCGGGCAATGCTCAGGATGAGATCGATCTCCATCCCCACACTGAGGTGGTCGGCATCATCCTTGAGGTGGCGCCAGAGGCTCGCACCGACGACATCCAGGAGGATGAGGACCTCCCGCCTGCCTTGCTCACGCTCGAGGGTGGGCTGCCTCCCGGTGGCCGCCGCGATGAGCCTTGCGAGCTCCAGGCCGAGCAGGGACAGCGTCAGGTCCTGGAGCGACTGCGCGGCGCTCACCGCCGAGGACAGGGTGCGTCCCAGCACCGCCCGTACCGCCTTCTCCAACGCCTCCTTGACGGCCCCGGCGGACCGCCCCAGCCGCTCCACCCGCTGGCGCAGCCCTGGAAGCTCCGCGCCGAGCGCCTCCCGCAGGCGTGACGCGAGCTTCCCGTCCAGCGCGCCGAGGAGCGCCAGGAGGCGGGCGTCCGCGAAGCGGAGCAGGCGGGTGAGGTATTCCCAGGGCTCGGGCATGTGGGTCCCGGTTCCGGGCAGGCCCGCGTTCCGCGCGGAGGTCATCGGGCGGAAGGACCACCCGTCCCCGTGCTGCTCCGGCAGGACGATCAGGTCATGCGGGAGGAAGGCCTCGCTCAGGGTGGAGAGCGGGGCGCGCGCGGGGCGGCCAAGCTCTTCGTAACACTCACGCATCATGCGGAACGTGTTCTCGTAGAAGCCCCAGAGCACGTGTAGCCCGTGCTCCTCGATGCGGTGGTGTGCGTCCGGGTTGCAGCCCGAGGCGCCTTTGCCTCCGAGCCGAAAGCCTGTTTGATAGACGGTCACCTCATAGCGATCTCTCCACCCGGGCAGGCACGTCAGCTCATACACGGCGGAGAGGGAGGCCATGCCGCCTCCGAGCACGGCGATTTTCCTTTTCACCGCGTGACCATCCCCAGAGCGCGTTCACCCTGTCAATGGAGGGACCCATGCCGCGGACGTATGACGTCGCAATCGTTGGTGGCGGTCCGGCGGGCGTCTCGACAGCGCTCTTCCTGCTGCATCGGCGGCCCGAGCTCGCCCGGCGCATCGTCGTCCTCGAGCAGGCCACCTTCCCCCGCGACAAGTTCTGCGCGGGCGCCATCGGTGCTCGCGCGGATGCCTGGCTGTCCGAGATTGGCGTCCAGGTGGACGTGCCCTCGGTGTGGGTCGACGGGATGTCCATTGCCGTCACCGGGGGCACGGCGCGGAGCCGCCTGGGCCGCATTGGCCGCATCGTGCGGCGGATGGAGTTTGATCACGCGCTCGTCCGCACCCTCATGGCTCGTGGCGTCCAGGTGGTGGAGGGGGTCCGGGTGACGGCCCTCACCCCGGGGCCTGACGCCGTGCGGCTGGACACGTCGGCGGGTCCGTTTCTCGCCAGGGCCGTGGTCGGGGCGGATGGGGTGGGCAGCATCGTGCGGCGCAGCCTCGGCCTGCCGTTCGGCGGCTTGCACGCCCAGGTGGCCGAGGTCGACACCGAGCCTGTCCCGGGTGACCCGCCGCGGGACGTCCTCCATTTCGACGCCTCGGACCGCTCATTCACCGGGTATGCCTGGGATTTTCCCACGCTCGTGGAGGGCAAGGCCCTGGTGTGCCGTGGCGTCTACGTGCTGGGGATGGGCAGGGTGCCCGAGGCGGATGCCACCCAGCTGCTCGCCGGGCGGCTCTCCGAGAGGGGCCTTCACCTCCAGGACTACCGCGTCAAGCGCTTCTCCGAGCGGGGCTTCGAGGTCCACCGGCCCTTCGCCGCGCACCGCGTCCTCCTGGTGGGCGAGGCGGCGGGGATTGATCCCATCTTCGGGGAGGGGATTGCGCAGGCCATTGCGTACGGAAAGCTCGCGGGAGACTACCTGGCCACCCGGCTGGGCCGCCGCGAGCTGCGCTTCGATGACTGGACACGGCACGTCGCGCTCTCGGCGTTGGGGATGGATCTCACCTCCCGCGGCATGCTCGTCTCGAAGTTCTACGGAAAGCTCCGCCCCGTGGTGGAGCGCCTGCTGCTGGCCATGCCCGACACGATGCACCTGACCATGTCCGTGTTCGCGGGACGCCCCATCACGCTGGGGACACTCGCGCGTGTCGCCAGCGCGAGTGGCCTGCGCCTCGCCGGGAAGTGGACCCGCTGACGAGGTCCGCCCGCACCAGGCCCGCTGCCCGGCCGAGCAGGCGTCGAGCGCCAGCCAGGGGGCTTTTCCCTCGGGTCTTGGGTAGGTTCCCGAGCCTCGACTCCCCGTCAACACGCCCATCACCGAGCGTCATGCCGGCCGCATTGGGGCCCGGTCATGGCGCTGCTCGCACCTCCTCCTGGATTCAACACCTTGTCCCAGACCCCCGAGCCCTCCACCGTCCTTGCCCGCTTCGACCAGCTGCGTGCCGAGCATCCCGGGCTGCCGCTCTACACCTGGGTGGACGAGCATGGCCGCGATCAGGCCACGCTGACGTTCGCGCGGACGTGGGAGGCGGCGGCGGCCGTGGCGGCGCACCTGACCTCGCGGTGCGGGCTGAAGGCGGGGGATCGGGTGCTGCTGGTGTACCCGCCCTCGCTCGACTTCGTCGTGACCTTCGTCGGCTGCCTGATGGCCGGCCTCGTGCCGGCGCCCATCTACCCGCCCAATCCGCTGAAGCTGAAGCAGGACCTGGCGACCTTCCAGGCGATCGTCACGAACTGCCAGGCCGCGGCGGTGCTGACCAACAAGGAGTACGCGCGCGCCAGGCTGTTGGGCGGGCTCAAGGCCTTCGTCGGCCGCGAGGGCGTGCGCTGGCCGGACCTGCCGTGGCACACCGTGGAAGGGGTGAAGCCCCGGCACCCGGCCGCCGCGCCCGCGCACGTGGCGCGGTCCGGCGACGTGGCCTTCCTGCAGTACACCTCGGGCTCCACCTCGACGCCCAAGGGCGTCATGATCACTCACGCCAACGTGCTCGCGGAGGCGGCCGCCAACGCCCGGGATCTCAACCTGCGCGCGTCGGTGCGCTGCGTCTTCTGGGTGCCGCAGTACCACGACTTCGGCCTCATCAGCGGCATCCTGAGCGCGCTCGCGGGCAACGGCCATCTCTACATGATGAGCCCGTTCACCTTCGCGAAGCGGCCCGCGGTCTGGCTCGAGGTGATGAGCCGGGTGAGGGCCACGCACTCGGCGACGCCGAACTTCGGGCTCGAGCTCGCGGTGCGCAAAACCACCCCCGAGCAGCGGGCCGCCTGGGATTTGAGTGCCCTGGAGGCAATCGTCTGTGCGGCCGAGCCCGTGCGCGCCTCGAGCCTGGAGTCCTTCCACGCGGCCTTCGCCCCCTCCGGCATGCGCCCGGGCGTGGTCTACCCCTCGTACGGGCTCGCCGAGCACACCGTCTCCGTGACGGTGGGCGGCAAGCGCGTCTTGAAGGTGGCCAAACGTGCCCTGGAGGAAGGCCGCGCGGCGCTGGCGGCGGACGCGGAGGACTCCCTGCCAGTCGTTGCGTGCGGCCGCGTCTCGAAGCCCGGCCTGCGCGTTCGCATCGTGGATCCCCAGACCCGGGTTCCGCTCGCCGACGGCCGGGTCGGGGAGATCTGGGTGGACTCGCCCACCAAGGCGGCGGGTTACTACGGCCGCGAGGCGGAGAGCCGCGAGATCTTCCAGGCGCGCGTGTCCGAGCCCTCCGATGAGCGCGGCTACCTGCGCACGGGTGACCTCGGCTTCCTCTGGGAAGGCGAGCTCTACCCGACGGGGCGCTGCAAGGATCTCATCATCGTGCGGGGGCGCAACTACTACCCCCAGGACCTCGAGGACGGGCTGCGCAACGCCCATTCCGCCGTGCGCCCCGGTGGGTTGCTCGCCTTCTCCGCGCCGGACGCGGCGGGGGAGGAAGGCCTGGTCATCGTGGCCGAGCTCCAAGACGGTGCTCGCGAGCCCGCGGAAGCGGTGGCCAGGGCGCTGCGCGACCGGGTGATGAAGGACCACCAGCTCGCATGCGCCGCGGTGGTGATTGGCCAGCGGGGCACCGTGCCCAAGACCACGAGCGGCAAGCTGCGCCGGCAGACCTGCCGGGCGGATTTCCTCTCGGGAGCCCTGGAGCGGGCTTCGAAGACGCTGCACGTGGCTCGCTTCGCGGCCGAAGGGCTTGCGTCTCCGGCGCCTTCCGTCGCTTCGCCCGAGCCCGCGGCGCCCGCCCACGATGCACGGCTCCAGGGGCTCGATCCGTCCTTCGAGCGGCTGATCGCCGACGTCGGCCCGCTCTTCACGCGGATCAGCCAGGCGCGGGGGGGACGCGCGTTCCACAAGCTCGCGACCACGCTCGCCGGGCAGCTCGAGGTGGTCGCCAACCCCGCCTTGCCCGCGCACGCCTTCTTCGTCCCGGGGCGGAAGCTGCCCGTGCTCGTGCGCCATGCCAACGGCGTGCAGGACGACGACGCGGGGATCGACAACCGCGGCGCGACGCTGCGCGTGCTCGACCCCGCGCGGCCCGAGGCGCTGGACGCGCCGAAGCTGGATCTGCTGCTGACGACGGGGCGCTGCTTCCTCCAGCGCACCGCCGCGGAGTTCGCGCGCTGGATGGCCGCGACGCCCGAGGCCCGCGATGCGTGGATCGCCCGCGAGCCGCGCATCGGCCAGGCGGGCTGGGAGATGTTCCGCAAGGCGAGCTCGTACGCGTCGCTGTACTACTACAGCAAGGTCGCGAGCCATTACGTGGCGGCGGACGGCGCGCGGCACTACGCGCGGTTCCGGCTCGTGCCGGCCGAGAGGACGCCCGAGGACGGCTTCGTGACACCGGACGGCCGGGCCCTGCCTCCTGACGTGATGCCTCGCGAGCCGGGTGACACGCGGCCCAGGGACTTCCTGCACACCGAGCTGCGCGAGCGCATCCGCGCGGGTGGCGTGGACTACGTGCTCCAGGCGCAGGTGCGCCCGGCCACCGGTGAGGCAGGGGCCGACGACGAGGCCCTCGACTGCACGCGCCCGTGGCCGGAAGAGGCGCATCCCTGGCACGACGTGGCCACGCTGCACCTCGAGCGCGTGCTCGAGCCCACGGCGATCGAGCCGTTGAGCTTCAATCCCGCCAACGCGCCGGCCGAGCTGGCGATGCCGCTCTCGTCGAGTCCCGATACGGCGGCCTCGCTCAACCACCTGCGCTCGATCGTCTACGACATGTCGGCGGGTGCCCGGCAGCGCCACTCCCCCGCGTCCGTGGGCGCCCGTCCCCGGCGGGTCTGTGTGATTGGCGCGGGCGTCTCGGGGCTCACCGCGGCCCGCGAGCTGGAGAAGCTCGGCCACCGCGTCACGGTGCTGGAGCGCGAGCGCGAGGTGGCCGGCAAGTGCGGCTCGGTTCAGCTCGACGGCCGTTGGTACGACTTGGGTGGACACGTGTGCACGGCCCGCTACGTCACGCTGGCGCGCATGGCCGCCGAGCTGGGCCTCTCCACCATGCCGGTCACGCCGGCCAGGCCCTTCGACCTGGCGACCGGACAGCTTTCCCGCGAGGACGACTCGACGGCGCTGGCCCGCCACTGGCTGCGTTATGTCCAGACCCGCGACCGCGACTTCCCCGGCATCATGGCCCCGGGTCTCGCGCCCGTCGCCCGGGCACTGGGAGCACCGGTGGGGAAGTGGCTGGCCGCGAACGGGCTGGAGGACTTCGCCCGGTCCACCGGCCTGATGTACACGTCGTGCGGCTACGGCTTCATGCAGGATCCGGAGCTCCCCGCGCTGTACTTCCTGAAGTTCGCGGAGCTGCTCGTCGGCGCGCCGCCCAATGCCCCGCTGCCGAGGTTCTGGACCATCGAGCACGGCTTCCTGAAGCTCTGGAAGACGGTGGCCGCGGGCCTGCGCGACCTGCGCTTGAACACCCAGGTGCGCGCCGTCGAGCGCACGCCCGCGGGTGTCCGCGTGCACACCGCGACGGAGAGCCTGGAGTTCGACGAGCTGGTGGTGGCGACGCCGCTGCACGACGTGCCGCCCTTCCTGTCACCCACGCCGGAAGAGCGGGCGATCTTCGGCAAGGTGCGTCGCTTCGACTACTACACCACCATCGTCTCCGCGGAGGGCCTCCCGGAAGACGCCTTCTTCCTGCTCCAACCTCACGCCGATGCGCCCGGCTGGGAGGGACGAGCGGT
This sequence comes from Archangium sp., assembly GCF_045802675.1. Classification (GTDB taxonomy): domain Bacteria; phylum Myxococcota; class Myxococcia; order Myxococcales; family Myxococcaceae; genus Archangium. The sequence goes on along the minus strand of NZ_JBJMQO010000047.1, from coordinate 92,831 downwards.
GGCGGTTCACCAGCGCTACCCGGGCGACGGCATGGCCATCGCCTATGCCTACGGAAAGCCAGGCCTGGACGGAGAGGCGATCGCGCTGCGGCTGCGCGAGGACCTGGGCCGCATGGGTGGCCGCATGGGCAAGGTCCACACGCAGGTCCGGTGGGACTACTTCCCGCACTTCACTTCCCAGGACATCGCCGACGGCATCTACGACCGGCTCGAGGCGTTGCAGGGCCAGCACCACACGTACTACGTCGGCTCGCTGCTGAACTTCGAGCTGGTCGAGGCCAACGTGGCCTACGCCACGGCCCTGGTCGAGCGTCACTTCTCGGCGCGGGCAAGCGCCCCCTCCCTTCGGGTCCCGGCCGTGACGCTGTCTCCAGGTCCCGCGCTCCAGGTGGCCTCGGGAGCCATGCTCGGGACGGTGCAGCGGCTGGTTCAGGAGGAACTGGGGCTCTCCGCGTCACCGGGCCCCGACACCGTGTTCGCCGAGCTCGGGTTCGACTCGCTGCGCGCGATGACGCTGTTGCAGCGGGTTTCCGCCGAGACGGGCCAGCCGCTCACGCCGAACGTCTTCTTCGACCACCCGACCGTGGAGCAGCTCTCCGCCCACCTGGCGCGCCTGGCCCAGGTCCCGTTGCCGTTGGCTCCGGCCTCGGGCAGCGCTCGCGACGCGGTGGGGCGGCTCGCCGCGGGGCTGGCGCGCGTGGCCGCGGCCCCGCTGCCCGTGGCTCCCGCGGGTTCCAGCGTCTGGCTGGCGCCCGTGCTGCCGGCGTCCCGGATGCGCCTGTTCTGCTTCCACCACGCAGGTGGCTCCGCCGAGCTCTTCGCCCGCTGGCCCGAGCGGTTGCCGCGGGACATCGAGGTGCGGGCGCTGCAACTGCCCGGCCGTCTGTCCCGAGCCCACGAACCCGCCTGCACCGACATGGAAGCGCTGCTCGACGCCCTCGAAGGCGAGCTCGTCCCGCTGCTCGACCGGCCGTTCGCCTTCTTCGGTCACAGCCTGGGGGGGCTCGTGGCGTTCGAGCTCACCCGCCGCCTGCGCCGCGCCGGGCACCCCCTGCCCTCCCGCTTGTGGCTGTCCGCGATCGCCGCGCCGGAGCCGGGCAAGCCGGTCCGTCACGCGAGCGACGAGGAGCTCGCGCGAGCGGGCGCCTGGCTCTCCGAGCTGACCCGGTCCGACCTGCGCATCTTCCGCAGCTGGCAGCCCGTGAGCGAGGCGCCGCTGGAGGTGCCCATCACGGTCCTGGGCGGGAAGGAGGATCTGCTCGCCACGCCCCAGGAGGTGGTGGGATGGCATCACCAGACCCGCGGTGATTTCGAGGTCCAGCTCCTTCCCGGCGGCCACCTCTTCCCGTTGACGCAGGAAGCGGAGCTGGTGGAGCTGGTGGCGCGGCGGCTCGCGGAGGTGCCCGTGACCGCCGGGGGGCCGCGCCAGCCGGTGCTCGCGGCGGGCACCGGCGAGGACGCGGCGGCGCTGGAGCGCTTCGCGACCCGCTGGCGGACGGAGCCCTCGAGTTACGAGGGTCCGTATGCCCGTTACAACCTGGCCTGGGTGGCGCGTTCGAGCGGCCCGGATGGCCGGCCGCTGTTTCCGGACGCGCTGGAGGCGCTGGTGGCGGACCTCGCGTCTCCGGCTCCCGGCCCCACCGCCCTGCTGCCGGTGAGCGACTACATCACCGCGCTGGCGATGGCCAACACGCTCCTGCGGTGGAAGGCCGATGAGGAGAGCATCGCCCGGGCGCTCGAGCGGATTTTCGGCGCCGTTGCGCGGATGGGGACGCCGGCCCGCCTCGAGCCCGCGAGTCCCTATGGGCGGCATTTCCAGTACCACGGCCTCTTCGCGTACTGGCTCTCCGCCGTGCTCGAGACCGAGACGCTGCTGTCGCACGCCGGTGGCCGGCTCGATGCGGCCCGGGCCGGAGCGCTCGAGGCGCTGATCGCGCCTCACCGGGCCAGCGCCGCGAGGCGGAAGTTCGATGGGCTGGAGCATGACCGCTGCTTCGCCAACAACGCGGTGGTCCTCGGGTTCGCCGAGCACTTCCCGTTGCAGGCCCTCCAGACGCCGGAAGCCCGCGCGCACGCCCGGCGCGGGGTGGACCTGCCGCCGGCCGCCGCGCGTCATGTGGAGGCCACGGGTGAGCCCGCCTTGCTCGCCCGCATGCGTGGGCTGCTGGCGCGTCCGCTCGGAGGCCTGTGGCCGACGGCCCGGCTGCCCGAGGTGGCCTTCTCGCTGTATTACCTCGCGCGGGCCGGCATCGACGTTCAACGCCACTTCGCGGAGGAACTGGCGTTCCTCGGCCGTCACCTCGGGGAGGACGGCCTCCCGGTTTATGAGGGGGCCGCCGGGATGGACTGTGACACGACCGCGGCGGCCGCCTGCGCTGCCTGGACCAGCGGCTTGCCGGTGCGCTTCGACGTGGAGCGGCTGCACGGCCACTGGGTCGAGTCCCGGCGGTGTTATCTGGCGTGGGACGGGGAAGCCACCCCCTCGGTCAGCACCGAGATCCACGTCCTGGAGGCCACCCTGGCGGCCGCGGGAGTCTCCCGGGACCGGCAGCGGGAGGTGTGGCAGCGCACGATCCGGCTCCTGGAGGAGCGGCCCTGGCGTGAGCCGTTCCACCTGTCGCCCTTCTACGTCTGGGAGCTCGTTGCCAGCATGGGCTTCCGTCACGCCCACCGGTTCCCGGAGGCGCCGACGAGCGTCCATTTCGAGGCGCTCGAGCGCATTCTGGAGAGTCAGGCGGCGGATGGCGGCTTCCAGAGCGCGTACACCGACGCGCCGAATCAGGAGGAGACGGCGCTGGCGCTCACCGCGCTGCGCTCGGCCCTCGGGGCGCTTCCTCCCGGCGCCTTGCGCCAGCGCGCGCGAGCCGCGGCCGAGGCCGCGAGCGCCTACCTGCGGCGCGCCAGCTCGGACGGAGAGGGCAGGCATCCGGCGCTGTGGACCGCCAAGGTGCTCATGGCGCCGCCCCACCTCATCCAGGCGGTGGTGCTCTCGAGCCTGAGCGGGTGGGAGCGCGGCGAGACCGAGGTGCTTCGCCAGGAGCCCCAGCCCCGGACGCGGGTGGAGCTGGAGCTCGAGGCGGCCGAGCTGCGCCAGAAGCTGGAGGCCCTGGAGCGCGAGCGGATGGCCACGTAGCCCGACCGAGTCCAGCGCCGGGGCGCTGCCGTCCGCGTCCTTCCTGCCGTAGTTCACAGCCAGCCAGCTCTCCGGAATGTCCTGGCACCCGTTCCAAGGGGGTGAGGTACCTGGAAGGTCCGCGCCCCGTGTGAGATGGTCCAGTTCCCCCAGCAGTGCGAGGTGACGGTGTTGCGAGCAGGCGCCGAGCGGATGGATCTCAGCGCGGCGCTCGCACGACTGGACACCGAGGGCTACGCACTGCTCGGACGCGTGCTCGGGGACGAGGGGCTCACCGCGTTGCGCGAGCGCTCGGAAGACCTGATGCTCGGGCGCGTCCCCGACCCGGGGCTCTTCTTCCAGCTGGACGCCCGGACGGGACATTACGAGGACAAGGGGCTCGGCTGGCGAGGTCCTTCGTTCGCCTACCGGAAGATCGAGCGGCTGGAGAAGGACGAGCGCTTCCTCGCCTGGCTCTCCAACCCGCTGTTCGAGCGGGTGGCCCGCGCGCGCATCGCGGGCGGCGTCGTCCTCTACCGAGCCATCCTGTTCAACAAGGGGGACACGGGAGGCGGCGCCATCCCCTGGCACCAGGATGGTGGAACGCTCTGGGGACTCAGCCAGGAGCCGGAGCTGCAGATCTGGACCGCGCTGGACGACGCCCCGGTGGAGGGTGGCTGCCTCGAGGTGGTTCCGGGAAGTCATCGTCAGGGCCTCGCCCGGCCCATGGGTGGGGTCATTCCGGAGGACCAGTTGCTGGCGCACAGGGCCGAGGCGCGTGCCGTCCCCCTGCCCGTCCAGGCGGGCGAGGTGGTGTTGCTCCACAACCAGCTCTGGCACCGCTCGGGCCCGAGCCGCGAGGGGCACCGGCGGCGCGGCTTCTCCATCTGCTACATGAGCGACGCCACGCGCTGTCTGCGCAAGAAGCGCGCCCCCCGGGAGTTCTTCCGCGTCTTCGAGGGAGGGTAGCGGCGTGGCCTTCAACAAGGGCTACTGCGGGTGCCCGCGTTCGAGGTCCCCTCGTCCGGAGGCAGTCCCCCCACACGCCGAAGAGGGGAGCTACCCGCTCGGATGGAGAGCGGCATTCACCCCGTGCTCCATCCCGCCGTGGCGCCTGCGCCAGAAGCGGTGCTCGGGCCAGCGCTGCTCCTGCGCGAAGTAACGCGCATGGGCACGCGCATAACCGAGCACCTCCCGTTGGTGGAGGGCCTCGTACCGCTGGAGCCCCACACCCTCCTGCTTCAGGAGGAAGTCCGCGGCGGCGTACGAGGCCACCACTCCGGAGCGGAGGGCCTTGACGATGCCTTGCGCCGAGAGCGGGTCGAAGGCGGAGGCCGCGTCACCGACGGCCAGCCAGCCCTCGCCATGCACGGGCCGGAGCATGTGTGAGCTGGCGGGGCGCGCGAGACAGGTCTCGGGAATGGCCGTGTCGCCCACCACCTGCCTGACCCAACGGGACTCGTCCAGCAGCCGGGTCCATGGCTCCAGGTCGAGCAGCCCCAGCTCCCGCCCGAGGTCCACGTGGGCGGGTGCCCCAGAAGGGGGTGACCCTGTCCCAGAACGGCGTTTGTTGCACGACGACGCCCGGCCATGGCGGGTCCTCGCCCATCGCCGGGAGTGAGACGAGGGTATCGGGTGCCTTCCCGCTCTTCTTGTAGCCCGGCACCGCCATGGAGCCGTTCAGGCAGCCACGGTACCAGTGGATGGCGTCCCGGACGGGCCGATGCCAGCGTTGGACGTAGAAGGCCCCGGCTCGGGTGCTGATCTGCAGCCGGCGCGGATATCCCCCTTTGTCAGGAGGATGGTCAATGTTGGGATTGCGCTCCAACGCGGGTGGAAGAAGTTCCACGATGCCCAACAGGTGCACCGCATCCCTTCTGCCGGGCGCGGCATGGGCGACTGTCGTGATCTCGGCGATCACATAATCGTCCTCGCACGATGGGGCCTCCCTCCTTGGGCATCCGCCGGATGGAAGAGGAGGCGGTCCAGTACAGGAAGTGCTCGTCCACCTCGAGGTCTCGCGCCTGGTCTCCCTTCACGAGGAGTTGCACACCTCGTCTCCTCGTCGTCGCCGAGGGAGCCCGTGGTGGGTGCCGCGCCAGTGCCTGGCAGCCAGGACGTGCTGACGGACGCCGGGAGTCCGGAGCCCTTCACCAAGGGATGGCTCGCGGGCACCATGCCCGAGGGGCAACGCGAGCTGGCTCGGCCGTTGCCGCGAGAGCCCTTCAAGGGGCAGAAGCGCCCGCCCTGCACCCGCTACACCGAGGTGGAGCTCGTGGGCGCCTGCTGGGCACCTCATGAGCTCAAGGCACCGTGCCCGGACGATCTCCACGAGTACCAGGGCAAGTGCTACCTGCCCTCGTTCAGCGCGAAGCCGCCGCCCCAGTCCCTCGGGGCTTCACAGGCTGGCGCGGGTCAGCGGACCGTCGAAGCTCTGCCCCTCGCACTCGGCGTAGAGGTGATCTCCGACGAGGGTCAGCGACAGCTTGATACGCCGCGAGTCGAAGCCGGAGAGCGCGCGCAGCAGCCCGGCGTCGACCGCCGCGAGCTCGGCCTTCGCCACGCGCATCGCCTTCACCTCGCGCGCCTCGGTGAGGAACGCCTCGAGCCGCTGGGGAGACTCGAACAGCACCGACACCTTCGCGTGCGGGTTCTGATCCACCGCGCGCTGGAGCTTCAGCGGGTCCGCCTTGCCCACGCGCACCCAGCTCGTGACCAGGCCGGTGTAGTCGCGGCACTCGAGGTCTGGCTCCTCGGGCTCGCCGAGCCCCTTGCCGAAGGCCAGCCGCTCCTCCCACAACCAGCAGAACGCGAGCACCCGCAGCCAGACGCGCTGCATGGTCTCGGACGGGTGGCGTGCGACCTTGAGGCTGAGCTGCGGCTGGTCGATCGCGCGATCGACGTGGCTCAGGGCGATCTGGAAGTCGTACAACGTTGGAGCGAGGGTCATCGAAGAGGTTCCCGGGCCACCCAGGGGGGTGACCCGCGAGCTATAGCGTAGGGCAGGCCCGTGAAGGAGCCTGCCCGCGCTTTCCTGCTTCGCCAGCATGGAGGTGGGCCTCGACCAGAGCCCCACTTCGCCGCCCGTGCACGTCAGCCGCTGGCTTCATACCCAGGTGGCCAACAGGGCCCCGGGTTGGGAGCTGGCCTGGAAGCTGCTCGCGCGGGTCGTCCCGCCCCGTCTCCCTGGCACTGGAGGTTGAGCGCATCAGGGGTTTTTTGACTCCCTCCCCTGGCTCCGCGTCCCGCCGTCAGTTGCACCCGACGCAGCCGCCGGGCGTGCCCCGGTAGGTGCCCGTCGTGAGGAACCACTGCTTCTGGCCCAGCGTCCCGCTGTTCGTGCTGGTCTGCTCGTGGACGTGGTAGTGGTAGACGGGCGTCGTCGGGCTGTCCGCGGTGACGCCGGTGTGGCCGCCCACCGAGTCCAGCGCCGGGGCGCTGCCGTCCGCGTCCTTCCTCCCGTAAATGGGGTAGCCGTCGCGCATGACGCCGATGAAGCGCGCGTCGTCGTAGGAGAGCGCGTAGGGCTCCGAGTGGTAGTGGTAGACGCCCGTGTTCTGCGGATGGGCGCCGCACCGGTCGAACGTCTTTGCCTCCGCGTAGATGTCATCGCCGGGCGCCGCGAAGTTGCCGAAGATGGGCACGCCGTTGAGGGCCAGCCCCACGATGGCGCCCCGCATCCCCTGCATCGTCGTGTCCTGCGCGAGGGGGAAGTCGAGGGTGTAGCTCTGCGCTGAGATCGAGTTGGGGTTGTGGATGCTGCCCGAGTACGTCTCGTAGCAGGCGTTCGCCGTGGAGAAGTAGAAGCTCTTGTAGTCCGGTTGGCCGTCCGCCTGTGCCCGCACCATCTTCAAGCCATTCGTCGTCGTGGACGAGAGCGAGACGCGGCAGGAGAACTGGAGCCAGTAGCCCGAGAGCCCCTGGGCCTTGCGCTCGGCCTCGCAGGCGCTGGTGTCACGCGTGAGGACATGGCACCCCGAGGGGCTGACCGCGGACGTCTCCGCGGTGTTCGCCGTCAGCGTGCAGGTGCCCGCGTTCGAGCTCCCCGCGCCGGGGCTCGTCGTCCCCGGGTCCTCCGGGTCCGAGCCCGTCCCCCCACACGCCGCCAGGCCCAGGCACATCCCCACCGCGGCCATCCGATTCCAGGTGCGATTCATTGCGAGGTTCTCCGCTGCTCCATTCACGAGCGCATTCCCTGGGACCCGTGGAGAGGAATTCCGGGCAACCGCGGGCCCGCTTCACGCGAGGGCGGGGGCCGCCACTTGCGCCGCGGGAGGCACCAGGAGGTCGCGCAGCTTGCGCCGGGCGCGGATGAGCCGGGTGCCCACGGTGGCCTTGGGGATGCGCAGCCGCGCGGAGACCTCCTCGTAGGAGCGGCCCTCGAGCGCGTGGAGCCGGTACACCTCGCGGAAGTCCTCGGGCAGTTGCTCCAGCCGGGAGCCTCGAAAAATGCCTTGGAGGCGCCTGTGCCAGCCGTGCCAGCCGTGCCAGCGGGGCTACCGCATGTTGTTGATGGTCTGCATGGCCGAGTCGTTCTTCATCGCCTTGGAGATGAAGGCGACGGTCTCCTGCTGCTTCTGGAGAGCGAACTGGGCCATGGCCCGGTCCCGGTCGGCGCCCGTGAGGCCAGCGAACAGGGCATCGTCCTTCGTGATGGACCCGGTGGAGTGACTCAGCGCCTTTTGGACGGCCGCATCGGCGGCCCGGGTGACACTCATGGACATCCTCCGGACACAGGTCCTTTCGAGGATTATCGCGAACCGTCCAGAAAGGTTGCGTCCCAAGGGTCCAATGCCCAGCGTCCCGGGGCGAGGTGGGCGATGCGCACTCTCTTCCTGTCCCTGGGCCTGCTCCTGGCCCTCCCAGCCGGAGCCCGAGCCCAGGAGGAGGAGCCCCCGGGGCATGGGGAGCACGGCCACGCGGGGCACGAGGCCCGCGAGGTGCGTTCACTCCGGGACATCCCCCTGATGCGCCGGGGCTCGGGCACCTCCTGGCAGCCGGATCTCCTCCCGCCGTCGATGCTGCACGGAGAGGCGGCGGGGTGGGGCCTCATGTTCTCGGGCGTGCTCTTCGGGGGCTACGACGTGCAGGGCGGCCCGCGGGGGGACAGCGCGGGGGCCGGAATCGGCTGGCTGATGCTGATGGCGGACCGGGAGCTGCCCTCGGGTCAGCTCGTGCTGAGCGTCATGCTGAGCCCCGAGCCCTTCACCGCCGGGGCCGAGGGCGGCTACCCGCTGCTGCTCCAGACGGGAGAGACGTACCAGGGCGAGCCGCTGCACGACCGGCAGCATCCGCATGATCTCTTCATGGAGCTGGCGGCCTCGTACACGCACTACTTCTCGGACACCTGGGGGCTGATGCTCTACGCGGCGCCCGCGGGCGAGCCGGCGCTGGGCCCGGTGGCCTTTCCGCACCGGGTGTCGGCCGGGTACGACCCGCTGGCGGTGCTGGGGCACCACTGGCAGGACGCCACGCACATCTCCTTCGGGGTGGTGACGGCGGGGCTCGTCACGCCGATGGCGAAGCTGGAGCTCTCCTGGTTCAACGGCCGCGAGCCCGATGAGAACCGGTATGACCTGGACCTGCGGGTGCCGGACTCGTTCTCGGTGCGGCTGTCGGCCAACCCCACGGCCCGCGTGAGCGCGCAGGTGTCCTACGGCTACCTGCGCAGTCCCGAGGCGCTGGAGCCGGACGTGTCGTTGCACCGGCTCACCGCGTCGGCCACGTACCATGCGCCCTTCGGGAGCAACGGCTTCTGGGCGACCACGGCCGTCTTCGGCCGGGACGTGGAGGGAGGGGAGGCGCCCACCGACGCCTTCCTGCTGGAGAGCAGCCTGGACCTGGACGGGCACCACGTCGTCTTCGGGCGCGCGGAGCTCGTGCGCAAGACGGGGCACGACCTGGTGCTCCCCGAGCCGCTGGAGCACGAGGTGTTCGACGTGGGCAACCTGGTGCTGGGCTACGTGTACAACCTCGGCCCGTTCGGACCGGTAAGGCCCGGGGTGGGCGTGCGCGGCGCGCTGAACGTGGTACCGGCGGGGCTCGAGCCCTTCTATGGCAGCCGCACGCCGGTGGGCGGCATGGTGTTCGTGCGCGTGGCGCCGGTCATGTCCGGACACCCGTGACGCCGGCTGGCGGGATGACCCCCCCCCCGTTCCCCCGGAGCCCTCTTCTCCGAGGACGTTCCCCAGAGGACGGGTGTCCCCTAGACTGCGGCGCCATGTTCTCGTCTCGTGAAGAAGCACGCGGTGGGGCCGCGCCGTCGGGGCTCGTCTCGGTGGTGCGGTTGCCGCAGAGCTGGTTCATCCTCTGCGCCTCGCGCGAGCTGGGCCGCAAGCCGCTCGCGCGCACGTTGCAGGGCACGCCGCTGGTGCTCTTCCGCGACGCGGCGGGCAAGCCCGCGGCGCTGGTGGACCGCTGCCCCCACCGCAACGTGCCCCTGTCCATGGGGCGCGTGGTGGGCGGCCAGCTCCAGTGTGGCTACCACGGCTGGCGCTTCGACACCTCGGGCCAGTGCCGCGCCATCCCCGGGCTGGTGGGCGAGCCCGAGGCGAAGTCCCGCTGCGCCACCTGGCACGCCACGCGCGAGCAGGACGGCTTCGTCTGGGTGTTCTCCACCCCCGGCGTCGAGCCCGCGCACGAGCCCTACCGCTTCCCCCTGCTGGACGCCCACGGCTACAGCACCGTGCGCCGCACCCTGCGCGCGAAGGGCTCGCTGCACGCCGCCCTGGAGAACACGCTCGACGTGCCCCACACCGCCTTCCTCCACGGCGGCCTGTTCCGCACCGAGAAGAAGCGCAACGAGATTGACGTGGTGGTGCGCCGGGGCGCGGACCGCGTCGAGGCCGAGTACATCGGCGAGCCCCGTCCCGAGGGCCTCGTGGGCAAGCTGCTGGCCCCCGGGGGCGGCGTGGTGCAGCACTTCGACCGCTTCCTGCTGCCGTCCATCGCCCAGGTGGAGTACCGGATTGGGGATGACAGCCACCTGCTCGTCACCTCGGTGATGACGCCCGTGGACGACTGGGACACGCTGGTGTACGCCGTCGTCACCTTCCGCATGCCGCTGCCGCACTGGCTGGTGAAGCCGTTCCTCACCCCGGTGGCGCTGCACATCTTCGGGCAGGACGCCAAGGTGCTCGCGCGCCAGACGGAGACCATCCGCCGCTTCGGCACGGAGACGTTCGCCTCCACGGAGGTGGACGTGCTCGGCCCGCCCATCCTCCGGCTGCTGCGCCAGGCCGAGCGCGAGAAGGTGGCCGCCTCGGCCGAGGTGCAGGAGACGCGGCTGAAGATGCAGGTGTGAACGGAGCGCCTGCCCGGCAGCGGACATTCCGGGACTTCCGGTCTCACCGACTTTCCACCAGCGCACACAATTCCAGGAGGGGCATGGCCTGGAGTCGGAGGGAATTGTCACCTTGGGGCCATGCCCTCCTCGCTGGCCCACGAGAAGCTCGTCTTCGCGCAGTCGGTGGATGCCCTCTTCGTGAGGGCGCTGGGACCGCACCTCACCCGGGAGGGACGGCGCCGGCTGCGGGACGCGGGCCTGGACTTGAACGAGCCCTTGAGGCCGGCCTACGGGCTGGAGCAGTGGAAGGCCTTCCTGAGGGTGGCGGCGAGCGACGTCTTCCCGGCGGCCTCGCCGAGGGAGGCGTGGTTCGGCCTGGGCGAGCGCTACCTGCAGGGCTTCCGGCAGACCTCGCAGGGGCGCGCGAGCATGGCGCTGGTGACGCGGCTGGGCCCTCGCCACACGCTGGAGCGGGTGCCGCACAACGTGCGCGCGGGCAACAACTTCAACGAGGTGCGGGTGGAGGAGCTGGGCACCCACGCGGCCACGCTGTGGATGAAGGACGTGGGGGCGGACAACCCCTTCTTCGCGTGCGGCTTCCTCGCCGAGACGCTGCGCGTGGCCGAGGCCGGAGACATCTCCGTGGACCCGGTGTCCTTCGATGGGACGGCGGCCACCTTCCGGCTCAGCTGGACGCACGCCGCCACCCGGGCGGCCGCGGTGGGGCTGACGCGGCGCTGAAGCCCGGGGTGACGGGGATTCCACGGGAGGTGCCTTCCACGCGAGTGCACCCCCACTGGACTCCGTGCAGCCCCAACGTTTTCCAGTCTCATTGAAAACAGTCTACGCTTCCCGTGTTCCCGGCTCGGTGGGCTCGTCCGCCGAGCGGAACGCGGGTGAGTGGACATGAGCGTTGGAAACCAGTCATTGCGTGCGAGGTGGATGGCACCGCTGCTGGCCTGCGTGTTGGCGGCCTGCGGCGGTGGCGCTCCATCGGTCAACGTGGGGGGACCGGACGGGACGGTCGACTCGCCGCCGGACTCTGGAACGACCTCGCCCGGAAAGGACGCGGGGACGGGCACGGGCACCGGTGACGCGGGGACAGTCGATTCCGGCACGTGCCCCGGCTCGGTCACCTGTTCGGGCTCCGACGCGGGAACGGGCACCGGCTCCGATGCGGGGACAGAGGTGGGCTCCGACGCGGGCACGGGCACGGGCTCCGACGCGGGCACGGAGGCGGGTTCCGACGCGGGCACGGAGGTGGGTTCCGACGCGGGCACGGGCACCGGCTCCGATGCGGGAACGGAGGTGGGCTCCGACGCGGGTACGGGCACCGGCTCCGATGCGGGAACGGGCTCTGGCTCGGACGCGGGGACGGGCCCCGGCTCCGACGCGGGCATGGACGCGGATGGTGGAAGCGGCCCCGGTTCCGACGCGGGCATGGACGCGGATGGTGGAAGCGGCCCCGGTTCGGACGCGGGCACGGGCTCGGATGCGGGCATGGACGCGGACGCGGGAAGCGGCCCCGGTTCAGACGCGGGCACCGGCACGGACGCGGGCACTGGCTCGGACGGAGGCGTCGCGCCGCTGAGCGCGAGCTCGGGTGGGGACAAGGTCATCTGCGCCGGCCAGTCCGTCTCCATCGGTCTGCCGGCCAGTGGCGGCATGGCTCCCTACGCGTATGCGTGGAGCGCGAGCCCCGTGTGCACGGGCTGCTTCGACAGCACCACCGTGGCCTCGCCCACCGTGACGCCGCCGGTCTCCACCACCTTCACCCAGGCGGTCACCGACGCCCTGTTGCAGTCGGCCTCGGCGGACACGCTCGTCACCGTGCTGCCGAACCCGGGCAGCGCCGGGGCGGGTCTCTACCTCGACTCGGGGGCCTCCACCGTCATCGGGCCCACGCCGGTCTCTGGTGCCTCCTACGCCTGGTCCTGCAACCGCGCGGACTGCGCGCTCTCGGCCACCAACGTGGCGCAGCCGGTGGCGGCCCCCACGCGCTCGACGACCTATACGCTCGACGCCACCAGCGGGCCGGGCTGCTCCGTGCGCAGCACGATGACCGTCCAGGTCAACCTGCGGGCGGACACCGTGCCGCAGGACGGAGCGCTGGCCTTCCCGCTGAATTCGGACCTGCTCGTCCAGTTCGACCAGCCCATCGCCCCGGCCACCCTCTCCACCTCCACGGTGCAGCTGGTGGATGCCCTCTCCGGCTCGCCGGTGGCGATCTCCTTCTCCTATGACGCGGCCAGCCGGCAGCTGCGGGTGAAGCCTGTGACCAGCCTCGCCTCCGGGACGGACTACACCCTCACCCTGGTGGGCGGGCCGTCCGGCATCGCCTCGGATGACCCGGTGCTGCCCAACCTGTTGCCCTCGGACGTGCAGGTGGACTTCACCACGGCCACGGCGGACACCACGCCTCCGGGTATCTACTTCCGCAGCCCGGGTGTCGGGGCCCTCAACGTGGCCAACAATACCACCGTCGCGGTGACGTTCACCGAGGCGGTGGACCCCACGACGGTGACGGGCGCCAACTTCACGCTCACCAGCCCGGCCGGGAGCGTGACGGGCTCGGTGCGCTACGACCCGGCGACCTGGACGGCCACGTTCACCCCGTCGGCCTTGATGGCGACCAACACCCAGTTCACGGCGTCGGTCGCGGGCATCAAGGACCTGTCGGGCAACGCGATGACCACGGCCACCGCGGGCACCAGCTGGTCCTTCACCACGGGCGCGGCGGCGGACACCACGCCGCCCACGGTGCAGACGGTGGTCCCGGCGAACGGGTCCTCGGCCGTGGCCTCCTCGGACCCCATCGTCGTGACGTTCAGCGAGCCCACGGACACCATGACCCTCTTCACGGGCATCCGGCTGTTCCAGGTCTCCAGCGGCACGTACGTGGCGGGCACCATCACGTATGACCCCACCCAGCGCATCGCCACCTTCACGCCCACGGTGCTGCTCGGCTCGCTGACCACCTACGAGGTGCAGGTGAACGGGGTGAAGGACCTGGCGGGCAACGCCATGGCGGCGCCCTTCACCTCGCGCTTCACCACGCGGCGCACGCTCTTCGCGGACAACTTCGAGGGCGGCGCGGGCGCGTGGAACCTGACGAGCACCACGGGCGTGCCCTGGAGCCTCACCACCGCCAACTTCCACAGCTCCAACCACAGCCTCACCGACAGCTCGGTCGGCAAGTACGCGGCCAACGTCACGAGCACCGCCGAGCTGGCCTCTCCGCTGAACGTCTCGGGCCTCACCTCGGTGTCGGTGCAGTTCTGGATGAAGGTGCGCACGGAGAAGAACAAGGACTTCGTCTACGTGGACGCGAGCGTCGACGGAGGCGCCTGGACGCAGATTGGCGCCGGGAAGTACGCGGGCAACCTGGCGTGGGCGACGCGCTCGCTGAACCTGACGCTCTCGGGGAACTCGACGCTGCGCATCCGCTACCGCTTCACGTCCAACAACACCAAGTTCTTCGACGGCGTGTACGTGGACGACATCATCGTCCAGTCGCCCTGAGGCGAGGCCGTCCCGGCGCGGACCTGTGTTCCGCGCCCGGGGCGGCTGGCCTTCCGGGCCGCGCGGGCCATAGGCTGGGGGCTCCGAACATCACAGGGGAGCACTCATGCCGCAGTCCGAGAAGCCCATGCAGGGCAAGGTTTGTCTCGTTACCGGTGCCACGTCCGGCCTGGGGAAGGCCACGGCGACGCAGCTCGCCGAGCTGGGGGCCACCGTGGTGCTGGGCTGCCGGGACCGGGCCAAGGGCGAGGCGGTGAAGGCGGAAATCACCTCCAGGACGGGGAGCACGTCGTTGGAGCTGTTCCTCGCCGACCTGTCCTCGCAGAAGTCCATGCGCCAGGGCGCGGAGGACTTCCTCTCGCGCCACTCCAAGCTGCACGTGCTGGTGAACCAGGCGGGCCTGTACGTGAGCGAGCGCCAGGTGACGGAGGATGGCCTGGAGCGGATGTTCGCCGTCAACCACCTGGCGTACTTCGCGCTCACCCATCACCTGCTCCCCGCGCTGAAGGCCGCCGGCTCGGCCCGGGTCGTCAACGGCTCGGGAGGGGCCGAGGCCATGGGCAACATCCACTTCGACGACCTGCAGGGAGAGAAGAAGTGGAGTGCCTTCCGGGCGCTCACGCAGTCCAAGCTCGGCAACTTCCTCTTCACCTACGAGCTGGCGCGCCGGCTCGAGGGGACGGGCGTCACGGCGAACGTCATGCACCCGGGCGGGGTGAAGACGGAGCTGGGCAAGGGCGCCGGAGGGCCCTTCGGTGTGATGCTCCGGTTGATGCGGCCCTTCATGGACACGCCCGAGAAGGGGGCCGAGACGCTCGTGTACCTGGCCAGCGCGCCCGGGCTGGAGGGCGTCACGGGCGGCTACTACGTGAAGAACAAGCCCGCGAAGTCCTCGGCGCGCTCGCATGACGGGGAGCTGGCGGCGCGGCTGTGGAAGGTGAGCGCGGGGCTCTCGGGCCTGCCGGCCTGAGGTCACGTCCCGGGCGGCGTCTTGCCGGCGGACAGCGCCTTGGCCAGCTCCAGCACCTCCACCGGCACCGCGAGCAGCACGGTGTTGGAGGGGGAGGAGCCCAGGCCGTCAATGGTTTGCAGGGTGCGCAGCTGCATGGCGCCGGGGCTGGTGGCCATGGTGGTGGCGGCGGCGGCGAGGTTGATGGCGGCCTCGCGGTCGCCCTCGGCCTTGGTGATGGTGGCGCGCTTCTCGCGCTCGGCCGAGGCCTGGCGGCTCATCATCCGCTTGAGGTCCTCGGGCATGTTGATGTCCAGCAGGCGGATGGAGTCCACGTGGATGCCCCAGGCGCGGCTGCGCTCCTCGACGGCCTGGGCGATGCGGGCTTGAATCTGGTCGCGCTCGGAGAGCAGCTCGTCGAGCGTCATGCTGCCGATGACGTCGCGCAGGCTGGCCTGGGCGTACTGGCTGATGGCGTAGCGGTAGTCCTGGACGGTGACGACGGCGCGCTCGGGGTCCTGCACGAGGAAGAAGATGACGCCGTCCACCTGGACGGGGACGTTGTCGCGGGTGATGACCTGCTGGTGGGGGATGTCGAGCGTGAGCAGGCGCGTGTCGATGAAGCGCGCGAAGTCCATCACGGGGAAGACGAAGAGGACGCCCGGGCCTTTGATGCCATGGAAGCGGCCGAGGCGGAGGATGACGGCGCGCTCCCACTGGGCGGCCACGCGGACGATGCGGCTGACGAGCCCCGCCGGGAGGGCCGCGAGCGCCAGGCCCACGGGGAAGGCCACGCCCATGCCGGCGGCGCCCGCGAGCGCTCCGCCGATGAGGGTGAAGAGGCCGGTGAGCACCAGCCACACGACGAGGAACACCACCAGGCGCAGCGGCCGTCCGAGCGACACGTGCTCACTGACCGGCTGCGCGTACTTGTGCCGCACGACGTTGGCGTACTCCGCGGCCTGTTTCACCTGCTCGAGGTTCATCTGGCTCATGCCGGAACCCTATTCCGGGACGCCGTGCGCGTCGCTGCCGATCGGGATAACGTTTCGGGCGCTTCGCTGACCCCTTGAGCCGAGGTGGCGTTGTGGGCATCTCACGGCGACTCACGCGGATGTTCGCACTCCTGAGATGGCTCGGGGTGGTTCTGCCCCTTCTATCGGGATGCAGTATCAATCAGTACCAACCCGGCCACTTCCAATTCACCACCATCGTCGAGAAGGCCGAAGCAGGGCCAGGTGGCTGGCGGGCCGCGTGCATCCATGCGACCGTCGTCAACAAGTCGACCCTGGAGCCTTATTTCTGCAGGTTCGGCGTGGGAATGCCCATGGAGACCCAGGAGGTTCCGTTGATGTCCGTGCCGCTCGCCCAGCGAATCGCCGCCGATTGCGCCAACGAGGCATTGAGAGAGGTGATCGCTTCCCCCGCCTCTCCACTTCCTGGCCTTGTCTGTAGGCAATTCATAAACACCTTCGACGTCATTCTGGATCGCGCTGTGCCTGGCTCGAAAGTGTCGGTCCAGTGTGAAAAGAAAACAAAGCCCATCCGAGTTGATTTCTAAGCCCATGCCCATCTCAGCGGAAGAGTTGCTTTCTGTCGTTCGGAACTACTGGCGTTCGGACCATGAGTTCGACGGCAAGATGGAAAAAAGCCCCGAGACAGAGAGGTTCCAGGACTTGTGGGAGCAAGAACTCAAGAAGATGGATCAATGGCGCGTGCTCATTCGCGAGCTCAGGGCCGCGTTTCCTCAATTCCACGTCGGCAATGCCACGGCCACATGCATTTCCTCTTTCCGCTGTACTGTGTATACGGATCGACAGCCCATGGAGGGGAGCCATGAAAATGGGCTGCGGGAGCGCCGCTGGGGTGTTGTTGGTTGCCTCAGCATCCTGGCACCTGTCTATACGGTCCATGGCGTGCAGCACGAATATCAAGGCAAGAAGTTCATCGCGGGTAGGGCCTTTTTCGATCCGCTTCCGCCCGAGATGCAGGCGCTCGCGGAGGTCGTTGGCAGGAAGATCGAGGCGATGTTCGGGGCCGAGGCCCTTCCGCGCGAGATCGCCGAGAGTCGAATCCCGCTCATCGTGGATCTGGTGGAGCCGCCTGCTACCACGCTCTTTGATGCGCTCTTCGTGACTCGGCCTGAATCCGTGCCTTTGTAGGCAACATCGAGGGGCCTGCAGCGCGGGACCGTCCCTCTTCGGCGTCTCGAACGCGGAGCTCAAGCCTCATGCGCGGCGCTACCCATCAATCCCACCATGCTGTCCTCGCGCGTGACATTCCGAGGTTTGCTGAGGTCCGCGCCCTGGTCCTCCAACACGCTGAGCGCCCGGTGGCCACCCACCCCCGGCCTCGACGTCCTTTCAGGAAAGCACGGGTCCCCCAGGGCTTTGACGTGGCGCGGCTCGACGGGGCTCCCCAAGTGGAGGCGGGGCGACAGTCCTCCGCCGGGGCTGTACGTTGCTGTACGCGTGTCCGGCCTTTGCTCAGCGTGTGGGGACGGGTGCTGGCCGAGGGAGGGGGCGGGCGCGTTGACGCACCTGCTAAACCGGTGTTCAGTCTGAGAGAGAGCGCCATGGCCCCCCAGATTGCCCTCGAGTTCGTCGCGTCCCAGGCTGCGTCCCAGGCGGTGCACCCCGCCCTCGCGCCCTTCCATCCAGTGGTGCAACGGTGGTTCGCCGAGCGGCTGGGCGAGCCCTCGCGTCCCCAGGTGGAGGGCTGGCCGCTCATCCAGGCGCAGCATGACGTGCTGATCGCCGCGCCCACGGGCAGCGGCAAGACGCTCACCGCGTTCCTGGCGGCGCTCGACAGCCTCTTCCGCCTGGCGCTGGAGGGCCAACTGCCGGACCGGACGCAGGTGCTGTACGTGTCGCCGCTGAAGGCGCTGGGCAACGACGTGCAGAAGAACCTCCTGCAGCCGCTGGAGGAGCTGATGCAGCGGGCGCGCGCCGCCGGGTACTCGCCCCAGGAGTTGCGGGTGCAGGTGCGCACCGGGGACACGTCGGCGTCCGAGCGCTCGCAGATGGTGCGCCGGCCGCCGCACATCCTCATCACCACGCCCGAGTCCCTCTACCTCTACCTGACGGCGGACCGGGCGCGGGCGACGCTGAAGCACGTGCGCACGCTCATCGTGGACGAAATCCACGCGCTGGCGCGCGACAAGCGGGGGAGCCACTTCGCGCTGTCGCTGGAGCGGCTGAAGGCGCTCACGGAGCTGAGGCCGCAGCTCATTGGCCTGTCGGCGACGCAGAAGCCGCTGGAGGCGATCGCCGCGTTCCTCACGGGCGAGAGGGCACAGGAGTGCCGGATGGTGCAGGTGGGGCACCAGCGGCCGTGGGACTTGAGGGTGGAGATACCGGACGCGGAGCTGGGCTCGCTGGCCACGAACGAGATGTGGGGCCAGGTGTATGACCGGCTGGTGCAGCTGGCGGGGGAGCACCGCACGACGCTGGTGTTCGTGAACACGCGGAAGATGGCCGAGCGGGTGGCGCACGACCTGGGCGAGCGGTTGGGCGAGGACAAGGTGGCGGCGCACCACGGCAGCATGTCGAGGGAGCTGCGGCTGTCGGCGGAGGAGCGGCTGAAGTCGGGGCAGCTGTCGGTGATGGTGGCGACGGCGTCGCTCGAGCTGGGCATCGACGTGGGCAACGTGGACCTGGTGGTGCAACTGGGGAGCACGCGCTCCATCGCGGTGCTGTTGCAGCGGGTGGGCCGCGCGGGCCACTACAAGGGAGGCATCTCCAAGGGCATCCTGGTGGCGCAGACGCGCGACGAGTTGATGGAGTGCGTGGCGCTGCTGAACGCGGTGCGCGAGGGGGACCTCGACGCGGTGCGGATACCGGAGAAGCCGCTGGACGTGCTGGCGCAGCAGGTGGTGGCGGCGTGCGCGTGCGAGGAGTGGGACGAGCGGGCGCTCTACAGCCTGTTCCGCCGGGCGTACCCGTACCGGCACCTGACGTACGAGGAGTACGAGAAGGTGCTGGAGACGCTCTCGGAGGGCGTGTCGCTGCGGCGGGGGAGGGCGGGGGTGCACCTGCACAGAGACAGGGTGAACCAGCGGCTGAAGGCGCGGCGGGGCGTGCGAATCACGGCGCTGACGAATGGAGGGGCAATCCCAGACACCTTCACGTTCAACGTGGTGGCCGAGCCCGAGGGCAAGGTGGTGGGGACGCTGGACGAGGACTTCGCGGTGGAGTCGACGCCGGGGGACATCTTCCTGCTGGGGACGACGGCGTGGAGGATTCAGCGGGTGATGGGGGCGTCGGTGATGGTGGAGAACGCGCACGGGCAGCCGCCGACGGTGCCCTTCTGGCGAGGCGAGGCGCCGGGGCGCACGGACGAGCTGAGCGTGCACGTGGGGCGGCTGCGCGAGGAGCTGACGGGACGGACGGACGCGGCGCTCTTCCTGGAGAAGGAGCTGAAGGTGCCACCGGCGGCGGCGGACGCGCTGCTGGCGTACCTGCGAGCGGGGCAGCAGGTGCTGGGCGTGGTGCCGAGCCACACCACCATCGTGGCCGAGCGCTTCTTCGACGAGGCGGGAGGAATGCAACTCATCCTCCACGCGCCGTTTGGGAGCCGGGTGAACCGGGCGTGGGGACTGGCGCTGCGCAAGCGTTTCTGCCGCACGTTCGACTTCGAGCTGCAGGCGGCGGCGACGGAGGACGGACTGCTCTTGTCGTTGGGCGAGCAGCACTCGTTCCCGCTGGAGGACATCTTCGAGTTCCTCAATCCGGAGAACGTGGAGGAGGTGCTGGTGCAGGCGGTGCTGCAGGTGCCGCTGTTCGGCACGCGCTTCCGGTGGAACGCGACGCGAGCGCTGTCGCTG
Source organism: Archangium sp. (assembly GCF_045802675.1). Taxonomy (GTDB): domain Bacteria; phylum Myxococcota; class Myxococcia; order Myxococcales; family Myxococcaceae; genus Archangium. Next base: position 73,138 of record NZ_JBJMQO010000047.1, on the reverse strand, counting down.
TCTCGTTTCTTCGGAGGCAAGCGGGTGGCGCCGAACCTCCAGAGGGCGAGGAGCGAGGATTTGCTGGCGGCGGTGTTCCCGGCGCAGGTGGGGTGCCAGGACAACCACGGAGGGGCGGACGTCGAGCTACCAGACCATCCACTGGTGAAGCAGACGATGGAGGACTGCCTGCGCGAGGCGATGGACATCGACGGCCTGCGCGAGGTGCTGAGGAGGATGAAGGACGGGCGCATCAAGCTGGTGGCGAGGGACGTGCCGGAGCCGAGCGTGTTCGCGCACCAGATGGTGAACAGCCAGCCGTACACGTTCCTGGACGACGCACCGGCGGAGGAGCGGCGGGTGCGCAACGTGGTGCTGCGGCGCACCTTGCCGGCGGAGGACGCGGCGTCGTTCGGAGCCCTGGACGCGGATGCGATTGCCCAGGTTGTGCGCGACGCGGCGCCGCCGATGCGGGACGAGGACGAGCTGCACGACGCGCTGCTGCAACTGGTGCTGTTGCCCGAGGAGGACGTACCCCAGCGCTTCGTCCCGAGCCTCATGGCACAGCGGCGGGTGGCCTGGCTGGAAACGGGAGCGAGACGCTTCCTGGTGCCCGCGGAGCGCCTGAGCCCCATCCGGGCGCTCTTCCCCGAGGCGCCCATACAGCCCGCCCTGACCCCGCTGCCGGGAGACAAGCCAGTGGAGAGGGACGCGGCGGTGTCCCAGGTGGTGAGAGGGTGGATGGAGCTCCTGGGCCCGACGACAGCGGGGGAACTGGCAGCCCTCACGGCGCTGGACGAGTCCGAGGTCTTCCTGTCGTTGCACCAATTGGAGGCGACGGGAGGAATCCTGAGAGGGCGCTTCCGTCCTCAGGTACCGCAAGCAGCACCATCGGAGACCTCCGGTTCCACTACGGCCGTGGTGGAGTGGTGCGATCGGCGGCTCCTGCAGCGAATCCACCGGATGACGGTGGGCCGTCTGCGCAAGGAGATCGAACCACTCAGCGCACAGGACTTCATGCGCTTCCTCTTCCGGTGGCACCACTTGGAGGAGGTGGACGCGCTGAGAGGCTCGACGGGCCTCTCGAAGGCAATCACCCTGCTGCAAGGCTACGAAGCCCCGGCCTCGGCGTGGGAGCGCTACCTGCTGCCCGCGCGGATGAAGGGGTACCTGGGAGACCTGCTGGAGCGGGCCTGTTACTCGGGAGAGGTGGCGTGGGGCCGGCTGACGCAGAAGGAGGCGAAGCCGGTGCCCGGCCCGAAGCGCGGAGCCCCCGCGACGCCGCCGGAACCCGAGGCCCCACGGTCTCGAGCGGCGACGCCGAACCGGAACGCGAGCCTGACGTTCGTACGCCGCGAGGACCTGGACTGGATGCTGTCGGCGGCGAGGCCGAACGCGGTGTTGTCGGACGGAGGCGTCTGGGTTCCACCGGACTTGTCGAGTCCAGCGAAGGACGTGGTGACGGTGCTGGAGCAGCGAGGCGCGTGCTTCTTCAACGACCTGTGCTCGCGCTCACGCCGCCTGCCCGCGGAAGTAGAGGACGCACTCTGGGAGCTCGTGGCGCGAGGCCTCGTCACGGCGGACGCGGTGCAGAACCTGCGGGTGCTGCAGAGCCCGGCGCAGCGCAAGCGCCAGAAACTCTTGCAGCGAGGAGGACCGGGCCGCTGGAGCCTGCTGGTGCCCTCGGAGCCGAAGGCCGAGGACGAGGTGCGTGAATCGCTCGCACGGCTGTTCCTGCAGCGGTACGGAATCGTGTGGAGGGACCTGGTGATGCGCGAGTCCCTGGCGCCCACGTGGCGCGAGCTGCTGTACGTGTACCGGAGGATGGAGGCGCGAGGCGAAATCCGGGGAGGCCGCTTCGTGTCAGGCTTCGTGGGAGAGCAGTTCGCGCTGCCGGAAGCGGTGGACGTGGCGCGAGCGGTACGTCGTCAGAAACCCTCGGGAGTGCGAGTGCAGCTCTCGGCGGTGGACCCGCTCAATCTCACGGGCGTGGTGACGCCGGGCCCACGAGTGCCAGCCACGGTGGGCAACGTGGTCACTTACGTGGACGGAGTGCCGCAGGGCTTCGACGCACAGGGAGGCGACGAGGAAGGGGAGGGCGAGGACAGCTCGGGCGAGACGGCACAGACCAACTGAGCCCATGATGGGCCAGTTGTCTCTGCCCGAAGGAAGTCCACATGAGGGGCCTGGCCCTTTGTCTGTGCCTGCTGTTCGCGTTCTCCGCTTCAGCCAACTCCATCGAGGATGCTCTCTGCAGGACGACCTCCGAGCTGGTGGCTCGGATGGCGCACGAGGAGAAGCTGTGCCGCTCGTTCTCGCGAGCGCTCGCGACGCTTCCGGCGACGATGACGGATGACGTCAAGGCGCTGCTGACGCCCGAGAACCTTACTCTGATGGGGACGATGACGACCGCATGGCTCGGGTCTCAGGGCGTCCCGATCGTGGGCCAGGTCGTGGACGGTGCTCTGCTCGTGCTGGGGGTGGCACTGCTGGCCAGTCAGGCAGCGGATCTCACCCACTACCTGTGGACCTACGTGAACCGGGCCAGGACAGCCCGGAGCACGGCAGAGCTAGACGAAGCGGCCACATACCTGGCGCGAGCCCTGTCATTGGTGGGCATCAACGTCGTGGCCTTCATCCTGACGAAGAAAGCCATGGCCGATATGCCTCGTGGGCCACCGTCGCCGCTCGGAGAGTTCGCATTGCCCGGAGGAGGCCGCGTCCTCGTGGCGGCAATGGAACGAGCACCTTCCTCGGCCAGTGCTCCGGTGGTGTTGATGGTGGGAGGTTCGGGCAGCGGGCGCAAGCCGCCTGAGCGCGAGGGACGCCCGCCCAAGAAGCCAGACCCTGCTGCCTTCGAGAAGTGGAGCCGGCAAGCCGAGCGGAGGCCGGCTTTCGAAGACCCGGAGGGAGCTTCTGACTTCCAGAAAAAGCACGCGGGAATGGAGGAGGTCCTGGTCGAGGGAGGAGGAAAGGAGATCTGGGCGGATGGAGTCCGTGCCAGCGATGCACACCTGCTCGAGGCCAAGTACATCGAAAAGCCCGCGACGAGCCCCTTCATCGAAGGGTCCGCATGTGACGGGGACATCAGGCAGATCATCCGAACGAAGATGGTAAAAGAGTTCGAACGTTATGCTGCGGTCATCTTGGACCCTGCCACTCCTGCCGTAGGACTCGAAGTGATTGTCAATGACGCACGCGCCCTTCCTTACTTCCAATCGCTGCTGAGTGAACTTGGTATTCCCGGTAGAGTCGTGGTCAAGCAGTGAGCAGGAGATGCGGGATGAACTACTTCATCATCGTCAAGACGGGGTGGTCCTTTGCTGCCGAGGAGTTCTCGACGCAACTGCGTAAGCGGTGGCCGCTGGTCCGGCTCAAGGAGATTCAAGATCCCGGCGATAGCGAAATCCTGGAGTTCGTTGTGCCGATGGAGAGTTCAAAAATCTACGGCTCGCTCAACAGAAAGGGCAATGCCGTCATCTTCATTGGTGGTTTCCAGGATTGCTCCAGATTCGCGCAGTGGTGCCGCTCGCTCATCCCATCAAGCGAGAAGGTCATCTTCTGTGACGAATCAATGAGCATCAACTTCGTGCTGGAGCCGAGTATGACTCCAGAAGAAATAGTCCAAGCAGCCCGCTCATGAGGCGTGAAGAATTGACGGACTGTCTCGTAGAGGTGTCTGATGAGTTACTTCATCATCCTGAAGACGGATTGGGTTTTCAATGCTCGTGAATTCTCCCGACAGTTGCTCATGCGGTGGCCAGCAGCCCGGATGAAAGAAGTGCGGCCAACGACAAAATACAGTGATCTTTTGGAATTCGAGTTCGCGATGGAAGAATCAACGCTCTACGGTTCTCTCAACTGGGAGTGCAATGCGGTCATCTTCCACGCGCGTCTCCAGGATTCCGCGACGTTCACCCAGTGGTGTCGTTTGCTCATCCCACTCTCTGAAATGGTGATTTTCTGCGACGAGACGATGAGCATCAACTTCGTACTGGAGCCCGGTATGACTCCAGTCGAAATTGTTCAGGCAATGAGCGCCCCCGAGTACTGAAGATAATGAGCCAAATTTCTTATGACTAGGTGGAGGACTTCCACAGCAACCGCAATTCCTCTGTGGTGAGCATGTTGTTGGGGTCTCGATGAATCATTCGATGGCAGTTGGAGCACAGAGGCACCAGATCCTGCACCCGGTTCTTGGTGGGCCCTGCTGAAACTGGAACCTCATGATGCAACTCGATGAAATTCTCACCGCGACCAGGGTAGATTTGCGAGAAATCAAACCTGCAAACACAACAACGCAGTTTCCCATTTAGCTTGACTTCCCAATACGCCTTTGCTTTTCCGCGGAGATTTGAGCTGCGCTCGGCTTTGAGGTGTTTGCGCCAGACTTTTTGGCCTTCCTCGTACATATCAGCGAAGTCTCCAGATGGAACGTCGACAAAGTCATCTTGGGTTAGTTTCTTCCAGCCAAGGCGTGGGAATTTCCCCTTGAGTAGAAGGTCGGCTGAATCGATGGGTTTATAGGTGATTGCAAGGCCAAATCCTTGATCTGGGATGTTGGCGAGCCATGGTTTGTTGCCAGATGTTTCCTGTTGAATCAGGGCTCTGACTTTTTTTGAGAACTCAGTCTTGCTTTTGTAGGAGAATGCGTCGCCTCGAATTAATTGCAGTACGGTGAAGCATTTTCTGGTCTTTTTGTTGAAGCCGTAGAGGCGAAGTCCTTCTTGATTCTGTATGACTTCGATTGGCCAGTGCTTTCGCTTCCAGGCAGACCATAGATAGCTAGTGCCCTTCAGGTCGGGCTCATGAGTGATTGCGTAGGAGGCCTTGAGTTTCTGTGTCACTTGAAACGCACCTGGGTGGAGGGTGGAGGAGTTGCTGGAAGACGAGGAGGCGAAGGATGAGTGCAATAAACTGCCTGTGAATTAAGCGTCATCCGCACGCCTCCCCGTACACTGCGAGTGCAGCTACTTCACGCGCCCTTCCTTCCAGGCCTGCAGCAACTGCTCATAGGGCACCGTTTCTCCCTTGGGCTTCTCGTTGGCGAGCTTCGGATGCGGAGCTCCCGGCGCGTCCAGCCAGAACTTCGCGTCCTTCACCGGGTTGAGCTTCGGCGGGCAGTTCTGCATTCCCGCGCGCTCCAGCCGTCCCATCACGTCATCCATCTGCTCGGCCAGCGAGTCCATCGCCTGCTGCGGCGTCTTCTCGCCCTCCACCGCCAGGCTGATGTTCTGCCACCACAGCTGCGCCAGCTTCGGGTAGTCCGGCACGTTCGTCCCCGTGGGCGTCCACGCCACGCGCGCCGGGCTCCGGTAGAACTCCACCAGGCCTCCCAGCTTCGGCGCCACCTTCGTCGCGTGCTCCGAGCGCATGTCCGAGTCACGAATCGGCGTCAGTCCCACCAGGAACTTCTTGAACGAGGTGCTCTTGGCCACGACGAACTGCGCGTACAGCCACGCGGCCTTGCGGCGCTCCAGCGGCGTGCTCTTGAGCATCGTCCACGAGCCCGTGTCCTGGTAGCCCAGCTTCGTGCCCTCCTGCCAGTACGGGCCGTGCGGCGAGGGCGCCATGCGCCACTTCGGCGAGCCGTCCGCGTTCACCACCGACAGGCCCGGCTTCGTCAGCGGCGCGGTGAAGGCCGAGTACCAGAAGATCTGCTGCGCGATGTTGCCCTGGGCCGGCACCGGGCCCGCCTCGGAGAACGTCATGCCCGCGGCCTGGGGCGGCGCGTACTTCTTCAGCCATTCGATGTACTTCGTCAGCGCGTACACCGCGGCCGGGCCGTTCGTCTCTCCGCCGCGCGTCACCGAGGCGCCCGCCGGGTTGCAGCCCTCGACGCGGATGCCCCACTCGTCCACCGGCTTGCCGTTGGGCAGGCCCTTGTCGCCCACGCCCGCCATGGACAGCCACGCGTCCGTGAAGCGCCAGCCCAGCGACGGGTCCTTCTTCCCGTAGTCCATGTGGCCGTACACCTTGACGCCATCGATCTCCTTCACGTCGTTGGTGAAGAAGTCCGCGATGTCCTCGTAGGCCGACCAGTTCACCGGCACGCCCAGCTCGTAGCCGTACTTCTTCTTGAAGCGCTCCTTCAGGTCCGGCCGGTTGAACCAGTCCTGGCGGAACCAGTACAGGTTGGCGAACTGCTGGTCCGGCAGTTGGTACATCTTCCCGTCCGGGCCGGTGACGAAGCTCTTGCCCATGAAGTCGTCCACGTCGAGCGTGGGCAGCGTCACGTCCTTGCCCTCGCCCGCCATGAAGTCCGACAGCGGAATCACCTGCCCGTAGCGGATGTGCGTTCCAATCAGGTCGCTGTCATTGACATACATGTCATAGATGTTGCGGCCCGACTGCATCTGGGTCTGCAACTTCTCGATGACGTCGCCTTCCTGGATGAGGTCGTGCTTGACCTTGATGCCGGTAATCTCCTCGAAGGCCTTGGTCATCGTCTTGGACTCGTAGACGTGCGTGTCGATCGTCTCCGAGACCACGTTGATCGTCTGTCCGCGGTAGGGCGCGGCGGCCTCGCGGAACCACTTCATCTCCGCGAGCTGCTGCTCACGGGAGAGGGTGCTCGGCTGGAACTCCTGGTCCACCCACTTCTCGGCGGCCTTCTCCAGGGCGGCGGTGTCCACCTGCTGCGGCTGCTGCGCGGTGGCGGTGGGCTGCTGCGTGCCCTCCGCCGGTTTCGACTCCTTCTTGCACCCGACGACAGGGACTGCCAAGGCCAATGCCAGCGTCCAGCTCAGTGTGTTCTTCAACGGGTTACCCCCAGCGTGCAATGAAGACCATGAACAACAACGACAGACCTACGGCGAACCAGACAGAAGCATCCGTGAGCCCCACCCACGCCAGGTGGATGAAGGCGCTGCCCATGAGCCCGACGAAGAGCCGGTCTCCGCGAGTGGTGGCCATGGGCAGCAGGCCCCGGCGGGGCAGGGAAGGGGAGCGGATTCCCCAGACGGTGTAGACCGCGAGCAGCAGCGCGATGACGCCGAAGAAGCTGGCCGTCGGCGCCGTCCACGCCATCCATTCCATGTCCATGGTGGCTCACACCCTTCCCAGGGCGAAGCCCTTGGCGATGTAGTTGCGGACGAAGTAGATGACGACCGCGCCCGGCACGAGCGTCAGCACTCCGGCGGCGGCGAGCAGGCCCCAGTCCATGCCGGCGGCGCTCACCGTGCGCGTCATGGTGGCCACAATGGGCTTGGCGTCCACCGACGTGAGCGTGCGCGCGAGCAGCAGCTCCACCCAGGAGAACATGAAGCAGAAGAACGCCGTCACGCCCACGCCCGAGCGGATGAGGGGCAGGAAGATGCGCAGGAAGAAGCGGGGGAAGCTGTAGCCGTCGATGTACGCCGTCTCGTCGATTTCGCGCGGCACGCCGGACATGAAGCCCTCGAGAATCCACACCGACAGGGGCACGGTGAAGAGCATGTGCGCGAAGGCCACGGCCCAGGGGGTGTCGAACAGGCCGATGCTCGAGTAGAGCTGGAAGAAGGGCAGGAGGAACACCGCCGGGGGCGACATGCGGTTGCTCAGCAGCCAGAAGAAGAGGTGCGAGTCCCCGAGGAAGCGGTAGCGCGAGAAGGCATACGCCGCGGGCAGCGCCAGCAGCACGGAGAGCACCGTGTTGATGCCCACGTAGGTGAGCGAGTTGATGTAGCCGTCGCGCCAGGACGGGTCCGTGAAGATGGTGATGTAGTTGGCCAGCGTGGGATTGCGCGGCCAGAGCGTGAAGCCGCCGAGGAGCTCCTCGTTCGTCTTCAGCGACATGCCCACCAGCCAGTAGATGGGGATGAAGCTCAGCAGCAGGTAGAGGGGGACGGCGAGGCGTTTCATTTCGCCTCCTTCGTGCTCGTCATGGCGGTGTAGAAGACGTAGCTGAACAGCAGGATGACCAGGAAGTAGACGAGCGAGAAGGCCGCCGCCGGGCCCAGGTCGAACTGCCCCACCGCGAGCCGCGTCAGGTATTGGCTCAGGAACGTGGTGGCGTTGCCGGGCCCGCCTCCGGTGAGGACGAAGGGCTCGGTGTAGATCATGAAGCTGTCCATGAAGCGCAGCAGCACCGCGATGGTGAGCACGCCGCGCAGCCGGGGCAGTTGGATGTAACGGAACGTGGCCCAGGCCGAGGCGCCATCGATGCGGGCCGCCTGGTAGTAGGCCTCGGGGATGGCGCGCAGGCCCGCGTAGCACAGCAGCGCCACCAGGGGCGTCCAATGCCAGACGTCCATCAACAGCACCGTGAGCCAGGCATCCAGCGCGTTGGCCGTGTAGTTGTAATTGAACCCGAGCCCGTTGACGGCCACGCCGAACAGGCCGATGTCTCCGCGGGCGAAGATCTGCCAGATGGTGCCCACCACGTTGAAGGGGATGAGCAGCGGCAGGCCCATCAGCACGAGGCTCACGGATGCGGCGCGTCCCTGTCTCGGCAGCACGAGCGCCAGCGCCACGCCGAGCGGAATCTCCAGCGTCAGCACCGCCAGCGAGAAGCCGAGCTGTCTGCGCAGCGCTCCGTGCAGCTCGGGGTCTCGCAGCACCTTGCGGAACCACTCGGTCCCCACGAAGACGCGCTGCTCCGGCCCGAGGATGTCCTGCACCGAGTAGTTCACCACCGTCATCAACGGGATGACGGCGCTGAAGGCCACGGCGACCAGCACCGGCAGCACCAGCAGCCAGGCGCGTTGGTAGGTGGGCTTGTTCATGGGATGGCTCGGCCTCCGGCGTACAGCGTCGTCCAGCGCGGCGGCAGCTCCAGCCAGCACGCCTCTCCAGGCGCGAGCCGCTCGTCCTCGGGCAGCCGTACCTTGAGGGTTTTTTCCCCCAGCCGCGCCGTGGCCAGCTTGTGCCGGCCCAGGTCCTCCACCTGTGTCACCTCGACTCGCACCGAGGACGGGGTGCCCTCGGGGACGCGCCGGAGGAACTCGGGACGGATGCCGAGCAACAGCTCGCCCCCGGCGCTCCTCGCCCGCGCGCTCACTCCCGCGTCCAGCGGCAGCCGCTGTCCCTCCACCACCACCGTGCTGTCTTCCACCGTGCACGGCAGCAGGTTCATCCCCGGGCTGCCGATGAAGTAGCCGACGAACGTGTCCGCTGGGCGCTCGAAGAGCTCCTGGGGCGTGCCCATCTGCACCACCCGCCCCTGGTTCATCACCACCACCCGGTCCGCGAGCGTCAGCGCCTCCACCTGGTCGTGCGTCACGTACACCAGTGTCACCTTCAACTGCTCGTGCACCTGCTTCAGCTTGCGGCGCAGCAGCCACTTCACGTGCGGGTCGATGACCGTCAGTGGCTCGTCCAGCAGGATGGCCGCCACGTCCCGGCGCACCAGTCCGCGTCCCAGGGAGATGCGCTGCCGCAGGTCCGCCGAGAGGCCGCTCGCGCGCATCCGCAGGTCCGGCGTGAGCTCCAGCAGCTCCGCCACCTCCTCCACCCGTGCCCGCGTCTCCTCGCGCCCCACGCCCCGGTTGCGCAGCGGAAAGGCCAGGTTCTCGGCGACGCTCATCGTGTCGTAGATGACCGGGAACTGGAACACCTGGGCGATGTTGCGCCGCTGTGGCGGAGCCTCGGTGACGTCCACACCGTCGAAGAGCACCTGCCCCCGCGTGGGCCGCAGCAGGCCGGAGATGATGTTGAGCAGCGTCGTCTTCCCGCAGCCCGAGGGCCCCAGCAGCGCGTACGCGCCACCGGCCTCCCAGACGAGCTCCAGGGGGCGCAGCGCGTAGTCCTGCTCGGACTCGGGCGCGGGCCCATAGGCGTGGGCGATGCCGCGGAGCTCAATCCTGGCCATGTGCGGGCTCCTCGGGGGTGAAGGGGGGCGCGGCCACCAGCCGGCCCTCGGGTCCGAACACGAACATCCGCGAGGGCGGCACGAACAGCTCCACCGGTGCGCGGTACGGATGCCGGTGCACGCCCTCCATCTGCGCCGTGAGCTCGAGCCCTCCGTGCGCCGCGTGCACGAGCGTCTCCGAGCCGCTCACCTCTTCCACCTCCACGTTCGCGGGGATGCGGACGTCGTCAGGAGAGGCGCGCTCGAGCCGCACGTGGTGGGCGCGGACCCCCAGCCGGTAGCGGCCGGGCGCGAGCCCTCGCAGGTGTCCGCTCAGCGGGAAGGCCACCTCGGGCGAGAGGCGGGCGCCCGCGTCCGCGGAGACCTCGACGTCCCACAGGTTCATCTGCGGATCACTGAAGACCTGGCCCACGCGCTCGGTGGCGGGCGCCTGGTAGACATTCAAGGTGGGCCCCACCTGCAGCAGCCGTCCCTCGTGGAGCACCGCGGTGCGCCCGCCGAGCAGCAGCGCCTCGGTGGGCTCGGTGGTGGCGTACACCACGACGGCGGGGCGGTTGTGGAAGAGCTGGCGGATTTCGGTGCGCAGCTCCTCGCGCAGCTTGTAGTCGAGGTTGGCCAGGGGCTCGTCCAGCAGCAGCAGCGAGGCGTCCTTGGCCAGCGCGCGCGCCATGGCGGTGCGCTGCTGTTGTCCGCCGCTCAGCTCCGCGGGGAGCCGATTCAGATAGGGCTCCAGGCGGAGCGCGGCGGCCGTGTCGCGCACGCGCCGGTCGATATCCTGCTTGCTCAGCTTGCCAGCCAGCCGCAGCGGTGAGGCGATGTTCTCGTAGACGGTGAGCGAGGGGTAGTTGACGAACTGCTGGTACACCATGGCCACGTCGCGGCGGCGCACGTCCACGTGCGTCACGTCGGTGCCGTCCGCTCGCAGCGTCCCCGAGGTGGGCTTGTCCAGCCCGGCCATCAGGCGCAGCAGGGACGTCTTTCCGGCACGCGTGCGGCCGAGCAGGACGTTGAAGGTGCCAGGTTCGAGCCTCAGATGGATGTCCGCGAGGTGTGTCTCGCCATCGACGACGCGAGTCACCCTGTCCAGCTCGATGCCGTGCCTCACCCGGTGTATCCCCTCGCTGTGCTACGCCGTGAGTGACCGCCGCGCGCATCGTAGGGAGAAGGCTCGGGCCGGGTCCAGGAAAGGCGAGCGGGGAGGCTCGTGCTACAGGGGGGTGGTCTGGACGCCCCGGCCCACGGGGCTCTAGCGTCGCGGGTGGACCGCTTTCGTGTCCGAGGAATCTTTCATGATCCGTCGTTTTGCTCTGCTGGGGTTGTTGGGCCTCACCGCCTGTCCTTCGACAGATGAGCCGACCCCCGATCCTGTTCCCAAGGGGACGGTGAAGGGGACCCTGACGCCCTTCCGCTCCGCTTCCGCTGAAGCCTCCCGGCCCGCGCTGCTGCGCGACCCGGCCTTCCGGCAGCGGCTCTCACAGTCCATTTCCAAGGCCGTCGCCGCGAAGCAGCTGGCCGCGAAGCGCGCGGAGCTCGCCACCACCGGCTCGGCCGAGGCCGAGGCCGTCCCCGGTGACGTCGTCGTGCGCTTCGAGGAGTCCCACCTCCCCGAGGCCGCCGCGCTGGCCCGCGTGAGCCTTCCCGGCTACCGCGCGGTGCACAAGGGCTACATCACCGAGCATCTGCACCTCATCGGCTACGAGCCCGTCGAGCTGCGCGCCATGTCGGCGGGCGAGACGGTTGACCTGGCCCGGCTGGTGGGGAAGATGAGCGGCGTGCGCTACGCGGAGAAGAACCTGCGCTTCCACGCCTTCAAGACGCCCAATGACCCCGGGTACTCGCGCCAGTGGCACTACCCGATGATGAACCTGCCCGCCGCCTGGGACATCAACAACGGGATCGGCGTCACCACCGCCGTGGTGGACACGGGCATCGTCAAGCACCCGGACCTCGACAGCCGCGTGCTCGCGGGTGTGGACATGATTTCGGATGCCAGCTCGGCCGGGGACGGCAACGGGCGTGACTCCGACCCCGCGGACATGGGCGGTGACGAGCCCAACGGCGGCTCCTCGTACCATGGCTCGCACGTGGCCGGCACCATCGGCGCCGTGTCCAACGAGGGCCAGGGCGTGGCCGGTGTCACCTGGAGCGGTGGCCTCGTCCCGGTGCGCGTGCTGGGCCGCAACGGCGGCTCGTTCTCCGACATCGCCGCGGGCATCCAGTGGGCCGCGGGCATCCACGTGGCCGGCCTGCCCGACAACCAGAACCCCGCCAAGGTCATCAACATGAGCCTCGGCGGCCAGGCCAGCCCCAGCCAGGCGCTCCAGGAGGTCATCGACACCGTGACGGCCCAGGGCGTCGTCATCGTGGTGGCCGCGGGCAACTCGAACATTCAGGGCAGCCTGTTCTCGCCCTGCAACCAGCAGAACGTCATCTGCGTGGGCGCCACGCGCTTCAACGGCAAGCGCGCCAGCTACTCCAACTACGGCGGCGCCGTGGACGTGATGGCCACCGGCGGCGAGACGGCCGAGGACCTCAACGGCGACGGCAAGCCGGACGGCGTGCTCTCCACCATCGTGGACGAGAACAAGCAGCCCATCTGGGCCTACTACCAGGGCACCAGCATGGCCTCGCCGCACGTGGCCGGCATCGTGTCGCTGATGAAGGCGGTGAACCCCAACCTCACCGCGTCGCAAGCGGAGCAGCTCCTCAAGGCCACCGCGGACACCTCCAGCCAGTGCACGGAGGGCTGCGGCGCGGGTCTCGTCAATGCCCAGGCCGCCGTGCTGGAGGCCAGGCGGCTCTACGATGGAAGCGCTCCGTCCATTCCGGCGAAGCTCGGCGTGGGCTCCACTCAGCTGTCCTTCTCCGGCAGTGGCACCCAGCAGCTCACGGTGCGCAACGTGGGCGGTGGCACGCTGCGTGTGACCGCGACGGCCTCGGGCACGAAGGCCTCGGCGCTGTCCTTCCCCAGCGGCAGCACGCTGGACCTGGGGCCCTATGGCTCGAAGTCGCTCTCGGTGGCCGTCAACACCGCGGGGCTGGCCAACGGCAGCTACTCGGCCCAGGTCTCCCTCGCCAGCAGCGCGGGGAGCGCCGACGTGCTGGTGAAGTTCCAGGTGGGCTCCACCCAGGACAAGGACGCCATCATCGCCTTCGCCTACCAGGACTCCCAGGGCGAGTGGCAGGTGGATGATGACGCCGTCGCGCTGGCGTCGTCCTCGAAGGGTTATGCCTACAGCCTGTCGCTCGAGCCGCACACCTACTTCGCGCTGGCCACCATCGACGAGGACGGAGACAGCGAGCTCTTCGAGGACGGGGAGCGCGTGGGCTTCTGGCGCGACACCACCTCCATCGAGCCCATTCCCCTGACGGCGAACCAGACGGTGAGCAACGTCAGCTTCACCCTCGTTCCCTATCAGTCCGAGGAGGCGCCCCCCTCGGCGTCCGTCATCGGCCAGCCCTGCACCAGCGGCAGCCAGTGCGGCTCCGGCGGCGTTTGCGCGACCAATTATCCCGGGGGCTACTGCACCCAGGAATGCAGCGTGACGAGCTGCCCGGTGGGCTCGGACTGCTACGCCCTCACGGACGGCAGCGCGTACTGCTTCGCCACGTGCACCGGCGTGGGGACGCAGGGCTCCTGCCGCTCGCAGTACGTCTGCACCGACGACGGCACCGGCGGTGGCGCCTGCTTCCCCCAGCCGTGACGTAGTCCTTCAGTCCAAGAGGACCCGGGCGGGGAGGGGCGTGCTCCATGCCCCCCTCCCCACCGGGCTGGCGGAAGGTTGACACTCGGACGTCACGAACGTTCCCCCGCTCGTCCCGCGTGTACATCCTCCGAGGGTCTTGTTCTCCCCCGAGCCTCGTACCCTCCTGCAGACGTTGAAGGCGGAAACCCGCCCCCATCACGAGCGCGCCGAGCGCGTGGTGCGTCTGCTCTCGCCCGACCTCACCCTGTCTGGATACCGGCGCCACCTGGAGGCGCTCCACGGCCTCCATGCCCCGCTCGAAGCGCTCCTCGCCGAGAGGCTGGAGGGGCTCGCCACCGAGCTGCGTCTCGAGGAGCGCTGGAAGCTGTCCCTGCTGGAGGAGGACCTGCGCGAGCTCGGCCATGATGAAGCCTCGCTGGCGCGGCTGCCCCGGCTCGCCCCTCCGCCCTCCCTGCCGGGAGTGCCCGAGGCGCTCGGGGCGCTGTATGTGCTCGAGGGTTCGACGCTGGGTGGCCAGCTCATCCATCGCCAGCTCACGCGCCACTTCGAGGGCGTGTCCGCGGGGGGCTTCGCCTTCTTCCGGGCCTATGGTGAGGCGGTGGGGCCCATGTGGAAGGCCTTTGGCGAGGCCCTGCTCCGCGTATGCCCCGACCCGGCGCTCGCTCCCCGGGTGGTGAGGGGCGCCCAAGACACCTTCGATGCCTTCGAGGTCTGGCTGCGTGAGGTCCATGGTGATGCGTCCTCCCGTCTCTGATGCGGACCTGTCGCAGTGCGAGCGCGAGCCCATCCACCTGCTGGGAGGCATTCAACCGTTCGGGGTGTTGCTGGCCTTCTCGGAGCCGGACCTCACCCTGCGGGTGGTGAGCGCCAACACCGGGACGCTGCTGGGTCGCCCGGCGGAGGCGCTGCTTGGCCGGCCGCTGGCGGAGGTGCTCCACCCTTCCTCGCTCATCATGGTCGAGCGGGCCCTGGCCCCGCCCGTCACCGGCACCCTGCGCATCGAGGCCGCGGGCCGCTTCTTCATCGGTCTGCTGCACCGCCGCGACGGCCTGGCCGTGCTGGAGCTGGAGCCCACCGTGGAGGCTCCCGGCGAGGAGGAGGCGCTGGGGCTGGTGGACCAGCTCCTCTCGCCGCTGGCGCGCGCCCAGGGCCCGCAGGGGCTGCTCCAGGTGGCGGCGGAGGCGGTGCGCGCCCTTACCGGCTTCGACCGGGTGATGGTGTACCGCTTCGACGCGGACTGGCACGGCGAGGTGCTGGCGGAGAGCCGCGACGAGACCATGGACAGCTTCCTGGGCATGCACTTCCCCGCCAGCGACATCCCCGCCCAGGCGCGCGCCCTCTACACGCGCAACACCCTGCGCCTCATCGCCGATGCGCGCGCCGCGCCGGTGCCGCTGGTGCCCTCCATGCTGCCCTCGCTCGGGCGCCCGTTGGATTTGTCGGAGGCGGCCCTGCGCAGCGTGTCCCCGGTGCACCTGGAGTACCTCGCCAACATGGGCGTGGGCGCCTCCATGTCCATCTCGCTGCTGCGCGAGGGGCGGCTGTGGGGCCTCGTGGCGTGCCACCACCGCACGCCCCTGCGGGTGCCGGCCGCCACGCGCCGCGCGTGTGATGTGCTGGCCCGGCTGGTGTCGCTGCAGCTCGCCTCCGAGGAGCGCGCCAGCGTGTCCGCCGAGCTCGCCCGCCGTGCCCGGTCCCAGTCGCTGCTGGTGGAGCGGCTCTCCGCGGAGGCGGGGACGCTGTCCGCGGCCCTCGCGCGTCAGGCGGACCTGCTGCTCGGCCTCACCGGCGCGGGCGGGGCGGCCCTGCTGCTCGGCGAGTCTCCCATCCTCGTGGGCGCCACGCCCACCGCCGGGGAGGTGGGGGAGCTGGCCGACTGGCTCGCCGGACAGAGCTTCGACGGCACCTTCCACACGGCGCGGCTCGCGCAAGTCCACCCACCGGCCGCCGACTACACGGACGTGGCCAGCGGCCTGCTCGCGGTGCGCCTGGACGCGACGGCGCCCCGCTTCGTCCTCTGGTTCCGCCCGGAGGTGGCGCGCACCGTCACCTGGGCCGGCAACCCTCGGAAGCCGGTGGTACCCGGGCCCGGCGCCGCCCGCCTCCACCCGCGCGCGTCCTTCGACGCCTGGCAGGAGACGGTGCGCGGGGCGGGCCTGCCCTGGAGCGCGGAGGACCTGGCCACCGCGGTGAGCTTCCGGGGGGCGCTGGTGGGCGTGCTGCTGCGCCATGCCGCCGCGCTCGCGCGCTCCAACGCGGAGCTGGATGCCTTCAGCGCCACCGTGTCGCACGACCTCAAGGAGCCGCTGCGCGGCATCCAGCAGTACGTGGGCTTCCTCCTCGAGGACCATGGCGACGCGCTCGGCGACGACGGGCGCAAGCAGCTCGACGAGGTGCGGTGGCTGGCCGGGCGTACCCAGGCGCAGATGGACGCCCTCTTCGAGTACAGCCGGGTGGGGCGTGTGGAGTTGGCCTGGGGCCCGGTGGACATGCAGGAGCTGGTGGACGAGGTGCTGCTCACCGTGTCCGCCCGTCTGCGGGAGAACCATGTGGAGGTGCGCATTCCCCGGCGTCTGCCGCGGGTGGAGTGCGATCTCGTCCGCCTCCAGCAGGTCTGGGCCAACCTCTTCACCAACGCCGCCAAGTACCACCAGGCGGGCGAGCCGCGTTGGGTGGAGGTGGGCTTCCACGCTCCTGGCGAGCCGCTCGGTGCTCCGGCGCGGCGTCGGCCGGATGAATACGTCTTCTACGTGCGAGACAACGGCATCGGCATCCCCGAGCGATTCCACGAGGACATCTTCGAGATGTTCCGCCGGCTGCACCCCGCCCATGCCTATGGGGGTGGCAGTGGGGCCGGGCTGGCCATCGCCCGGAGGCTCGTCCGGCTGCACGGGGGCGAGCTGTGGGTGGAGTCCGAGCCGGGCCAGGGTTCCACCTTCTTCTTCACCCTGGGCGAGAGGTCTCGGGGATGAAGGATGCGCGGCTGCCGGGGTGGGAGGAGCCCCAGGGATGAGCCTGCGTGTGCTCCTCGTCGACGACAGCCTCGCGGACCAGCGGGCGCTGCGGCGGGCGCTCGAAAAGGATACGGAGACGCAGTGGGAGGTGGAGCAGGTCAGCTCCGCCGAGGAGGCCCTGGAGCGCCTGGCGCGCGCGCCCCCGCCGGACGCGCTGGTGCTGGACTTCCACCTGCCGGGCATGGACGGGGTGACGCTGCTGCGCACGCTGCGTGAGCGGTGCGGCGAGCGGATGCCCGCGGTGGTGGTGTACACCGGCAGAGGCAGCGAGCGCGTGGCGGTGGAGGCGATGAAGTCCGGCGCGCACGACTACCTCCTCAAGGAGGCCCTCTCCCCGGAGCGCCTGCGCCACAGCCTGCGCAACGCGGTGGAGGCGGTGCGCATGGCGCGCCAGCTGGAGCAGGGCCGCCGCCAGACGGAGCGCGCCGAGCGGGCGGCACGCGAGGCCCTCGCCGTGCGCGACGAGTTCTTCGCCATCGCCACGCACGACCTCAAGGGGCCGCTGCAGAGCATGCTCCTGAGCACCCAGCTCTTGCGCCGTCAGCTTCCGGCCGAGGTGCGCACACCCGGCGTGGACGCGCGGCTGGAGCAGATACTGCGCGGGGCGCAGCGCATGGGCGAGCTCATCGACCACTTCCTGGAGGTGACGCGGGGAGGGGAGCGCCCGCTGCGGCGCGAGCGGGTGGACCTCTTCGCCCTGCTGCGCACGAAGGTGCGAGAGCTGGGGCCGCTGGGGAGCACGCATCCGGTGCACCTGCACCTGGAGGGCGAGGGCTTCGTGGGCCACTGGGACACGCAGAGCCTCGAGCGGGTGTTGGACAACCTGCTGGGCAACGCCGTGAAGTACAGCCCGCGGGGCGGCACCATCGACGTGTGGTTGAGCGAGGAGTCGCCGGGGCCGGAGGGTTGGGTGCGGCTGTGCGTGCAGGACCAGGGGATGGGGATTCCGGCCGCGGACCTGCCCCACATCTTCGAGCGCTTCCGCCGGGGCCGCAACGTGGCCCCCGCCATCTCCGGCAGCGGCGTGGGGCTGGCCAGCGCGCACCGCATGGTGGCGCTGCACGGGGGCACCCTCACCGTGCAGAGCGAGGAGGGCAGGGGCTCGAGCTTCACCGTGCGCCTGCCGCGAGGGCTGGGCCTCCGGCAGGCCTCCTCGGAGCAGTTGGCCTGAGGCCGGCGCGCCGCGGCGGGTCCGCCGCTCAGGGCACCGCGGGCAGGCTGCCGCGCAGCATGAAGAAGATGACCACGCCCGTCACGGACACGTAGAGCCAGATGGGCGCCAGCCACCGCGTCACCTTGCGGTGCTTGTCGAAGGCGTTGCGCCACGCGAAGTAGAAGGACAGCAGCGCGCCCGGCACCACCGCCATGGACAGCAGCACGTGGCTGGCGAGGATGAGCAGGTACAGCGCCTTGAGCGGCCCGCTGCCCGCGTAGCGCGTGTCGCCGTGCACGAAGTGGTACGCCAGGTAGCACACCAGGAAGAGCCCCGAGGACGCGAAGGCCGACACCATGAAGTACTGGTGCGCGCGCCGCGCCTTGCGCCGGATCGCCACCCAGCCCGCGGTGAGGAACGCCGCCGCGAGCGCGTTGAGGCTCGCGTTCACCGCCGGCAGGAAGCGCAGGTCCACCCCGCCCACCGCGCCTCCTCGGCGGATGAGAAGAATGTACGCAAGAAATGAGAGAGCAGCGGCGGAGACCACCGCGGTGAATACGTAGAAACCCCGGTCGCTCACCTGCGGGACAGGAGCATGGGTGCTGGCATCAGGCATGGCGCACCTTTCTGTCCTGACTGTGCCCCGCGTGCAACTCGCAAGGGCTTGCCTCTCAGTTACAAGAGCAAGCGTATAGCCATTAACTAGAATTCCTGGCATAAGCAGAGGTGCAGTTCCCCCCGCTGCATTCCGGAGGTTCCCGTGCGCTTCGCACGATGCTTCCTCGCTCCGCTGGCCACCGCCGCTGTTCTCGCGGCTCCCCCCGTCCTCGCGGATGGGCCGGTGTGTGCCCCGGTGTCGAAGGTTCCCCTCGAGCGCCACCTGCGCCAACTCACGTTGGACCTGCTCGGCCGCCCGCCCACGTATGAGGAGTACCAGGCCGCTCGGGCCAAGGGCGAGGTGACGGCCGAGGACGTCCGCGCGCTGATGGACAAGGAGGAGTTCTACTCGCGCCTGCGCGCCTACCACCGCTCGCTGCTGTGGAGCAACGTGAACGCGAGCGTCAACAACAACGGCAACTCGCGGCTGAGCGGCGCGGGCACGGCCACGGACGCGCTGTCCCTGCGCGGCAACAGCAGCAAGCCGCTGCGCGGCGCCAACAACATGGGCTGCGACAGCTTCCTCGCGCAGGACGTCTGCGACGCGCGGCAGGACGCCCACGCGGACCCGGCGCTGCCCACCACCACCGCCGACTGCGCGAAGGAGCGCTACGACGACCGCGGTGTGCCGCTGCCGGTGAGCTGGGACTACGACACCAACTTCTACGCCTGCACGCGGCTGGACCAGAACCCCACCGACACCACCATCACCTCGTGTGACGCGGCGGTGGCCAAGGGCCGCCTCGACGCGAAGTACCTCTACTTCTGCGACATGCGGCGCCTGTCGGCCACCTCCGTGGTGCCGCACCTGTGCCTGCCGGACGCGACGAAGGCCTCCTCGGCCCCGCTCACCCAGGAGGTGCTGGCCTCGGACGGCTCGGGCCGCGTGGTGGCCTTCGCCCACCCGAGCCCCACCCCCACCACCCCGCTCACGCGGCTGGACCGCTGCACGTTGACGCTCGGCCTGAAGATGAGCGGCGGTGTGGGCATCAAGGGCTCGTACGTGCCGCAGAACGGCTGCATCCAGCGCGAGGGCTACGTGACGCGGCCCGCGCCCTTCTGGAATCCCGGGGGCACGGACGTGCGGGTGTGCGCCATCGAGGCCCAGACGCGCGCGGCCAACCCGTGGACGCTGGAGCCGTGCACCACCACGCGCTTCAACGGGGACCGCTCGTGCGGCTGCGGCGAGGGCATGGACCGGTGCGAGGCACCCAATGGCACCACGCACAACGCCCGCGTGGCGGCCATCAACACCGAGCCCGAGCTCATCGCCGACTCGGTGGTGCGCCGGGACGAGCCGTACTTCAACCTGCTCACCACGCGCCGCTCCTTCGTGAATGGCCCGCTGTCCTCGCTCTACCGCGACCCGCAGCAGGGCCTGGGCGTCTTCAGCGCCTCGGCGCCGGCGGATACGTCCGTGCTGCCCGCGGTGCCTTTCACCCAGGCGGACACCTGGCAGGAGTACGTGCGCGACTCCCAGCACTCGGGTGTGCTCACCACGGCCGCGTACCTCTACCGCTTCCCCACCCAGCGCGCGCGCGTCAACCACTTCTACTCGGCCTTCCTGTGCAAGGCGTTCGCCCCGCCGGACAACGCGCGCCAGCCCGCCGCCGAGGACGCGTGCAACCGCGAGAACAACCTGGCCAAACGCTGCGGCTGCAACTACTGCCACGCCACCATCGAGCCCACCGGCGCCCACTGGGGCCGCTTCGCCGAGCGCGCCGCGCTCTTCCTCGACGCGGAGCACTTCCCCCGCTACGACCCCAAGTGCCGCGACTGCGCGCTCTCCGGCAACACCTCGTGCAACAACGAGTGCGGCCAGTACGTCATGCAGGCCTATGACGGCGACGGCGCCAACTCGCTGGGCATGCTCAAGACGTACCTCTACCGCACGGACGACGAGGAGCAGAACATCGACGGCGGTCCCCAGCTCCTGGTGCAGCGCATGCTGCAGACGGGGGACCTGGAGCGCTGCACGGTGCGGCGCGTGTGGCAGGAGTTCCTCGGCCGGCCCATGTCGGCGGAGGAGCAGCGCCTGTACCTGCAGCCCATGGCCGACGACTTCGCCCGCGACGGCCACCGTTTCAAGGCGCTCATCGAGCGCATGGTGATGTCCGACGCCTACCGGAGGATCGACTGATGCGCCGCCTGCTCCTGTTCGCGTTGCTCGCGCTCGGCGCCACCGCGTGCGAGAAGACTTCCTCCAAGCCCGTCCCGGTGGATGGACAGCTCGAGCCCGTGCAGAACCCGCACGGGGACTCGGTGACGCCGCCGCTGCCGGACCCCGAGCTGCAGGATGGCCGGGTGGGGCGCGCGCCGCGCCGCATCACCGTGAGCCAGCTGGCCCGCTCCATCGAGGTGGCGGTGGGCCGGCCCTGGACGGGGCTGGATGCCCTGGCGCCGTCGCTGGGCCGGGCGGACTTCGCGCTCGTCAACATCGAGAGCACCGAGCCCAACCTCGTCTTCGCCAAGTTCC
Organism: Archangium sp.; assembly: GCF_045802675.1. GTDB lineage: Bacteria > Myxococcota > Myxococcia > Myxococcales > Myxococcaceae > Archangium. Next base: position 52,362 of record NZ_JBJMQO010000047.1, on the reverse strand, counting down.
TCGAGGACGGGGCGCGCGAGGTGTGCCTGGCCCAGGCCGCCGCCGAGCTGACCCAGATGGACCCCAACGTGCGCGTGCTCGGCCGCACGGTGCCCGGGGCACTGGGAGATTTGACGAAGCTCACGGACGCGCAGGTGCGCGAGCTGCTCGTGTACCAGTCCACCCGCTTCTGGGGCGTGCCCCTGGAGGGGGACGAGCTCACGCGCTGGGCCGGCTTCTTCACGAAGGCGGCCGCCCGCGCGGAAACCATCAAGAAGCGGGACCAGGCGCTGGCGGCGGTGTGCATCGCCCTCATGACGGACTCGCGGTTCCTCACCTACTGACGGCCCGGGGAGAGATGCTTCCATGAAGAAGAACCCAGAGACTCAGGCCTCGCGCCGGACCTTCCTCAAGGCCGCCGCCGGCTTCATGGGCTCCTCGCTGTTGGGAGGTGTGCCCTTCAAGGCCTTCGCGCAGGCGGCCACGCTGGCGCCCGCGGACCGCTGCTTCGTCTTCGTCTACTTCGCGGGCGGGTGGGATCAGCTCCTCGCCTTCGACCCGAGGGACCCGGACGTCTTCACCCCCGAGCGGGTGGCGGAGACGCGCATTCTGCCGGGCTACAACCTCTTCACCGACGCGAGCTTCCCCACGCGGCCGATTCTTCCGGCGCAGCGCTCGGGCGCGGACCCCTCCAACATCCAGTTCGGTCCGGCGGTGAGCAAGCTGGCCAACCACTACGATTTGATGACCGTGGTGCGCGGCATCAACATGACGACGCTCGCGCATGAGGAGGGCATGCGCTACTTCATCACCGGCAAGCGCCCCATCGGCGCGGCGGCGCGCGGCTCGTCCACGGCGACCGAGATTGTCGGGCAGATGGCTCCCGCGGTGCCCATTCCCTCCATCGCCTACAACGTGGAGACGTACAACGACCGCTACCCCGGCGCCGCCAACGCGCTGAAGGTGAGCCGGGCGCAGGACCTGCTGCTCACGCTCTCGCCGAGCACGAAGCAACTCGACAGCGAGCTGGAGAAGCAACTGCTGGACTTCCGCGGCCAGCCCATCTCCTGCGAGGAGGCGGCGTACGGCTCGGGCGGGGTGGGCAGCACGTACGAGTCGAGCCGCGGGCAGATGCAGCAGGTGCTGTCGGGCCGGCTGGACAACGCGTTCCGCTTCGAGCTGGCGGCCAACGCGGCCGTGCGCTCCTTCTACGGGCTGCCGGGCGCGGGGCCCTACGACAGCGCGGCGGGCCGTGCGGCGCTGGTGGCCACGGCGCTCAAGCAGGGCATCAGCCAGTGCGTGTCCATCAACCTGGTGGGCGGCCTGGACACGCACTTCGGCACGCAGACGACGCACGCGACGAACCTGCGCACGGGCTTCGATGCGCTGGCGCTGCTGGTGGATGACCTGCGGCAGACGGCGCACCCGTCGGGCGGCAACTTCATGGACCACACCACCCTCCTGGTGTTCTCCGAGTTCGCCCGCACGCCGCTCATCAACTCGACGAGCGGGCGCGACCACCACCTCACCAGCAGCTGCATGCTGATGGGGGCGGGGGTGAAGCACAACAAGGTGTTCGGCTACAGCGGCGACGTGGCGATGGCGCCGTGCGTGGTGGACCTGAAGAACGGCGCGGCCGACCCGAACAACGGCAGCAACATCCTTCCCGAGCACATCATCGCGACGGTGCTGGCGTCCGCCAATCTGGACTACAGCATCACGCGAGTCGAACCCCTCCGGGCCCTGTTGGCGTGACGCGATGAGCAACCGAGCTTCCATGTTGTCCGTGCTGTTCGCGGGCTTGCTGTCCGCCTGCGGCTCTGCCTCCTCCGTGCCGCAGGACCACCCGAGCCCCACGCCGTTCCAACCCGCGCAGACGAAGGCCTCGTCGGCGCTCGCCTCCGCGCCGGGCTTCGCGGACCAGACGGGCGGCGGCATCTTCGCGACGGCCGCGGGCGAGGCCATCCGCCTGAGGCTGGACGGAACGCGGGCGGCGCTGGAGAGCCACCCGGGCAACACGGTGGTGCCGGGCCGGGCGCGCGCCGTCTTCCGGATGGGGCCGGGCTCGGCGTTGGTGGAGACGGACAACGGCCTCTTCCTGGCGCAGTCGGGCTGGCTCATCGCTCCGCCGTGGCGCGAGGTGCTGGGCACGGGCCTGACGGCCACGGCGGTGGCGGCGGATGGGGCGGCGTGGCTCGGACACGCCTCGGGCCTCTACCAGCTGCGCGACGGCGCGCTGTCCGCGCTCAAGGTGAATGGCCAGGCGCTGGAGGGCATTACCGCGGTGGCGGTGGCGCCCGCGGAGAATGGTGCGCCGGGCGTGTGGTTTCTGCGCGACGACGCGGTGTGGACGGTGGTGCGGACGGCGCCGGGCACCTGGCAGGTGAGCGCGCCCGATGTGCCGCTGCAGGAGGGCGAGCACCCGGTGGCGCTGGCGGGGTTGGGGGCGTCGGAGAAGGGCAAGGCGGAGGCGTGGGTACTGACCACGGAGCGGCTGCTGCGGCGCGCGGCGGACGGGTGGCGGCAGGTGGCGCTCGCGCGCAAGCCGGAGCAGTTGGCGGCGGCGGGGCGCTTCGTCTGGGTGAAGGCGGGCGAGTCGCTGTTCACCTATGACGCGGACGCGGACGTGTGGGGAGAGACGACGGGCGTGGACACGCGCGAGTCCCTCTTCCTGGCGGCCGACGAGAGTGGTTGCGCGTGGGTGCAGCTCGGCGCGGACACGGTGGCGCTGAGCCGGGGCCCGGTGCCGCGGGTGCTCGGCGTGCACGAGGGCATGCAGGTGGTGGAGGACTCGCTGGTGGTGCGCGCGCGGGTGGCGCCGGGCGTGGCGCCGCTGAGCCTCACCTTCGAGGTGGCGGGCGTGGAGGTGCCGGTGCGCGGGCCGGTGTACAGCCTCGGCGGCACGGAGTCGGACGGGACGCCCAAGCCCTACTCCTTCGTGGGCCTGGAGCCGGGGCCGCACACGCTGAGCGCCGTGGCCGTCTACGCGGACGGCACGGAGGCGCGGCGCTCGGTGGCCTTCGACTACCAGCCGCTCACCACGGTGGCGCTCGGCTGGGACAGGGACATCCGCCCCATCCACGAGTCGCGTTGCGCGAAGTGCCACACCTCGGGCCCGGGCCGGCCGCTGTCCTCGTATGAGCTGTGGAAGGAGAACGCCCCGCTCATCGTGGCCGCCGTGCGCGAGCAGCGCATGCCGGCCGACGGCCCCCTCGACCCTCAGCTCATCTCCCTCATCCAGCGCTGGGCGTCCACCGGCGCGAATCCCTGATCGAGGCGCACCCCCATGACCCGAGTCTTCCGCGCGTCCCTCGTGCTCGCGCTCCTGTCCGCGGCCTGCACCCCGGAGGAGAAGCCTCCCGAGACGCCCCCCGCGGTGGATCCCTGCGCGGGCCTGCCGCCGCTGTCCCTCACCGCCAACCCCACGAAGGTGCGGGTGAAGGATCCCATCGCGCTCACGGCCTCGGGAGGCAGCGGCCACTACCGCTTCCGTGCCGAGCCCGGTGGCTCCTCGGGTGAGATGCGGGGCTCGCGCTTCGTCGCGGGGCCCACGCCGTCCACGGACACGCTGGTGGTGGAGGACGTGCGCTGCCCCGGCGACGCGCGGGCGCGGGTGTCGGTGGTGGCGGCCTTCGACGTGGCGCCCGGGCGGGCCACGCTCAAGCAGGGCACGAGCTTCCAGGTGGCGGTGTCGGGGCTGCTGGGCTCGCCCGTCTTCACGCTGGTGAGCACCAACGCGGGCAGCACGCTGACGCCCTCGGGCGTGTACACGGCGGGCGCGGGGCAGGGCCTGGACCTGGTGAGCGTGCGCGACAACCTCACGGGGGACGAGGCGCTGCTGCAATTCGAGGTGCGCTCGGACGCGGTGCTGCGCGGAGATCCGGAGCTGCTCGCGGTGCCCTCGGGCTCGTCGGTGCCGCTGGCGACGGCGGGAGGCAGTGACCGGATTACGTGGACGAAGGTGTCCGGTCCGGGCTCGCTGGACGGCGGGCGCTTCTCGGCCGAGCCGGGCGCGTCGGGCACGGCGGTGCTGACGGCGGCGGACCCCTTCACGAAGCAGACGGCGACGGTGTCCGTGCGCGTGCTGGCGGAGCTGACGCGGGACACCGCGGCGCACGGGCAGCTGACGGACACGGCCTCGGTGGTGACGGCGGACTTCGACGGGGACGGGGTGCCGGACGTGGCGGTGGGCCGGCCGGAGAGCGACCTCAACCGGCCCCAGGGCGGCGTGGTGCTCATCTTCAAGGGGAGCGCGGCGGGCCTGCCCTCGCAGCCCACGTGGACGCTGACGGGTGAGACGGACACGGCCCGCTTCGGCGACAGCCTGGTGGCGGGTGACCTGGACAAGGATGGGAAGGCGGAGCTCGTCATCTCCTCGCCGGGCGCGGACGTCACCATCGACAGCTCGGGCGCGGTGTACCTGTACCGCTTCGGGACGAGCGGGCCCGAGCGCATCCGGCCGCCGCTCGCGGGCGTGGGCCGGGGCGCCTTCGGCACGGGCGTGGACCTGAAGGACGTGGATGGGGACGGGGACCTGGACCTCATCGTGGGCTCGCCGGCCGGAGACCTGGCGTCCACCTCGACGCTCTTCAACCGCGGCATCGTGGACATCTTCCAGCTCACCCCGGGACAGCCGGTGCCGGACCTGCCGACGGTGCGCCTGGGCGGCAGCGACCTGGGGCTGACCGGCGCCATCGAGCCACGTGCCCGGACGGGCCTCGGGCAGTCGGTGGTGGTGGCGGACCTCAACGGGGACGGGAGGCCGGACGTGGCGGCGCTGGGCAAGGCCTCGCGCTACAAGGCGGACAACACCTCGCTGGGCGTGGTGCAGCCCGCGGTGTCCGTCTTCTTCGCGCGCACCGAAGCGCCGCTCTTCCGCGCCACGCCGGACGTCTTCGTGCTGCCCACGAACACGGCGGACAGCAACGAGGGCAACGCGAAGCTGAGCGTCGTGCCGGGGGATGGGACGCGGCCCCCGCTGCTGATGGTGCTGATGGACCGCGCGGACTCGCCGGACCTGCGCACCAGCGGCGGGGTGAACGCGGCGACGGACGCGGGCGGGGCGTTCCTCTTCGACCTGACCTCGTTCTCGCCCACGGGGGATGCCGCGGACACGCCGCCGCAGGTGAAGCTCGCGGATGCCTTCGCCCGTTTCTACGGGGACGCGGGCTCCATCGTGGCGGGCCGCAGCTGGGCGCTGGCGGACGTGGACGCGACGCCGGGCCCGGAGCTGCTGCTGGGCGCCCCCTACGCGAGCATCCCCTCGGGCACCACGTCGCTGCGCTTCGGCGGCAAGGTGCTGGTGTACCCGCTGACGGGCCTGAGCAAGGGCGCCGCCTTCAACAAGCCGCAGACCTTCCTGCCGGGACTGGCGAAGTCGGACGCCTTCGGAGCGGGGCTCGCACCGTGGGCGTTGCCGGGGAGCACGGGGCTGGTGGCCTTCGCGGGCCGGGCCTCGGGCTCGGGGCTCGCCTTCACCGGACGGGTGGATGCCTTCGTGAAGGCGGGTGACTCGCTCGCGCAGTGGACGCGCACGAGCTTCCTGGTGCCGGCGAAGCCGAGCGTGGAGCGCTTCGGCGAGGCGGTGGCGGTGGGCAAGGGCGCGACGGGGAGCCTCGTGGCGCTGGTGGGCTCGCCGGGTTGGGCCGGTCCCGGGGTGAACGCGGACGGCAACGACCTGTCGGCGGGCCGGGCCTATACGTACGGCGCCGCAGGAGGCGCGGGCACGCTCGTGGGCGAGGGCATGTCCGCCCCGCTGTACAACGGACGCAACGTGGGCACGGACGTGGCCTTCTCGGACTTCAACGGAGATGGGAAGGCGGACCTGGTGATGGGCGCGCCGGCCTTCACCATCCCGAGGGCCACCGCGGCCGCCTCGGAGCTCGGCGACGCGTACGTGGTGAAGAGCGCGTGCCTGCCCACCGCGGACACCGGCGCGGGCGGCGTGCTGGTGTCGCTGGCGCAGTCGGACGGCAGCTACAAGCCCGCCTACCGGCTGTGGGCGCTGGGCAACATCACGGACAACTGCATCGCCTCGAGCGGTACCTGCACGCGCTCGGGCATCGGCCGCGGGGTGGTGGGCGGCTTCGACTTCAACGGGGATGGCAAGCAGGACATCGGGGCGCTGCGCAACAGCGGCTTCGAGCTGTGGCTGGGGCGCGCTCCGGACGATGCCTCGCTGGCGAAGCGGACCATGGGGTGTGATCCCGTCTACTCCTCGCCCTACTTCGCGACGTCCTCCAGCACGGCGCAGACGACCTCCATGCCGGTGGCGCTGGGAGACCTGAACGCGGATGGCTGCGACGAGGTGGCGTGGCGCTACTCGGATGGCAGCGCGCGCTCGGGCCTCGTGGTGCTGTTCGGCTACGACACGGGCGGGGCGCGGTGTGGTGGGCGCACGGCCCCGTCGACGGTGCGGCTGGCGGCGGACCCGGAGGTGGGCAGCAACTTCCTGGGGCTCGGCGTGGCGGCGGCGCGCGTGGGCCGCGTGCTCGGCAAGAGCGGCGCGGACTACCTGGCGGTGAGCGCCTCGAGCGTGCCCTATGACGGCGTGACGCAGCCCGCGGTGATGCTCTTCGACACGGCGGAGCTGGTGAAGCGCCGGCCGGCCTCGGGCGAGGCGGTGGTGGGCGCCCTGGAGAGCGCGCTCTTCCCCAAGGTGCTGGTGCACCGCTCGCGCGCGGTGGGCTTCGGCACGGCGCTGGCGGGCGGGGTGGACCTGAACGGCGATGGCGCGCCGGAGCTGGTGGTGAGCGCGCCGGGGGCGTCGGTGGCCTCGGATGGTGGAGGCGCGGTGTTCATCTACGCGGGAGGACCGGCGATGACCGGGGCGCTCACGCCGATGCTCACGCTGACGGGAGACGCGGCCGAGCGCTCGGGCTTCGGCCAGGAGCTGGCGCTGGTGGCGGGGAACCCACCGGGTACGGGCAACGTGGGCTTCCCGCCGACGCTCGTCATCGGCGCGCCGCTGAGCTACCGCACGGGCACGCAGAACGGCACGGCCTTCGTGGTGCCGCTGGGCTTCTGACTCGACAACGTCACGTTCCCGTAGAGCCGTCCAATGGGCATCCCTGCCCGACTCGCGGCTTACCCGCTGTGTCCTGCATCCCTCGGCCAACCCGACGGCTTGACGGGCCCACCCGCATTTCCGTGTAGTTCCGGAGCGACGGCTCGCCACCGCGTCGTTTCCGGAGGTGCGCCGTGTCCCCCCGTCGTGTCGGCCCGCGTCCACCTGGCGCGCCGCTTCGCCACCTGCTCGCCTACTGGTTCGTCCTCTTCGTCTTCTTCCAGTCCGCCTGCGCTACGCACGCCCCTTGGGGCAGCCTCACGCCGGGCTACCGCTACACCTCCCTCACGCCTCCGCCTGCCCCCAGGGCGCGCGTGCCCCCGTCCACGGAGCCAGGGCTCGAGAAGGCCACCGTGTACATCGCGGCCTTCTTCGAGCCCGGGGCGGTTGCCACCCGCCCGGTGCCCATTCTCAAGCCCGAGTTTCAGCGGGCCTTGCAACGGCTCGCTCGCGACGTGCGGTTGGGGCAGCGCACTCCACGCGAGGCCGCCCTGGAGCTGCTGCGCCTCTCCGGCCAACCAGCGCGGGACGTGGAGACGGTGGCGAGCGCGGGAGAGTGGAACCTGGAGATGTACCGGGGCCAGGGCTACACGCTGGTGCCGGAGAAGCAGCAGGGGCCGGTTGCCCTCACCCCCGAGGCGAATGAAACCCTCAAGCAACAGTACCTTCAGTGGTGCGCCCCCCAGGGCGGAGGCGACTGCCTGCGGCTGCTGGACGACGGGCCCTACTTGAAGGCCGATGACCGCTACACCTTTGCCCTGGCCCTGGCCTTCGGGCGGGTGCTCGACGAGACGCGCGAGGCTCTCAAGGCCGAGCTGCTCAGCGTGCAGGCCCTCGTTTCCATGGTCGTCTGGACGGTGGCCTTGTACTGCATGATGTGGGTGGTGCCCGAGCCGACGACCAAGCTGGTGGCCGCCAGCCTGACCGTCATTCTCATGGGCTACCTGGGCCTCAGCACGGTGTACGGTCTCATTGACGGCTGGGCCCGTCTGGTGATTGCGGCCGGAGAGGCCACCACCTTCGACGAGCTGCGCGCGGCCGGTGAGCAATTCGGCAAGGTGCTGGGCGAGGACGCCGCCCGGGCCATGATTCTCGCCGTCTCCACACTGGCCGGGCATACGCTGGGGCAGGTGCTGCCACGGCTGAAGTCACTGCCGGGCTTCACCCTCGCGGCGGAGCAATTCGAGGCCCAGGGGGGCGCCGCTGTCATGACGCACGCGGAGGCCGTGGAGGCGACGCTCGAGACGGAAAGCGCCCTGGCCAGGGCCGTGGCGGCGACGGAGGAGGTGGCCACCTCTCCGCAGGGCCCCCTGGCCGTCGTCATGCTCAAGAAGGGGCATGGGCCTGGGCGGGAGACGGCTCGCGGGGGCCGCTCGGCGCAAACCGTCATCCGCCACCGGGGCGGCAACCGGCAGGTGCAGCTCAGTGACGGCCAGCGCTGGCACCTCCCTCCTGGCAAGTCCGTGGCGGACATACCCGCCGAGGACAAGGTGGGCGACATGCTCCAGGAGGTTGTCACCAAGGCCGCGAAGAAATGGGGGCCCGACAGGCGTTCGGACGCGGAAAAAGAGGCCATCAAGAATGCTACGGATAGGGGCGAATACTGGCTGTCGCGACTCTTGGAACGCGAGGCCCGGGGGCGTTTCGTGCACGCAGAAGTCAAAGCCCAGTTGCGAGGGAGCCTTCAGTTCAAACACCAGGGAGTGGACGTGGTTGACCTGACGACAGGCCGCAAGTACGAGATTCTCTCCGGCACCGAGTCGAATCTGGCGCGGCATGGCAGGCGCATGGCCAGCGAGTTCTTTCGGATGCTCACCTTCTAAAAGGAGCAACCATGGGGTGGCTGGAGAACGTCATCATTGAGGACAAGGAGATTGCAAACGAGCGGCTGGAGTTGACGGACAAGAATTCGCTCTATTTCCTTGGCCCCGATTTGTTGCTTAGAAACTGCACCGTCATCCTGAAGGTCTCCGCGAGGAACCTGATCATCGTTGGCGCACGATTCATCGAGTGCACCTTCGAGGTGAAGCAGGAGCTGAAAAACCACCAACAGTGGGTGAAAGCCTCACTCAAGGGGTGCCGGTTCAAGGGACGCCTGACGGGGTGCGATTTCGGGCATTGGCCCGATTACGGCACAGGTTGGGAGCACGGGGCCATCGAGGATTGCGACTTCACCGAGGCCCGCCTGGATGGCTGCCGTATCATGGGCTGTGACCCTGCCACCATCCGCTTCCCCAAATGGCCCTGCTTCACCTTCATCGAGCCCATCCGCCGGGCGCCTGAACTTCGCAGCATCAAGTGGCCGGGCCGCTTTGGACGAATCACCGTGGAGGAACTTCACACCCAGCCGGCTCCTACGAAGTCGCTGACCTACCACGCCCCCTCACTCGCCAGACGTATGGAGACCACAGAGGAAGAGCTCAGGGCTGTTATCGAGAAGTTCGACTGCATCGTCTACTGACGGGACGGTGCGAAGAGTCGCCCTGTCGAAGGGCCACGACGCGACGACAACTACCGCAAGTGGGGGGCGCCACCGTGTGCGCCACCTCGAAGCAGCCCGAGGCCCCCGGTTCGTATCGTGTCGGCCCGCCTGCACCGCACGCGACAACGCAGCTACAGCCCCGCTACCGACCGACTCGCCTACTCCGCCACCTTCGCAGCCTCCGGTTCTCTGCCTCTGCAACCGCGCCGTTCCGGGGGCTTTGCTCCGGACGACTGCTGCACGGTGCCAGGCACAGTTGAGAGGGAACCGGCCAAAAATGGCGAAAGTCGAGTCTGAGCGCGCGGCTCAGTGGGCCAGGGGCATGGCGGGCTCGGAGATGCCTTCGAGCACCCGCCCGGCGAGCTTCTGGTCCTCCATCTCCATGGCGAGGTCTCCCAGGGAGACGATGCCGATGAGGTGCTCCTGCTCATCCACGACGAGCAGGCGGCGCACCTGGAGCTCGCGCATCTGGTCGGCGACCTCCTCCACGTCGTCGTCCACGGAGCAGGTCTGCACGTTGCGGGTCATCACGTCGGCGACGGAGCTGGTGCGCGGGTTGAAGCCTAGCGCGAGGCCACGCACGACGATGTCCCGGTCGGTGACGATGCCGACGACGTGCTCGCCGTCGACGACGGGCAGGGAGCCCACGTTGAGCAGGCGCATCATCTCCGCGGCGGCCATCAGCGTCGTCTCGGGATGGGCGGCGACGGCGTCCGGAGTCATCACGTCACGAATCTTCATGGGACGCACCTCATGGCGGTCAGTGTGAGTGTTTCGTAGGGAGGGTGTGTCCGCTCCGGCGCCTCCGCCGCGAAATTCCATGCTTCGAACACGTGCCTGCCCGTCTGCCCTCCCTGCGGGGCGAGCGGGCGATTCACGCCTGCCTGTCTGCCCGGTGGGAAGCGGGCCTTTACGGTTGCGAGGGCATGCGCATCGTTGAGCGCATGGGGAGCGAAGCGATTGGCTGGTTCAGCTCGGTGGTGCTGCTGCTGACGATTGGCAATCAGGTCTACAAGCAGTGGAAGACGGGCACGAGCAAGGGCGTGTCGAAGTGGCTCTTCGTGGGGCAGATCACCGCGTCCACGGGCTTCACCATCTACAGCTGGATGGTGCACAACTGGGTCTTCGTGGTGACGAACTCGCTGATGCTGGTGAGCGCGCTGGTGGGAATCGTCATCGTGCTCAAACACCGCAAGGCGGAGAAGCGGTGCGCGGAACAAGGTCCATCGCCCGCGGGAGCGACCCCCGCGAGGGCCTGAGCCCCGTTCTCCAACCTCGAGCCCCGGCAACACCGAGCCCCGTGATTCCCAAGGGCGTCACAGGGTCCCGGCGGCATCTCACTTCACGAACCCCCTCAGCTCACGGTCTGGGGAGACCTCTGGCGGGAGAGCTCGTCGGAGGACTTGAGCATGGAGGCGTGGCCGCCGTGCTGGAGGCGCTGCTCCTCGTCGATGGGGGCGGAGAACGTCTTGGCGATCTTGTTGTAGGTGCCGAGGATGAGGATGGTGGGGGCCCACTGGCCGACGAAATTGGCCCAGGTCTTCTTGCCGGCGAGCATGAGGCCGGCGCTGACGGCCATGCAGCCGATGGCGACGCCGAGGAAGCCGATGGAGGGAATGCGCCGCGTCTGCATCTCGACGTTGGTGGTGACCGTGTCTTCGTTCTTCATGGTGTCCGTTGCCTCCGTCCGAAGGGATGCGGGAAAGGTGCGCACGGGGTGCGGAGGAGGGGGGAGGGCAGCTCACCTGGCTGCTGTCCGGGCGGGCGCTGGGGCGGTGGGGTTGGCTGTGCGGAGGGGTCCGCTCAGATTGGCGGGGACCATGACCGGAAGCGCGGGGGGGGGACGGATGGGACGCAAGTCCGAGGTGGAGAAGCTGCGGAGCCTGGCGCAGCTGGACGTGGATGCGGTGGGGGCCTACGACGCGGCGATTGCCCGGGTGAAGGAGCCGCTGGTGCGTGAGCGGCTGAACGAGTTCCGGGTGGACCATGTGCGGCACGTGCAGGACCTCAACGCCTTCATCCGCCAGTTCGGAGGGGAGCCGGTGGAGCTGAGGCCGGACCTGAAGGGCGCGGCGATGAAGGGCCTCACGGCGATGACGAGCCTGATGGGGACGGAGGCGGCGCTGGTGGCGATGCTCGGCAACGAGGAGTTCACCAACCGGGCCTACGAGCTGGCGCTGAGCTTCGAGTGGAGCCCCCAGGTGCGCTCGCTCATCGAGAAGAACCGGCGGGACGAGGAGCGGCACGTGACGTGGATCAAGGAATCGGTGCGCCATCGCCCCTGGATGTCCGAGGGAGCCGAGGTCCAGGCCTGAGCTCCCTGCCCCCGGGAGGGGGACGGGGTGAGGGTATCGCTTGGAGCCGGGTTCACCCCCTGGTCTACATTCGGAGGACGGCAGCCCCGCGCGCCAGGCGCGGAGCCCCGAACCCTGGAGACCCTCGTGAGTGACACCCTGCCCGAGCTGCGCGCCACGCTGTCGGAGCTGGTCGCGCTGGACACGACATCCTCGCGGCCGAACGCGCCGTTGGTGGAGCTGGCGAGGGGGCGGCTGGAGGCGGCGGGCTTCGCGGTGGAGCGGGTCCCGTACCGGGACGGGGCGGGGGTGGAGAAGGTGAACCTCGTCGCGGTGAAGGGGGGCACGGGCGGGGAGCGGGCGGGGCTGGTGCTGGTGGGGCACACGGACTGCGTGCCGTACGACGCGGCGTGGACGGAGGCGCTGCGGCTGACGGAGCGGGAGGGGAAGCTGTACGGCCGGGGCGCGTGCGACACCAAGGGCTTCATCGCCTGCGCGCTGTACGCGGCCACGCACTACACGGGCCCGCTGCGGGCGCCGCTGATGGTGATGCTCACGGCGGACGAGGAGATGGGCTGTGAGGGGGCCAAGTACCTGGTGACGCAGGGCAAGGGGCGGGCGCGGCACGCCATCGTGGGCGAGCCGACGTCGCTGGTGCCGGTGCGGGCGCACAAGGGCTACTGCCTGGCGGAGGTGGAGGTGCTGGGGCGCGAGGGGCACAGCGCGTACCCGGACGAGGGAGCGTCGGCCATCTTCCGGGCGGGACGCTTCCTCCAGAAGTTGGAGACGCTGGCGCGCACGCGGCTGCGCGAGGAGCGGGACGAGTCCTTCGAGCCGCCCTTCACCACGGTGAACGTGGGCCTCATCAGCGGGGGCAAGGCGCCCAACGTCATCTCCGGGGCGTGCCGCTTCACGGTGGAGTGGCGCCCCATTCCCCGGCAGCCGAAGGAGCGGGTGCTGGAGCTGCTCGAGTCCATCCGGCACGAGCTGGTGCGGGACGAGCCCGGCTACGAGGCGCGCATCCGGCTGTTGCGCACGGAGCCGGCGGTGGACACGCGGGCGGACGCGGAGGTGGTGCGGGTGCTGGCGGAGCTGTCCGGCAACGCGCCCATCACGGTGCCCTTCGGCACGGAGGCCCCGCAGCTCACGGAGCTGGGCGCGGAGGCGGTGGTGTTCGGCCCGGGGGACATCCGGGTGGCCCACCAGACGGGTGAGCACGTGCCGGTGGAGGACCTGGTGCGCTGCGAGGCGTACCTCACGCGGGCCATCGCCCACTTCTGCGGCGGCACCTGACGCCGGACGTCGAGCGTCAAGGCGCACCCGGCCACGCACCGGAGAGCCCTGCGGGTGCACCCCCAGTGAGGGGGGGCGAACGGGCTTGTCGGCGCACCTGACCTGGGTGGTACAGTCCGCCGCGGTGGGGTCGGGCATTGGCCCGAGTACGTCGCCGGGGCCTGGGGAGGAGGCCACGACATGCAATTCATCCCCTTCGAGGAGGGCATCGAGGTCAAGGGGACGTCGGTGCTGGGAGTCGTGGAGGGCTTCGGCGATTTCGCGGTGCTCGGCAGTGCCTACCTGCTGGACGAGGGGCTCGGCACGCCCACGGCCAGGGGCCTGGTGGGGCTGGAGCCCGAGGGTTGGTACTCTCAGAGGTCCCTGCTGCTGTGCATGCGGCGGATCCGCAAGGAGCTGGGGGACGGGCTGCTCATGCGTATCGGCATGGCGCTCCCCCGCATCGTCTCGGCCGGCGCGGGCATCCAAGACATCCGCGGCGCCATCAAGTTCGTGGACGTGGCCTACCACCTCCACCACCGCAAGAACGGCCGGCCCATGTTCGACCCGGAGACGGGGCGCATGGAGGAGGGCATCGGCCACTACGGTTACGAGCCCGTGCCGGGACAGCGGAAGATTTTCTGTTTGTGTGAAACCCCGTACCCGTGCGCCTTCGACCAGGGCCTGCTCATGGCCATGGCCCAACGCTACGAGTCCAATGCGCGCGTGACGCACGACGACAGAGCCTGCCGCAAGCAGCGGGCGGAGCACTGTACCTACGTCATCACCTGGTGAGCCCGTGACGCGTCCGCGACGCGTCGACGACGCCCCCCGGCGGCCTGCCCGGTGTCCGGGAGGGAGCAGTTGATTCGGGCCCCCTCTCCTCCATTCGGCCCCTCCACCTGATAGCCTCGGCACGACCCATGGCAGCCCTCTCTTCTCTCGGCACCTCTGGCCACGTTCTGCTCTGCGATGACAGCCCCATTGCGCTCGAGGCCATTGGCTCCCGATTGCAGGAGAGTGGACTGGACGTGGTGATGACGACCTCGCCTCGCGAGGCGCTCGGACTCGCCACCGAGGGCCCCCAGCCCTTCGATCTGATCATCCTCGACGTGCTCATGCCGGGCCTGGACGGCCACGAGCTGACGCGGCGGCTGCGCGACCATCCGCGCACCAGCACCACGCCCATCCTCCTGCTCACCTCGCTGGACACCACGGATGACCGGGTGCACGGCCTGATGTCGGGCGCGGACGACTTCTTCACCAAGACGGCGCCCAACGCGGAGATGCTCGCGCGCGTGCGCTCGTTCATCGCCCTGGGCAAGATGCGCGCTCAGCTGCAGGCGCAGCACGAGGCCATGACGCGCGTCATGCGCGAGCCGGAGGCCCCCACGCCGCCCCAGGCCCGGGTGGAAATCATCCACCACCTGCCCGTGGTGAGCGAGCGGCTGGCGCGCGCCCTGCGTGGCTCGCCCGTGGGCGGCGAGTTCCAGCTCACCCAGCGCGCCGCCTCGCAGCGGATGGTGGCCTCCGACGCGGACCTGCTCGTCGTCAGCTACCCGGTGGCGCTCGAGGGCGAGGCGCCGCTGCTCAAGCGCTTCGGCTTCGACGAGGAGGCCCCCGCCATCCTCGTGGTGGACGAGGTGGAGTCCACCTCGCGCCGTGTGACGGCGTTCGACTCGGGCGCGGATGACTACCTCACGCTACAGACGCCCATGGCGGAGCTCGCCGCGCGTCTGGGGAGCGCCCTGCGCCGCCAGCGCCGTCAGCGCCAGCTGCGCTCCTCGCGGGACAGGGCCATGCTGGTGGCGGTGACGGATCCGCTCACCGGGCTGTACAACCGCGCCTACTTCCACGAGGCGCTCGGCGTCGAGTTCCGCCGCGCCCAGCGCTACAAGCACCCGATGACGCTGGTGCTGCTGGACCTGGACCACTTCAAGCAGGTGAACGACACGCTGGGCCACAGCGCCGGAGACGAGGCCCTGCGAGAGACGTCCAAGCGGCTGCGCCAGACGGCGCGCTCGACGGACGTGGTGGCCCGTCACGGTGGCGAGGAGTTCGCCATGATTCTGCCCGAGACGGACCTGGAGCAGGGGTTGATCGCCGCCGAGCGCTTCCGGGCCGCGGTGGACGGGGCCACGGTGCACGGGGCCAAGGGTGGCAGCCGCAAGCTGACCCTCAGCGCCGGAGTGGGTTGCTTCCCCGTGCACGCCAGCTCCATCAGCGAGCTCATGGAGCTCACCGACGCGGCGCTCTACACCGCCAAGCGCACGGGCCGTAACCGGGTGAGTGCCGTCTCGGTGAGCCAGGAGCCGCCGCCCCTCGCTCCCGCCGCCGCGCAGATCACGGGGACGTCGGGGGTGCTGGAGCGGCTGCGCCGGCTGGTGGCGGAGGACGTGGAGGGCCCACTCACCGCCACGCGCACGGCCGCGCGCATGCTGCACGAGGCCTCGGCGCCGGGCGACACGCTGCACACCATCACCACGCAGCTGCGCCAGTCCTCCGAGGACGTGCGGCAGGAGCTGCTGAAGGTGATGGATGACCTCTCCCGGGCCATTCTCGACTCGAGCCGGCAGGGAGTGGTGCACAGCGAGCAGAAGTGAAGCCGTTCCCGGGCTTGTTAAGGTCGCCCGATGCGAAGACTCCTCGTGGGCTTGCTGTGCCTGACGGTGGGCTGTGCCACCGCCTCCTCCACCTCCACGCCGTCGTCCTCCTCCAGTAGCGCGCCCGCGGCGGCCGCGAAGCCGGAGGAGGAGAAGAAGGACACCCGCTCGCTCGACGAGCTGAAGGCCGAGGCCGCCAAGGCGGGTGAGGGCAAGGATTGGGCGCGAGTCCAATCGCTCAACCGGGAGATCGTCCGGCGCGAGCCGGAGAACGCGGATGCGATGGCGTTCGCGGGCATGGCGAGCATCATGCTCGGTCAGAAGGAGGAGGGCGTCGCGGAGGTGGAGAAGAGCCTGGCGATGAAGGACAACGCGCCCCTGCACTACGTCCTCGGAAGCCTGCTGTTGGAGATGGAGGAGCCGCAGCGGGCGTTGGAGCACCTGGAGCGCGCGGTGCAGTTGGACCCCGGTGCGGTGCGGGTGTGGTTCGACCTGGCGTTCACGCGGGCGCGGCTGGGGAAGATGGACGAGGCCTTCGAGGCGGCCGAGCGGGTGAATGCCCTGGCTCCCGAGGCTCCGCAGACCGAGCAGCTCTACATGTTCCTGTCGCAGTGGCACGCGGCGACGCGCGTGTCCCCGGAGGCGGCGCAGCACAACGCGCAGGGCCTGCAGCTGACGACCCAGGGGAAGCAGGACGAGGCCATCGCCGAGTTCGAGGCTGCGCTGAAGCTGGAGCCGGACTACGCGGATGCCCGGTACAACCTCGGCACGCTGTTGCAGAAGAAGGGGGACAAGGCGCGGGCCGAGCAGGAGTACCGGAAGGCGATTCCGGGCTTCCACGAGCGAGAGAAGCTGCTGCGCGCGGACGCGCAGAACAACCTGGCGTTCCTGCTGGTGGGGCGGGGGGCGAAGGGGGATGAGGCCGTGACGCTGGTGCGCGCGGCCATCGCGGTCCGGGGCGAGCGGCCGAGCTACCTGGACACGCTCGCGCGGGCGTGTGACGCGAAGGGGGACAAGGCGTGCGCGGTGGAGAGCTTCCGCAAGCTGCTCGCGTCGAGCCAGACGCTGCCCTACGAAGTGAAGACGCACGCCGAGGAGCGGCTGAAGAAGCTGGCCCCCTGACGGACGGGCTCAACCCGGGCGCGAGGCTCGAGTCGAACGCTCGAGCCTCCCCGCGGCCTACGCCTCGGGCAGGGCGCAGGTGTGGAGGTCGCGCAGCACCTTCCTGGCCTCGACGATGAGCTCCTGGCCCCGCACCTCGGCACCCAGCTTGACCACCAGCTTCATGTCCGGCGTGAGCCGGTAGACGCCCTTGGAGCGCTGCACCAGTCCCGCCACCTTCATCCCGTCCAGCAGCGCGTCCGCTCCCAGCGTCACCACCACCCGGCCCGGACCTGCCTCCAGCGCTCGCAGCCGCAGATCCCTCATGTCGATCTTCAGCAGCGCCTGCTCCGAGAGGTTGTCCACCTCGTCCGGGGCCTCGCCGAAGCGATCCACCAGCTCGGCGCGCAGATCCTGCACCTCGTCCGGATTGCCGGCCTGGCTGAAGCGCTTGTAGAACACCAGCCGCTGGTGCACGTCCGGCACGTAGTCGTCCGGAATGAGCGCGGGAATCGGCATGGTGATGTCCGGCTCGATCTGCGTCCTCGGCGGCTCACCCCGTACCTCGGACACCGCCTCTTCCAGCAGTTGCGCGTACAGATCGAAGCCAATCGCCGCGATGGAGCCCGACTGCTCGGAGCCCAGCAGGTTGCCCGCGCCGCGGATCTCCAGGTCGTGGCTGGCGATGGTGAAGCCCGCGCCCAGCTCGGTGAAGCGCTGCAGCACTTCCAGGCGCCGCTGCGCGTCCTTGCTGATCGCCGTCCGCGCCGGCACCAGCAGGTATGCATAGGCGCGCTCCTTCGAGCGGCCCACACGTCCACGCAGCTGGTAGAGCTGTGCCAGTCCGAACGTGTCCGCCCGGTTGACGATCATCGTGTTGGCGCTCGAGATGTCGATGCCGCTCTCGATGATGCTCGTGCACAGCAGCACCTGGTTCTTCTTCTCGGTGAAGTCCAGCATCGCCTTCTCGAGCTGTCCCTCGCCCATCTGCCCGTGCGCCACACCGATGCTCACGTTGGGCAGCAGCTTCTTGAGCGTCTCCTCCATCGCGGGCAGCGACTCCACCCGGTTGTGCACGAAGAAGATCTGACCCCCGCGGGCCAGCTCGCGCTCGATGGCCTCCTTGATGGTCTGCTCGTCGAACTTCATCACGAAGGTGCGGATGGCGCGCCGGTCCTGCGGCGGCGTGGCGATGATGCTCATCTCCCGCACACCCGACATCGCCATGTGCAGCGTGCGCGGAATCGGCGTCGCCGACAGCGTCAGCACGTCCACCTGCGAGCGCAGCTTCTTGATCTGCTCCTTGTGCTTCACCCCGAAGCGCTGCTCCTCGTCCACCACGAGCAGCCCCAGCTCCTTGAAGGCCACGTCCCCACCCAGCAGCTTGTGCGTGCCGATGAGGATGTCCACCTTGCCGTCCTTGGCGCGCTTGAGGATTTCACGCACCTCGGGAGGCTTCTTCATCCCGGAGATGACCTCCACCGTGACGGGGTAGTCCTTGAAGCGCTTCTTGAAGGACAGGTAGTGCTGCTGCGCCAGCACCGTCGTGGGCACCAGCACCGCCACCTGCTTGCGGTCCAACGTCGCCTTGAAGGCGGCCCGCATCGCCACCTCCGTCTTGCCGTAGCCCACGTCGCCGCAGACGAGCCGGTCCATCGGCTCGCTCTTCTGCATGTCCGCGAGCACGTCCTCGATGGCCTTGGCCTGGTCCGGCGTCTCCTCGAACTCGAAGTCCGCCTCGAACTGGGAGTAGTACCGGTCCGGCGGGCTGAAGGCGTGGCCCGGGTGCGCCCGGCGCGCCGCCGCGATGTTGAGCAGGTCCGCCGCCATCTTGAGCAGCTGCTCCTTGACCCGCTTCTTCGTCTTCTCCCAGGACGTGCCCCCCAGCTTGTCCAGCGCCACCTTGGTGGGGTCCCCACCGGTGAACTTCTGGATGAGCCGCATGCGGCTCACCGGGAGATAGATCTTGTCCTTGCCCGCGTACTCCAGGACGAGGAAGTCCCCGGGCACGCCGTTCACCTGCATCTTCGTCAGGCCCGCGTACCGGCCCAGGCCGAAGTCGGTGTGGACGATGATGTCGCCTTCCTTCAGGTCCTTGAAGCCCGAGGAGAAGGCATCCATGCTCTTCGAGCGCCGCACGCGCCGGCGTGCCCTCGCTCCGAAGATCTCCTCGTCCGAGAGCACGGCGATGCCGCCCGCGCCGTCCACGAAGCCGTGGCTCACCTCGCCCGCGAAGAGGTGCGCGGACACCGAGGGCTCATAGAGCTTCGCGGCATCCGTGAGCGGCTCGGTGTGGACGCGGACCATCACGTTGCGGTCCAACAGCAGGTGCTTGAGCCGGTCTGCCTGGCTCAGCGTGCCGCAGGCCACCGCGCAGGCAATCCGCGTGTCCCTCCAGCGCTGGAGCCGCTCGATGAGCGGGGTGAGCGCGCCCTCCTCACCGTGGTGGGCGAGGATGGCCTCGCGCACGTCCTGCGTCGTGCCGAAGGGGAAGTGCACCGGCGGCTCGCCCTGGGTGAGCGACAGGCCACCGCCCTCCATCACCCGGTGCGCCGCGAGCTTCTGCTCCACCTGCGCGCGGGTGAGGAAGTGCTCCTCGGGTGGATAGGCCAGGTCCTGGCGCTCATCGGACGCCTTCGCCGAGCGCTCCACCTCGTTCCACAGGTCCTCGGCGATGCGCTCGAGGCCCAATGGGTCATCCAGGTAGAAGAGCGGCTCGGCGTGCCACAGCGGCAGGTAGTCGAAGACGGTGCCCAGGCCACCCTCGAAGAAGCCGGGCAGCAGGCCCTCCAGGCCGAAACCGGGCAGGCCCTCGCGGATGGCGTCGAGCCGCTCGCGCAGCTGCGAGGTGGGCAGGTTGAGCCGGTCCGCCACGGCGCGGGCGGCGGCCTCGGCGCGCACGCGCGTCTGCTCGGAGAAGATGACCTCGCGCGCGGGCAGGAGGATGATCTCCTTCATCGAGTCCACCGTGCGCTGCGTCTCCGGATCGAAGGAGCGGATGGACTCGATGGTGTCGCCGAAGAACTCGAGGCGGACGGGCTTGTCGTAGAGCGGGCTGTAGACGTCGACGATGCCGCCGCGCACGGAGAAGGTGCCCAGGTCCTCGACGAGCGGGCTGGACTGGTAGCCCATGTTGGCGAGCTTGCGCGCGAGCGCGTCCCGGTCGAAGTCCTGCCCCACGCGCACGAGCTCGGACAGCTCCTTCATCACCTGGGGCGGCAGCACCTTGCGGAACAGGCCGCGCAGCGAGAGCACGAGCGCGGGGAAGCGCGTGCCCTGGGCCAGGTGGAAGAGGGCGCCGAGCCGGTCCGCGGCGGCGTCCGCGTCCGGGGAGAGCTCGTCGTAGGGGAGCACCTCGTCGGCGGGCAGGCGCAGGACGTGGGGCTCGCGCGCAGTGCCCTTGCCACCGAGGAAGAAGGCGAGGTCGCTGGCGAGCGCATCCGCGGCTTCCTCGTCGATGGCGACACAGACGAGGGGCGCCTCGAGGCTGCTCGACAGGCGGGCGAGCGCATGGCCGCGAGCGGCTCCCTGGAGACCTTGTGTGCGGACACGCTGGCCGGCGCGGAGCAACTCCATCACGCGGGCGAACGGGTCCCCAGCCATTGGAGGCGCGCGAAGGGCCTCCGCATCGAACTTCTGGGAAAAAGGAGTTTCCATCCGGGGGGGGCACCTTGCAGGGCCCCCCGGTAATTAGGAGCCGGACCCGTGTGGGTCAACGGAAGAGCGAGGGGCCCGGTTGGCGACAGTCCTCTCGGGCCCCGTGCCTACAGCCGCCTACTCACCCCACCCGGAAGTCCTCGTCGTCATCATCGTCGTCGCCGCCCTTGTCGCCTCCGTCATCGCCGCCGCCTTTCTTGTCTCCGTCCTGGAGGGACGGAGCGGCAAGGCGGGCCTGGGCGGAGGAAGCGTCCGGAAGCAGGCGGACGGGCGCGGCATGGAGGCAGGCGAGGGCGAGCAGGCAGGCGAGAGCGGTGGTGAGGATACGCATGGGGAGAAGGCCTCCGGTCGCGGGGGGACGCGGCCCCGGACAGGGATATTCACCCCACGCCCGAAGGGGAATCAGCCCTTCTTGAAAGTGCGGATGTAGCCAACGAGCGAGTTGATCTGCTCCGGGGTCAGCTTCTCCTTGTAGGGCTTCATCTTCCTGTTGCGGGAGGAGCCCTCGGAGATGACCTCGCGGATGTCCTCGTCCGTCTGGGCCTTCTGCCAGGCGGCCTGGGACATGTCGACGATGGCCTCCTTCTTGCCCATCTGCGTCTGCGCGCGGCCATCCGGGCCGTGGCAGGACTTGCACTTGGCCGTCCACAGCTCGGCGGGGGTTTCGTCGGCGGCCTGGGCGGCGGTGGCCAGGGACAGGGAGAGCAGCAGGGCGTAGCGGGTCGTCTTCACGATGGAGTGTCCTCTCGTTGAGGGGGCCCGAGTATAGGTCACGGTGCGTCGGTGGCCACCGCGCTCGGCGCCTCGCGCACCAGTTCGCGTGCGAGCAGCCGGGTGTATTCAGGGGCCGAGCGGTAGTCGAGGTGCGAGCCCTCGGGGCACTCGAAGCGCGAGAGCGCGGGGACGTCCTCGAAGGTGATGCCTTTAGCGCCCGTGCGCTGGAGGAGCCGGTCCCAGTACCGCTCGCGCGGGTAGCGCGTGTCCTCGATGTTCCGCACGCGCCCCGAGCTGACCATCCGCACGAAGACGACCTCTCCGCCGCGGGCGCGGATGTGGCCCACGAGGGAGGACACGTGCTCGAGCAGCGCGTCCAGCTCGGCGGGCAGTGGCTGCTGGCCATGCGCGCTCTGGAAGTGATGCTCCCAGGACTCCCGGAGCGGTTTCAGGTCCACGCCGTCGAAGTCGGACTGCTGCTGACGGCTGGCCAGGGTGCGGGTATAGGGCGGGACGGGCAGGGACCGGCTCATGAGCAGGGCGTACAGCACGTTCTTGGGCTGCACCGAGGACTGCATCACCACGAGCCGCTCCTGGAGGAACACCCGCATCGCCGTCTCCGCGTCCGCCGCGAGGGTGCGGTGCGCGTACCCGGTGGTGTACCGGTAGGCCGCCGTGCGCACCTCGAGGGGCTCCACGGAGAAGAAGAGCGTCGGGCTCACCTCGCACAGCACCAGCCCCCGGAAGCGCTCGTCCGCGGCGAGGTCCTCCAGCAGCGGCAGGCTGCTCGAGCCATTGATGGAGAGCTGTGCGACGCGGGCACCGCCCAGCGCCCGCGACAGCACCTCGGGAGAAATCCCCACCTGGAAGCGCGACGAGCCCAGCAGCACCGTGGCGCGCCCCTTGCCCCCGCTCGCGCGGGCCCGTTCCAGGGACCACAGTTCCGGCGTGTCCTTCACCGTCGGGTGGAAGCCGAGGCGGCGCCAGCCCAGCTCGGTGCCCACCAGCAGCACCCCGGCCACGAGCAGCGCCACCCACCACATCCGCCCGAGCGTGCCGGACGCGGGCGTCTCGCTGGAGCCGAAGGGAGATGAACGCACGAGTCACTCCGACGGCGGTGAGCCCGCGAGGGTATGTGCTCACCGCCGTGGTTACCAGCGGACGCGCTGGCCCCTGTCCTTCCGAGCCTCCAGCAGGCGGCCGAGGCCTCCCAGGAGCCTGGAAGGTACGCGCTTCATTGGCACTCGCGGCGAGCGGCATGGTTGGATGCCGGGTGGCTCCGCGCGAATGAATCCCCCTCCCTCATCGGCTCCCGTGCTCCGGCGAGACCTGCTCCTGGTCTTCGTGGGAGCGGCCCTGCTCTTCACGAGTCTGCTCTCGCGTGACTACATCGGCGACGGCATCCGCTGGCTGGAGGAGATGACGGCGCCGGGACTGCCCGCGCCCTCGGAGAACAACCACTTCCTCACGCCGTACGTGGGGTGGGTGGCCTGGAGGCTCGCGGTGGCCACGGGCTTCTCCTCGCTGCTCGAGCACCTGACGGATCGTCCCGCGGCGCTCGTGTGCTTCCAGGGGCTCAACGCCCTCTTCGGCGCGGCGGGACTGGTGGCGCTCTTCCTGCTGCTGCGCTGGAGCGGGGTGTCGCGGCGCGGCTGCTGGCTCGGCGTGGCCATCACCGGGCTGTCCCATGCGTACCTGCTGCACGCCACGGACATGACGGAGCCGATGGCCTCCGTGCCCTGGATGGTGCTCGGGGCGGCCGTGGTGCGGCGCGCGCCGGAGTCGCGGGGTGCGCGCTGGCTGGGCGGAGCGCTCGCCGGACTGGGCGCGGCCTTCTACCTCACGGCGCTCGGCGTCTGCGTGCTGATGGGCTCCACGGTGGGCCTGCGCTACCTGCGGCGCCGGCAGTGGGGGCGGGGAGTCGTGGCCGTGACGGAGGTGGGCCTGGGCGCGGTGGGCTGCCTCGGAGCCATCCTCCTCGCGGGGCGGCTCCTGCTCTCGGTGCCGCATGACCTGGCGGGACAGGAGCAGGGCCTCGTCTCGATTCCCACCGGCAGCGGCATGTTCGGGCACTTCGATCCCCGCCACCTGGTGGGCGCCTTCTTCGGCTTCGCCAATGCCTTCGCGCCGCTGCGGGACTGGCTCGGGGCGGGCCGGCTCCGCGAGTCCCCTCCGGGCGTGCTGGCCTACAACCTGGCGCTCGTGGCCCTCTTCGCGCTGTTCGTGTTCGCCGTGGGGCTGCGCGTGCGCCGGGCCGCTCCGGCGCTCCTGCGCTCGGACAAGGTCGCCGACCTGACGGGGGCGCTGCTGTGGACGGGCTGCACCTATGTGCTCGCGAGCTACTGGTCCGCGACCTACGAGAAGCTGTGGATTGGCGGCGTGCTGGGCACCACCGTCTTCCTGTGCATCCTCTTCGAGAGCGAGGAGGAGAGCACGGGCGAGCAGCCGGCCCGGAGTGGGGAAGGGCCCTGGCGCCACTGGCTTTCCCTGGCACCGCTCGCGCTGTTGCTGCTCATGAGCCTTGGGGCGGGAGGCGTGTGGCGCCGGGTGACGATGAACGAGGACCTGCGCGTGGCCACCGAGCTGTCCCAGCGCCTACAGCCCTCGGACCTGGCCATCTGCACGGGCTGGGACGCGACGAGCGGCCTGCTGGCCCATGTCGTCAATCCGCCCTTCGAGTGCTGGAGCATCGTGGACGAGATGATCGCCACGGGGCTGCGCGCGGAGGTGTTCTCCGAGCGCCTCCAGAAGCGCATCGACGAGGCGCACGCGCAGCAGCGGCGGGTGTTCTTCCTCGGGCTGCTCGACCAGAGCGAGGAGGACTGGCGGCGCTTCAACGAGGCCCGCTTGAAGCTGCCGTATTCGGTGCTCGACCGGTACCGTGGGCACGCCATCGTCGCCGATAAGCTGCGAGGCAAGGAGGGCCGGGAGCTGGTGCTCTACCAACTCTGTGACGAGCCCGCCCCGGGTTGCCCCCAGCCGAACTGAAGGAGATTAGAAGCCGAGCGTCCGGCCGGGAGGCACGAGCCAGACCTTCTCCAGGAAGTGCACCGCGCCCTCGTCCGCTGCGTGGTGCTTCACCGTGGCGACTTGAGCCCCGAGCATCAGCGCGAGCACCGCCAGCCCGCCAACGAGGGGCATGGCACCGGGCCGCCGCTCCGTCTCCTTCAGCCCCAGCCGCACGAAGACCCAGACGGCCAGGCCGAGCAGCAGCACGAGCAACAACACGCCAGCCACCGGGTTGGAGATGCCGAGGAGATTGAGCGCGCTCGGAGGCAGGTAGCCCTCGCGCAGCAGCGGCACGGCGAGCCCGAGGACCACGTTGGACACGTCGTCGGGGATGTAATTGACGAAGGTGGCCAGGCCCGTGAACACGATGGACGCGGAGCACAGCGCCGCGGCCGCGCCCGAGAGCGCCGGGTGGCCCGAGCTCCGCAGCCGCTCGAGCACCAGGCCCGCGGGCAGGAGCAGGAAGGGCACGAGTCCCGTGAGGTGGCGGGGGCCCGTCGTCCAGCCCCACGAGTCATACGAGAACGAGGACGTGAAGTACGTGTACCCGGCGAGCAGCGCCACCGTGAGCCAGAAGTGCGCCCGCATCTCGACGCTGCCACGTGCCTCCCTGCGCAGCACTGCCACACCGGGCAGCGCGAGCAGCAGGAAGGGCGACAGGGTGAAGAGCCCGCGCAGCGGCGAGAAGAAGGACAGGGCGAAGGCGCGCGGATCCGGGTAGCGGATGCCGAGGAAGCCCCCCAGGTGCCACGGCTGATAGGCCGCGTCGTTGAGGTGCTTGTACCCGGTCTCCAGCGGATGCCCGAAGGCCGCCTGGTGGTACAGCATCAGCCCCACCACGAAGGGCAGCGCTCCCAGTACGGCCAGTCCGGCGCCGCGAGCCAGCCGCATCCACCGGGCGCGCGCGGGCTCCTCGCGCCACAGCACCGTCAGCACCGCGTACAGCACCAGTCCCAGGACGCCCAGGGCACCGGTGTACTCGGCGGCCACCGTGGCGCCCGCGCACGCGCCCGCCACGAGGTAACCCCGCTCACGCCACTCGCCGCGCGCGAGCCGCCACAGGGCGTAGAAGCCGCCAAACAGCAGCACCGCCGTCGTCTGGTGGCTCATGAAGAGCAGCGAGTAGCTGAACGCGAGCGATCCCAGCCCGTACGTCACCGTCACCGCGTCCGCCACGCCCGGGGACACGTACGCGCCCAGGAACCGGCGCACGAGCCACAGCAGCCCCAGCGTGGGCAGCACCGTGAGGAACAGGCGGCTGAAGAAGACGAGCGGCACCTCATGCACCGCGTAGAGGAAGCCTCCGCCCAACCCGCGCAGCACCG
This sequence comes from Archangium sp., assembly GCF_045802675.1. Classification (GTDB taxonomy): domain Bacteria; phylum Myxococcota; class Myxococcia; order Myxococcales; family Myxococcaceae; genus Archangium. Next base: position 26,860 of record NZ_JBJMQO010000047.1, on the reverse strand, counting down.
CGTATACGGGCACCGCCGCGAAGGACAGCAGCGGCGCCTTGGACGGGTAGTACTTCCCGTCCTTCACCGACAGGTCTCCGACGTAGCCGAAGTCCCGCAGGGCCTGGTTGATGTCCAGCGTCCCGTACTCCACGAGCGCGCGCGTCTGCCACAGCCGGCACAGCTCGTTGGGCGAGCGCAGGCCCGGGTGGTACGGGAACAGCAGCACGTACAGCGCCACCAGTCCCGCGTACGCCGCGCGTCTCACAGCGCGTCGCTGCCGCGTTCCCCCGTGCGGATGCGCACGGCCTCGTCCACCGGCAGGACGAAAATCTTCCCGTCGCCAATCTTCCCCTCGGCGCCCGAGCGGGCCGCGCGCACGATGGCATCCACCACGCGCGACACCATGTCGTCGTCCACCACCACCTCCACCTTCACCTTGGGCAGGAAGTCCACCACGTACTCGGCGCCCTTGTAGAGCTCCGTGTGGCCCTTCTGCCGGCCGAACCCCTTCACCTCCACCGCGGTGAGACCGAGCACGCCCACCTCGTGCAGGGCGTCCTTCACGTCATCCAGCTTGAACGGCTTGATGATGGCTTCGATCTTCTTCATGCGGCACCTCCCGTGACTCGAGCCACCGCGAAGAGGCTCATTCCCACCGGTAGCTTGACATGGCTTTCGGCCTTCGCCAGCAACGGAGCGATCCGGTCATACATCTTGAGCTGGAACCTGGGCACCGAGCGGCGGCGCATTACCCGGCTGCTCATGAACCAGCCCGGAATCCCCACCAGGTTCATCCACTCCAGCTTCTCCACCTCGAAGCCGTTGCCCTCGAGCACCTCGCGCAGTCCGGCCATGGTGTAGCGCCGGTGGTGGCCCACCGCCTCGTCGATGGAGCCGAAGAGCTGCGGCAGCGCCGGGACCAGCACCACCACCCGTCCGCCCGGGGGCAGAATCTGCCGGAAGCGGCGCACCGCCGCGCCATCGTCCGGGATGTGCTCGAGCACGTTGGAGAGCACGATGGTGTCCAGCCGCTCGGCCTTGAGCGACTCCCAGTCCGCCAGGGCCACGTCCGACAGGTAGGGCCGCACGTGCGGCTTGCCCCGGAACTTGTTCTTCAGCCGGTCCACGTAGAAGCGGTCCACCTCGAGCGCGATGAGCAGCTCCAGCCCCTCCTCGAGCTTCTCGGTGATGGTGCCGATGCCCGAGCCAATCTCCAGCACGCGCCGCCCCAGGTGCTCGCGGAAGCGGCTGCCCAACCACGCGTTGTAGTTGTTGGCCCCGTCCATGCGCTCCAGCGTGTTGTAGCCCTCGTGCTGGTTGTCCGCGTCGTTCTGCACCGTGGCGTAGCGCATGAGCGTGCGCAGCCGCGCGAGCTGCGAGCCCAGCGGCCGGTGCGGCGCCTCCTCCATGCCCACGGGCACCTCCGCCAGCCGGTAGAGCTGCGCCGCCAGCTTCACGACGATTTCGGCGTCCACCGCGTCGTCCTCGCTGGTGAGCGACACGGACTTGAGCGCCTCGGTGCGGAAGGCGCGCTGGCCGCAGAGCGGATCCTCCAGCGCCACGGACGTGACGAAGCGGGTGACTCGCCCCAGGGCCCGGTCCGCCAGCAGCTCCGCGTCCAACCCCTGCACCCGCCGGCTGCCGAACACCGCGTCCGCGGTGTTCTCGAGGATGGGACGGCACAGCGCCTCGCAGGCCTCCAGTGAGTAGGCCGGGTCCGCGTCCTGCAGCACCGTTATCTCGCCCGTCACCCGGCCGAGCGCCGCGCGGATGGCCGCTCCCTTGCCCACCAGCCCGGAGAGCACCTGCACGTTGGGGGCGGAGGGCGTCTCGAGCGGACCGTCGCCCGCGAGGATGACCTCGTCGCCGCGGGGCGCGAGCGCGTGGGCGAAGCGGGAGGCGGCCTCGGCGGTAGCCGGGGTGTAGGGGATGACGAAGGAGAGGGGCGGACTCACAGCGGCCGTGACTACCACAGGGCGGACACGGGTGCTCGCACGGGTTCACACTGCGTGGCAGGAGGGCGTGCGGGCGAGTCCGGGAAGATTGACCCTCCGGGTGCGCCAGTGCACTCTGACCCCTTCGCCACCGAGTGGGAGTGAGCCCGCACCCGCAGGAGAGCGACGGAGAGCGACGTGGAAGACACCTCGACCGAGGCCCCCGAGGCCAACGAGCCCGCGCTGGACGTGATGCAGTACGTCCGCGCGCTCTGGCGCCGCAAGTGGCTCATCGTCGGCGTGACGGCCGTGATGGTGCTGGTGGGCACGCTCTACACGCTGCGCCAACCGAAAATCTACGCCGCCAGCACCTCCCTCATCATCGACGTGGCGGCGCCTCGCGTGCTCGACACCGACGTCAAGGAGGTGATGGGCGACGAGCGCAGCAACTACTGGGCGAACAAGGAGTACTACCAGACGCAGAACGAGGTCATCACCTCGCGCGCGGTGGCCGCCCGGGTGGTGGACCATCTGGGCCTGCGCAGCGACCCGGCCTTCCTCGGCGTGGAGGGGATTCAGGACCCCGAGGCGCGCAAGAAGGCCATGGCCTCCATCGACGCGGTGTCGCTGGTGCGCTCGCGCATCAACGTGATTCCTTCCGCCAACTCGCGCGTGGTGCGCATCGCCGTGGAGGACCTGGAGGCCAACCGCGCGGCGCTGCTGGCCAACGAGGTGGCCGAGGCCTACATCGCCGAGAACCAGGCCCTCAAGCTCAAGACGACCGAGGGCGCCAGCGCGTGGCTCGAGGAGCGGCTGAGTGAGCTGGGCTCGCGGGCCAGCGCCAGCGAGATGGACCTCTACAAGTTCAAGCGCAGCGCGGACGTGCTCTCCATGTCCATCGAGGGCAAGGGCGCGCCGCAGCCGAGCACGGCGAAGCAGGCCTACGACAAGTACATGGCCGAGCTCATCAACGTGCGCACGAAGATCGCCGCCCTCCAGGCGCGCGTGGAGGCCATGCGCCAGTTGCGCAAGAGCGCCAGCCCCGAGGCGGAGCACTGGGCCGAGGGGCTCGCCGAGGCGGGCGAGGGCGCCCTGCGCGACCTGCGCACCAAGGTGCTGGAGCAGCGCACCGCGTGCGTGGAGCTGTCCGAGCGCTACCTGTCCGAGCACCCGAAGATGCAGGAGTGCCAGCAGAAGCTGGCCGTGGTGCAGCAGGAGCTGCGGCGCAGCCTGGAGAACCTGGTGCTCGGCGCCGAGACGGACCTGTCGGCTGCCCAGGCCAACGAGCGCAACCTCCTGAAACTGGTGGCCGGGGCCAAGGCCGAGGCCTTCCAACTCACGGAGAAGGAGATCGCCTACCAGAAGATCCAGCGCGAGGCGGAGAACGACCAGCGCCTGTACGAGCTCGTCCTCAAGCGCTTCAAGGAGCTGGAGCTGTCGGGCCTGTTGCGCACCAGCAACGTGCGCGTGCTGGATGCGGCGCTGCCCAACCCGGCGCCGGTGCGGCCCAACACGCGCAGCGCCATCATCCTCTTCTTCCTGCTGGGCCTGATGGGCGGCGTGGTGCTGGTGGTGGGGCTGGAGCTGCTCGACGCGAGCGTGGCCAGCCGCGCGGACGTGGAGGAGCGGCTGGGGCTGTCCTTCATCGGCGCCATGCCTCCGCTCAAGGCCGAGGACGGGGCGACGACGGATCTCTTCATCCACCGCCACCCGCGCTCGCCGGCGGCGGAGATGTGCCGGGCCATCCGCACCAACCTCCTCTTCATGTCGCCGGACAAGCCCTTCCGCACGGTGGTGGTGAGCTCGGCGGGGCCGTCCGAGGGCAAGTCCACCGTCGTCATCAACCTGGGCATGGTGATGGCGCAGACGGGCACCCGGGTGCTGCTGATGGACACGGACATGCGCCGGCCCCGGCTGCACAAGGCCTTCGGCGTGCCGGACGACATGGGCGTCAGCTCGCTCGTGGTGGGCGAGGGCTCGCTCGAGCGCGCCATCAAGTCCACGGACGTGCCCAACCTCTTCGTGCTGCCCTGCGGGCCGCTGCCGCCCAACCCCGCGGAGCTGCTCCACACCCGCGCCTTCTCCGAGCTGCTCGGCAAGCTGCGCGAGCGCTTCGACTGCATCCTCCTGGACAGCCCGCCGCTGGGCCCCGTCTCGGACGCGCTCGTCCTCTCCAAGCAGGCCGACGGCATCCTCCTGGTGCTCAAGGCGGGCCGCACCCAGCGCGAGCAGGCCAAACGCGCCATCCGCTCGCTGCGCGACGTGAAGGCCCGCGTCATCGGCGCCCTGCTCAACCACGTGGACATGCGGGGCGGCAAGGGCTCCGACTACTCCACCTACAACTACTACCGCAGCTACGGCGGCGAGCGCGACGAGCAGCGCACGGCCTCCTGAAAGACGGGCTCCGGGTATGAAGGTCCTCCAGCTGGGCAAGTACTACGCCCCCTACCGGGGCGGCATGGAGACGCACCTGTCCGGGCTGTGCGAGGAGCTCAAGGGCCGCGTCGAGCTGGAGGTGCTCGTCTCCAACACGGCCCCGCACACGGTGCACGAGGTGGTGCACGGCGTGCCCGTCACCCGCTGCGCCGAGGTGGTGAAGGTGGCCTCCACCTCGCTCAACCCCACGCTGCCCTTGGAGCTGTCGCGGCGCCGGTACGAGCTGCTGCACATGCACTTCCCCCACCCCATGGCGGTGATGGCGTACCTGGGGAGTGTGCGGCCGCGGCGGCACGGGCTCGTCATCACCTACCACAGCGACGTGGTGCGCCAGAAACGGCTGCTCACGCTGTACGGGCCCTTCATGCAGCGGGCGCTGGCGCGCGCGGACGCCATCCTGGTGGGCTCGCCCAACTACGTGGAGTCGTCCGAGGCGCTGCGTCCGCACCGGGACCGCTGCCACGTGGTGCCCTTCGGCATCGACACGACGCGCTTCGCCCTCACCCCCGGGCGCGAGGCGGCGGCCGCGGCCGTGAGGGCCCGGTATGGCGGGGCGCCGCTGCTCATGGGGGTGGGGCGGCTCGTCTATTACAAGGGCTTCGAGTACGCCATCCGCGCGCTGCGGTACGTGGACGGCGCGCACCTGCTGCTGGTGGGCGAGGGGCCGCTGCGCGCGCAATTGGAGACGCTGGCGCGGGCCAGTGGTGTGGCCGGACGCGTGCACTTCCTCGGGCGCCTGGAGGACGAGGCGCTGGTGGCGCTGTACTACGCGTGCGACGCATACGTGCTGCCCTCCGTCACCCGCGCCGAGGCCTTCGCGCTGGTGCAGCTGGAGGCCCTGGCGTGCGGGCTGCCCGTCATCAACACCGCGCTGGACTCGGGGGTGCCCTTCGTCAGCCGCCACGAGGAGAGTGGCCTCACCGTGCCTCCGGGCGACGAGGCGGCGCTGGCCGAGGCCATGCGGCGCATGCTGGCGCACCCGGAGCAGCGGAGGGCCTGGGGCGAGGCGGGCCGGGCGCGTGTGCGCAGCGAGTTCTCCCAGGCACGCATGGGCGAGCGCGTGCTCGGCGTCTACCAGGAGGTCCTGGCGCATGTGGGCCACCGGGCGGCGTGAGGTGAGCCGGCGATGATGGGATTGCTGCTCACGGTGCTCGCCCTCGTCTCCACGTACGGGGTGACGCGCTACAAGGGCGCCGGCCACGGCCTGGGCGTGCTGCTGCTGTTCGGCTACTTCTACGGCATCCTCCGGGCGCGCTTCCCGGACGGCCTCTCGCACTTCATGTTCGACGCGGGGGTGTTCGGGCTGTACCTCGCGTACTTCACCCGGCGCTCGCGCTCGAAGGCGCCAATGGGCCGCGAGGGCCAGGCGCTGCGGCTCTGGGTGAAGGTGCTGATGGTCTGGCCGCTGTGCACCCTGGTGCTCTCGCCGCTGCTCGACGCGCAGCACATCCTCATCCAGTTCGTCGGCCTGCGCATGGCCATCCTCCTGCTGCCGCTCATGCTCATTGGCCTGCGGCTGGAGGCCGGGGAGTTGGATGTGCTCGGCACCTGGGTGTTGGGGCTCAACGCGGTGGCGTTCGGCTTCGCCCTGCTCGAGCTGGCCCTGGGCATCGAGCCCTTCTTCCCCCGCAACGCCTCGTCCTTCATCATCTACATCTCCCAGGACGTGGGCGAGGAGGGGCTGCCGCGCATCCCCGCCATCTTCAACAGCGCGCACGCCTACGCGGGCACCATGTTGATGTCGATGCCCCTGCTGGTGCGTCGGCTCGGACGCTCCCGCTCCGGGCGCCTGCTCACGTTCGCGGCGCTGGGGATGAGCCTGCTGGGCATCTTCATCAGCGCGGCGCGCAGCCCGGTGGTGCAACTCGGCGCCATCGTGCTGCTGTTGCTGCTCGTCTCCCGCCTGTCCGCGAAGCTGCTGGCGGCCATGGCGGCCATGACGCTGGTGGTGGGGGCCGTCATCGCCACCAACCCCCGCTTCCAACGCTTCCTCACGCTGGACGACACCAGCTACGTCACCGAGCGCGTGTCCGCCAGCGTGAACACGAGCCTGCTGGAGGTCATCACGAATTACCCGCTGGGCAGCGGGCTGGGCAGCGCCGCGGGGACGAGCATTCCCTTCTTCCTCACGGACCTGGCCAAACCGCAGTACGGCCTGGAGAACGAGTTCGCACGCGTCGCCATGGAGCAGGGGCTCATCGGCTTCGTGCTGTGGCTGGGCTTCCTGGCGTGGCTGCTGTTGCGCCTGCCGCCGCGCCGCCGCAAGGAGCAGGTGGTGGCCAACCGCCTCATGTGGGCGACGGTGGTGGTGATGTGGATGACGGCCTTCATCGGCACGGGCCTGCTCGCCTCGGTGCCCGGCTCGGCGCTGTTGCTGCTGTGGATGGGGTGCCTCATTGGAATGCGCCGGCCCGTGCCCGTGCCGGCCACGGCCCCGGTGGCGCCATTGCCGGGGCTGCCGGAGGCGGTGCGCCGATGAAGATTGCCCTGCTGGTGCACGAGTACAACCGGGGCTTCGGCCACAGCCGCTACGTCGTCGAGCTGGCCGAGCGCTTCCGGGCCGCGCACGAGGTGCATGTCTTCGCCCACCGCTTCGAGCCGCGAGGCGCCGAGGGAATCATCTTCCACGCCGTGCCCGCGGTGCGCACGGGCGCGCTGTCCACGGTGCTGTCCTTCTATGCCTCGGCGAGCGTGCTGCTGAGCCGCCACTCCGGCTTCGACATCATCCACGGCCAGGGCATCACCGCCGCGCAGGCCAACGTCCTCACCGCGCACATCTGCGGCCGCGCCTGGTTCCAGGCCCAGCGCCGGCTCGGCTACGACTACTCGTGGAAGCAGCGCGTCTTCGACGGGGTGCTGACGCCCCTGGAGGAGCGGCTCTACCGGGGCTCGGACGAGGCCACCGTCATCGCCATTTCGCACAAGCTGGGCGAGGAATTGCGCACGCTGTACGGGCGGCGCGGCCCCATCCGCGTCATCCACCACGGCGTGGACGTGGCTCGCTTCTCCCCGGCCCTGCGCGAGCAGCGGCGGCGCGAGCTGCGTGCGGAGCTGGGCCTCGGGCCGGACGAGCGGCGCGCGCTCTACCTGGGAGACCTGCGCAAGGGCGCCGCGGTGACGCTGGAGGCGCTCGCCCGCGTGCCGGGACTGTCCCTGGACGTGGTGACGCGCAGCGACCCGGCGGCCACCCGGGCGCGGGCGGAGCGGCTGGGGCTGGGAGGGCGCGTGCGTTTCCACCCGCCCACGGACGCGGTGGAGCGCTTCTACGCCGCGGCGGACCTCTTCGTGTGCCCCACGCCGTACGATGCCTTCGGGCTCGTCGTCACCGAGGCCATGGCGTCCGGGCTGCCCGTCATCACCACCCGGGCCGCCGGGGCCTCCGAGCTCATCACCCACCGCCGGGATGGGCTGCTGCTGGAGGACGCGGGAGACGTGGGCGCGCTCGCCGAGGCGATGCGTGAGTTGGCGGAGGACACGGACTTCTCCGAGCAATTGGGCCGGGCGGCGCGACTCCGGGCCGAGGCATGCACCTGGGACGAGGTCGCGCGCCAGACGCTTGGCGTGTACGAGGAAGTCCTGGCCCGGGGAGCGCGAGCGGCATGAATTCCAAGCGGCGCGTGGCCTTCGTGGTGAATGGGACGCCGGGCAGCCCCATGGGCTCGCGTGCCCAGGCGTTCGCTCGGGAGCTGGAGGGAGCGCTCGACATTTCGCTGCTGTACCGCCAGCCCCGGAAGGTGCGAGCGATTGGCGAGATGGTGGCGGCGCTGCGCTCCTCACGCCCCGAGGTCGTGTATGTCTTTGACCTGGCGTACTCGGGCGTGGTGGCTTCGGCGCTGCACGCGCTGGGGACGCGCTGCCCCCGGGTGGTGGACACGGGGGATGCCATCTTCGCGCTGGCGCGCTCGGTGGGAGGACGCGGGCCGGCGGGGCTGCTGGCCACCGCGGCGCTGGAGCAGTTCGGCCTGCGCACCGCGACGGCCGTGGTGGTGCGCGGCACGTTCCATCAGAAGCTGCTGGCGGAGCAGGGGATTGCCAGCACCGTCATCCAGGACGGAGTGCACGTGGACGCGTTCCGCCCGCGTCCCGCCGTGGAGCTGCGCCGGAGCCTGGGGCTCGAGGGCGTGCTGACGGTCGGCATCCTGGGCTCGTCCATCTGGAGCGAGCGGCTCGGGGTGTGCGTGGGTTGGGAGTTGGTGGAGTTGATTCGCACGATGAAGGGCCGGCCGGTGAAGGGCGTGCTCATCGGGGACGGCACGGGCATACCCGTGCTGCGCGAGCGCTGCCGCACCTACGGCATCGAGAACCAGATGGTGTTCATCGACCGCGTGCCCTACGAGTCGCTGCCCGAGTACCTCGGATTGATGGACGTGACGTTGTCCACGCAGAGCAACGACGTGGTGGGCCAGGTGCGCACGACGGGGAAGCTGCCGCTGTACATGGCGGCGGGCCGCTACATCCTGGCCACGGACGTGGGCGAGGCCTCACTGGTGCTGCCCGGGGCGATGCGCGTGCCCTACCAGGGCGTGGTGGACCGCGCCTATCCAGCGCGGCTCGCCGAGCGGGTGGAGGGCCTGCTGGCGCGGCCCGAGCAATTACAGACAGCCGAGGCACTGGTGGGCGTGGCGCGGGAGCGGTTCGATTACCCGGTGCTGGCCGCGCGAGTCCTCCAGGTGTTGGAGCGGGTGCCGCGCGTCCGGTGAGCCACGCGCGGAGAGCGAATTCCTGGGTACAATGGCCTCATGGCCATCATTCGGCTCAACACGCTGATTTCAGCGCCGCTCCAGCGCTGCTTCGATCTCTCTCGGAGCATCGATATGCACCTCGCCTCGGCTGCCTCGAGCGATGAGCAGGCCATCGCGGGAGTCACGACGGGCCTCATCGGGGCCGGGCAGGAGGTGACCTGGCGGGCGCGGCACTTTGGGATCTGGCTGACCCTCACCAGCCGCATCACGGCGTTCAACCCGTCGAGGCACTTTCGCGACTCGATGGTACGGGGCCCCTTCCGGCGCTTCGATCATGATCATTTCTTCGCGCATCAGGGCGACGCCACGTTGATGACGGACGTGTTCGATTTCGAGTCTCCACTCGGAGTCGCGGGCCGGTTCGTGGACTGGTTGATCCTCCGGCGACATATGCAGGCCTTCCTCATGGCGCGCAACGAGACCCTCCGGAATGTCGCCCAGTCCGATGACTGGCGGCGTTTCCTGACGCCAGAAACAGGCGGCATCCCATCAACGCCCCGGGCAGCCAATGTGTCAGGCGTGTAGCAAGTGCACGAGGGCCAGATGGGCACCGAGCGTCGCGCCCCGGCCGGGGAGCGCGGCCATCCAGGCCTTTCTCAGCCCACACCCGTGGTGCCGCGTCCGGTGAGACTAGCGAAGCAGCAATGCCCTCGGCGGCAGAGGCTGCGGATTCAGCGTCACCCAAGAAAACGACGAGCGATAGCTGGTCATTCTCGGCGGCAGCGGTTGAGGGTTCAACATGACCTCGCTGGCGTAGCCACCCCTGACCCTTTCCAGCTCGGAGATGTCGAGTTCACGGAAGTCGACGGTAGCGGTTTCGGTCTTCGATTCGGTCATGGGCTTGCTCGTAGTTTGACCGGCCGCTCATTGCCGTCGGTCCTCGCTGTGAGAATGAGTGGGTCGAGTGCCGTTGTGATGGAGGTCACGCTCGAGGCCGTTCGTGGGGTCGGCAGGTAGGCGAACACCGCGTCCAGGTCACTCTCCGAGGCGGCGGAGCAGGAGCCCTCGTGCTTCTCTGCTCGGAGTCGTCCAGGTCGTTGGCAATGGCTGTCCGCGACAGGGTGGGGTGTATCGTCCTTTGGTCAGCTTCCGCCGCGTGCGCTGTGTTCACTTGGGAGAGAGTCTTCAATGCCGCATCGCCCCGCCCTGCTGCCGTCCCCGCTCTGTGCCGCGCTGCTGTCCGCCTGCGCGGCGACCGCGCCCGCCACCCCGCGGCGGCAGCGGCCCCCGGAGGCGCCGCGTCCCGCTTGGACGGCCGTTGCCCCCATGCCGGCGGCCCGGTAGGCCGGAGCGGGTGTCGGAGACTTCGAACCGCCCGACTGTGTCATCCCGCGCCTACCGCGGTGGGGTGGGGGCCGGGGCCGTGCCCTCGGTCGGGGTGGCGCCCGGGACGACGGCGCCCCCGGGCTCCTGCGGTGCGAAGCCGAGCACCTTCGCACCGGCCGCCTTGGCCCCATCCATCGCGGCCACCAGCTTGCCGTAGCTCGCGTTGTCATCCGCCACGAAGAAGACGACGCGCTCGTCCTGCTTCTTGGTGTTGAGCATCCGGGTGAGCCGCGCGACGTAGTCGGCCGGCGCGATCTTCTCCGTGTTGATGGAGTAGTCCCCCGACTCGGCGACCTGCACCACGAGCTGCGTGTCGTTGGGGTCGGACGGCGGGTTCTCCTCCAGCTCGGTCTCCGGCACGCGCACCTCGAGGTCCTTCTCCATCAGCGGCGTGACGACCATGAAGATGATGAGCAGCACCAGCACCACGTCCACCAGCGGGGTGACATTGATGTCCGCGTTGGGCGCCGAGGCGGGTTTGACCCAGGACCTGCGAATCCTTTTCTGGGTCATGGCGAGTCCTTCAGTTGCTCGACCCCGAGGGACACGCGCCGGGCCTTGGCCTTGCGCGCCACCTCCATCACCGTGCGCACGTCGCGCACCCGCAGCGAGTTGTCGGCTTTGAGCAGGATCTTTCGGATGGGGTCCCTGGCCAGCTCCTCGCGCAGCCGGTCCTCCAACGTCTTCTCGTCCAGGAAGTCGTTGTCCAGATAGAGCTTCTTGTCGGTTGTCACCGAGACGATGAGTGCTTTGTCATTGCCGTCTTTCTTCGTCTCGATCTCCCTGGACTTGGGCAGTTCCACGCTCTTGCCACGCTGGAGCATGGGGGTGATGACCATGAAGATGATGAGCAGCACGAGCACCACGTCCACCAGCGGGGTGACGTTGATTTCTGCCTTGGGACCCCTCCCGGGGCCACCGATTGACATTCCCATGAGTTCACCTGGGTCGTTGAAGGGTTGAACTCAGGAGTGCGAGCCGCCGAAGTGCCGGGCCACCAGGTCCAGGAGCTCGTTGGAAGACTCGGACATGTCCACCGAGCGGGCGTCCACCCAGCCCTGCAGGAAGTTGTAGGCCATCACCGCGGGGATGGCCACCACCAGGCCGAACGCGGTGGTGATGAGCGCCTCGGCGATACCGGACGAGATGGTGGTCAGACCTCCGGCGCCCGCGGCCGCCATGAGGTTGAAGGAGTTCACGATGCCCATCGTGGTGCCGAGCAGACCCACGAAGGGGGCCGTGGAGCCCACCGTGGCCAGCACGCCCAGGCCGCGCTTGAGGCTCTGCACTTCGCGCTGGGCCTGGCGCTCGAGGGCTCGCGCCACGGACTCCACGGCCACGTCCTTGCTGGAGGAGGACACCCGGTAGGCCGTCAGGCCCGAGTTGATGACCCGGCCCAGGTGCCCCACATCCTTGCCGGAGGGGGTGTTGGCCGCGGTGGTGAGGTCGTCCTTCGCCAGGATGGCTCCCATCCTGGCGGCGAAGCCGCGCGACTCGGAGCGGCTCTTCCAGTACACCAACACGCGCTCGGCCATGACGACCAGTGAGGTCAGCGACATCGCACCCAGCGCGAAGATGATCATCCGGGCGAACAGGCCCGTGTGCTCCCAGATATCGGCGATCGTGAATTGCATGGCGGTGAGGCGCCCCTCCTTGAGCGCATGGAGGCGGGCTGCGTGAGCCCGTCCACATGCATTCACCCTAAGGAGTCGCGGAGGCGCCATGGCCAGGGGCGGACCATTTTTTCGTCATGGTCCTGTCACGGCCATTGAAGCAACACAGCTCATGGACGGACCTGGCGAGCTTATTTCGACTTGGTGGCCAGGTACTGGTCCACCTGGGATTCCAGCGCGTGGGCGACGGAGGGGGAGACCCGGGAGAGGATCTGCCATTCCAGGTCCAGGTCCCGGACAATCTCTGGATGGACATAGGAGAGAGGGTCGCCCTTGACCATCCTCTGCACTCCGGGTGTTTCATCATTCTTCTGGGTTTCGGCGGGGTGGGGTGCGGTCCGGCCGATGGTGGTGTAGGTGGCGCGGTACGCAGTCAGTGCGAAGCGGCCGTCCTCGAGCTCCTTCCCCATGACGAACATCCGCACCCGGAGCGCCCCGACGTCCAGGCTGTCGTCGAACTTCGTCTGCCAGGAGGTGCGCACATAAAGGGGATCCCTGCTCTCCATGAGGATGTACCCCTGCTCCTGGAGGAGCTCGCGGGCCACCTGCAGGACCTGTTCGGGGGGGAGACTGTAGGCGACGTAGGCCGCGCTGCGCTCGAGCAGTTGCTGGCGCGGGGCCGTGGCACAGCCTGTCATTCCCATGAGCAAGAGACCGGCAAGAGCCACCGGGAGCAGGGTCCGGGTTCTCGTTTCCTCGGGCAGCCGGCGCGGGGCGTGCATCCATTTCTCCTGACGTGGGTGAAGCGGGATGCTGCTAGAACGTTCGGGCGAGTCCGGCATATCGATGCCTCGCGCGGCCACCTGTTCCCCACGCGCTGGAGTCGAACATGAACGTCGAAGACTGCTTGCCCGCGGAGCTCCGAGGACCCACCACCACCCTCACCCGGATCGCCGCGGGGATGTCGGGCGCTGGCGTCTACCGCGTCGAGGCCGCCGGCCAGTCGTTGGTGCTCAAGGTCGCCGGCGAGACAGAAACCGACGCCGACTGGCACCGCGCGCTCCACATCCAGCGGCTCGCCGCCGACGCGGGCCTCGCGCCTCGCATCGTCCACGTCGATGAGGCGCGGCGCGCGGTATTGACCGCCTTCGTCGCCGACCGTTCGTTCGGGGCCTTCCTGAGGGACCCGCGCACCCACGACGCCGCGCTCACCCTGCTGGGCCGCACCGTGCGCCGCATCCACGCGCTTCCCCTCGCCGCCGACGCACGCGCGCGAGATCCCCTCGAGTTGCTCGGCCAGCTCTGGGGCTGGCTGACCGGCTTCTCCATCCCGGACTTCGCCCGCGGCGCGATCCAGCGCATGCTCGCCGAGCAGCCACCGGCCCTCGAAGGCGCCCGGGTCCTCGGTCACAACGACCTCAACCCCACCAACCTCGTCTACGACGGCGAGTCGATCCTGATTCTCGACTGGGCCACCGCCGGGCCGATGGATCCCTTCTACGATCTCGCGGTGCTCTCCGTCTTCCTGCGCATGGACGAGGGCACCAGCCTGCGTCTGCTCTCGGCCTACGAGGGCAGGCCGTACGCCCAGCTCCCCCAGCGCTTCCTCTACACGCGCAGGTTGGCGGCGACGCTCGCTGGCACGTTCCAGCTGTACCTCGCCCGCCAGATGAAGCACGCGGGGGCCACCGGCGCGGAGACGCTCGACTCCACGCCCTCCCTCGGCGAGTTCTATCAGCGGATGATGGCTGGCGAGCTGAAGATGGGCACGGCGGACGGCCAGTGGTGGTTCGGCCTCGCCCTGCTGAAGCACAGCCTCTCGCTGTGAGGCAGCACCGGGGCAGGGATTCGAACCCTGCTCGACCGCTTCAAAGGCGGCTCGGCTCCCAGAGCCATCCCCGGACACCGCATCAGGGACTCGAACCCTGTTCACCGGCGTGAAAGGCCAGCGACCTACCCATGGTCGAATGCGGCAAGACTCAGCGGGTGACGGATTCGAACCGTCCAGACCTGGTTCAGAGTCAGGCATCCGCGGCCAGCGGCACCCGCTACACGAACCAGACGGCCTCGCCCCGCGTTTACTGACGAGGCGTGAAGGGGAGGTGGGCTTGCCCCGGCGCGCGCTCCCAGTCTGACGACAGAGGCGTCAGTACCCCGTGAGCCGACGGTAGGTGTCGAGGATGGTGCGCGCGTGGTTCGTCCACGAGTAGCCGCGTCCTCGCGCCACACGCTGGTTCCGGGCCGCGTCGGACTCTGGCGACTCCAGCACGCGGTGTACGGCCTCGGTCCAGGCGCCAATGTCTCCCACCGGCACGTAGGTAACGGCGTCTCCGCCCACCTCGCGCAGCACGGGCAGGTCACTCGCCACCACGCGCGTTCCACACGCCATGGCCTCGATGACGGGCAGCCCGAAACCCTCGGCCTCGCTCGTCACCAGCACCGCCCGCGCCTTCCGGTACAGCCCCGCCAGCGTCGCCCGGTCCAGCTTCGGCGGCTGCAGCAGCGCGTCTCCGATGCCGAGCCTCGCCACGTGTGCCTGCTGGTTCTCGTTCAGTGCCGCGCCCTGTTGCACCAGGCGCAGGTCCGGGTGCTGGCGGCGCAGTGCCGCGAAGACTTCGAAGAGCACGTCCACGCGCTTGCGCGGAATCCCACTGCCCACGTGCAACACGTAGGGCCGGCCTCCGAGGGGACGCAGCACCTCGTCGCTCGTGTCTCCCGGTAGGGGCTCGGGCCCGTACTCCGGCGAGACTCCCAGCGGCGCGTGCACCAGCCGCTCGGCTCGCACCAGGCCGTGGCGCAGCAATTCCTCGCGCACTGCCCGGGTGGAGTGGAATACCACCGCTGCCCGCTGCAGCCCCTTCAGCGTCGTCCACGCCATGGCCCGGAACCACGCGGGCCTCGGCTCCTTCTCCGGCTCCACCAGACAGCGGAAGGCATCCAGGTCGTGGCAATACACGCCGGTGCGCTCGGCTGGCAGGGCGTGCACGAGCTGCGCGTAGCTGTGGTCCACCACGTGGTACGCGTCGTGCCCGCGTGTGCGCAGGGCCGCCCGGGTCGGGTAGGTGAGGAAGCGTGTGAGCACCCGGTCCACGTTGAGCGCCTGGCGACGCTCGCGCAGCACCGGCAGCTTGCGCGCCAGCGGCAGCATCTTCGGGCGCAGCGACGTCACCCAGACCCTGTCCGCGAGCGGGCCGTGGAATTGCTCGTGCAACGCCTCTCCCGCCAGGTCCATGCTCGGCCACCCCTCCTCGAGCGGATCCATCAGCAACGCCAGGCGCAGCGGGTGCCCATCGTGGTTCATGCGTCCTCCACCACGCGCGCACGGGTCCGGTCCAGCAACACGTCCAGCGTGTGCGCGAGCGAGAAATTCTCCGTGTAGAAATCGGCCGCGCGCTGGCCCAGCCCGGGCCAGGTCTCCGGAGCTGACAGCAGGGCCTCGGCCGCCTTCAGCACAGCGGCGCCCGTGGGCTCGGGGGCCAGTGCCAGCGCGCCGGAGCTCCGCCACGGAGGCTCGGTGGCGGGGCCGTCGTTGGACACCAGCGGCACGCCCAGCGCCAGTCCCGCCATGGCACTGCTGCGGCGCGTGCTGAGCCCGTCGGGGAAGGGCTGGAGCAGCACGTCGCAGGCCTTCAGCGTGGCGGCGAGCTCGTCTCCGGGCAGTCCGCCCAGGGCTCGCACGCGTCCGGTGAGCTCGGGGTGGCGCGCGGTGAGTTGCTCGGCGAAGCGAGGGCCTCCCCGGCCCGCCAGCACCGCCACGCGGCGCGCGTCCTTCCGCAGCAGCGCGGGCAGCACCTCCTCCAACAGGCCCGCGATGAGGTCGCCGTACGTCCCCATGTGGCCCAGCAGCACGGTGTCCGGGCCTGCTCGCAGCGAGCCTCGGAGCTTCTCCACCGCGCTCGCGGGCGGCTGGGTGGGCAGGTTGCTCGGCACGGGCAGCCACTCGCCAGGCACCCGGCGCGGCGGCGCGTGGAGCAGCCGGTTCCACCACGTCGTGGAGACGAAGACCCGGTCCGCCCTCGCCAGGACGATCGCCGCCATCGCCCGCGTGACGGCTCCCAGCACGTTGTGGCGCCACGGCAGCTTCCAGCCCCAGGGGAAGCACACCTCGTGGAAGAACATCCACACCTCGTCCCGCCGGCGCTTCGCGAGCCACAGCGCGAAGGGGACGTTCATCGCCCGGTAGCCGAAGGCGTGCGGCACGTACTGCACCACCAGCCGCTTCGGCCCGGGCAGCCCCTCCAACTCCCGCTCCAGCCGGCCCAGGCCTCGCACGCCGAAGCCCTCGGGGAGCCGGTGCACCGTGACACCCTCGGGAGACGGGCCCTCCTGCCGCTCGCCCGGAGCCCAGACGTGGACGGCGCAGCCCTCGCGCGCGAGCCCCCCGGCCACCTGCCACGTGTAGTCGCTCACCCCGCCGGACTGTGGGGGGAACTCGCCGGTGAGCAGGTGCCAGGAGACGCCGTGCGCGTCCGCGTGCCTCCCGCTCATGTCCGCCCCTCCAGCACCCGCGCGTAGACGTCCCGCACCCGCGCGGCGTAGCGCTCGCGGGTGAAGCGCGCGAGCACCGAGCGCCGGGCCTCCTCGCCCAGCCGCGCGCGCAGCTCCGGCTCCCCGGCGAGCCGCGCCATCGCCCCGGCGAGCCCCTCCACGTCTCCGGGAGCGAAGGTGAGGGCGTCGTGCCCGGAGCGCACGAGCTCCGCGGCTCCTCCCGCGGCGGACACCACCACCGCTCGCGCGCACGACATGGCCTCGACAATGGTCATCCCGAAGGGCTCCGGCCGCGTGCTCGCGTGCACCACGCCGTCGAGCGCCCGGTAGATGGGGGCGGGCTCGGACTGGAAGGGGATGAAGCCCACGTGGCCCTCCAGGCCCAGCGCGTGCGCGGTGGTGCGCAGCTCGGCCTCGGAGAACTGCGAGCCGGGCGTGCGGTACACCGGGCTGCCCACCACGTAGAAGCGCATCGCCCGAGCGGGACTCCGTGCCCGCAGGCGCGCGGCCGCCTGGAGGAACACCTCCTGTCCCTTCCAGCGCGCATAGGTGGCCACCAGCCCGAGCCGCACCGTGTCCTCGGAGGCGGGAGGCAGTCCGGCGAGCGCGTCGAGCCGTGGGCCCTCGGCCGGGCCGGGCGAGAAGCGCTCCGTGTCCACGCCGTTGTGCACCGGGTACACCGGGACGCGGCCGAGCACCCGCCGGGCGTCCTCCGCCACCGCCGCCGAGTTGGCGATGGCCGCCGCCGCGCGCACTCCCGCCACGCGCAGCACCCGCCGCACGAGGGGCCGCTCGCCGAGGAAGTCATGGAGGTGCCACACCACGGGCGCACCCGGGGTGCACAGCGCGCAGAGCAGGTGCGTCTTGAGGCCGTTGGAGTGGACGAGCGTGGGGCGCGAATCGCGCAGGGCCCGCTGCAGGGCGCGCAGGTGGCTGGCCGCGGCCGGGGTGGCCCGCGCCACGGAGGCGCCGAAGCGCAGGAAGGACTCCACTCCGGCGCCGCGCAGTTGCGAGTCCCCGAGCGCGGCGAGCCCGGCGGGCAGGGGCAGGGCGAGCGTCTCCACGCCCAGCGCCCGCGCCTGCTCCGTCAGCGGTCCCTCCGCTCCGGCGATGAGCCCCAGCCACGGGGCCTCCGGTGTCCGGCGCAGACAATCCAGCAGGTCCAGGAGCGTCCGCTCCGCGCCACCCACCACCCCCACGGGACTGAGGAAGAGCCACCGCACGCGGCGCAACCCACCAGAGGTCCACCCACGAGGTCAAGGAATCGATGAAAACATGGCGAGTGGGGAACAGGCCCGTGGTTGGCCGCTCGGGCCTGGAGGGGCCTGGCTCACAACCCGGTCACCAGGGGCCCGTTTCCGGGGCGGCTGGTGGCACAATGCGCGCGCTCATGAGTCGAACGCGCCGCTACCTCCGTGGAATGGGAGTGGGTTACGCCCACCAGCTGATCTCCATGGGGGTCGGGCTCTTCCTGACGCCCTTCCTGCTCAAGCGCCTCGGCTCGGAGCAGTACGGGTTGTGGGTCATCGGCTTCCAGTTGCTCGGCTGGTTGTTGCTGCTCGACGTGGGCGTGGTGGCGCTCGTGCCCCGCGAGGTCGCCAGCTCCACCGGCCGCACGGAGGACCCCGAGGCCACCCCGCGGCTGATGGGCTTCGCCTTCCGGCTCGCGCTGATGCAGACGGTTGTCGTCGGGCTGGCCGCGCTCCTCTTGTGGCTGTTCCTGCCCTCCGACTGGGAGGCGCTGCGTCCGGCACTCGGGCCCACGTTGATTGCCTTCGTGCTGCAGTACCCGCTGCGCGTGCTGCCCGCGATGCTCGAGGGCTTGCAGGACCTCGCCTGGCAGGGCGGCACGCAGATGCTGTCCTTCGCCCTGGGCAATGGCACCACGGTGGGCTTCGTGCTGCTCGGGCATGGGATGGTGGCGCTCGCCTGGGGCTGGATCGTCCAGCAGGGCGTGGTGTCCGCGATGGCCGGCTGGCGCTTGTGGCGGCACCACCGGCACCTGCTTCCCCGGCGGCTGCCCCCGCTCGCCTGGCCCCAGGTGGGGGACTGGCTGCACCGCGGCACGTGGATCAGCATCGACAAGCTCGCCAGCCTGCTGCTGACGGGGACGGACCTGCTGCTGGTGGGCAAGCTGCTGGGGCCCGAGGCCACGGTGGCCTACGCGTGCACGGCCAAGGCGGTCACCATCCTCATCAACCAGCCGCGCATGCTCGTGCTCGCGGCGCTGCCGGGGTTGAGCCAGATGCGCACCGGCGAGTCCCGCGAGCGCCTGCTCCAGGTGTGTACCAGCCTCACGCAGGCCACGCTGCTCGCGGCCGGGTTGCTCGCCACCGGCGTGGTGGCCGCCAACGGGGCCTTCGTGGGCTGGTGGGTGGGCCCGGACAAGTACGTGGGGCTCGGCGTCACCGCGCTCTTCGCCATCAACATGGTGCTGCGCCTGCTGGCCAACGCCCTCGGGGTGGCCACGTTCTGCTTCGGCGACGAGCGCCGCATCGCCATCACCTCGCTCTTCGATGGGGCGCTGGCCTTCGTCGTCGGCGCGGCGGGCGTGAAGCTCTGGGGGCCCATTGGCGCGCCGCTGGGCGCCCTCGTGGGCATGCTCGTCGTGAGCCTGCCCGGCCACCTGCGCGCGATGGCGCGTCACGCGGGCACCACGGTGGGAGGGCTGCTGCGCCCGCTGGTGCCGTGGGGCGTGCGCACCGCGGGGGTGATGGGGCTCGGCGCGGGGATGGCGCTGGCCTGGAGGCCCGAGGGCTTCCTGGGACTGTCCGTGCTGTCGGCCACCGCCGCGCTGCTGTACGTCGTCGTGGTGGGCCCCGTGGCCTTCCATGGGCCGCTGGAGTCCTACGTGCGGCCCCGGTGGGACGCGGTGCTCGCGCGCCTGCCCAAGCCCTCGGGAGGGACATGAGCCCGGGGCCGCGCATCCTCGTCGTCACCCGGCACCGGGCGGTGGTCGGCGGTGTCGAGACGCACCTGCGCACGCTGCTGCCGCTCCTCCAGGCCCGTGGCTACGTCCTCGGGCTCGTCTTCGAGCACGACGCCGCTTCCCACCAGGCACGCATCGACGAGGGGCTCGGCCTTCCCGCGTGGAGCCTCGCGGCGCTCGGACGCCGGGGCGTGCTCGATGCCGTGGCCTCCTGGCGGCCCGAGCGCGTCTACCAGCATGGCGTGCAGGATTTGGACTTGGAGGCGGCGCTGCTCGAGCGCTACCCCGCGCTGCTCTTCCTGCATGCCTATTACGGCACGTGCATCAGCGGGATGAAGCGCCAGGCCTTCCCCCGGCCCGTGCCGTGCGAGCGCGTGCTCGGCCCCGGGTGCCTCGTGCACTACCTTCCGCGCCGCTGCGGGGGGCGCAGTCCCCTCACCGCCGTGCGCGAGTACCGCTACCAGCAACGCCGGCTCGCGCTCGCGCGGCGCTACGGCACCGTGCTGGTGGGCAGCCGGGCCATGCGCGAGGAGTACCTGCGGCACGGGCTGTCCGAGTCCCAGGTGGTGTGCGTGCCCCTCTTCGGCGAGGGCGCGAGAGACAGCGAGCCTCCCGCGCCACGGCCCGCGTCCGGACAGGTGCTGATGGTGGGCCGGCTCACGGAGCTGAAGGGCGGCGTGGAATTGGTGCGCGCCCTGCCCGCGGCCCGAGCGGCGCTGGGGCGCGAGCTGGAACTGGTGGTGGCGGGGGACGGCCCGGAGCGCGAGCCCATGCAGCGCGAGGCGGTGGCGCGGCGCGTGCCGGTGCGCTTCGCGGGCTGGGTGGACGGGGCCGGGCGCGAGGCGTTGATGCGGCGGGCGGACCTGCTCGCGGTGCCCAGCGTCTGGCCCGAGCCCTTCGGCATGGTGGGCGTGGAAGCCGGTGCGGTGGGCCTGCCCGCGGTGGCCTTCGCGGTGGGCGGCATCCCCGACTGGTGTGAGCCGGGCGTGTCCGGCGAGCTCGCGCCGGGCCATCCGCCCACGGTGCGGGGGCTCTCCGACGCCCTCGTCCGGGCGCTCGTGGATCCGGCGCACCATGCGCGGCTGCGGGAAGGTGCCTGGCGCATGGCCTCGCGCTTCAGCCCGGGCGCTCACGTGGACGCACTGTGCGCGCTCCTCGGCGTCCCCGGGAGATTGTTGGTAAACCAACAAGCGACGCGATAGACTGACCCACGGTCTTGGTGTTCTCCGATGCGCTCCGTTCTCTCCGCCATCTCCCGGAATGTCTCCGCCGCCCAGGAACGGCTCGTCCTCCTGCGAGAGGAATTGCCGCGGCTGGCGTACGTGGGCGGCCATGGCTGGCAGAACCTCGGAGATGACGCCCTCTTCGAGGCCGCACAGCAGGTGCTCGGGGGCGTGCGCCTCGTCTCCTTCCGCTACCCGCGCCGCGAGGAGCGCCTGTCGCGGGTGGGGCTGTCTGGCCGGGGTTACTTCCAGGAGCTCATCCTCGGCGGCGGGACGTTCATCAACCCCTATGGGTTGTCCAACGTGCGGGCCGCGCTCCAGCTGGGACTGCCCGCGTGGACGCTGGGCACCGGCGTGGGCAGTGCCGGCTTCGGCATGTGCCGCCGGCCGGACCTGACGGAGTGGCGCGCCCTGCTGCGCGACTTCCGGGCCGTGGGCGTCCGGGGCCCGTACTCGAAGGCCGCGCTCGAGGAGCTGGGCGTCTCCGGGGTGGAGGAGATTGGGGACCTGGCCCTGGTGTTCGCGCGGGCGGCGCCCTCGCTGGTGGTGCACCCGCGCCGGTTCGCGGTGAACATCACCCTGCCGCCGCCCGAGGAGCGCGAGGGCTACCCCTACGAGCGCCTGGAGGGATTGGAGCACGCCCTCCGCCACTTGCTGGCCCAGGAGTGGACGCCCGTCTTCGTGGCGATGCACTCCAATGATTATCAGCCCATGCGCCGGCTCATGGCGGCGGTTGGCCGGGCAGGGGATGTGCTCCACACGCCGAGCCATTCCAGCGAATACATGACGCTCGTCGGCCCGTGCACGCTCACCCTCGCCGTGCGGCTGCATGCGGCGGTGCTCTCGTGCTGCGCGGGCACGCCGGTGCTGTCGCTCGGCTACCGGGAGAAGTGTCTGGACTTCATGGCCTCGTTGGGGCTGGAGGCGTGGCACGTGGACCTGTGCACGCCCGAGGGAGACATTCTCGAGCGCGCGCTGGCCCTGTCCGAGCAGGCCGACGGTCTGCGGGCCACCGTGCTGGCGCGAGCCCAGGAGAAGCAGCGGGGCATCCGCGACTACGTGAGCAGGTTGCTGGGCGCCTGAGCCGGGCGCGGAGGGGGTGCGGATGTCCCGATTCCGTCAACGCAGGTGGAGGGCCTGGGTGCTGGCTCTCACGTCCCTGGCCTGTCGTCATGGCGAAAACCAGGACAAGGCACCTCGAGCTAGTGTGCTCGACGGGCTCCATCGGCGCTGCGAGAAGCACCGGCGCTGTCCGGAGGGCCAGCGCTGCATGATCTGGGGCCTGAGAATGATCGCCACGTGCGAGATCGCCTGTCAGGAGCACTCCGATTGTCCCGCTCCGACCCACTGTAGTGGGGGGATAGATAATGATGGGCCCGGTTCGGTGTGCACGGAGTATGGCGAGCCCGTTCTGCTGCCGGAGGAGTCCGCTCTGCCGCCTCGCCCGGGATTCACGACTCGGGGTTGAGCCTCTGGCGAGGGCCGTCGGCCCGGGTCAGGGAGTGACGGACTCGAACCAGGTGCGCAGCCGGGCGAGCGGGTCCGCCGCCATGCGTGTCTCGACGGCGGCGCGCGCCCGCTCTCCCATGCGCGGCAATTCCGAGCGGCGGTGGAACGCTTCCTCCAGCGTGGCCACGAGCGCATCCTCCCGGGCGGCGGGAACGAGCCAGCCCATGCGGCCGGGCTCGACCCAGGCGGCGGCGCCACATGCCTCCGTCACGACCACGGGCAGTCCGCTCGCCATGGCCTCACCCACCACGAGCCCGAAGCCGTCCTCCAGCGTCGGCAGCACGAAGAGCTCCGAGTCCGCGTAGGCCGGGCGTGGGTCTCCCGGCATCGCCTCCACCGGGAGGCCCTGCATCTCCCGCTGGAAGAGCTGGCGGGACACGCGGTCTCCCGTGGCGCCCACGATGCGCAACCGGACGCGCCCGGCACCCATGCGGCGGATGGCGCGCAGCAGGTAGTGGAAGCCCTTGCGCACGTCCAGCGAGCCCACGAAGCACACGCGCAGCGGGC
This sequence comes from Archangium sp., assembly GCF_045802675.1. GTDB lineage: Bacteria > Myxococcota > Myxococcia > Myxococcales > Myxococcaceae > Archangium. Next base: position 4,171 of record NZ_JBJMQO010000047.1, on the reverse strand, counting down.
CCTCGGCGGCGGGGCGCGAGGCCGGGGGGCGGAAGCGCTCCAGGTCGATGAGCTGATCGATGACGGCCACCTTCTCCCCGGGCACGCCGCGGCCCACCATCGAGTCGCGCGACCACGGCGAGGAGACGCGGATGGCGCTGGCGAGCGCGTACTCGCGCTCAATGCGGCGGACGGCGGCGGGGGTGGGGTGGCCGAGGTGGGGGCGGCGGGCCTGGCGCCACGTCTCGCGGACGTAGACGTCGCGGAAGCCGGCGATGTGGCCGTTGGGGTTGTCGAGCACGCAGGGCACGCCCGCGCGCCGGGCCCACTCGAGCGACTCGAGCGCTACCTGGGTGAAGGCATACAGGCGCGAGGGCCGCAGCTGCTCCAGCCGCGCGGCGGCCCACTGCCCGAGGTGCTCGTCCTGGTGGCGCTGGAAGGCGCCGGTGAGCCAGCGGTAGGGCGTCCACCGTTGCACCGAGGCGAGCAGGGGCTGCGGCGGCACATGCCACACGACACCGGGGAGAGCAGCCAGCCGGGCATCCGCGGGAGGCGGTCCGAGCACGTGCAGCGTCGTCCCGCCGTGAGCGAGCGCCCGCAGGACGGTGGCCGCGAAGCCGCCCAGCCCGCCCGCGCCCGCCGCGGCTCCACACACGAGGGCCGTGCTCGAGGAGCGTTCCCTTTCCATGCGCTCCCCTTATCGGATTCCACTGGGGTGGCATAGCGCGGGCCGGTGTGGCCGAAGCCGGGGGCCGCCGAGTCGTACAGCGTGCAGGCGACAGTCGCGTGGCACTTCGGGACATTGACGCTCCCCTGCCCTCCGGACACCATGCGCGGCCCTGGGCTGGGGATGGAGGCGTCGCGATGATTACCTATCTGGTGGCCTTCCTTGTGGCGTTGATGGTGGCCGTGGTGTTCACGTTGGTGGTGCGCAACCGCGCGCTGGCGTGGGGGCTGCTGGACCAGGCCAACTCGAGCCGCAAGGTGCACGCCCGGCCCATTCCGCGCCTGGGCGGCATTGGCATCGTCGGCGGCTTCTTCGCGCCCCTGTGCGCGCTCTTCGTGGTGGACTCGGCGGTGGGCAACCAGTTCCGCGCACAGACGGCGCTGGTGTGGGGCCTGTTCGGTGGTGGGCTGGGCGTGGCGGTGCTGGGCCTCTACGACGACCTGCACGGCGCGGGCGCGAAGCTGAAGTTCAGCGTGCAGCTGGCGTTGGCGCTCGGGCTGTACGCGCTCGGCTTCCGCATCGAGCTCATCGCCAATCCCTTCGGGCCGCCGGTGCCGCTGGGGATGCTGAGCCTGCCCTTCACCGTGCTGTGGGTGGTGGGCGTCATCAACGCGCTCAACCTCATCGACGGGCTGGACGGGCTGGCGGGCGGGGTGGCCTTCTTCGGCGTGGGCACCAACTTCATCCTCGCGCTCAGCCGGGGAGACGTGCTGCTGTGCCTGGTGATGGCGGCGCTGGCGGGCGCCATCCTCGGCTTCCTCATCTTCAACTTCAACCCGGCCTCCATCTTCATGGGCGACACCGGCAGCATGTTCCTGGGCTTCGTGCTGGCGGCCGTCTCCATCAAGACGAGCGCCAAGAGTGGCACCGCCGTGGCCATGATCGTGCCGGTGATGTCGCTGGGCCTGCCCATCATGGACACGCTGATCGCCATGAGTCGGCGGGCGCTCGTGGGAAGACCCATGTTCAGCGCGGACAAGGAGCACATCCACCACCGGATGATGAGCCGGCTGGTGCTCAGCCACCGCTCGGCGGTGCTGGTGCTCTACGGCCTGTGCGCGCTCTTCACCCTGACGGCGCTCGGCCTGCATTGGGCCAACACCGCGCAGAGCGCCATGCTGCTCACGGGCATGGCGGTGGTGGTGGCGGTGCTGATGCGCAAGCTGGGTTACCTGGACCTGCGGCGCGCCGGCGGCGTGGGCGAGCTGCGGCGCAAGAACATCCGGCTGCGCTCGCTGGTGAAGGACGTGACGGACGCGGTGCGCGCCGCCCCCGAGACGAAGGACATCTGGGCCTCGGTGCGCCCTCTGGCCGATGCGCTCGATGCCTCGCACCTGTCCCTGCGCCTGGAGCTCCAGCGCGAGGGCAACCGGGACGGACTCACCTTCGAGACGCAGCGGCCCGCGGGCTCGGCGCTGCCGCTGGAGGTGCGCCTGGAGGTGAAGGGCGGGGAGGTGTCGCTCGGCTGGCTGTGCATCGTCTGGCGCGATGGGCGCTCGGAGATCAACCGTGACGAGGAGCTGGCGCTGGAGCTGGCGGCGGACGCGGTGGGAGACCGGATGATGAAGCTGCTGGCCGAGGCCGAGGCGGATCCGAGGCGCGTCGTCTCGATGCGGCGGTGAGCGACGTGGGGGCGAGCGCGCTCCTGGACGTGCTCCGAGCCTGGCCGGAGGCCCCTCGAGGCCCTGCGCCCGGAGACGCGGACGCCCTGGTACACGCGGCGGCGCGGCACGGGCTCGCGGGTTTCGTGCAGCACGCGCTGGGGCGCTCGGAGTGGAGGCTGGAGGAGGCGGCGCGCACGCGGTTGCGCCGCGAGGCCCTGGCGCAGGCGGCGCGGGGCATGCGGGTGAAGGCGCTGCTGCTGCGGAGCCTGGACGCGCTGGCCGCGGTGGGCGTGGTGCCGGTGTCGCTGAAGGGGTACGGGCTGGCGCTGCGCCTCTACCCCGAGCCGCTGCAGCGAGCCACGACGGACGTGGACCTGCTGGTGGCGGACGCGGAGGTGGCGGGGGCGTCGCGAGCGCTGGAGGGATTGGGGTTGAAGCCGCTCGGCGCTGAGGCGGCGGCGCACGCGCGGGAGCACGAGCACCACCTGACGTTCACGGGCGCGGCGGGGATGGTGGAGCTGCACTTCCGGGCGCTGGTGGGGTACGGCGAGGCCCTGGAGGCGGAGGCGCTGCTGGCCCGAGCGGAGGAGTCGGTGCTGGAGGGCCGGCGCGTGCGCTACCTGCGAGCGGAGGACGAGCTGGTGTACCTGGCGCTGCACGCGAGCAACCACCTGTTGCAGCGATTGGCGTGGCTGTTTGATTTGAAGTTGTTGGTGCTGGCGAGCCCGGGGCTGGACTGGGGGAGGGTGGTGGAGGTGGCGCGGGGCACGGCCTTCTCGCACCTGGCCTGGTACGCGCTGGAGGCGGCGAGGCGGTTGATGGGGATGCCGGTGCCGGAGGAGGTACTGTCCGCGCTGGCACCGCCGCGGTGGCAGCGATTGCTGGCGGTGCGCTTCTTCAGCGCCGGGCGCTTGCTGGAGACGGAGTTGATGCTGCACAAGCCGGCGTGGGTGGCGGCGAAGCTGCTGCTGGCACCGAGGCTGCTGCCCATGGCGCGCTACACCGTGCGCCGGCTGCGGGAGGACGGGCTCACGGCGCTGCGCACGAGGTGAGGGGTAGTCCTCCGCGCAACGCAGGGCGTGTCCCTCGTTGAACACGGTGGGGTGAAGACCGGATTCACTCTCGACGCAGGAGAGACGGAGTGGAACCGTGTCCGGATGGACTCCGCGAACACGACCAGGAGCCGTGCGTGGCTCTGGTTGATCGTCCTGGTACTCCCGCTCGCGTCGGGATGCGGAGCACAGCTCAAGTTCGTCACGGTAACGCCCAAACCTGAATCGGGGGCGGGTGGCTGGCAGGAGACATGCCTCGAGGCGAACATACAAAACATGACGACCGGCGATTCCACTGTGTGTCCAGTCTCTATCGGGATGCCGATAGAGACCGAGGCGAATGGCTACATCGGTTCCTGGTGGGCAGCGGAAACCGCCGCGGACTGCATCAATGAAGCCTCGGAGCTCGTCATCCGACCCGCTCCACCCGAAAGCCCTTCCGCTCTCGTGTGTACGAACTTTGTGGAGATGGTTCGTGAGATTTTGAGGAAGAGCGTTTTGGGTTCACGCGTCAAGCGGGGGTGTGAGCCGGGTATTCCCGTGACACGAGTTGGATTCTGAATCATGAAAACTTCAGCTGAACAACTACTGGCAATCGCTCGAAATTATTGGCCTGGGAATATTGAAAGTTATAACGGGCTCCTCTTCGGCAAGAGATGTCCCGAGGTCGACCGATTCCACGAGCTCTGGCAGCGTGAGCTCAAGAAGATCGATCGGTGGCGGGACTTTCTCGCGTCCTTTCGTTCCGAGCTGCCTGGGTTCACTCTCTCGGACATCACGGCGCCGGTTGATTCCTGCTGGCGTTGTGG
>NZ_JBJMQO010000046.1:0-101421 GCF_045802675.1 Archangium sp. | reverse complement strand
TGTGCGATCGCCGGTTGGGCTGCTGCCGCGGGAGCCGGCGCCGCTTGCGCCTTGGCCGCCCCTCCGCCCGCGTACTGCTTCTTCACGTCGGCCAGGTTTTCCTTGCTCGTGGCGAGTGCCGCGATCGCCCCGCCGACCTTGATCTTCTCCCCCTCCTTCACGAGCACGTGCGCCAGCGTCCCGCCCTCAGAACTCTCCATCTCCATCGTCGCCTTGTCCGTCTCCACTTCGGCAACGACATCGCCGGCGGCGACCTTGTCGCCCTCCTTCTTGAGCCATTTGACGATCTTGCCCTCCTTCATCGTCGGAGAGAGGGCAGGCATCTGGATGGGCGTGGCCATACTTTTCTCAGGCTCCCTCGCGGTAGAGGACCTTCTTCACCGCTGCGATGATCTTGGGCGCGTCCGGCTGGATCGCGTTCTCCAGGTTCGCCGCGTAGGACATGTTCACGTCGAGGCCGGTGACGCGCTGGACGGGGGCGTCCAGGTCATCGAAGGCCTTGGACTGGATGATGTCCACCACCTGCGCGCCCACGCCGGCCAGGGGCCAGCCCTCCTCGACGACCACGGCACGGTTCGTCTTGCGCACGGTGGCGAGGATGGCCTCCTCGTCGAGCGGACGCAGCGTGCGCAGGTCGAGGATCTCCACGGAGATGCCCTCGGCCTCGAGCTGCTTCGCGGCCTCCTCGCAGAAGTAGTACATGCGCGACCAGGTGATGATGCTGACGTCCTTGCCCTCGCGCTTCACGTCCGCCTTGCCGATGGGGACGATGTGCTCGCCCTCGGGCACCTCGCCCTTGAGGGCGTAGAGGCGCTCACCCTCGATCATGATGACGGGGTTCTCGTCGCGGATGGCGGACTTGAGCAGGCCCTTGGCGTCGGCCGGGGTGGCCGGGGCAATGACCTTCAGGCCCGGGAAGTGCGCGTAGTTGGCCTCGAGCGCCTGGCTGTGCTGGCTGGAGAGCCGGCCGCCCGCGCCACCGGGGCCGCGGAACACGATGGGGCAGCGCAGCTGGCCGCCGGACATGTGCCGCAGCTTCGCCGCGTTGTTGACGATCTGATCCATCGCCAGGATGGCGAAGTTCCACGTCATCATCTCCACCACCGGACGCAGGCCCACCATGGCCGCGCCCACGCCCATACCGGTGAAGCCCAGCTCGGAGATGGGCGCGTCGACGATGCGCGCGCTCCCGAACCGGTCCAGCAGGCCCTGCGACACCTTGAAGGCGCCCTGGTAGCGAGCCACCTCCTCACCAATGAGGAACACGTTGGCGTCGCGCTCCATCTCCTCGGCGAGCGCCTGGTTCAGCGCCTCGCGGTACATCAACTCGGCCATTGTTGGCTCCGAATACGAAATCCGTAGGTTGGGGTCAGTGGAAGAGAACTAGCGCTTGAGGCCCGCGGCCTTGTCCGCCTTGTCCGCCTGCTCGCGCGGCTCGAGGTCCCAGGTCACCTTCAGCTCCTGGCCCGACGGGTACTTCGGCCACTTCGCCACCTTCACGCCCAGCACGCGCTCGCGAGGCTTCACGTCCTCCTCGCCCTCGTCCACGATGGTGTCCTTCCACAGCTCGTCCAGGCTGGGCTCGGGCGACTCGTCGGCGAACTTCACCGCCGCGTCCACCTTCTCCTTCACCTCGGCCTCGATGGCCTCGAACTCCTCGTCCTTGGCCAGGCCCTGCTTGAGGGCGTAGTCGCGCAGACGGGGAATCGGGTCGTTCTTGCGCTCGTCCTCCACCTCCTGCTTGGTGCGGTAGGTGGCGGGGTCGGCCATGGAGTGGCCGCGGAAGCGGTAGGTGTTGGCCTCCATGAGCACCGGGCCCTTGCCGGCGCGGATGTACGCGGCCGCGTCCTTCACCGCCTCGTACATCTTCAGCGCGTCCATGCCGTCCACGGCCTCGTGGCGGATGCCGAAGGCCTCGCCGCGCTTGTGGATCTCCGGCACCGCCGAGGTGCGCGAGATGGCCGTGCCCATGCCGTAGCGGTTGTTCTCGCAGATGTAGAGCACCGGCAGCTTCCACTTGGCCGCCATGTTGAGCGTCTCGTGGAAGATGCCCTGGTTGGCCGCGGCGTCACCGAAGTAGCACACGGTGATGCGGTCCTCGTTGCGGTAGCGGCTGGCGAAGGCCATGCCCGCGGCCAGGCCAATCTGCGCGCCCACGATGCCGTAGCCGCCGTAGAAGTGGTTCTCGATGTCGAAGATGTGCATCGAGCCCCCCTTGCCCTTGCTGTAGCCGCCGGTGCGGCCGAAGAGCTCCGCCATGACCATGCCCGGGTCCGAGCCACGCGCCAGCGGCTGGGCATGGTCACGGTAACCCGACAGCATGTAGTCATCCGGACGGATGGCCTCCTCGACGCCGGCTGCCACGGCCTCCTGGCCGATATACAGATGGCAGAAGCCAGCGATCTTCCCGAGACCGTACTGCTGGCCCGCTCGTTCCTCGAAGCGGCGCATGAGGTACATCTTCCGGTACATCGTCAACAGCAGGTCCTTCGAGTACTTGCTGGCCACCGCCAATGCCTCCGTCCAGTAAGACCGCCCCAACACGAAGGGGCTGGCAGACACCGTGCGCCTCATAGCGCGCGGACATGGGACTGCAAGGGGTTTCGTGCACCTCCAGGCAGGCAAGTCCGGCGGCCCACCCTTGAGGCGCAGTGCGTCACGTCTCGTGGGAGAAGTGCGGCACGGACACGATTTCGTCGAGGAGCACCACCGGCCGTCCGGAATGGTCGGTCGCCAGGTGAACGACCTGGGCCTGGGGGAAGCGGCTCAGGTAGTCGTTGGCGTGGGTGGGCTCGTTGTCGAAGGCGGCGATCACCGTCCCCAACTCCCCGAGCCGCGCATGGGCCTCGCGCTTGAAGGCGTCGTCGTTGTCGCGCTCGTTCGGCTTCATCAGCAGGTGCACCCGCCCCTCGCCGGGGACGGCCAGGCCGTTGCGGCGCATGCACTCCACGGTGCCCTCGCGCATGCCCTCGTGGCGGCCGGTGACGTACGCCAGGTGCGCCCCGGTGGCCACCACCGCGTGGGTGAAGGCCGCGGCGCCCTGGATGGCCACGTCGTCCACGCAGTAGGCGCTGGTGAAGAAGCGCTCCAGCCAGAAGGTGCGGGCCGCGTCGAAGTGCGCCTCCACCTCCTCGGCCGACAGGCCACAGTTGCGCATGGCCCCCCGCATGTCGAAGCCACTCTCCCAGTGGTGCGGCTCGCAGGCGCTCAGCTTCTCGAGCGCCCGCGCGAGGCCGAACTCGCGGAGGATGCGGGCCTGCCGGGGCCGGTTGTCGAAGAGGGTCGAGTCGAGATCGAAGGCGAGCACCGCCTGCGAGCCGAGCGAGCGTGCCTTCTCCAGGATGCCGCGCAGCGTGTGCTGCCAGCCCTCCCGGACGCGGGTTCTGAGGTCCGAAGCCATGGCCCTCTTCTATAGGGCACCTGGCACCCGGACCGCGCGGAATTCAACCGCTCAAGCAGCCGAGCGCAGGGGCTCGGGGCGGTGGGGCTGCTCCGGGTACAGACGCAGCATCCGCTTGATGCCGTTGCGGTCCAGCACCAGCCGGACGAGCTGCAGCGACACCCGCTCCTGGCCCGACTCCTGGACGATGAAGCGGAAGGCCATGTCGACCTGGTAGCTCTTGGCCCCGCGCACCCGCCCGACGGTGAAGTCCTCCAGGTCCACGTACTCCAGCGCGTACTCGGGATCGTCCATGTCGCGCAGGAAGCGCCCCACGTTGAGCCGGATGATGTCGGTGATGCCACTCACCCCGTGCCCGCTGCGCGGCAGCAGCTCCACGTCCAGCACCACCTGCTTCTGGTAGCGCAGCACCGTCTCGGACAGCTCGCCCTGGGACACGGTGATGAAGTCGTCCCGCGAGCGCAACGCGGCCACCTCGGGCGGCACCCGCACCGCGCGCCCGTAGTCCACCTTCTCCTCGCACGTGCCCAGGCAGCGCTCCGTCACCGGGTCCACGATGCGCGCCGTGCGATCGTACAGGTGCCGCGCGGCCACCTGGCTGAAGATGCGCCGCATCCCTTCCTTGATGCGGTCCTTCATCATGTAGCCCACCACCATGATGAGGAAGAAGTTGAGGCTCGCCTGCGTGAAGCGCACCTGCGCCCAGAAGGCCACCGCCGTGGCGAAGCTCATGGCCACGCCCGCCGCGAGCGCGAACAGCACCTCCTCCCAGCCCTGGCGCCGCTGCGCCCGCCGCGCCGACAGGAAGAGGATGTTCATGCAGAACTTCTTCAGGAAGCCGAACCGGTGCATGTACTCCTCGTTGTCACCGGTGGGGCTGATCACCGAGCGCAGCTGGTGATCCTTGCGGTACTGCTCCTCCTGCAGCACCTCGTCCATCAGCTCCTTGCGCAGCTCGATGTAGACGCCCGAGCGCGGCAGCGCGTCCATGTCCGCCACGGCCTTGCGGAAGAACTGCTCCACCGTGAGGCTGAGGTACTCGTCCACCAGGCGGATGGAGGCGCGCGTCTTCTCCTGCATCCGGTAGCGGTTGGCCGAGCGCGCCCACGCGCGGAAGCGCTCCAGCACCCGCCGCGCCCCGTCCGCCGCCGAGCGCGCCTCGCGCTCCAGCCGATCGCACTGCGCCTCACCCGGGCCCCGGCTCATCCCCTCGCACTGCTCGTCCACACCGTTGGCGAAGCGCCGCAGCGCCCCACGGAAGATGCAGGACAGGAGCTTCGCCTGGTAGACGAGCTCCGACTCGCTGACGAGCCCCGTGAGCAGCCCCGCCTCCAGCCGCGCCAGCGGCGAGCTGTCCATGCTCAGCAGCTCCGCCAGGGTCATCACCGGCGTCTTGAAGCGCACGTAGTTGTGGATGTCCGCGTAGAAGTTGGCCCGCGGGTACGTCTCCGCGTCGATGTTCAGGCTCGAGGGCAGGAAGACGAACGTCTCCACGAGATAGCGCGTCTCGTCGTCCGCCCCCGAGGGCTGGTACTCGAGCTTGATCTCGAACTGCTTCCGGTCGTGGACGTCGAGCCGGTTCTGCAACAGCGGTGTGGGAGCCTGGGACACGCCCGTACTCTAGGTCACGCCCCTGTCACCTCATAGTGACCCCCGGGACACGCTGGCGGCCAATGAACGACGCTCCTGTCCAGGCATCCGTTGGGGCGCCACGCTCTCAACCGACCCACGAGGTGGGATGCGGACCCGGTGCACGCGGCCTGCGGGGCGCCTCGCGGCGGCTCACTCGTTGACGTCAACGAGTGAAGACAGCCTTATATGTAGGACAAAAAACACTTCACTCGTTGACATCAACGAGTGGCGAGAGGGCTGCCCGGAAGCGGCTCCGGAGGCCTCTCTCACCCCTGGGTGCCGGTCCGGGAGGACTGCTGCTCGCTGGAGGGGAGCGCCGTGGGGGCCGCCGCCGGAGCCGTCTGGGACGCGTGCGACTTGGGCCGGGCGTTCCAGAGGGTGAGCATGAGGACGGCGCCAATGCCCGCGAAGCCGATCATGCTCGGGCCCCAGGCGCCCCAGCCGAAATGGTCCAACAGCCAGCCCATGCCGGTGCCCACCACCGAGCCGCCCACGTACTGCATGCCGTCGAACATGCCCGCCGCCGTGGCCGCGGCCTTCTTCCCGCCGAAGTCCATGGACGAGGTGCCCGACAGCATGGAGTGCACGATGCTGATGGCGAACGAGTTCACCACGAAGGCGGCGATGATCAGCCCCTGGCTGGGCGCGGCCCAGATGACGGCCATGCAGAGGATCTGCAGCACGTAGCCGAAGAAGGCCACCGGGGGACGGCGCGCCTTGAAGAGCAGGTCCGACAGCAGGCCCGCGGTGAACGCGCCCGCGATGCCCGCGAGCACCACGCCCGTGGCGCCGCTCTTGAAGATGGGGCTGTCGAGCGACAGGTGCTGCGCCTCCTGCATGTAGCGCGGGAACCACTGCTCGAAACCGTGGCGCACGAAGCCGGTGCAGAACTCGGCCGCCGCGATGGTGAGCGTGACGGGGTTGGTGAAGACCACCTTCGCCACGTACTTGAAGTCCACCTTGCCGGTGTAGCCGCTGGAGGCATCCGCCGTGTCCAGCGCGGGCAGGCCCGCCTCGTCCGGCGCGTCCCGCACCCACAGGAAGGTGAGCGCCGCCAGCGTCGTCATCACCACCGCGGGCACGAAGAAGACGAACTGCCAGGGCAGCGCCAGTACCAGCAGCGGCCCGATGAAGTAGATGAGCGCCCGGCCTGCCTGAATCATCGAGCCGAAGATGGCGGAGAACACGCCGCGCTCGCTGATGTGGAACCAGCCCGAGTTCACCTTGATGAGCGCCAGGGCCGAGTACGACTGGAAGTACATGTTCAACGACCAGACCGTGGCCAGGTAGCCGAGCAGCAACGTCCCCGTGCCCAGGAAGCCCAGGTACGCCCCCAGGCCGAAGGCGAGGTTGAACACCACCGCGCCACTCGCGCCCACCAGCATGGCCTTGCGCCCGCCGATGCGGTCCGCGAGCGGGCCATTGAAGATGGCGGAGATGCCGTAGATGAGGGTGGCCGCGCTGATGATCGCGCCCACCTGCGTCTTGCTCCAGCCGTACGTCTCCGACAGCTTCGCGTTGGCGAACGAGAAGTTGTAGCGGCCCATGTACATGGCCGCGTACATGGTTCCGAGCGTGAGCCAGTTCTGCGCGCGGCGCATCCGGAACTTCGGCGAATACTCCGGCCGCGGCGAGGAGGACGAGGGGGCAGCGTCGTGCATGGCGCCGGGCACCCTACCCGCCCGGCGCGCTCGCGACAATCACACCCACCTGAATCACGCCTGCTCGGCGAGCAGCCGCAGGAGGGCGATCTCCGTCTTCGCGTCCGGCACGTCCCCGCGCCGGCACATCGCCAGCAGCTCGCGGATGGGCCTCCACTGCAGGTGCGTGCCCTCCTCCAGCGGTGAACCATCCCCCTTCGGCTCGCCCTGCTCCTTGCCCGTCACGTCCACCGCCGCCGGAAACACCTTCTCCGACAGGATGCCCGGCGCCAGGAAGAAGCCCGCCCCCAACAGCTGAATCTCCTCCGGCTTCACGTCGAAGCCGGCCTCCTCGCGCACCTCCTCCGCCGCCCGGTGCCGCAGGCCCGCCTCGCCCTTGTCCTCCGGCTCCAGCAGCCCCGCGACGATCTCCTCCACCCGCAGGTAGGTGGCCCCGTCTGGCACCGTCATCTCCTTGCCCCGCCGGAAGTACGCCGCCGGCCGCAGGTTCATCCGCGTCAGCACCTCCAAGCCCGACGCACCGCGGCGAAACACCAGCACCGCCACCGCGTCCAGCCTCGGCCGGTCCACCACGTCCACCCGGTACACCTTGGACGCCGTGCCGTCCGCGCGCCGGTTCTGACACCTCAGCCGCCGCAGCATGAGGAAGCCCTCGTCGCACTTCGCCGTCGACGAGAAATCCTCGATTATCTCGATATCGGTCACTGAAGAATGGCTGCTCGAACGCATGTCTGCTCCCCTAGCGGAAATCCGTGACGCTGGGGCGTTGCTTGCCCACCACCAGATGATCCCGTACCTTGCGCCGTCGTCTAGCGGTCAAATTCTACAAGCCCCCCGGATCCGCCCCCGAATGCGACGTCTCCTGCTCGGACTCTTCTGTGTCCTGATCTGCGCCTCGTGCATGCCCGTGATGGATGGACAGGAGCTCGACCTGGGCGGACAGGAAGTCCGCCTCACGCTCCTGCATACCGCGGACATCCACTCGCGGCTCATCCCCTACGACTTCTCTCCGTTGAAGACGGATACGGACCTGGGGATGATTCCCGAGGCAGGCCCTTTCGGTGGCGCCACCCGTATCGCGGCCATCCTCAAGCGCGAGCGCCAGAAGGCCGACCGGCTGCTGCACCTGGACTCGGGCGACTGCTTCCAGGGCGCGCCCATCTTCAACGTCAATGGCGGTGAGGCCGAGTTCCGCTTCCTGTCCAAGATGCACCTGGACGCGGCGGTGATCGGCAACCACGAGTTCGACGCGGGCCTGGCCAACTTCGTCCAGAAGGCGCGCGACTTCGCCCAGTTCCCGCTGATGGCGGCCAACTACTACTGGGACAAGCCCACGGACTCCGCCAACTCCGAGGCCTCGCTCAACACCGTCCCCTACGTCATCCGCAACGTGCAGGGCCTCAAGGTCGGCATCATCGGCATGGCCAACATCTCCTCGCTCAACTCGCTGACGGAGGGAGGCAACTCGCTGCAGGCCACGCCGCTGGAGCAGAACGAGGCGGCGCGCGCCTACGTGGAGATGCTGCGCCCGGTGGTGGACCTGCTCATCGTGGTCAGCCACCTGGGCCTCACCGAGGACCAGGACCTCATCCGCGGCTACGAGGCCTATTACGAGTACGAGCGCGCCAGACCCTTCATCGAGCGCGACCATGACCGCTGGCAGGTGCTCGAGTGGACGGACCCCAGCGCCGAGGGCAACCCCAAGGCGGTGGTGAAGGTGTTCATCCCCGGCGTGTCCGGCCTGGACGTGGTGCTCGGCGGCCACCTGCACGTGGTGCTCAACCCGCCCCAGGAGCTGGCGGACCCCAGCGGCCGCAAGGTGATCCTGGCCCACTCGGGCGCCTTCGCGAAGTACGTGGGCCGCCTGGACCTGGTGGTGAAGGTGCCCAAGACGGACGCGCGCACCATCGACGGCGCCGAGATCGTCAGCCACGACTTCCGCGTGTCCCCGCTGGACGCGCTGTGGTGCGACGACGCCCAGCGCGCCCGCTACTTCAACAAGGACAACTTCTGGACCCCGGGCCAGTTCATCAACGCCTCGGGCGTGCGCGAGGCCATGGCGAAGTGCCAGGAGCTCGAGGACCGCGAGACGACGGACCTGCTGCAGCCCTACCTGCTGGGCATGGACTTCAACCTCCAGCTCACCTCCATCTTCTCCTACGCGCCCAGTGACGTGTCGCGCCGCAACACCTCCACCGGCGGTGACTCGCCGCTGGGCAACATCACCGCGGACTCCATGCGCAAGCGCCGCACCGTGGAGGCGGAGATGGCCCTCACCAACTCGCTGGGCATCCGCGACAGCCTCTACGCGGGCGTGGTGACGCAGGAGGCCATGTTCAACGTGTTCCCCTTCGAGAACACCATCAACATCATGTACCTGTCGGGCACGGAGATTCAGGAGATGCTCGACTTCGTGGCCGAGCGCTCCGCCAGCCGCGGCTGCGTCAGCCAGGCGCAGATTTCCGGCGCGCGCTTCACCATGGACTGCGCCCAGGTGCAGCTCAATGATCTGCGCATTCCGTGCGAGCCGGCGAAGAACGCCGAGGACTGCCCCCAGGACAACCGCGCGGGCCACGCCGCCTGGCAGTGCCTCCAGGATCAGGACGGCAGCCGCTGCTACGCCAACCCCGCCACGGACGTGTCCATCAACGGCAGCCCCATCAACCCCCATGGCATGTACCGCGTGGCGGTGAACGACTACATCGCCAAGGGCGGCTCGGGCTTCAGCGTCCTCAAGCGCAACACCACCCGGATTGAAACGGGCATCTCCCTGCGCGACTCGCTCATCGGCTACATGCAGGGCTTCTGCAACTGCGACGACATCAACGCGGGCCGCGAGACGTCCTCGACGGGCGAGCGCTGCGGCGCGCTGGTGGACGGCAAGTGGGAGGTGAGTGCGCAGCAGCAGAACTTCTGCCAGCAGACCCAGGCCTACGAGGACGCGCTGGCCAAGAAGCTCGGGGACTGCTCGTGCCAGGAGCTGCTGCCGCTCCTGTCGCTGCCGGCGGACAAGTTCGCCGAGGCCACCGCGCGCTGCAATGTGGCCGGCCTCACCGCGGCCTCGGCCCGCACCGCGTGCGCCGTGCCCCAGGGCCCCTACAGCGGGCGCTGCTACTGCCGTGAGATTCTGGCCGGGGCGCCGGAGTGCGGCTCGGTCACCCTGCAGCTCAAGAACTTCTGCCAGAACCCCACCGAGATGCCCATCGCCAACGCCCTCGAGGACGGCCGCATTGGCCGGAAGGTGAAGTGATGAAGAAGCATTGGCTCCTCCTGGCCGCGACCGCGGCCTCCGTGTCCGGCTGCTACAACATGGACTCCACCGTGCCCGGCACCGTGGGCTCCTTCCGCGTGGTGGTGCAGAGCATCTCCTCGGTGAGCGACAGCGGCAGCCTGCAGCCGCTCTCCGTCGTCCCCTCCTGCATCAAGCAGTACGGCACCCGGCTGGACCAGGTGCCGGCCGCGGTGCGGGGCACGGCGGACTGCCGCTACGCCGTCCCCGGCGGCCAGGTGGAGCTGCAGGTGGACGTCACCGCCCTGGACCGGGCCGGCAAGCCGTTCGACTTCACCGGGCCGGTGACCTTCAAGGTGGTGCCGGGCGATGTCTCCGACAGCTACAGGTACGCCTGGATGCAGCTCACCCGCGGCCGCGGTGTCGGCAAGCTGCGGGCCCAGCACGTCTACGGCGAGGTGCGTGTCTGGGCCATGGACGAGCCCGTCGAGCTCCGCTACGACGCCGATGGTGGCATCGGGGGCCTGCCCGACGCGGGCATCAATGACGCGGGCATCCCGCTGGAGCCCGACGGGGGCCTCTCCGACGCGGGCGTCCTCATCCCACCGGAGCCCGCCGCGGGCCGGACGTACGCCGCCGGCTCCTCCGACACGCTCTTCTTCCAGGAGCCCACGCTCGCGGCCGTCCAGACGCCGCAGGGCTATGACAACCGCTCCTCGCCCTTCGTGAGCCAGTTCGTCACCATCGGCCGCGCCCCCGAGTCCGGCTCCGTGCTGTACCAGAACTGCCCGGACCAGGACCTCAACGGCGACGGCAAGCCGGATCCCCAGCCGCCCAAGCCCGTCACGCTGCTGGTGACGGGGACGGATCCCTCGGGCTTCTTCGTCACGGATCTCACCTCGTGCCCCATTCCCGAGGACACCACCTTCGCCTCGGGCGTGCGCACCCCCGAGCCGAGCGGGTACCTCCCCGGCACCTACGGCTCGATGTTCGTCTACAACTACAGCTTCCCCGAGGGCCTCGACACGGGCGACCTGCTGTGGACGCTGTCCGGCTCCATCCAGGAGTTCACCTCCACCACGCAGCTCACCTTCCCCTCGTGGACGGTGCGCGAGCACGTGCGCGAGCTGCCCCCGGAGCAGTGGACCAAGTACCTGAAGCTCAACCCGCCGGTGGAGCTCAACCTGCGGCACTGCTTCCTCGACAACGTGCTCGCTCCCTTCATCACCGACGTGCTGTGCGGCTACAACACGCGCAACCTGAAGCTGGAGAGCCTCGAGTCTGGCCTGGTGAAGCTGCGCCGCGTGCGCTTCCCGCAGGTCTTCAAGAACTGCGACCTCAACGGCAACGGCGAGGTGCCCTTCTTCTGCCAGACGAAGGACGCGGCCGGTAACTGGATCTACGGCGGCTGCTCCCCCACGCCCCCCAACCCGGACCCCGACATCCCCGAGCGCCAGTGCAACGTCGAGTGCACCACCGGCTCCGGCCCCTTCCTCAACACCGTCTGCTCCGAGCGCGCCCAGTACAACAGCTTCGGCCAGTTCGTGGTGGAGATGGCGGGCCCCGGGCCCCGTGAGGCCGGGCTGGACAACGCGCTGCCCTCGCGCACGCAGGAGGTGCTCGTCTCCGACACCACCTCCAAGAAGATCGCCACGGGCTACGAGGCCGACGTGCAGGTGAGCGTCTTCTGCGATCTGGACACCTATCTGCGCGCCGGTGACACCAACGTCACCGCGGCCAACACGGACGTGCTGCTGCCGGCCAGGACGCGCAAGGACCTCGTCCTCCCCAACGGACAGGGCTTCGTGGCGTTCCTGGCGAAGCAGCTGCCGCCTCCGTCGACGGAGACGCCCGCGCCCCCGGCGCCGCGCTGCTACGTGTCGCGCAACACCCACACCCGCATGCTCCTCACGACGAAGGACGCCGTGCCGGACCTGAAGGTGGACTGCGACGAGAAGGACGCGGACGCGGATCGCGCCCAGCAGTGCCGCTACCTGCACGGGGCCACCTTCGACGTGGTGGGCCACCTGCGCCATGTCCAGGCGGCCCGCCCGCGCTGGATGGTGCTGCCGCGCGACGTGGACGACCTGTGCTGCTACCCGGGACCGGACCTGCAGTGCCCGCGCCCCATCAAGCCTTGTGAGTGAAACGTAGTTTTTTGACTGGCAGTCGAGCGCCCCGCTCTGGGGCGCCGGGAAGGAGCGGCGTCCCCCCGCCGCCCCTTGGAGGGAATTTGAGAACGCTGCGCACGCTGGCCCTGACCGGGCTGATGACCCTTTCCGCGCCCGCCTGGGCCGGAGACTTCGTCGACACCCGCTTGTCGTTCGCCTTCGCGGACGACAACGTCTTCGCCAACGCGGGAGAGACGACCCCCAACAGCCCCACGGCCCGGTTCGGCGCGGGCCTGCAGAACACCCAGTTCTACGACAACTTCAACACCCGGTTCTCCGGCTTCGAGACGCTGTCCAACATCGTCCTCTACAAGCGGATGCCGGCGTTCTTCGAGGGCCTCACCACCGAGGCGGCCCTCACGGTGCTGATGCTCGAGCAGCCCTCGGGCGGCATCACCCTGCGCGACAACTCCAGCTACATCCGCCTCAACTACCGGCCTCGCGGCTGGGGTGAGAACGAGGGCTTGTCGCTCACCGGCTTCCCCGTGTCCGCGGACCGCTTCCGCCTGGGCTACGCCTACCGCATCTCCTGGGGCGGCAGCGGCGTCTTCACCACCCGCGCCACCGCCGCGGGCGTGCCGGGCGCCAAGCTCCAGCTCACCCGCGACAAGTGGTACGCCTTCGCGGGCGCCAAGACGGCGCTGGTGCTCAACGATCTCATCAAGGAGCAGGAGACGCTCTACGGCTTCATGGCCGGCGCCGGATGGGATCCGGTGGAGACGCTGCGCATCGAGGCCGGTGGCGGCTACTTCCAGAAGGGCATCGTCCCCGGCCTGGCGGCGCTGGGTGTCGAGGCGCCGGTGAACTCGGCGGGCGTGTCCGCGCAGGCCGTCTACCACGTGGGTGTGCCGGTGGGCACCAGCGTGGACTTCAAGCTGTACCGGAACGATCCGGACGTCTACCAGCGCTTCTTCTCGCCGGAGCAGTACCCGGGCGGCCTGTCGTACTCGGTGTCGCTCGAGGGCAGCTACCTGGTGCAGACGCTGTCGGATCCGGACGTGTTCGGCCGCACGGTGCCGCAGGAGTCCACGGCGGTGGCGCTGCAGGCGCGCGCCAAGTGGAACCTCTGGCGCTTCCACGTGCTGGGCCTCTACCGCAGCCTGTCCTTCATCCAGTTCGAGGTCCCCGGCCTGCCGCCCTTCAGCGACTTCCCGGAAGGCACCGAGCTCAAGCCGGAGATGTTCCTCGCCGCGGGCGCCGACTTCAACATCCCCTCCCTCCACTTGACCCCCGGCTTCATCGTGGGCGTGCAGCAGCCGGCGTCGTTCCGCAGCCCGGATCCGCTCTTCGGCGGGAACAACCCGCCCCCGAGCCTCACCGGCACGCGCACCGTGGTGGTCCGTGACGTCAACTCGCTGAGCATCCTGCCCACCTCGTGCGACGGCCAGGACGTCTGCGACGCCACGCCCATCATCTCGGCCAAGGGCACGTTCCGGTGGGATTTGTCCGAGAGCGTCGCCGCCGTGGGCGAGCTCTATTACACCTACGACCGCAACCGGACGACCTTCCGGGACGACGTCTTCGGCGTCGCGCAGCCCAGCTTCGAGAAGCCCCACGCCCTGGGCTTCAACATGCTCCTGCAGGCGCGCTTCTAGCCGTCTCCGCCCCGCATCACCCCAGGCCTCGGGTTCTCCGGAACCCGGGGCCTTTTCATTTCCCGGGCCCGGATGCGCTAGAAAGCGCGCTCCAGGAGAGCCCCCATGGAGCCGACCCCCACCGCACCGCATCCCTCCCCCGCCGAGGCCCCGCTGTTCACGCGTCTGCGCGTGGCCTTCCAGTCCTTCCGGATGCTCGTGAAGGACGCCACCGATCCCGTCCATGGACCGCTGTTCCAGGAGAGCATCGATGGCGGGCGGTACATCCAGTGGGTGCGCCAGCTCGCCCAGGAGGCCGAGGGCAGCCGGCTTCTCTCCGAGCGCCCCTCGCTCTCGGTGGACCGCGTGGACTTCGAGGCGCTCTCCCGGCTGCCTCCGGGCACGCTCGGCCATGCCTTCGCGCGCTTCTACCTGGACAAGGGCCTCAACCCCCTCGCGAGCCACGACCGGCAGCTCTCGGACGTCCAGTACCTCGCCCAGCGGATGCGCGAGACCCATGATCTGCATCACCTGCTCACCGGCTACGGCACGGACATGCTGGGCGAGCAGGAGTTGCAGGCCTTCCAGTACGGCAACCTGCGCACGCCCACCTCGCTCATCGCGCTCGGGCACGGCGTGGCCGTGGAATTGCCGAGGCACCCGGCCGAGTACCTGCGGCGCGTCCGGGCCGCGTTCCAACGAGGCCGGGTGTCGCGGCCGATCGCGAGCATCCCCTGGGAGGAGCACTGGGAGACTCCGCTGAAGCACTTCCAGGAACAGTTCTGCTCGCCACGGGAGAACACGCCTCCGGTCACCGCGAGCGCCTGAAAAGGGCTCGTGCTACAGAGCGGCGCGCATGGAGAGTGATCAGCTGCTGTCGTCGTTCACGAAGTTGCTCGTGTCGGACGCCGAGCGCTCGGCGAGGTTCTACGAGGCGCTCGGCTTCAAGCGGATGAACGCGGATCCGCCATTCATCCACCTGCGCTGGGAGAACCAGGCCGAGGTGTACCTGGTCGCGGTGCCCGCGGCGGTGGCCCTGCAGGGACCGCGCGGCTCGGGCGTGTTGCTGGGCTTCCGCGTGGGCGCCGTGGACGTGAACGAGGTGGCCTCGCGTGCCCGCGCCCTGGGAGCCGCCGTCGACGGGCCCACCGTGCAGCCCTGGTTCACGCGGGAAATCGTCGTCACGGATCCCGACGGCTACCGGCTCAACTTCATCGAGCCCGCGTAGCCTCGGGAGCCGCTCCGCCGCGGGCTACGTGCCCGCGAACTGCACGCCCTCGAAAACGAGCGTGGGCGTGCGCATCGCGCTGTGGGCGAAGGCATCATTGCCCACCGCGACGAGCCGCTTCCACAAGTCGAGCTGGTTGCCCGAGATGTTCATCTCGCCCACGGGCTCGGCGAGCTTGCCGCCGCGCACGCGGAAGCCCTGGATGCCGAGGGAGAAGTCACCCGTGACGCCGTTCGAGTTCCCGCCGAGGAACCCCGTCACGAGGATGCCCTCCTCGAGGTCCGCCAGCAGCCCGGCCCTGTCCTTCGTCCCCAGCTTCCAGGAGAGGTTGGACGCGCTGCCCGTGGTGGGACGCGTCTCGAGCTTCCGGCCGTAGTAGCTGTCGATGAAGTAGGAGCGCAGCATGCCCGCCTCGAACAGTGGCAGTGGCCGGGCGGCAATCCCCTCGCCGTCGAACAGGCGCGAGCCGAGACCCCGCTTCAGGTGCGGCTCGTCCGAGAGCGCGAGCAGCTCGCTGCCCACCTTCTGGCCGAGCTTCCCGTCGAGGAACGAGCGCTTCTGCTGGATGGACGCGCCCGACATGGGCCCGAGCAGCATGGACACGAGCCGGCCCGCGGCCCGGTTGTCCACGGCCATGGGCAGCACCGCCGAGGCCCCCTTCGTCGAGCCCAGGCGCCCCAGGGCGCGCTCTCCGGCGCGGCGGCCCAGGGTGCCCGCGTCGGTCAGGTCCTCGAAGAAGCGCGCCACGGAGAAGTCACTCTCCTCCGGCCGGCGCCCGTCCGAGTCCCGTGCGCTCACGTCCGCGGAGGCGAAGAACTGCGTGCCGCGCATCCCTCCCTCGAAGCCGTTGGAGCTGACCCGGTACGTCTCCCGGAGCACGTCTCCGAAGCTCGTGGTGACGGAGAGGATGGAGCCCTCGAGGTCCACCGCGCGGGCGGCCGCCTCGAGCTCCCGGGCGAAGCGCTGGCGCTCGTCCGCGGTGAGCGAGTCCTGGCGCGGATCCTCGATGGACAGGTCCACCAGCGCGCGGCCCTCGTAGAGCTCGGGCTCCGGCAGCCGGCGGTACTCGTCCTTCGCCAGCGCGCGCGTCATGGCGATGGAGTCGGAGATGAAGCGCTCCAGGGCCTCGGGCCGCAGGTCGCTCGTGGAGACGGCCGAGTAGCGCCCGTCCACGTAGAGCTGCACCCCGAGGCCTCGCGTGGTGGCCTCGGAGACCTTCTCCAGCCGGCCATCCCGCCACTGCACCTCCACCTCGCGCGAGCGGCCCGCGCTCGCCGAGGCCTCGGAGGCCCCCTTCTGGCGCGCCAGGGCAACCGCCTGCTGTGCGACCTCCGACAGGTTCGTCTTCGTCGTGCTCATGTCGCCCTCCCCTTACGCGTTGCGGCCGCCGACGGTGATCGACGCGACCCGGACCGTGGGAATGCCCTGGGACACCGGCACGCCCTGCCCATCCTTGCCGCACGTCCAGCCACCCTCGTCGATGACGAGGTCATCGGCCACCATGTCCACCTTCTCGAGCACCTTCGGTCCGTTGCCGATGATGTTCACGTCCTTGATGGGGCGCGTGAGCTTGCCGTCCTCGATGAGGTAGCCGTTCTTCACGTAGAAGGTGAAGTCGCCCGCGCCGATGTTCACCTGCCCGTTGGTGAAGTTGGAGCAGTAGATGCCCCGCTTCACCGACGCGATGATCTCCTCCGGCTTGTGCGGCCCCGGGAGCATGTACGTCGAGCGCATGCGCGGCAGCGGCGCGTGCCGGTAGCTCTCGCGCCGGCCGTTGCCCGTGGGCTTCACCTTGTAGTGCTTCGCGGAGATGGAGTCGTGGAGGTAGGTGGTGAGCACGCCGTTCTCCACGAGCATCGTCTTGCCGGGCTCGTTGCCCTCGTCGTCCACGTTGATGGCGCCGCGCGCGTACTCGTTCGTGCCGTCGTCGACGATGTTCACGAAGGGGTGCGCAATGGGCTTGTTGATCTTGTCCGCGTAGATGGACGTGCCCTTGCGGTTGAAGTCCGCCTCCATGCCGTGGCCGATGGCCTCGTGCAGGAGGATGCCGGACGAGCCCGCCGCGAGCACCACCGGCATCTCCCCGGCCGGAGGCTGCGAGGCCTCGAAGAGGATGGTGGTGCGGCTCACCGCCTCGCGCACGATGCGCTCCAGGCGCTCGGGCGAGTAGAAGTCCAGGCCCGCGCGGCCGGCGACGCCGTAGGTGTTCTGCTCGCGCTTGCCGTTCTGCTCGGCCACGCACGACAGGTAGAGCGTCGTCATGGGCTGCACGTCCTCGACGAGCCGGCCGTTGCTGTCCGCCACGAGCACCGCGCCGTGCTCATCCGAGAACGACAGCGTCACCTTGGAGACGCGAGGATCCGCCTTGAAGGCCGCCCCGTTGAGGCCCTCGAGGATGGGCAGCTTCTGCTCGGGGCGCACCGCGTCCCAGCCCGCCTTGAGCACGTAGCGCTGGGGAATGTCCTTGTAGAGGTGGAAGGACCGCGGCCCCGCGCGCGAGGGCCCATCCGCGATGGCCGCCGCCGTGCGGGCCGCGCTGCGCATCGCGTCCAGCGTGAGCTCCTCGGTGTACGCGTAGCCGGTCTGGTCGCCCTTGATGACGCGCACGCCCACGCCGAGTTCCACCGTGGTGTACGCCTTGTTCACCGCGCCGTCCTCGAGCGCCATGGACGTGGAGACGCGGTGCTGGAAGAACAGGTCGCTGTAGTCCCCGCCCCTCGACAGCGCGGCCGCCAGCGTCTCGCGGATGAGGTTCTCCGTGACGCCGAAGCGCGCGAAGTACCCGATGGAATCCGACGGCCCGTCCGAGCCGCCTCCAGGCCCTCCCGGGCCCGCCCGCTGCGTCGTCGAACAGCCGGACAGCAACTCGCCCGCTCCCGCCATTGCCATTGCCGTCGTGCCGTAGCCGACGAAATCACGTCGCGTCATTCCGGTCCTTCCTCCCGCCATGGCACTCCCTCATGGTGCGGTCACAGCGTGCAGTCACAGCGCACTCGGAGAGTAACCGCCCGGGCATGCGGGTATTCCGGAAATCCGCCTCGGCCACCGCTCCGTGGCCCAAACAACAGAAAGAGGACCGGGCGCCTGACAGGTTGGCGCACGGCCCTCCGGGGGACGGCTCGGGGTGTGGGCTCGGGAGACGCCGCTCAGGACACGGATGTCATGCGCACCACCTCGTCGAAGGAGGTGAGGCCCATGGCCAGCTTGCGCACCGCCGCCTCGCGCAGCGTGCGCGTCCCGCCCCGGCGCGCCGAGTCCAGCATCTGCTGGTGACTGGCCCCGCGCGAGACGTACTCGCGCAGCTCGTTGTTCATGTTGACGATCTCGAAGGCGCCCGTGCGGCCCCAGTAGCCGGTGCCACGGCAGCGCGGGCAGCCGGCGCCCTTGACGATGCGCACGCCACCCGGAAGCAGCGGAATGGGCGTGCCGAGCATGGCCAGCTCATCCTGGGACAGCGAGGTCTGCTGCGCGCAGTGCGGACACACGCGGCGGAGCAGGCGCTGGGCCATGATGCCGATGAGGCTCTGCGCCAGCAGGAAGGGCGGCACCCCGAGATCCTTCAGTCGCGCCACCGCGCCCACGGCGTCGTTGGTGTGCAGCGTGGAGAGCACCAGGTGACCCGTGAGCGCGGCCTGCACCGCGTTCTCCGCCGTCTCCCCGTCGCGGATTTCGCCCACCATGATGACGTCCGGGTCCTGGCGCAGGATGCTGCGCAGCGCTCCGGCGAAGTCCAGCCCCACCTTGGGCTGCACCTGCACCTGGTTGAAGCCGTCCCACACCATTTCGATGGGGTCCTCGATGGTGGTGACGTTCACGTCCGGGCCCGCCACCGCCTTGAGCGCCGAGTAGAGCGTGGTCGTCTTGCCGCTTCCCGTCGGGCCCGTCACGAGGATGATGCCGTGCGGCTGATCAATCCACGACTCGAAGGAGGCCTTCTCCTCGGGGTCGAAGCCGAGCTGGGCGATGTCCTGCACCAGCGTCTCCGGATCGAACACGCGGATGACGACCTTCTCGCCGAAGGCGGTGGGCAGACAGGAGACGCGCAACTCCACCTCGCGGCCATCGCGCTCGGTCTTGATGCGGCCGTCCTGCGGCTTGCGCTTCTCGGAGATGTCCATGCGCGAGAGCGTCTTCACGCGCGACACGATGGGCGGGTGCACACCGGCCGGCAGCGTGTAGACGGGGTGCAGCACGCCGTCGATGCGCAGGCGCACCAGCGAGGAGTTGCGCTTGGGCTCGATGTGGATGTCCGAGGCGCGGTTGTCGAAGGCGTAGCGCAGCATGTAGTCCACCGCCTGCACCACGGGCTGGTCCGCCGCGTCCAGCTCCTTGCGGCCACTGAGCGAGACGAGCTGCTCGAAGTTGCCCACCTGCGTCGAGTTCTGCGGGTTGGCGGAGAAATCATCCGCGGCGCGCGTCAGCGTGTTCTTGAAGCCGTAGGTGTCCGCGATGGCCTTGAGGATGTCCGTCTTCGAGGCGAGCACCGGCTCGATGGGCATGCCGGTGAGGACGTGGATGCTCTCGTAGAGCTCCTTGTCGAAGGGGTTGGCCACCGCCACCACCAGGCGGCCCTCCGCGCTGCGCTCGAGCGGCAGCAGCACGTGCTTCTGCGCGAAGGGGCGCGACACGGTGCGGGTGGCCAGCGCCATGTCCAGCTTGAGCGGGTCCACCTTCTTGTAGGGGATGCCGGCGGCGCGCGCGGCGAGCTCGGTGAGCCGGTCCTCGTCGAGCACCCCGCGTCCGTCCGCCAGCGGCACCTGGAAGGCGGCGACGAGCTCGACCGGGGAGACCTCGTAGCGGGCCGCGTCCTTGCCGACGATGCCCTGGTTCTTCAGCACGCGGGCGCGCGCGGCCGGCTCGCGCGTGAGGATGTTCTGCGCCTGCTCGGCGGTGAGGATGCGCTGCGAGACGAGCGCCTCGAGCACGAAGGAGAGCGAGAAGTCGGTCTTGCTCCGGGAAGTGGCCGGAGGGGGCGGAGCAGGCGGGGTGGCGGGCGCGGGCAACGGCGTCTCCTTGTGACGGCGGGCCGCAGTCTACCCGCGAATGGCCCGGACGGTGGCCTCGACCAGCGCTTCCGGGGTGGGCCGCTCGGCCACCGAGGCCACCGGCAACCCGAGCCGCTCCAGCGCCGCCGCCGTGGTGGGGCCTATGGCGACCAGCCGAGCCGTGCCCAGCCCCTCCCGCCCGGCTGCCTCCAGGAAGGCCTCCGCGGTGCGCGGCGAGGCGAACAGCGCCACGTGCGGCGGCGAGGACGCGAGCCGCGTCCGGGCCTCGGGCGACAGCGGCACCGAGGCCGAGCGGTAGGCCGTCACCCGTGCCACCCGTGCGCCCTGCTCGAGCAGGGCGTCCTCCAGCTCGCGGCGTCCCTCCTCCGCGGCCGGCAGCAACACCTCGTCCTCGGCTTCCAGGCCGGGGCGCATGACCTCGTAGAGCGCCGCGCCCGTGCCCTCGGGGGACTCGACGGCCACGTGCAGCCCGTAGCCCTCCACGGTGCGCGCGGTGCGCGGGCCCACCACGGCGATGCGCACCTGCGACAGGCACGCCATCGTGCCCGCCTCGCGCAGCGCCTCCATCAGCGCATCCACCGCCGCGGGGCTCGCGAACACCACCCACTTGTAGCGCTGGATGGACTCCGCCGCCGCCATCAGCGGACGCGGATTCTCTGGAGGCAGCAGCTCCAGCAACGGCACATGCAGCACTTCAGCGCCCTCGTCCTCCAGGAGGAAGCACAGCTCCTCCGAGCGTTCACGCGGGCGCGTCACCAGAACACGGATGCCTTCGAGTCGCCTGTCCACGGCGAGGCACTCTAGGACTCCGGCACGGGCGAGGCGTGGCCAAAATCACGAAGGATTTCCGCCGCGCCGCGCGACAACAATTCCTCGGCGAGCGCCTCACCCACCGCGAGCGCCGTCTCGACGGGGCCACTGCGCTCGGCCTCCACCACCTTGGAGCCATCTGGCCGCCCCACCAGTCCACGCAGCCGGACGGTGCCGCCTTCCACGGTGGCGTGTCCGGCGAGCGGGACGGTGCAGCCGCCCTCGAGCCGGGCCATGAAGGCGCGCTCGGCCGTCACCGCCACGCGCGTGAGCGAGTCCTCCAGCGGCGCGAGCAGGCTGCGCACCTCGGCGTCCTCGGTGCGGCACTGGATGGCGAGCACCCCCTGCCCCACCGCCGGCAGGCTGACGCTGGTGGGCAGTACCTCGGAGATCTCCGTCTCCAGCCCCAGGCGCTTGAGGCCCGCGTACGCGAGCACCGCGCCATGCAGGCCCAGCTCGCGCATGCGCGCCAGCCGCGTCTGCACGTTGCCGCGCAGGCTGACGATCTCCAGGTCCGGCCGCCGCGAGCGCAGGATGCAGCTGCGCCGCAGCGACGACGTGCCCACGCGCGCGCCCTTGGGCAGCATGTCCAGCGACAGGCCCGCCGGGCTGCAGAAGGCGTCGCGCGGGTCCTCTCGCTGGGGCACCGCCGCGAGCAGCAGGCCCGCGGGCAGCACGGACGTCATGTCCTTGAGGCTGTGCACGGCCAGGTCCGCGCGGCCATCGAGCAGCGACTGCTCTATCTCCTTCACGAACAGGCCCTTGCCACCCACGGTGGACAGGGGCGCGGAGAGGAAACGGTCCCCCGCGGTGGTCATCTCCACGAAGGAGACCTCCAGCCCCGGGTGCTGATGGGTGAGCAGCGCGCCCACGTGATGGGCCTGCCAGAGCGCCAGCGGGCTCTGCCGCGTGGCGATTCGTACGGCCTTCATCCCTTGCCTCCGTTGACCACCACGTTGGGACCGGCCGTCCCCGACGGTGCGGGCGTGTCCTCGAGTCCGAAGAGCTCGGCGGCGGCACCCGCCAGCCGGTTGCCCTCGTGCTCGGGGCCCACCGCCCTCAACCGGGCCGTGGGCTCGTGCAGCAGCTTGTTGACGATGGCGCGCGCCATGGCCTCGACGCTCTTGCGCTGCTTGTCGGTGAGGCCGTCACCGATGGCCGACAGCGTGCGCTCCACCTCGGCCCTGGCGATGGACTCGCCGCGCTGGCGCAGCTGGGCGAGCACGGGCACGCCGGTGCGTACGGCGCGCTCCCGCGCGAAGCGGGCGACCTCCTGGGCCACCAGCACCCCGGCCTTCTGCGCCTCCTCGGCGCGCGCGGCGGCGTTCTCCGCCACGAACTTCTGGATGTCGTCCACGTCGTAGGCGTGCACCCAGTGCAGCTCCCCCACCTCGGGGGCGATGTCGCGCGGCACGGCCAGGTCCACCATGAAGAGCGTGCGGTGCTTGCGCGCCTTGCCCACCGCGCCCACGTTCTCCTTGGTGAAAAGGGGCACCGGCGAGGCCGTGCTGCACACCACCACGTCCGCCGCGGTGAGCAGCGAGAACAGCTCCTCGAAGGGACGCGCGGTGGCGCCCACCTCGGCCGCGAGCGACTCGGCGCGCGCCAGCGTGCGGTTGGCCACGAAGAGCCGGGTGGCTCCGGCCTGCTTCAGGTGACGCGCAGCCAGCTCCGCCATCTCGCCCGCGCCCACCAGCAGCACCGTCTTGTCCGACAGCCCGTCGTACACCTTGCTCGCGAGCGCCACGGCCGCGCTGGCCATGGAGGTGGCGGCCCGGCCAATCGCCGTCTCCGTGCGCACCCGCTTGGCGCACCCGAAGGCTGCGGCGCACACGCGCGTCAGCTCGCCCCGCACCGCGCCCGCGCCCTGGCCCAGCTCGAAGCCGTCCTTCACCTGGCCCAGAATCTGGGCCTCGCCCAGCACCATGGAGTCCAGGCTCGCCGCCACCCGGAAGAGGTGGACGAGCGCGGCCTCGCCCCGGTGCTCGTAGAGGTGCTCGAGCGTCTCGGGCCCGCCGAGCCGCTGCAGCTCCTCGCGGGCGCTCTCGCGCATGCGGTGGAGGTCGGGCGCGGCCAGGTACAGCTCCACGCGGTTGCAGGTGGACACGAGCAGCGCCTCGTTGGGCGCCTGGGCCAGCTGCTGCAGCAGCTCCACCTGACGTGGCTCGGGCAGCGCGAGCCGCTCACGCACGGACAGTGGCGCGGTCCGGTGCGACAGGCCAATGCACAGGAACTCCATGGTTAGCGCCACCCCCCGCCGACGTGGGAGAAGTCATACGACGAGAGGAAGCACACCAGCAGCAACCCGAACCCCGTCATGGTCAACAGCGCGACACGCCGGCCCCGCCACCCGCCGAAGGAGCGGGCGCTGACGAGCGCGGCGAAGACACCCCAGGCCACCAGCGTGGCGATCTGCTTGGACTGCCAGGCCCAGAAGAAGCCCGGCGCCGCGCTGGAGAAGAAGGCCCCGGTGACGAGCGTCACCGACAGCGCGATGAAGCCCACCACCACGAGCTGGCGGTTGAGGGTGTCGAGGAACTCCAGCGAGGGCAGGCGCGAGAAGAGCAGGCCGAAGCGCTTGCCCTTCACCTGCCGCTCCATCAACAGGTACATCCCCGCCACGCCCGCGGCCACCGCCGAGGCGGCCACGCCCAACAGGGCGATGGTGATGTGCACCGGCAACAGGGGCTGGCGGATGGCCGGGTGCAGCACCTGCCCGCCCCCGTCCAGCAGCAGGCCCGGCAGCAGCACCGCCACCGCCAGCGGGGTGATGAAGGCGCCAATCACCGGCTTGCGGTAGCGCACGTCCACCACCAGGAAGATGGCCAGCAGCAGGAAGGCGAAGGTGGAGAAGCCCTGGGCCACGCCCACGGGACCGCCGCCCTGGGCCCCGAAGAGCCCGAAGAGGGCCACCCCGTGCAGGGCCAGGCCCGTGCCCACGAGCAGCCGCCCCGCGGTGGCGAGTGGGTCCACCTGTCGGACGAGGTAGGCCAGATAGACCAACGCCGCGACGACATAGGCGTGGCAGGCGAGCGAGACCAGCGCGTGATTCATGGAGAAACAACCCAACAGGCCGAGGGGTCAGCCCATTTTGTTCAGGAAGAAGGCGGCGAGGAGATCCGCCTCGGAGCCCGTCTTGCCGTCCGCTGAGGAAGCATCCGAGGGAGAGGGAACCTCGGCCACATAACCGGGGACCACCTCGTACGCCGTGTCCCCGAGCAACACTGAGTCGGCCATCTGCTCGGCCCCCAGGGACTTGAGCTGATCCTCGGTCTTCACCTTGGTGACCAGCCCATTGGCATCCTCGCCGGTGACGAGCTGCACGATATGCACGGCGGGTGTGACCGGGTACACGCCTTCCTCACCGGTCACCACCAGTACCCCGTCCTTCACGTCCGCTTTGTCCTCCAGTGCCCACTCCTCGAGCTGGGCCTGGGGAAGGAAGAGCCTCATCACGGCGCTAGCTTACACCTCCGCGCTCCGGGCCGAAGCGCCATCTATCAATCCAGAACAACCGGTTGCGACCTACCCGCCCCGTCCGCATCTAAGCAAGCAGAGGGGCGGGAAGAATCCCGTCCTTGCAGGGCTGGCGGACGCGTACTAGAGCACGCGCCTCCTTGCTTACCTGCACGCCGGAGGAGACACCATGGCAGGCGCTGACGTGATGAACATCGGGGATGGGGATTTCGCGAAGGAAGTGCTTCAGTCCGACCAGCCCGTGCTGGTGGACTTCTGGGCCACGTGGTGCGCCCCGTGCCGGGCCATTGCCCCCGCCGTCGAGGAGCTGGCCACCCAGTACAAGGGCAAGGTGAAGGTGGCGAAGATCAACATCGACGACAACCAGGACACCCCGCAGCAGTACGGCATCCGTTCCATCCCCACCCTGCTCGTCTTCAAGGGCGGCAAGGTGGTGGAGCAGATCGTCGGCGCGGTGCCCAAGTCGAAGCTCGAGGCCGCGCTGCAGAAGGCCCTCTGAGCCGTTGCATCTCCCGCGCGGAGGGCCCCTGTCCGGGCTTCCGCGCGGGGACGTTGTCGCGGTGCGTCGTCTACTCGCCCCGCCAGCTGTCCGTGGGGTTGTTGGCCTTGAGCAGCTCCCAGGCCGCGAGCGCGTCCACCACCCGCTCCAGCTCGTTGGGCAGCCCGCGGGCGCGGTTGGAGCGCAGGTACTCCTCGGCGAAGGTGCGCAGCCGCGTGTCCAGGAAGAGGCGCGCCAGCGACACCTCCGTCTGTCCGTAGAACTCCTCGAAGCGGATGCCGAAGCCGGTGGCCTCGTCCTCGCGGCGCGGACGCTGCTCGCGCACGATGCGGGCACGGGCCTCCACGGGCGCCGCGCCGGGCTCCAGCGAGAAGCGCACCCGGAGCTCCGTGTCCATGGGGAGGAAGAAGGTGCTCTCCAGGAACGCCCCGCCCACGCTCACGTTGCCCGAGCGCAGGGTGGCGGTGAAGCGCCGCTCGCCCCCGCCATCGTCGATCCACACCTCGAAGCTCGTGGCGAGCCGCGCGCGCGGGAAGTGGCGGTGCTCCAGCTCGTCCTCGCCCCCCGGCTCGATGACGGGCGAGAAGAAGCTGCTGCGCGCCGGGGACGGAGACGGGGACGCCGCGGGACGGGCGGGAAACCCGGGCCTCGGGGGCGGGGCGGCGGGGGCCGTGCCACGACGGAAGGGATCCACGCGCGCGGCGGGCGCGGCGGGAGGAACCGGGCGGGCCGGCTCGGGACGAGGGGCCGGAGCCGGAGCCGAGGCGCGCGTGGGCGCCGGGGCCCGCGGGGCCACCTCCGTCTGGGGGGCCGCTGGAGGGGCTGCCTCCGTGACCTCGGTGTCCTCCGGCTGGCCGGATGCCTTCTTGCGGGAGCCCTTCCTGTCCATCTTGTCCTCCGGGGGAACGGACAGATTTCCATACCCCAACCTGCGTGTTTCATACACCATGCCCGCCCTCGTCCGCGCGCGGAGATCGCATGCTGGGAAACCTCCTGAAGCCCGAGTTCGACGCGCTCATCGCCGCCAAGGACTGGAACTCCCTGCGAGATGCCTTCTCGGACATGGACCCGGCGGACATGGCCGAGGTCATCGAGGACCTGCCGGCGGACGAGAGCGGCATCATCTTCCGGCTGCTGCCGCGCGACACGGCGGCGCTCGTCTTCGAGTACCTCCCCCCGCACCAGCAGACGGAGCTGCTCGGGACGCTGGGCAAGGAGCAGCTCAAGAACCTGCTGGACGAGATGGCACCGGACGACCGGACCCGCCTGCTCGAGGAGCTGCCGGCCGAGGTGACGAAGCGGCTGCTCACCTCGCTGTCACCGGGGGAGCTGAAGGTGGCCCGCAACCTGCTGGGCTACCCGGAGAAGAGCGCCGGCCGGTACATGACGCCGGAGTACCTCACCATCCCGGGCAACCTGAAGGCGGGAGAGGCGCTCGAGTACGTGCGCGCGCACGGGCAGGGCCGCGAGACGCTGCACGTGCTCTACATCGTGGACGAGAAGGGGCGGCTGCTGGACGACTTGCGGCTGGCCTCGCTGGTGCTGGCGGGCCCGAACACGCCGGTGACGGACATCCACGACAGGCAGCTGGTGAGCATCCCGGCCACGGCGGACCGCGAGGAGTTCATCAGCATGTTCGAGAAGTACGACCGGGTGGCGCTGCCGGTGACGGACTCGCAGGGCGTGCTGGTGGGCATCATCACGGTGGACGACGTGCTGGACGCCGCCGAGGAGGAGGCCACCGAGGACATCCAGCGCATCGGCGGTATGGAGGCCCTGGAGGCGCCCTACCTGGACAGCGGCATCGTCGAGATGCTGCGCAAGCGCGTGGGCTGGCTGACGGTGCTCTTCGTGGGGCAGATGTTCACCGCCACGGCCATGGCCTACTACCAGGACGCCATCGCGCAGGCGGTGTTCCTCAGCGCCTTCGTGCCCCTCATCATCTCGTCGGGAGGCAACTCGGGCTCGCAGGCCACCTCGCTCATCATCCGCGCGCTGGCCGTGCGCGACGTGACGCTCAATGACTGGTGGAAGGTGGCCGCGCGCGAGGTGATCAGCGGCCTGGCCCTGGGCGTCTTCCTCGGGCTGCTGGGCTTCTTCCGCATCCTCATGTGGCCGCAGCACGAGGTGCTCTACGGCCCCCACTACGCCTGGGTGGGCGTGGCCGTGGGGTTGAGCGTGGTGGGCGTGGTGACGTTCGGCACGCTGTGCGGCTCGATGCTGCCCTTCCTGCTGCGGCGGCTCGGGTTGGATCCCGCCACCGCCTCGGCGCCCTTCGTGGCCACGCTGGTGGACGTCACCGGCGTGGTCATCTACTTCACCGTCGTCACCCTCATCCTCGGCGGCCGCGCGCTCTGAGCCCGCCGCTCGAGGGCGCCTCGGTGCACCTCAGTGCACCAACGACACGTTCTGGTCCCCGGTGGTCCCCCCACCCCGCTGCCCGCGGTACTCGTTGCCCGGGACGTGGATGAGAACCACTTCCATCACCTTGTTGCGCCGCGTCTGGCTCGTCTCGGAGAGCACCTGGCCGCGCCACTGGTAGGGGTCCGTGGTGGGCACGCGCGTCTCCTCCACCAGCTCCGACCTCGAGAGCGCCAGCCGGCCCACGAGGCACTCCGCGCGGAGCACCACCTGGAGGTCATTGTCCGTGGTGGAGTCGGGCGTCGCCGGGAAGAATTCGTCGATGTTGTCGGAGAGGGTGACGCGGAAGTCCGGCGGGTGACTGGCATCCACGGCGTGTCCATCGATGCGCCCGAAGGAGCCATCGCCCCAGTTGGAGGGGTCCGTCGACTCCGGGTTGCTGTAACCGGAGTTCGGCTTGAGCATGTCGTTCCACCGGGCGTAGTTGTCGCCGTAGTACTTGCGGCCCCACTGGGCGGCGGACTCGGCGCAGGACTGCGCGTCGATGTCGCGCACGGAGCGGCCACTGCGCTCGCGCTCGGCGCCCGTGTACGCGAGCACGCCGAAGATGATGAGGGCGAGCAGCAACGTCACGGCCAGGGACGTCAGGAGGGTTGAACCCCGCGGGGCTCGGGCTCGGGACTTCATGTCATGCGTCTCCTGCCCTCAGATGCGCGGGGCCACGAGGTTCTTGAGCAGCACCACGGTGCTGATGACTCGGCGGCGGTAGCCACTGGAAGGCGGGCGGCTCGCCGCGCTCCCGAGATCGATTCCCCGCTCGAAGGGGGTGTCTTCCTTCGCGACGAGCTCGCCCTTGTCGGACACCAGCGTGGTGCTCGTGCGCGCCGACAGGCTGATGCGGGCGAAGGTGAGCCCTGGGTCCATTGACGCGTTGGTCGGCCCCACGTCGGTGTAGGCCCCGGAGCCGGAGTCGTCCGCCACGCCGTCGTCGTTGCGGTCGTAGCCCCACTGCACCTGGAAGTCCTCGACGTTGCGCGCCAGCACCGTCACGAGCGGCGGACTGAAGGGCGCGAACGTGCGCGGGTCCAACTGCTCCTCCACCAGGTCGGCCCGCTCCGGCTCCTTCCCGGCCGCGGCCACGTACCTCACGGAGTAGCGGACGACGCGGACCGGGAACACGGTGGCCCCGGGCTCGATGGGGATCTGCCCGTCCTGCAGGGCCGAGGGATCGCTCTCGTTCACCGTCAGGTCCACCGTCCGCAGGGCCGCGTTGATGGCCTTGGCCTTGATGGTGACGAGCATGGCCCGCTGGAAGTTGGTGATGATCGCGGCCTCCCCGTTCTGGAAGACCTCGGGCACCACGCCGGGCGTCGTCGGCTGGCGCGCATCCGGCGCCACGCTCACCACGTTGGTGCCCGACAGGGGCGCCAACAGCACGCTGCGCCGATCCGCGGCGTAGCGCACCAGCGTGAGCGTGTCGGGCTGCTGCGGCATGGACGGCGCATGGAGCGCCGCGGTGCCGTTGGCGAAGAACAGGGCCGGACGCTGCTGCCGCCCCAGCGTGCTGTCCAGGTAGCTGTAGACGCCCCCACCCGCGCCCGCGGCGGACATGGAGCGGGCCACCACGCGCAGCGCCGTGCGGGCCTCCTCGTTGGCATCCGACAGCAACTGCTGGTTGCGCTGCATGCGCCCGGCCGCCAGCAACACCGCGGCGGCCGCCGCGAGCATCACCAGCCCGAGCGCCGTGCCGATCATCAGCTCGACCAGCGTGAGCCCGCGCTCCAAGCTCCGCCCGTGGGCGGCCCCTAGCGAGTCAGGACGGCACTGGTGACGGCACATTGGGAATCACCCTCGTTGAAGTCGCGGCACCCGCCATCTGGCGCGTGGCTGACCGCGACGAAGATCCGCCAGAGGTCCCCCTGCGCGCCCGTGGAGGACACCTGTTGGTAATGCACGTAGCGCCGGTACTGGCAGGTGGCGTGGTAGCCCTCGGCGGCCGTACCGGTGCGCCTGCACGGGCGTCCGTAGACATCCACCCAGCCCACCAGCTCCGGATTCACTCCGCTGCACAGCTCCGCCACCGGGCCCGACACCGCGGAGCCGAAAATCTCCCGGCAGTCCTCGGGCGTCCCATCGGGGACGAAGCTCGCCCCGGCCGCGGCCGCTTTCAGCTTCAGCTTCTGCTCTCCGAGCGTCAGCCCGTCCAGCCGCTGCTGCGCCAGACGCATGGCCACGTAGTGACGGTAGGAGGCGCTGGTGGACCGGGCGGCGAGCGTGTTGGCGGACACCAGTGCCAACGCCGCCACCGCCACGAGCCCCATGGCCACCATGGCCTCGATCAGCGAGAACCCGCGAGCGTGTCTCCGTGCGCGCATGGTCCACCTACTCCGCGAGGGCACGGCCCAGATCCAACCACGAGCCGACCCGTGCCTGGGTCCGCCTGCCCGCGAGGCCCGTCGTGGGCACGGCGCCCCCGAGCGCGGCCGGAGGCGTCCTCTGCAGGCCCACCATGCTCTGGGTGATGATGGAGCCATCCGGCAGCACGAGCCCGCCGGCGGCCGCCTTGCCGCTCTCGCTCACCACCTTGTCCCCCGCCGTCTGGCTCAGATCCAACACGTGGGTGCGCCCCTGCATGTCCGAGCTGAAGGGATCCGACTCGGTGGTGCCATAGGCGGTGGTGAGGACGATCTTGCTGCCGACGAGCTTGGGCGAGCCCACGGCGCGCTCCTTCTCCGCCAGCTCCGTGAAGAGGGCCGCGCCCGGCTTCGCGGTACCGCGCTGGGACATGAAGCCCACCAGGTCGGAGAGGACCTGGTTCACCTTGTCATAGGAGAGCTGATCGCGGATGCGCAGGTCCTCGGGGCTGGAGGCCACCACGTACACGCGGCCCTTGGTGACGGAGTTGCGCGCGAGCACCCAGTCCGGACCCGCGGTGCCGAAGACGAGCGCCAGCTTGCCAGCGGCCGCCTTGCCCACGCCCAGCGTGGAGAAGGGCCCCGAGTCCAGGTTGTACGGCAGCCGCATGATGGCGGGCACGGTGCTGATGGGGTGCAGGCCGTTCTCGGTGGCGAACAGGGGGTAGCTGACCGGGCCGCCGGACACGCTGTCGAAGTAGTTGAGGTTGACGCCGGTGAGGATGGACAGCTCCCAGAGCCGGCCCTCCATGTCGCCCACGTACACGCGGTCCATGCTGCCGTCCCCGTCCACGTCCAGCGTGGAGGTGCCGCCCGGCACGGAGTTGGACGTCAGGGCGCCGTAGGGCCGCTCCCACTGCCACAGCTTCTTGCCCGTGCCCGCGTCGAGCGCGAACACCTGCAGCTGCTGCGCCCCCGTCCTCGCGCCGTTGGTGGAGACGATGACCTGGAAGCTGGGACGGTTGCCCCGGCGCACCGGCACCAGGTTCATGTCCAGCGAGTCCCCGAGGTCCGTGTAGTTGTACGGGCCCGTGTGCACCGCCGAGGACAGGTCCTTGTAGTCTGGAGCGGGCACGCCCGTGCGATCCGACCACAGCGGGGCCGTGTTGTTCGTGCGGACGGGGTCATCGGTGTTGTCCACGCTCGCCGTCACGTCCCACAGCACGACGGGCTTGAGCGGGTTGGTCACGTCCAGCGCGAACATCTCCCCGCCCAGCCGGCCCGAGCCGGAGATGAGCACCGTGCGCCAGCGGTAGAGGCCGGTGTTGCGCTCGTTCGGGGAGAGCACGCCATCGTCGTCCTTGTCCGCGTAGTCGACGTACACGTCGGTCACCACGGGCGACACATCCACCCGGGCGTTGTTGGTGCGCAGGCGCGACAGCTGCCCCTTGGGGATGAAGGCCCACAGCTCGGTGCCGGGCAGCGGCGGGCTGAAGTTGGGCTGCGTGCCGCGCAGGTAGAGCGCGTGGAGCTGGCCGTCGAGCCCGCCGATGTAGATGACCTCCGGGCGCGGGGCCTTGATGTAGTCGCTGGGGCCCACCACCGCGGAGCTCGCGTGGTCCAGGCCGCCGAGCGTCGCGCGGACCTCGCCGAACTGGCGGTTGTCGCAGTCGGAGACGGTGGGCGTCATCGTGTCCACCGGGGTGCTGTCGGTGGTGTCGTGCGCCACGCAGAAGCCGCGCACCCGCTGCACGAAGTGCTGGCTCACGTGGTTGAGCTCGGAGAGCTTCGCGGTCGGCACCGTGATGTCGATGCGGCCATTGCCGTCCAGGTCCAACCAGCTCGAGCCGGCGGCGTTGCGATCCAGCGTGAGGGCCTCCTGCAGGTCACACACCCCGTCGATCTTCCCGGTCGAGGGCGCATCCACGCAGCGGGTGCCGAGCTGCTCGAGGCTGAAGGGCACGCGCTTGAGCCCCTCCTGGTTCGAGCCCAGCACGGTGAAGAGGGTCCGGCTGCCCGGCTGGGGCATGCGCTCGGTGGCCTCCCACTCGGCGTTCTTGTTGAAGCCCTGGCGGCTGGTGTCGATGCCGCTGGCCAGCAGCGAGCGGAACCGGCCCTCGATATAGGGGAACACCCAGTCCGCGGCCTTGCTGGACATGATCGCGTTCTGGTCCGACATGAAGTTGATGCGCTCGGGGAAGAGCGCCTGGGGCGGCGTGTACAGGTACGTGCCCGACAGCACGTGCATCTGGTCCACGCTGCCATCGGACTTGTAGGTGACGTCGGCCACCGGCTCGGAGCGGCTCGTCTCCAGCGACTGGGGCTTGTAGGCCAGGTTGAGCAGCGTGTTGAGCACGATGCGGTTACCCGCGGCCGAGGCCGCCAGGCTGTGGCCGGCCAGGTAGAGCACGTTGCCCTTCTGGCGGTTGTTGTCCTTGGGCCGCGAGATGTAGAGGTCCCACCCGTCCTTGGCGGCGGTGCCCGACTTCGTCGAAATCATCCGCAAGGTGCCGGGCCCGTAGCTCTGGAGCTTGCGCGGCCGGAAGCCCTCGACGGCGCCGAAGGTGACGGAGAACTCGAAGTCGCCCTTCTGGCTGAAGAGGTCCGCGTAGTTGTTGAAGACGTAGCAGTCGCCCGAGCGCCCCGGATCCGAGCAGTCCTGTCCGTTGGGCACGAAGCCGTTGTTGCCGACGAGCTCATTGGTCGTCATCGTCTGCAGGCCCACGCCCGGCTGGGCCGGGTCGGTGGTGGACATGAACTGGGTGGGCCCGTTGTCGGCGTAGACGTCGCGCGTCTTGTCGTCCGGCTTGAAGCTGTCCTCGTACGTGGCGATGGACGCGCACTCGTTGAAGATGCTGTTCCCCAGGTCCACGAAGTGGGAGATGTTCGACAGGGCCGACTTGAGGTTGGTCTGCTTCTGCGTCGTGGACGTGTCGCCCTCCCAGTGCGGGGACCACATCACCTTGTAGTAGGTCTTGTTCGGCGTGCTCGAGTCGGGCGCGTAGTTGAGCTTGCCCTTGGGATAGGTGCCGGTGGAGATCAGGTCCGTGTCCTGATCCAACACGTCGAAGATCTTCCCGTGGTTGGTGAAGGTGCCCTCGGCGCCGGTGAAGTTCAGGCCGGCGTTGGTGAGGTACTGGCGGAGGATCTCCACCGAGCCCGCGTTGGTGGTGTTGCGTCCCTTCACGAGCGCGATGGGCGGGGGCACCTCGTTCATGATGCGGGCCACGGGGCCGACGAAGGCGTTGTTGACCCGGTGCACCCGGACGTTGAAGGCCGAGCCCGGGGCGCAATCGACGGCGCCCTCCGGGCCACGGAAGAGCGCGAAGTCGGCGTGGTTCTTGATGAGGTCCACCGCCTTGGCCGCGTCGGTGGCGTCGATGATGAAGGGCCCGCCCATGTAGCGCAGGAGCTTCCGGTTCACGTCCACCTTGAAGGCGCGCTCGCCCGTGCTGTTCGGGTTGGCGCTGGTGTCGAAGGTGTCGAAGTCGTCCTTGAAGACGCCGGTGGCGTTCTTCAGCAGCGACACGGGACGGCCGGTGTCCTTGGCCACCTGCATGTCACAGCCGTCGATGGAGGTGCCCGTGGCCGCCGGATCGTTCTTGCACCGGTGGTGGCTCGACTTGTTGGGCTGCACCGCCCAGTACACCGTCACGCCCTGCTGCAGCAGGCGGTAGACGAGCCCGTAGGCCGCCGTCACTCCACACTGCGACTGGTAGGCCTTCTGCATCGGGATGATGAGAGAGCCCTGCTCGAAACGGACGTCGGTGGCGTTGGCGGCCAGGGGGAAGGCCAACAGACACACCAGCCACAACGCGCGGAAGCGAAGCGCTGTCATTTGCGTCCTCCGAAAGGGGCGTCAGGGGGATGTCCAACCGGGGGTAGTCGGACCCGCGCACACCTTCACTACGGAGAACATACATCAAAACCAGACAGGGAAAGACGTGGAAAACAGCTAGAACCGTCAGGCCCATCTTTCTCACTGTCTGGTTTCGCGAGTCTCTGTTTCTGAGAACCTCAGAACATGTGCCGGCGCATGCTGATGTTCACCAGCAGACCGATGCTGAGCATGACGCTGACGAGCGAGGAGCCGCCGTAGCTGAGCAGCGGCAGGGTGATGCCCGTCACCGGGAGCAGGCCGATGACCATGCCGATGTTCTCGAACACCTGCCAGAAGATCATCGACACCACGCCCACGGCCACGAAGGCGCCGAACCTGTCCCGGGCGTTGAAGCCCACCCCCAGGCCCAGGGTGAAGACGAGCCCGTAGAGAATCAGCAGGAAGACGCACTTGAGATAGCCGTGCTCCTCGGCCCACACGGAGAAGATGAAGTCCGTGTGCTGCTCGGGGAGGAAGGACAGGCCCGTCTGGGTCCCCTCCTTCCACCCCTTGCCATACAGGCCCCCGGAGCCCACGGCGATCTTCGACTGGGCCGCGTGGTAGCCGCTGCCGCGCAGGTCCGACTCCGGGTCCAACCACCCGGAGATGCGCTTGCTCTGGTGCTCCTTGAGCAGGTGGCGCACGAGCGTGGTGCGGGGCTCGGGCTGCTCGCGCACGTAGTCGTTCCAGATGACGATGGCCCCGGCGAGGAGGCCGGCCACCATCACCGCCACGAGGTACCAGCGCACCTTGCCGAAGAGGATGACGGTGAGCGAGGACAGGAAGATCATCAGCGCGGTGCCCAGGTCCGGCTGCACGAGCACCAGCACGAAGGGCACCATCACCACCGTCACGGGCTTCACCAGGCGCTTGAGGCCGTAGGAGCCGTCTCCGGGCTTGAAGTCGTCGTGGTAGACCTTGGCGAGCATGAGCAGCACGCCGATCTTCATGAACTCGGCGGGCTGGATGCGGATGGGGCCCACGACGAACCAGCTCTCGGCGCCCTTGGCCTTGTGGCCCAGGACGCGCAGCGCGAGCAGCGCCACGATGTTGAGCACGTAGATGGGCACCGCCATGCGGTGCAGGACGCGGTAGTCCACCAGGCACACGACGAGCCCGGCCAGCAGGCTGATGCCCAGGTAGATGGCCTGGCTGGTCCACACGGGCGAGGCCTGGGCGCGCGAGGCCGAGGCCAGGTTGAAGATGCCCAGCCCGCACACCGCGAGCACGCTGAAGATGAGCCCCCACGGGATGTGGGGAACCATTCGACGCTCAATCCGCAGTTGCATCGTTTCCTCCAGCCACCCCACCCCGGGTGAGCGCGACGTCATCCAGGCCCGGCGCGTTGGGCAGCGTCGAGACGTAGGGGGTGTTCTGACGCGGCGGCGGGTTCTCCGCGTCCTGCTTCTTCAGCTCGAAGTACTTCTTGATGACCGCCATGCCCGTGGGGCCGGCGTCCGAGCCACCGTGGCCGCCGTGCTCGTTGAGGACGACCACGGCGATCTCCGGATCCTCCGCGGGCGCGAGCGCGGCGAACCACGCGTTGTCGCGCTGGAAGAAGTCCATCTGCTCCGCCTTGAGACGCACCGTGCCGATCGTCACCACCTGCGCGGTGCCCGTCTTCGCCGCCACGTTGATGCCGAGATCCTTGACGCCCGACTGCACCATGGCCCGGTAGGCCGTCCCTCCCGGCTCCATCGCCGTGGCGACCAGCCCCTCCATCACCGCCTTGCGGTGCACCTCGGGGATTTGGATCTTGTTCACCACCGCCGGCTCGAAGTCGCGGATGACCTCGCCGTCCAGACCCTCGACGCGCTCGACGAGCTGCGGCCGGAGCAGCGAGCCGCCGTTGCCGATGGTCGCGTACACCAGGGCCAGCTGCAGCGGCGTCACGTTGTCATCGCCCTGGCCGATGGCGCTGTTGAGCGCCATGCCCTTGGTGTAGCCGCCCGGGGAGACCTTGTTGTGGTACTCGCTGCTGGGCATGATGCCCGGCACCTCGGCGAGCACGCCGATGCCCGTGGGAGCCCCCAGGCCGAGCGCCTTGCCCATCTCGGCGATGGGATCCAACCCGATGGTATCGGCCACCTTGAAGAACCAGGTGTCGCACGAGTACTGCAGCGCCTGCTTGCCGTTCACCGGCCCGTGGCCGCTGTCCTTGTGGCAGCGCCAGGTGCGCGCGCCGAGCCGGTAGCCCCCGGGGCAGTTCACCACCGTCTCCGGCCGGAAGAGGCCCGACTTGTAGGCCGCCAGCGCGGTAATCACCTTGAAGGTGGAGCCCGGGCTGAAGTGGTCGGCGGAGACGCGGTTGATCATCGGCTGGAGCGGATCCTTGGCCAGCGAGGCCATCTGCGCGGGGGTGATGCGGCCGGTGAGCAGGTTGGGATCGAACCCCGGGCGCGACACCACCGCGCGGATGAAGCCCGTCTTCACGTCGACGACGACCACCGCGCCGGCCGCGCCCGGGAAGGAGCGCTCGGCCTCCTCCTGCAGACGCATGTCGATGGAGAGCACCAGGTTGTTGCCCGGCCGCGACGGCACCACCGCGTCCTTGCCCAGCTTGTCGCTGAACTCCTCGATGATTTTGCCGCGCGCGTTGACGACTTCCTTGCGCACCCCGTCCGTGCCACGCACGGTGGTCTCGAAGTAGCGCTCCAGGCCGCGCCGGCCCACGTAGTCGCCCAGCGCGTAGCGGCCGCCCTCGGAGTTGAGCTTCTCGAGC
Organism: Archangium sp.; assembly: GCF_045802675.1. GTDB lineage: Bacteria > Myxococcota > Myxococcia > Myxococcales > Myxococcaceae > Archangium. The sequence continues at coordinate 65,417 of NZ_JBJMQO010000046.1, read as the reverse complement.
TCGTCCGTGGTGATTTCGTTCATGTAGCCGAGCACGTGCGAGAGCACGCTCCCGGTGCGGTAGTTGCGGTGCGGCACGGGCACCACTTCCACGCCGTCCAGCATGTCGCGGCGGGCGTTGATGCGGTCGTACTCGTCCCGCGCCAGGTCGATGCGCACCGGCAACGGCTGGAAGGGCGCCGTGCGGCGGGCCGCGCGCACCTGGTCCTCCATCTTCTTGCGCGTGGCCTCGTCCCAGCCGAGCAGCTCGCCCAGGCGCGGCAGCACCTCCTCGGCGCAGTTGGTGCAGAAGGCCGGGATGATGAAGGCGTCGAAGGACGGACGGCTGTCCACGAGGATGGTGCCGCGCCGGTCCTTGATGAGGCCGCGGTCGGCGCGCAGGCGCACCTCCTTCACGAAGTTCGCCACGCTCTTGGCGACGTACTCATCTCCCTGGGTGATTTGAAGGCGGTAGAGCTGGATGGAGAGCGCCACCAGCCCGGCCACCATGGCCAGGCCCACCCACACGAAACGGCGCTTGAGATCGCGCCCAGGAGTCGTCTCGGACAGCGTTGGAGGCGTCAACGCAGCAACCCCGCGGAAGAGTTACGGTCCTGCGACACCTCGAAGCGCCGCAGCAAGGGATAGAGGAGCGCGGCCGCCACGCCGGTGAGCATCACCTGCAGCGGCAGCCCGGGCAGCACCCCGAGGGCCGGGCCTTCGCCCGCCTTCGTGGTGAGCCAGGTGAAGAAGCCCGCGAGCATGCCGTGGCCCACGTCCGCGCCCATGGCGAAGAGGACGAAGGCCGCGCGCCCGCGCACGTCCACCAGCTTCACCACCAGCTTGCCCACCAGGAAGGTGAAGACGGCCAGGAAGGTGAAGAGGCCCGTGGGCTGCCCGCTCATCAAGTCGAGCAGGTAGCCCACCGCGAAGGAGGACCAGGCCCCTTCCTGCATGCTGGCGCGCAGGGCCAGGAAGGCCACGAGCACCACCGTCACGTCGATGCGGCTGATGGCCAGGCCCAGCTGCTGCACCAGCACCGACTCGAGGGTGAGCAGCAGGAGCGCCAGGGCGATGGTGACCAGGAACTTCATCAGCGCTCACCTCCGGCACCGCCGGCGGCGGGCCCCTGCACCAGGGCACCAAAGGGACTGCCTCGCACCAGCACCTCCTCCAGCCGCGTGGTGTCCACCGCGGGCTCGATGTTTCCACCCAGGAACATGCCGTGCTCCGTCTTCTCCAGGTGCGTCACCTTCCCCACCACCAGCCCCGGCGGGTACACGCCGTCCGTGCCGGAGGTGATGATGGCATCGCCCTCCTGGATGTCCTCGGTGCGCAGCGTGTTCTCCAACCGCAGCGGGCCCTTGCCCTGGCCGGCCGCCGTGCCCCGCGCCCGCGAGCGCTGCACCCGCACACCCACGCGGCTCTGCGCGTCCGTCACCAGCGCCACGTCCGCCCACCCGCCCGTGGTGCGCACCACCTGGCCCACAATCCCGTCCGGCGTCACCACGGACATGCCGCGGTACACCCCGTCCGACTCGCCCCGGTTGATTCGCACCGAGAGCAGCTTGGCCACCGGGTTCACCCCGATGACGCGCGCGGCGATCTCCGGCCCCGGCACCGCTTCGGCGTAGGCGAGCAGGCCTCGCAGCCGCTCGTTCTCCGCCCGCGTCTCGCCGAGCACCTGCACGGCCGAGCGCAGCTGCAGGTTCTCCGCGCGCATCTGCTCGTTCTCCTGACGCACCTCGCGCAGGTCGATGTAGCCGAACACCGCGGACTTCGCCCCGTCGATGACGGCGATGAGCCCGCGCTGCAATGGGGCGGTCAAGCCAATGACCACCCGGTCCACGAAATTGGGGTCCCGGCCCCGCCTCCCCGTCGTCAGGAAGGCCCCGAACGGGTAGAGCAGGAGCAGGCCCACGGTGAGCAGCGTACGGTAGCGCTTGAGGAGCGACAGCACTTCGTGAAGGTCCGTGTGGGAGAGAGGGAGCGGCGGAAGTGACGGGGGGGCTCGCTAACTACTCTGAATCGCTTGCATTTTCTGGGGTGTTGCTCTAGGCAGTCAAGGTCTTCACGGAGGGTGGCGTTTCAACGTCCACCATCCGACCGGGCACCCAACACACGCGCGTCGAGAATCCTTCCACCGGGGGGACTGACGCGTTTCAAGGCATGGAAACGGTCACGGCAACATGAAGGACACGCTCGAGCCGCGGAAGGTCGTCGTCACCCTCATCATCATCGCGATCGCGGTGGTGTTCGTTCTGGAGTTTGGTCCTGGTAGCTCGGGCTTCGGCCGGGCGAACCGGGCCGGGGCGGGAGGCCCCGTCACCCACTCGGCCGCCGCGGTGGTCAACGGGAAGGAGATTCCCGTCCTGGAGTTCCGCCGCGAGTACACGAGCCAGCTCCAGTACCTGCGCCAGCAGGGCAGCCCCGTCACCGAGGCGGTCGCCCGCCAGTTCGGCCTGCCCAACCAGGTGCTCGAGCGCATGGTGAACACGGAGCTGCTGGCCCAGGCCGGCGAGCGCCATGGGGTCCGGGCCTCGGACGAGGAGATTTTGAAGATCCTCGAGCGCAGCCCCGAGTTCCAGAAGGACGGCCAGTTCGACTACCCCACCTACCAGCAGGTGCTGCGCGACTACTTCCGCCAGACGCCCGCGGACTACGAGGAGGACATCCGCAAGCGCCTGACGGCGCAGAAGATGCTCGAGCTGGTGCAGAGCGGCGCCGTCGTCTCCGACGACGAGGTGCGCACCCGCTTCGAGAAGGAGGGCAACCAGGCGCGCATCGTGTTCGCCCGCTTCCTGCCCACCATGTACGCCGACAAGGTGCCGGCCCCGACCTCCGCGGACCTGGCCTCCTTCCGCCAGACGCATGAGAAGGAGCTCAAGGACTACTACGAGGCCAACCGCTTCGTGTACCAGCAGCCCGAGCGCGTCCACGCGCGGCAGATTCTGGTGAAGCTGGCCCCCAACGCCACGCCGGAGCAGAAGGCCCAGGCGATGGCGCGCGCCCAGTCGCTCCTCAAGGAGCTCGAGGGCGGCAAGGACTTCGCCCAGGTGGCGAGCGCCAGCAGCGACGACCCGGGCACCAAGGCCAAGGGCGGGGACCTGGGCTGGGTGGAGCGCGGCAGCTGGGACCCGGCGCTGGCCAACGCGGCCTTCGCGCTCGAGGCGGGCAAGGTGACGCAGCCCATCGAGACGCAGTTCGGCATCCACCTGGTGAAGGTGGAGGACAAGAAGCCGGCCCAGGACAAGAAGCTGGAGGAGGTGCAGGACGAGATCGCCACCACGCTCTACAAGCGCGAGAAGGCCAAGGCGCTCGCCCAGGCCGAGGCGCAGAAGGCGCTGGCCGAGGTGAAGAAGGGTGGCAAGACGCTCACCGCGCTCTTCCCGCCCGAGAAGGAGCAGCCGGCGCTGCTGCGCTTCGAGACGGAGACGCGTCCGGAGGCGGTGCAGACGGACACCTTCAACGCCGCCAGCACCAACGTGCCGCACCTCGGCCCGGCGCCGGACCTGCTCACCGCGGTGTTCGCCAGCAAGGGCCCGCAGGTGCTCGACCAGGCCTACGCCGTGGGCGAGGGCTACGTGGTGGCCCAGGTCACCGAGCGCCAGCTGCCGGATGACGCGAAGTTCGCCGAGAAGCGCGACGAGCTGCGCAAGCAGGCCCAGCAGGCCAAGGCGTACGAGGTGGCCGACTCCTTCCTCAAGCAGCTCAAGAAGGGCGGCAAGGTGCAGCTCAACTCCACCGTCATCGACCAGGTCGCCGGCGGGTAGCCAGCGCGAGGGGCGCTGACCCCTCGTCACCCGCTGGTTCCAGGGGGCGTCACCCTTCGGGGGGCGCCCCCTTCTTCATGGGCCGCCTACTTGCGGCCGGGCTTCATGGCCACGCCGCCGGGCATGTCCGCGTGCGGCACGGCGACACACACGTCGTCGCGGCCGCGGGCCTTGGCGGCGTACATGGCGAAGTCCGCCGCGCGCACCAGGTCCACCGAGGACAGCGCGTGCTCCGGGTAGGTGGCCACCCCGAGGCTCGCGGTAATCTGCAGCTCCAGCCCCTGGGCCTGCTGGAAGAGGCGGTTGCGGAAGGCGTCGCGGATGCGCGTGGCGCTCGTCACCGCCCCGTCCGTGCCCGTCTCCACCAGCAGCAGGGCGAACTCGTCCCCGCCGTAGCGGAAGACGTAGTCCAGCTGCCGGCAGCACGAGACGAGCAGCTCGCCCACCTCCTTCAACACCGCGCTGCCCACCAGGTGCCCGTGCGCGTCGTTGATGGACTTGAAGCGGTCCAGGTCCAGGAAGATGAGCGACACCGGGTGGTGGAAGCGCTGCGAGCGCCGCACCTCGTGCTCCAGCTGCGCGCGCAGGTGCCGGGCGTTGTACACGCCCGTGTGCTCGTCGGTGATGGTGAGCTCCTGCACCCGCCGGAAGTTGCGCGCGTTCTCGATGGCGATGGCCGCGAAGTCGGCGATGGCCGTGAGCGCCATCAGGTCATCCTGGGTGAAGGGCCGGTCCGTCACCCCGTTCACCAGCTCGATGACGCCCAGCACCCTCCCCCGCGCGATGAGCGGCACCGCCACGATGGAGCGGGTACGGAAGGCCGACGCATCATCGAAGCGCGAGGCGAAGGATGGGTCCCTCGACACGTCCTCCACCAGCCGGGCCGCGCCCGTGGAGAAGACGGTGCCGGCGATGCCCTCGCCCGGGGCCAGCTGCAGCCCCTTGAGGACGTCCGCCCCCTCGCCCACGGCGATCTCGAAATAGAGCTTGCCGGAGCGCTCGTCCTGCAAAAGCAGGGACCAATTGCGAGGCCTCAGCAGGCTGCGCACCTTCTCCATCATCAAGTTCAGGACCTCGCGCAATTCGAGCGTCGAGGTCAGTGCCTTGGCGATGTCGTTGTAGGCGGCCAACTGCTCCACCGTGCGCGTCATGGCCGCGAGCAGGTCCGCGGGGTTCATCCAGGGTCCACTCCAGGGCGCAGTTCTGCTAGAGGCGAGCCGTAACATGCACACAACAGTGGGTCAAACCCGGCTCGTTCTCGCGTCCGCTTCGCCGCGTCGGCGCGAGTTGCTCGGCCAGCTTGGACTGGCCTTCGAGGTGTCCGCGGCGGACATCGACGAAACCCCCCACCCGGGAGAGGCGGCACCAGCCTACGTGCTCCGGCTGGCCCGGGAAAAGGCCAGAACGGTGGCCAATCGAAATCCTGGCGCCTGGGTGCTGGCCGCCGACACCACCGTCGTCCTGGGGGAGGAGCTTCTCGGCAAACCGCATGACACCTCCGAGGTCCGGGAAATGATGACCCGCCTGTCAGGTAGGATACACGAAGTCCAGACGGGTGTGGCACTCGCGGGCCCCGCGGGCGAGGAGGCCCTGGTGGTGCGCACCCGGGTGACGTTCCGGTCTCTCAGTCCGGAAGAAATCGCCTGGTACGCCAGCACCGGCGAGTCCCTGGACAAGGCGGGAGGCTACGCCATCCAGGGCAAGGGAGGGTTCCTGGTGGAGAGAATCGAAGGTAGCCCCACCAACGTCATCGGCCTGCCCCTGGGCGAGACGCTCGGGTTGCTGGCCCGGGCGGGCGTCCCCCTCCCCTGGAGCCAGCCATGAGCGGCGTGGCCGAGCGGCTGGCGGAGGTGCGGGCCCGGGTGGAGAAGGCGTGCGCTCGCGCGGGCCGGGAGCCCGGGAGCGTCACCCTGGTGGCGGTGTCCAAGCTGAAGCCGGCGGCCCTCATCCGCGAGGCGTATGCGGCGGGGCAGCGGGACTTCGGGGAGAACTACGCGCAGGAGCTGCGGGACAAGGCCGCGGAGCTGGCGGACCTGGAGGGCCTGCGCTGGCACGCCATCGGGCCGCTGCAGACGAACAAGGTGAAGTACGTAGCCAAGGCCGCGCGCTCCTTCCACGCGCTGGACAGGCTGGAGGTGGCGCAGGAGCTGTCGCGCCGCCGGCAGGACGCGCCCCTCCCCTGCTACGTGGAGGTGAACGTGGGCGGCGAGGCCAGCAAGAGCGGGCTGGCGCCGGACGCGCTGGGGCCCTTCCTGGAGTCCGTGCGCGCGCTGCCGGGGCTGCGGGTGGAGGGCCTCATGTCGCTGCCCCCGCCCACCGAGGACGAGCAGGTGGCACGCGGCTACTTCCGCACGCTGCGCGAGCTGGCCGGGCGGCACGGGCTGACGGGCCTGTCCATGGGCACCACCCACGACTTCGAGCGGGCCATCGAGGAAGGGGCCACCCTGGTGCGCGTGGGCACCGCCATCTTCGGCGAGCGCACCTGAGCCGGACGGAGGCCCCCTTCCTTGGGGCTCACAGCTCCTTGAACTTGAAGCGGCCGGAGTCGGTGGCCTTCACGAGGAACTCGCAGCCGCAATAGTTGCAGAGCACCTCCTGGCCGTCCGCGAGCGCCTCCTCGACCGGATTGTTGGCGTTGCACTCGGGGCAGTCGAAGTCCTTGCGGGCCCCCTTGGAACCCGAGTCCTTCTTGTCGTCATCGTCCTCGTAGTAGTTCAACGACATCGCGTTCCTCCTGAGCCAGTGTCGGCTCCGGCACACACCGGCCGGTTCATCCCCAGGCTAGCAGCCTCGCGGGGGGAAGGGCGCGCCTCCTCTCCAGGGAGACGCACCGTGCCTGGCCGCATGCTGTCCGGCCGGGTCTGTCCGGTTCTGGCGCCCGGCGGGCATGACGGGCCCCATCCACGGTTGAATGCGCCCACCGGCCTATCGTCCATGAGGAATCAGCCGGGGGTTGCAGTCTGGCCGTGGAGTTGGCGCGCCAGGACGCGGCTGCCTACTTTCCGCACCTGCCCACTGGCCAGGCCGCGGGGTACCGAGCCAGGAGCCATCGATGCGCGAGCAGTACAAGGGAGTGTTCACCGGGTGGATGTTCGGCCTCCTGCTGTCGGGGGCGGCCCTGGCGCAGGGCGAGACGCGCTCGGCCTTCAGCCCCGGTGAGCAGGCGCGCTACCGCGTGCAGTACCTCGGGGTGACGGCGGGCTCGGCGCAGGTGACGGTGGGCGCGCCCATGAAGCAGTGGGGCAAGGACGTGTGGCCCATCGTCTCGATGGCGAAGTCCGAGTCCGTGGCCGGCGTCTGGCCCGTGAAGGACAAGTACGTCTCCTACTGGGACTTCACCACGCAGCGGGTGCTGGGCTCGGACATGCTCGAGGACCAGAACAACAAGCGCCGCCGCGTGCGCGTGAAGATGGGCGAGGACGGCAGATCCGCCCTGGTGGTGAAGCAGAAGGAGGGCGAGACGCCCCGCGAGTCCACCCACGAGCTGCCCGAGGGCACGCTCGACGTGGCCGGCGCCACCTTCGCGCTGCGCAACGTCGCGCTCGAGGTGGGCAGGGAGTACAGCTACCCCGTCTTCACCGGCTCGAAGAGCTTCCAGATGAAGGCGAAGGTGGAGGCGCGGGAGACGCTCGCGACGGCGCTGGGCAAGCAGGACGTGTACCGGATGCGCGTGTACACCGAGTTCTCCGGCAACCTGGCTTCCAAGCGCGACATGGTGGCCTGGTTCACGGCGGACGGGCGCCGCGTCCCGGTGCGCATCGAGGCGGAGCTCGCCCTGGGCTCCATCGTCGCGGAGTTGATGGACTACGAGCAGGGCAAGGCCCTCGCGCCGGCACCGGCGGCGACGGCACGCAACGGACTCTAGCGCGCCACTCAGTGGCCGCGGACAGGGGGAGACATGGGGGCGGGGGCGGGTTGGGCGGCGCAATGGGTGCTCGCGGGGATGCTGGCCGCGGCGCCGGAGCCTCGGGTGGTGTCCGCGCTGGAGAAGGTCCGGCCGGGAGTCACGCTCAAGGGGGAGAAGGAAGCCCGGTTGAGCCTCGCGCGCGGTGAGTGCGAGGCCGCCCAGGTGGTGCTCCCCCCGGACGTCCCGGGCCTGAAAGTGAAGCCGCTGGCGCTGCGCGGGCCCGGAGGCAGGACGCTGGAGGCCTCGGTGTGGCGCGAGGCCTTCCTGGACATCCAGACGCCCTCCAATTCGCAGGGAGGCACGGGGCCGTGGCCGGATCCGCTCGTGCCGGTGGAGGCCCCGGCGGGCGTCGCGGGCGTCCCCACCGTCCTCTACGTGGAGCTGTGCGCGCCGGAGAAACAGGCGCCGGGCACGTACCAGGGCGCGCTGAGCCTGGAGTCCGAGAGCGGGCCGCTCCCGCCCGTGCCCTTCACCGCCGAGGTGCAGCCCTTCGTCCTGCCGGCCACCTCGTCGCTGCCCAACAGCTTCGGCATCTCGCTCTACAGCATCGCCCGGAAACACGGGTTGAAGCCCGAGTCCCCCGAGGCCCGTGAGCTGCTGCACGACTACGCGCGCGAGCTGCTGTCCCACCGCCTCAGCGCCCACGGCATGAGCATGGAGCCGCCGCCCGTGCGCTTCGAGGGCGGCACGCCGGTGGTGGACTTCCGCGCGTACGACGCGGAGCTCGGGCCCTTCCTGGACGGGACGGTGCTGCCCTCGGGCGCCCGCTTCACCACCACCGACGTGCGCGACAGCAAGCTGGCCCGCACCGACGCGGAGAAGGCCGCGTACTACCGCGCCTTCGCCGAGCACTTCCGCGAGAAGGGCTGGCACACGCGCCTCTTCTTCTACGCCAAGGACGAGCCCAAGCCCGAGGACGTGGCCCTCGTGCGCGCCCAGGCGCTCCGGGTGCGCTCGTCTGGCAAGGACGTGCCGGTGCTCGTCACCGCGCCGCTCGATGACGCGCTGCGTGGCTCGGCGGACATCCTCGCGCCCACCCTCAACTGCTTCTTCCCCCGCCCCGGGCCCCAGACGTGCCGCAACGTGCTCTCCCTTCAGACGCTGCGCGGCCGGTTGGATCCCCACGTGAAGGTGTGGTGGTACCAGAGCTGCAACTCGCACGGCTGCACCGGCGGGCCCGCCGAGGACCCCGCGACGGAGAAGGCCTACAGCGGCTGGGCTTCCTACATGGTGGACCACCCCGCCCCGCTCAACCGCGCCATGGGCCCGCTGGCCTTCCTCTCCGGCGTGGATGGCGAGCTCTATTTCGACACCGTCTACGCCTACAACACGAAGGACCCCTGGAAGGACGTCTTCGAGTTCGGCGGCAACGGCGACGGCACCCTCTTCTACCCGGCCACCCCGGAGCGGCCGGGCTTCTCCCGCCACCAGCCCGTGGTGTCCTTGCGCCTCAAACACATCCGCGACGGGCTCGAGGACTACGAGTACCTCCGGCTCCTGGAAACGCTCGGGGAGCAGAGCTTCGCCCGGGAGGCCGCGCGGCGGCTCGCCCGCTCGGGCTACGAGGTGGAGACGAATCCCCGGCAGTGGGAACAGGTGCGCCGGGAGATGACCCAGCGGCTGAGAAAGCGCTGGGAGGCGTCCGAATACGCAAAGCGTTCGGGCGTCCATTCGAAATGACCGTGACCTGGAGACCTCTCTCCCGGAGTGCAAGGATGACCGTCATGCGCACAGCCCTCGCAGCCCTTCTCTTCAGCTTCTCCTCCGCTGCCTGGGCTCAGTTGCCGGACGCGGACGGACCCGACGAGCACAAGGCTCCGGCTCAGGCGCAGGCCCCCACCCCGCCCGCCGCTGGCGTGCCCCGGTGCGAGCAGCGCCTGCCCACCCTGCGCAGCCCTCTGGCCTTCGCTCCGGGCGAGACGCTCGAGTTCGACCTCGACGCCATGGGCGCCACCGCCGGCAAGATGACCATGCAGGTGCAGAAGAAGCAGGACAACTCCCTGCCCGTGCAGATCAAGGTGCAGACCAACTCCTTCTTCTCCAAGGTGCGCCGGGTGGACGCCACCGCGGTGAGCTACCTGAACCCCAAGACGCTGCGGCCCTCGCGCTACACCGAGGACGCCACGGAGAACGAGCAGCACCGCACGGTGGACGTGGCCTTCAACCCCAAGGACCGCAGCGTGCGCGTGAACTACACGCAGCGCGGCCGCCCGGGCTCCAACAACTACGCCTACGAGCACGAGGGCATGGACGTGGCCGGCGCCGTCTACATGATGCGCCAGCTGCCCATGAAGGAGGGCCTGCCCCTCTGCTTCGATGTCTACGGTGTGCGCCGCATGTGGCGGCTGACGGGCTCGGTGCTCAAGCGCGAGCACGTGTCCACGCCCCTGGGCGAGTTCGACGCCTGGCACCTCACCGGCACCGCCGTGCGCCTGGACAAGCCCACCATGACGCGCGAGGTGCACGTGTGGATTACCGATGACGACCGCCGGCTGCCGCTCGCGGCCGTGGGCACCATCGACCTCGGCGCCGTGCGCGCCACCCTCACGTCGTTCTCCCGCCCGGGCGAGAAGGGTCAGCAGGCCCAGGGCAAGGAGAGCCTCAAGTGGTAGTGGCCTGACGCATCAGCCCCGCCGCCTGCGACAGCCGGCGGCGCACCCGCGTCACCGCGCCCATCAACACCTCCAGCCGCTGCAGCACCAGCTGATCCTCCCCCGCCTGAATCAGCGCCAGGGGGGACAGGGTGCCCGGCTCGAGCGCCTCGAGCACGTCGGTGAAGTGGGCCTCCACGTCCTCGAGCGCCTCGAGTCCCTCGCGCAGGTCATCCTCGAGGAAGTCCAGCAGCACGGTGGAGTCCGTGCGCTCGGGCAGAGCGTGGCCGAGGCGCTCCATCGCCAGATGGAGCGGATCGGCTCCCACGCGGCGCAGCGTCGCGGGAGCGGCAACGAGGGCGGCAGCGGGTGTCGTCATGTGCGACAAGCTACAGGCCAGTAGCAGAGGGTCAATTTTTCGCACTCAGGGCGAGGGCGCCGCGCCTCCCGAAGGTGCCGTCGTGGGAACCGCCGCCGGAGGCGCCGTCGCGCCGGCGGGAGCCGCTGCTGTCGTGGGAGTGGACACCACGCCCGGCACCGTGGACGCGCCCGGAGTCGCCGTGGGCGCCGTGGCCCCAGGCGGTGTGGCGGAGACGGGCTGCGAGTTGAGCGGCGGCGGCGTGGAGATGAGCGGCACCGCGGGCTGTCCGCTGAGGGGCAGTGGGCTGGCGACGAGCGGCACCGGCTGCTGCGAGTTGAGCGGCTGAGGCGTGGCGACGAGCGGCACCGCGGGCGTCTGCACCTGCGACGGGCTCGGCGTGCTCACCACGCCGGCCGTCACCCGGGTGCCCCCGAAGGCGACCTCCGGCCCAGGCACTCCGGGCACCAGCGGCACCACGGTGAACGAGCCATTCGTGGACAGGAAGGTGGACTGCGGCGCCGAGGTCTGCGGCACCAAGGCCCCCACCGTCGTCGTCGGCAGCTCGCTGGCGCTCCTCACGCGCGCCGGGTTCTGGAAGGCATCCGGGACGAAGGGCGTCGTCGGCGTGGTGGGAAGCTGCGCGTCGGGCTGACCGGGCGGCGAGGGCTCGTTCGCGTTGAGGGCGACGCGACCCGGGCTCGTCGGCGTCACGAAGGTGTCCGGGACGACGGGCGTCGTCGTGGAGCCGGGCGTCACCACATCGGGCTGACTGGCATCCTGCGTGGAGAGGGACACACGGCCCGCGTGCAGGAAGGGCTCGATGACTCCTCCCACCTGGCTCGCGGGCCCCGGCAGCGTGACGTCGGCCTGGGGGGCCAGCTGCTCCGTCCTCACCGCGTCCGACAGACCATCCGTGGCCCCGAGCGTGGGGGTGGCTCCGGACGGCTGCGTCCCCGCCACGGCCGCCGTGCCGAACTGCCCCAGGCCCGTCCCGAATGGGGATTGCCCCTGGCCGAACTGGGACGGCCCCGTCGTCACCGCCAGGCCGGAGCCCCCGACGCCCTGCGGCTGGGTGTTGGGCACGGCGCCCAGCGAGACCCCACCCGGCACCGGGGAGCTCGGCGGAGCAACACCCACGTACACCCCGGCCGTGGGCACCACCGCCACCGCGGGCACGTCGGTGCCAGCCACGGTGATGGCCACGTCCTCGAAGTCGAACTGGATGAAGCCGCGCGGCTCGAGCTCCCGCGGCAGGTTCCACACCAGCACGTCCAGCTCGGTGTCTCCCGGACGGGCCACGGGGAGCACCCGGAAGGTGTCATCGTCCGCGTGGGCTCCCCACGCCAGCGCGGAGGCGTGGATGACGGCCGAGTCCGTCAGCAGCTCGCCGTTGCGCCAGACGCGGCCCACGCCCCAGAGCGCCACCGCCGCCCGCTCCCGCGACATGCTGGAGAAGCCGAGCGGCGCGCCGCCATGCAGGTCCTGGTTGAGCACCACCCCGCCCGCGATGGGCTGGGCGGGCGCCCCCATCGGCCCCGGCGGAAAGCCCGCCCGGTCCAACTCCACCCGGTACGAGTCCCCGGCGATGTCGAAGGTGGCCACCAACCGCCCGGCATCGCCGTAGGTGGCCCGGGGGTCCGCGATGCGGTCCTGCACGGACAGCTCCGCCGAGCCGCTGCCGCGCTCGAACAGGTCCGTGAAGGGCACCGGGCCCTGAGTGAAGTAGCCGACGTTCCCCACCGTGCGAGCGGTGGCCTCGGGACCGTCGAAGGTGAAGCCCACCGGGCCTGCCGAGAGCAGTCCGGTGAGCACCAAGCTGGAGAGGATTCCCACCATCAACGCTGCCTCCTCCAGCAGAGGGTAGGCAGCGGAGGCGTCGGGTGGCGGCTCGAAGCAGCCGGGCGGGCAGGCACCCGCCCAGGCCGCTAGATGAGCCCGCGAGCGCGGCGGATCTGCTCCACCGTCTTGTTGTACTCGATGTCGAAGGCGCTCGTGCCCTCCTGCAGGTGCTTCAGGCGCGAGCGGGCCTCCTTGTCGATCTCGTCGTCCACGTCCAGGTGCTTCTTCATCACCACGTGGATCTTCTGCCGCAGAATGTTGTCGGCGGCATAGACCTCCTCGACGTTGCGGCTGATGAGGAGGAACTCGATCATCTGGTTGATGACGTATTCGATGCCCTCGTCGCCCATCTTGAAGCCACGGACGTCGGCCATCTCACGCTTGACCTGATTGAACTTGGAGTAGTCGTAGCCGCGGCGCTCCAGAGCCTCGCGCGTGGCCTGATTCACCCGCTCCTCGTTGGCCAGGTACTCACGCATGATGGCGGAAAGGTCCATCTCGGCATCAGCCACGCGCATCGGCTCCACCTCGATATCCCCGTCCTGCATCAGCCTCTGGACGACCTCCCGGGAGATGATCGGAATCACCTTCGGATAGAGCCTCATATCGGTCCCTCGCCCCTTGAAGACGTCTCGACTGGACCTGTCCGCTATAAATCAGCGTCGCGCCCAGTCGCAATGAAAAACCCCAGGAACATCGCGGATTCAGCGGCCTTTCCCGCATCCGCTTTCGACCGGAAATTAATCACGGCGAGCCGGGTGGCGACCCTTCTTCTGACTTTTCGTCCACCAGGGCACCCGCATCCGCCAGGGAGGCTTCGCGGATGGGATCCTCCGAGTCCTCCTCCGGGTGCCCGTGGAGGGCGGCGTGAACCCGCTCGGCCACCGTGGGCCCGAGCACCTCGGCGAGCTCCTCGATGGGGGCCTCCTTCACCCGCTTGAGTGAGCCGAAGTGGCGCAACAGCAGCTTCTTGCGCGTCTGCCCCACCCCTGGGATGTCCTCCAGGACGGAGTGGAAGTTGCCCTTGCGCATGCTCTTCTGTTGGAAGGTAATCGCGAAGCGGTGGGCCTCGTCGCGCAGGCGGGCGAGCAGGTAGAGCTCGGCCGAGTTCTGCCGCAGGACGATGGGATCCTTGCGGTGGGGGATGAAGACGCGCTCGGGGCTGCGGGCGCTCTCCTCGTCCCGGTCATGCACGTCCAGGTCGCGGCTCTTGGCCAGGGAGATGATGTCCACCCCTTCAATCCCCAGGTCCTTGGCGGCGGCGAGCGCGCTGGCGAGCTGTCCCTTGCCACCGTCGATGACCAGCAGATCAGGCAGGTCCCCCTCCTCCTGGCCGCGCTTGAGCCGGCGGGTGATGACCTCGTGCATGCTGGCGAAGTCGTCCTGCTTCTCGAGCGTCTTGATCCGGTAGCGGCGGTAGCGCGACTTGTCGATCTCCCCGTCGGTGGCGGCCACCTGCGAGGCGACGATGCTCGAGCCCTGGAAGTGCGAGATGTCGAAGCACTCCATGCGGCGAGGCAGCTGGCGCAGGTGGAGCCGCTCCTGGAGCCGGCGCAACACGGCCTCGGTCTCGTCCTTGGTGCGGCGGCGCTCGAGCACGGCCTGCTCGGCGTTCTTCTGCGCCATGTCCACCAGGTCGCGCTTCTCGCCGCGCTTGGGCACCATCACGCGCACGCGCTCGCCCTTGCGCTCGGTGAGCAGCGCCTCCATGCCCTCGCGCTCCTCGATGTCGAGCGGGAGGAGCACCTCCTCCGGCACGAAGTTGCCCTGGTCGTAGTAGAGGTTGACGAAGGAGGGGATCAGCTCCTCGTCGGGGAACTCCTGGCTCCCCAGCGGGAAGGCCTGGCCGCCGTTGAGCCGGCCCTGGCGCACGTAGAGGACTTAGACGAGCAGCCGGTCCCCATCGCGGTGGAAGGCGAAGACGTCCTGGTCCTTGAAGTCGGTGGTGGCCACCTTCTGGCGCTCGAGGCTGCGCTCGATGGCGAGCAACTGGTCGCGGACGCGCGCGGCCTCCTCGAACTTGAGCTCGCTGGAGGCCTGCTTCATGCGCGCGCGCAAGCCCTCCACCAGCTCTCCCGCCTTGCCCTCGAGGAACAGCACCACCTCGTCCACGCTCTTGCGGTACTCGTTCTCGGGGACGGGGTAGACGCAGGGCGCGGGGCAGCGGCCAATCTGGTGCAGCAGACAGGGCCGCTGGCGGTTGGCGAGCACGTGGTCCGTGCAGGTGCGCAGGTGGAAGTAGCGGTTGATGATGCGCAGCGTCTCGCGGATGGCGCTCGCGCTGGAGTACGGGCCGAAGTAGCGCGCCCCGTCCTTCTGGTAGCGCCGCACCACCTCCAGCCGCGGGTAGGCCTGCGTACGGTCGAGCCGCAGCGAGATGTACTGCTTGTCGTCCTTGAGCAGGACGTTGAAGCGCGGCTTGTGCTTCTTGATGAGCTCGTTCTCGAGGAGGAGCGCTTCCTTCTCGTTGTGGACGAGCACCGTCTCGAGGTCGCCGAGGAACTGGTCCAGGAGCGACACGAAGGCGCGGGTGTCGCCGGTGCGCGTGAAGTACGAGCGCACGCGGTTGCGCAGGTTGATCGCCTTGCCCACGTAGATGATTTCGCCCCGGCGGTCCTTCATCAGGTACACGCCGGGCTCGGTGGGCAGTGCGTCCAGCTTGGCTTCGAGCTTCGCGTCCATACGGGGTTAGCGGCTCCTCCGGGGTCCGATGCCCGTCTTGCCGTGGGGAGGACCCCCGCCCCCGCCACCACCACCGCCCTTGCCGCGTGATGGGGCGCCGCGCTTGCCGCCGCGAGCCCCGGGCGTGCCGGGCTTCTTGTCATCGGCCGGCTTGATGGGGGCGTTGAGCAGCGCGCGGCTGGGCGGCTTGAGCCCCAGCTCCATGTCCTTGAGCAGGACGATGCGGTCGCGGAACTCGGCGGCCTTCTCGAACTGCATCTCGTCGGCGTAGTGCTGCATGTCCTTGGTGAACTCGCCGATGAGGCGCTTGAGCTCCTTGGGCTCCAGCACGTCGTTGGCCGAGTCGGCCGCCATGGGCAGCGCGGACGGGTCCGCGTCGTACAGGTGCTCGGACAGGTCGAGGATGTGGCTCTTCACCGCCTTGGGCGTAATGCCGTGCTGCGCGTTGTAGGCGCGCTGCACCTCGCGGCGGCGGTTGGTCTCCTCGAGGGCCCGCTTCATCGAGTCCGTAATGGACTCGGCGTACATGATGACGCGGCCGTTGAGATTACGGGCGGCGCGGCCGATGGTCTGGATGAGGGACACGTGGCTGCGCAGGAAGCCTTCCTTGTCCGCGTCGAAGATGGCCACCAGCGACACCTCGGGGATGTCGAGGCCCTCGCGCAGCAGGTTGATGCCCACGAGCACGTCGAACTCGCCCTTGCGCAGGTCGCGGATGATGGCGGTGCGCTCGATGGCGCCGATGTCCGAGTGCAGGTAGCGCACCTTCACGCCCACGTCGGTGAGGTACTCGGTGAGGTCCTCCGCCATGCGCTTGGTGAGGGTGGTGACGAGCACGCGCTCCTTCTTCACCACGCGCTTGCGAACCTCCTCCAGCACGTCGTCCACCTGGTTGCGCGCGGGGCGGACCTCCACCTCGGGGTCCGTCAGGCCCGTGGGGCGGATGATCTGCTCCACCACCACGCCCTTGGACTTCTGCAGCTCGTACTCGGCGGGCGTGGCCGAGACGAACACGGCCTGCTGCACCATGTCCTCGAACTCGGTGAACTTCAGCGGGCGGTTGTCCAGGGCGCTGGGCAGGCGGAAGCCGTGCCCCACCAGCGTCTCCTTGCGCGCGCGGTCCCCCCGGTACATGGCGCCCACCTGCGGCACCGTCTGGTGGCTCTCGTCGATGAGCACCAGCATGTTGCGCGGGAAGTAGTCCAAGAGGCACGGCGGGGCCTCACCGGGTTGCCGGCCCGAGAAGTGCCGCGAGTAGTTCTCGATGCCGTTGCAGTACCCCACCTGCTCGATCATCTCGAGGTCGTACATCGTGCGCTGCTCCAGGCGCTGGGCCTCGAGCAGCTTGCCCTCGCGCTTGAACTCCTGGAGGCGCTCGCTCAGCTCGTCGCGGATGGTCTGCAGGGCGTTCCTGCGCGTGTCCACCTCGGTGACGTAGTGGCTCGCGGGGAAGATGACGACCTTGTCCAGTGCATTGAGCGTCGCGCCGCGCAGCGGATCGAACTCGGTGATCTTCTCCACCTCGTCGCCGAAGAAGCTCACGCGCACGGCGCGCTCCTCCTCGTAGGCGGGGAACACTTCCACGGTGTCGCCGCGGGCCCGGAACGTCCCGCGGTGGAAGTCCAGGTCGTTGCGCTCGTACTGGCTCTCCACGAGCCTGCGGATGAAGGTGTCGCGGCCGAGCTCGGCGCCCACGTTCACGGTGACGGCCATGTCCACGTACGAGCGCGCCGTACCGAGGCCGTAGATGCAGGACACGCTGGCCACGATGAGCACGTCATCTCGCGTGCGCAGCGAGTGCGTGGCCGAGTGGCGCATCCGTTCGATCTCATCGTTCACCGAGGAGTCCTTCTCGATGAACGTGTCCGTGGTGGGGATGTACGCCTCGGGCTGGTAGTAGTCGAAGTAGGAGACGAAGTACTCGATGGCGTTGTTGGGGAAGAGCGACTTGAACTCGCCGTAGAGCTGGGCGGCCAGGGTCTTGTTGTGCGCGATGAGCAGCGTGGGCCGCTTCACGTTGGCGATGACGTTCGCCATGGTGAACGTCTTGCCCGAACCCGTGACGCCGAGCAGCGTCTGGTAGCGGTCCCCGCGCAGCAGGGCCTCGGTGAGCTCACCGATGGCGCGCGGTTGGTCGCCCTGGGGCTTGTAGTCGCTGACGAGCTGGAACTCAGGCATGGGGCACGGATTTAACACCCGGAGTGCGGGGATGCCGGGTCCAAATCGTCCATCCGCCAGCGGGAAAACGAAGCGGGCGCTACCTCGCCCCCTCTGACCTCAGGGCTTCGAGCGCCTGGAGGCGGGGCGCCTCGAACTCGTCCCCCTTGTTCCAGCGGGGCAGCTCGCGCGTCCGGGCCACATGCGCCCCGAGGAGGAAGAAGAGCCGCACGTCCTCCACCGCCCCGGAGAAGTCCCAGTCCGGGCCCAGCTCGTCCGAGGGCTGGTGGTAGTGCTGGGCCTCCCACTTCTCGCGGCGCTCCTTGCCCCACCCCGGCGGCCGGCCGATGAAGTCCATGCCGCTGCTGAAGTAGGCCGAGGGGATGCCCAGCCGGGCGAAGTTGAGCTGGTCCGAGCGGTAGAAGAAGCCCCGGTCCGGCAACTGGTCCGCCTTCACGAAGCGCCCCTGGGACTCGACGAGCGCGGTGAGCGTCTTGTCCAGCGAGGACTTGCCCAGCCCGATGACCGTCACGTCCCGCGTGCGCCCGTGGATGTTCAGCCCGTCGATGTTGATGTCCGCCGCCACACGCCCCGGTTTCACCGGCAGGTGCTCGGCGAGGTACTGCGAGCCCAACAGGCCCTGCTCCTCGGCCGCCACCGCCGCGAAGAGGATGGAGCGCGGCGGCGCCTTGGGCAGCGTGGTGAAGACGCGCGCCACCTCGAGCATCGCCGCCACGCCGGACGCGTTGTCCACCGCTCCGTTGTAGATGGCGTCCTCGCCCGGCTTCGCGTCCGCTTTGATCCCCAGATGGTCATGGTGCGCCGTGTAGAGCACCACCTCGCGCGAGAGCTTCGGATCGCTCCCGGGCAGCAGCCCCAGCACGTTCGCCGTGGGCCGGCGCCGCACCTGGTTGGCGAAGCGCGTGGACACCTTCACCCCCAGGGGCACCGGGCGGAAGTCGCTCTTCTGAGCCGCGGCGCGCAACAGGTCCAGGTCCCTCCCCGCCAGCTGCATCACCCGGCGCGTGGCCTCGTCCGTCGTCCAGCCCTTCACCTGCAGGTGCGGCGGCTCGCCCGTGTCCGGCAGCTCGAATTGCTCGCCCGACCAGGAGGTCTGCACCACCTGCCACGGGTAGCCCGCGCTCGGCGTGGTGTGGATGATGATTGCCCCCGCCGCCCCCACCTTCGCCGCCTGCTCGTACTTGTAGTCCCACCGGCCGTACCACAGCCGCGCCTTGCCTCCGAAGCGCGCCGGATCGTCCTCGGGGTCGCTGTTCAGGATGAGGAGCGTGCGGCCCTTCAGGTCCGCCCCCTTGAAGTCGTCCCACGCGTACTCGGGCGCTTGAATCCCGTAGCCCACGAACACCAGCTCCGAGTCCTGCAGCACGGCCTCGGGGGCCTGCACGCCCGAGCTCGCGATGAAGTCGTCGTAGTAACCCAGTTGCACCTTGCCCGAGGCGTTGGTGAAGGTCAGCGTGTCCGGGTGGCCCGTCATGCCCACCAGCTCGAAGGACTGGAGGTAGCTTCCGTCCGGCATCACGGACTTCAGGCCGAGGAGTTGGAACTGCGTGGCGAGGTACTGCTGCGCCAGCGCGTCCCCGCGCGTGCCCGGCCCGCGGCCCTCGAGCAGATCCGAGGACAGGAAGGCGACGTGGGCCCGGAGGTTGCCGGCCTGAAGGGTGCGAGAAGCGGCCCTTTCCTCCGGCGTCGTGAGCTGGGCCCGCACGGGGAGCGGCAGGACGAGCAGAAAAACGAGGAGCACCAGCGTTCGCTTCATGGCGGGTGTGCCCCTAACATGAGCCGCCCGGCCTTGCAGGGGGTATCTTCGCTCGGATGGTTGAGCGCTGGACCTCTGCCGGCCTCCCTCCTCCCCCCCGGGCCCGCCGCAAGCATGTCCGAGAATCCGTCCGCTCCTCGCGCCCCCCTCGCACGCGCCACGCTCATCCAGATGGGCGTGCGCATCGCGGTGGTCATCGTGCTGACCACGCTCTTCAGCTACGTGCACATGTCCCGCACCCTGCGCACCCAGGCGCTCGCGCGGCTGCAGCAGCATGTCTCGGAGCGCGTCGAGCGCGAGGACGCCATCTTCGTCCTCGCCGAGGACAACCATGCCCTCCTCGTGAAGGCCCTCCAGGAGCGGCTCCGCGCGCTCCGGCCAGAGGAGGTGGAGGCCCGCTTCGAGCGCCTGTTCACGCGCATGCCCGACGGCTCGGTCCGCTCCCGCCTCGAGGGCTTCGACGGTACGCGGATGGCGGGCGTCTATGTCCCCAAGCGCATCCGGCTCGACCCGGACCTGCGCCGGCGCATCCTCGCCGCCCACGACGTGCTCAACCAGTACGGGCCCACCTTCCTCACGCGCTTCACGGACACCTTCATCACGCTGCCCGAGGGCGCCAACATCATCTTCTGGCCCGCCAGCCCCACCTACTCCCACGACGCCGGGCCCGATGATGTGTTCACCCAGCTGGAGTACGTCGTCTCCAGCCTGCCGGAGAACAACCCACGAAGGCGGACGAGCTGGACCGCCATCTACGAGGAGCCCGTCAGCCACAGCCGGCTGGTGACGGCCTCCACGCCGGTGGACCTGGACGGCCGCCATGTCATGACGATCGGCCATGACGTGCTCCTCGATGAGTTGATGAAGCGCACCCTCGGGGAGCACCTGCCCGGTGCGTACAACGTCATCCTCCGCGACGACGGCCAGGTCATCGCCCATCCCGGGTTGAAGACCGGGGGCGTGGACCCGGAGCTCGCGGCCCACACCTGGAACATCTTCGAGCGGGTGAGGAACCGCGCCCCCGGCGCGCGCGTGCTGGAGCTGCCCGAGCACCAGGAGTACCTCGCCGTGGCGCGGCTCAAGGGCCCGGGCTGGAACTTCATCACCGTGCTCCCCGAGCGCGAGGTGTCCCGCCCCGCCTTCCACGCCGCGCGCGTCGTGTTGCTGCTCGGCGTGGTGTCGCTGCTGCTGGAGCTGGCCATCATGTCCTGGGTGCTGCGCCGGCAGGTCACCCGCCCCCTGCTGGCCTTCAGCCAGGCCACCAGCCACGTGGCCTCCGGGGACTTCCACGTCGAGCTCGACACCTCGCGAGAGGATGAGCTGGGGCAGCTCGCCCTCGCCTTCCGCCGCATGGCCGACGAGGTGCAACGGCGCGAGGTGTCCCTGCGCCACGCCAACGAGACGCTCGAGCAGCGCGTGGAGGAGCGCACCCACGAGCTGAAGGACATTCAGCAGCAGCTCGTCCAGACGGCGCGCCGGGCCGGCATGGCCGAGGTCGCCACCAACGTGCTGCACAACGTGGGCAACGTGCTCACCCACGTCTATACCTCGGCCCAGGTCGCCCGGGAGCGCCTCGGCGCGCTGCGGCTCGAGCAGGTGGGACGCGTGGCGGAACTGCTCGAGGAGAACCCGTCCGGCCTCGGCCCCTTCCTCACCGAGGACCCTCGCGGCCGCAACGTGCGGCCCTTCCTGCACACGCTGGGACAGAACCTGCTCGACGAGCGCCAGGAGCTCCTCTCGTTGCTCGAGGACGTGGGCCGCCACACCGAGCACATCGGTGAGATCGTCAAGGTGCAACAGCGCTACGCGCGGATTCCCCAGGTGCACGAGCCCGTCCTCCTGTCGGGCCTCGTGGAGGACGCGCTGCGCATCAACGGCGCCGGGCTCAGCCGCCAGCGGGTGAAGGTGGAACGGAGCCTCGAGTCCCTTCCTCCCGTGCTCACCGACCGGCACAAGGTGCTGATGATCCTCGTCAACCTCATCAGCAACGCCGGGTACGCGCTGGATGAGGTGTCGCGGGACGAGCGGCGCCTGAGCGTGAGGTTGGAGCGCGCCCCCGAGGGCCGCGTCCGCATCGTCGTCCAGGACAACGGCGTGGGCATCGCGCCGGAGCTGCACACGCGCATCTTCCAGTACGGGTTCACGACCCGGCAGGACGGGAACGGGTTTGGCCTGCACTCCAGCGCGCTGGCGGCCCAGGAGCTGGAGGGGTCCTTGCGTGTTCAGAGCGAGGGGCCGGGGCTCGGCGCCACCTTCACGCTCGAGCTTCCCTTTCGACCCGCGTGAGCCGTTCAGGCGCCCGGTGACTCGGGGGGCGTGGCCGGCGCGACCTTCCACACCGTGCCTCCCGCCGCGTCCATGCTCTCCACTCCGAGCGCCTTGAGCTCCTCGCGCAGCCGGTCCGCCTCCGCGAAGTTCTTCGCCTTGCGTGCATCCGCTCGCGCCTGGAGCAGCTGCTCCACCTTCGCCACGTCGATGCCCCGCTCCTTCACCGCGCGGTCCCGCCGCCGCAACAGCCAGTGCGCCGGCTCGTCCTCGAACACGCCCAGGACTCCGGACACCTTGCGCACCGTTTCGCGCAACGTCCGCAGCGTGCGCCCCACCTGCGCCTTGTCCTTCACCGGCGGCTTGTCCGTCAGCTCGTTCATCTGCGCGAACAGTCCCGACAGCGCACCCAGCGCTCCCGCCGAGTTGAAGTCGTCGTCCATCTGCGACTCGAACTCGGTGAGGAACTTCGCCGGCTCGCCGTACAGCGCCCCCTGGCCGAAGTCCTTCCCGCCCACGCGCTCGTCCACCTTGCGCAGCGTCTCGTAGAAGTACTCCATGCGCTGCTCCGCATCCGCCAGGCCCTTGTCCGCGAAGGCCAACGGGTGCCGGTAGTGCGTCGACAGGAAGAAGAAGCGCAGCGCCTCCGGGTCCACCTTCTCCAGCGCGTCCCTCAGCCGCACCACGTTCCCGAGCGACTTGGACATCTTCGCCCCCTCGAGGTCGAGGAAGCCGCAGTGCATCCAGTAGCGCGCGAACGTCTTGCCGCTCGCCGCCTCGCTCTGGGCGATCTCGTTCTCGTGGTGGGGGAAGATGAGATCCAACGCCCCGCCGTGGATGTCGAACGTCTCCCCGAGGTAGCGCGCGCTCATCGCCGAGCACTCGATGTGCCAGCCCGGCCGGCCCTTGCCCCACGGGCTGTCCCACGCGGGCTCGCCCGGCTTGGCCGCCTTCCACAGCGCGAAGTCCAGCGGCTCGTGCTTCTGCTCGCCCGGATGCACCCGCTCGCCCGCGCACAGGTCGTCCAGGTTGCGCTTGGACAGCTTCGCGTACTCCGGGTACTTCCTCACCGAGAAGTACACGTCCCCCTGGGACTCGTACGCCACGCCCCGCGCCACCAGCTTCCCGATGATGGCGATGATCTCCGCCAGGTGGTCGCTCACCCTGGGCGAGACGTCCGGCTCCAAGAGGTGCAGCGCCCGCGCGTCCTCCTGGAACACCTTGACGAAGCGCGCCGCCAGCTCCACCGGCTGCTCGCCCGTCTCGTGGGCGGCCTTGATGATCTTGTCATCCACGTCGGTGTAGTTGCGCACGTACTTCACGTCGAAGCCGCGGTAGCGCAGGTAGCGCACCACCACGTCGAAGGACGTGAACGTCCGCGCGTTGCCGATGTGGATGTAGCTGTAGACCGTCGGGCCGCAGACATACACCCCCAGCTTGCCCGGCACCGCCGGCTCCAGGGGCTCCTTCTGCATCGTCATCGTGTTGAAGAGGCGAATCGATGCTGCGGCCACGTTCGCGAACCTCCGCCAGTCCGGGGATGGAAAGCCGGACTCTAGGACTTCCCCACGGTCCGGACCACAAATGCCTGACACTGTGAGAGAACACTGATGCTAGGTGCGCACTCCGGAGGGCCGAAAAAGGACTATCCTCCCCCTCCGCCGCCTGCCCCCATCTCCGCCGGCCCTCGAATCTGGGAGAATGCGCCCCATGAGTCCTCCCAATCCCAAGCGCCCGCCCCGCTCGCCCCGGCCTCCGGGGGATACGGCGTCGCGCCCGGAACCGGAGGTCGAGCTCCCCTTCGACGACGACGAGGTCGTCCCCCTCCAGGCGGATGACCCCCGCCCCCAGCGCGTCCCCCAATTCCCCGCCGGCCCCCGCCGGGCCCCCCGCCGCGGCCCCGGTGGCGCTCCCCGTCCCCCGCGCGACCGCGAGCTGGCCCCCCGCTTCGACTCCGGCGAGTACGAGGACCCCGGCCACTCCCCCGCCTTCCTCTACGTCGAGCGAGGCCCCGGCGCCGGCCAGCTCGTCCCCCTCAAGCAGGGCGTGCTCGTGCTCGGCCGGGCGTCCACCTCGGACCTGCGTCTGCAGCACCCCTCCATCAGCCGCCGCCACGCCCAGCTCACCCGCCACGGCGACCGCCTCACCCTGAAGGACCTGGGCAGCCAGAACGGCACCTACGTCAACCGCACCCGCCTCGCCTCCGAGCTCGAGCTCCACTCCGGAGATGAGCTCGCCCTGGGCAACGCGCTCCTCCGGGTGCGCGGGCCGGGCGCCCTCCCCGAGCACCCTCGCACCGCCTCCAGCCGGCCCAGCTCCCCGCTCCGGGCGCGCCTGGGCGCCCGCCGCCTCATGCTGCTCGCCGCCGCCACGGGTTCGCTCGTGGCCGTGTTCCTCACGCTCGGCGCCGTGCGGCTGGCACGCTCGCGCTCCGAGCCCGCCCAACCCTCGGAGACGCTCGAGGCCCGGCAGGCGGCCGAGGTGCCCGGGGCGCCCGTCCCCGAGGAGGTGGCTGTCCCGCCCGAGCCGGCCGCGCGTCCCGAGGTCCTCCGCACCGTCGACGAGCCTCCCGTCGCCACGCCCCCCGTGCCCACTCCGGCTCCCGCGACTCCAGCCGGGAAGGTGCGCGGGGCCACGGGAGCGCGTTCGCTCAGTGCTTCGGCCATCGCCGGGCCCGGGAAGCTCGAGGCCCCGAAGGCCCCGGCTCCCCCGCAACGCAAGGCCACCGTAGCCAGGCCGTCCGCGCCCGCCGCCAGCGCCGCTCCGGCGGCTTCCACCGAGGCCGCGGTTCCGGATGCGGAGGCAGAGTCCGAGGCCCTCTCCCTCTACGAGTCCGGGAACGTCGACTCGGCCCTGTCGATGGCCCGGCGTGCGCACCTGAACGAGCTGGCCACCACGCTCACGCGCTTCCAGGCCGAGTGGAGCGCGGGCAACTCCGCCCTGACGGCCGGGGACTCCGCTTCCGCCATCCAGCACCTCTCCGCCGCGCTCGAACTCGATCAGCAGCTCGCCAAGGGCTGGGGCGCCTTCGCGCCGCGGATTCGCAAGGCGCTGGCGCTGGCGCACTCGCAGGCCGGGAGCTCGCAGGGCAGCCAACGTTGAGCGCCTTCAAGCCCCTCCATCAGGACAGGGGGGACCTGCCGGTCGCGTTTTCGAGCAACTTCTGAAGCTCCGGATCAGCAACGCCCCGTTCGCCCCGATGAAGGACAGCAGCAGGAGCGTCACCCAGAGCACCCCCTTGTCCGCTCCGGGCCGCTCTCCCTCCACGACAATCCAGAGCTGGCCGTCCTTCGGCTGCACCTCGCCCATCTCCCTCAGCAGCCGGAAGCCGTCGCGGTAGCGCTCCGCGTCCGCCTCCGTCAACAGCCTCCCCCGGACTCCGAAGGGCCTCTGGTCGGGTTGTCTCGGCACCTGGCCCGGCGCCCACTCCTCCCCGGGCAGCGCTCCCCGGCGCACCAGGAACGGCGACTCGCGCAGCCCCACCACCACGTAGACGCCCTCGCCCTCGCGCCCGTAGGCACCTCGCGAAGTGGGGATTCCATGCAACTGCACGTAGCGGTTGGACTCCAGCAGCTCGTACCGGTACGCCCCCTCCGAGCCCAGCGTCAGCGGCGTCCGCGGCGAGAAGAAGTACGCCACGTCCTTCCACACCATCCCCAGCAGCACCCCGCCCACCACCATCGCCAGCACCAGCACCGGCGCCCTCACCCCCACCCCACGCCGCGCCAACCGCGCCTCCAGCTGCGCGATGCGCTCGTCCCGCTCCTCCTGAAGCTGCTCCCTGGACATGAAAAACCCCGGCTCCCACTGGGGGAACCGGGGCTTTCTACCTCCACCCGAGGGCTCTCAGGCGAGGTTGAAGATCTTCTTCAGGTCCGACTCGATCTCTTCCTCGGTGCAGTCCTTGGCCAGCGACAGCTCCTTGATCAGCAGCGAGCGCGCCGTGTCCAGCATCTTGCGCTCGCCGAAAGACAGATCCTTGTCTCCCTTCAGCAGATAGAGGTCGCGCAGCACTTCGGCGATCTCGAACACGGAACCCGTCTTGATCTTCTCCATGTACTCCCGGTAGCGACGGTTCCACGTCGTCGAGTCCACCGAGATGTCCTTCTCCTTCAGGATGGAGTAGACCTGCTTGACGTCCTCCTCGCTGATGATCTCCCGGAGGCCGACCGAGCCCACCTTGTTGATTGGGATCATGATCCGCATCCCATTCTCCAGGATGCGCAGCACATAGAACGACTGGCGCTGCCCGGCGACCTCGGTGTGCTCGATGCCCATCACCTCGCCCACACCCTGCCCGGGGTAGACAGCCTTATCGCCGGTCTTGAAGCTCGTCTGCACTCGTACCGCCTCCTTGGGATGGCTTGGCTCGACTCGACACCCGGCCCTGGAAAGCGCACCACAGGTACCACAATTCACCCCTTGCAGCAACATTGAAGCCTTGACCCGCCCGGATTTTCCCGACTAGCGTGGGGCGCTTTGGGTGTGTGCGCTCGCTCGGTAGGGCGATGCACCATGACGGGACGGATGGGGTTGGGGGGTGGAGGGTGGGCCGTTACTCGTGGCGCGATCTGACCGCGCGTCCTTTGTTCTTCCCTGCTGTGAGCTTGATGCTCGGCGCGGGGTTGGGTCTCAAAACGAACGCCTCTGGTGGATTATTCCAGCTTATGGCGGCATCAGCCGTGGGTGCTGCCTGCCTATGGCTCGCCCGCCTGCCTGGTGCCCATCTGGGCGTGCTCCTCTGTCTGGGGCTCACCGGCGCGGGGCTCGCCTCGCTAGAGGCCGGGGCGGATGTGCCGGCGGCCCTGTCGCTCGAGGAGGGGGGCGGCGCGGTGCTGGAGGGCGAGGTGGAGCGAGTGGAGCGCTTCGAGGACTCCACCCGCGTCCTCCTGGCGGTGGCCCGCGTGGGCCGGGGGACGGGCAGCCCCGCCCGCTTCCACGCCCAGCTCTACGCCCACGGCGAGACGCCCCCGCTGCTGCCCGGCCAGCGCCTCCGCGTGGAGGCCCGGCTCAAACCGCTCGAGTCCGCCTTGAACCCCGGAGAAAAGGATTTCTCCGAGAAACGGCGGCGGCAGGGGCTCGTCTTCAGCGGCAGCTTCCAGGGCACGGGGATGCTGGTGCTCTCCCCCGCACCGCCCTGGCGGCAGCGGTTGGTGCGCACGCAGGAGGAGCTCTCGGAGGCGGTGCGCGCCGTGTCCCCCTCGCCCGAGGCCGCGGCCCTCTTCCTCACCCTGGCCGCCGGACAGCGCGCCGCGCTCGATGACGGCCTGGAGGAGGACTTCTCGCGGAGTGGGCTCGCGCACGTACTCAGCGTGAGTGGGCTGCACGTGGCGGCGCTCGCGCTCATGACGCTGGCCCTGCTGCGCCGGGGCATGGTGTGGGCCGGAGCCCGGCTGCGGGGCCTGCGCCGCGTGGATGCCCGCCGCCTGGCCGCCCCCGCCGCGGTGCCCTTCGTCTGGGCCTACGTCGTCTTCACCGGCAACCAGCCTCCGGCGGTGCGCTCGGCGGTGATGGCCACGGTGGTGCTGCTGGGGCTCGCCCTCTGGCGGCGGGCCGATGGGCTCAACTGCCTCGCCGCCGCCGGTGCACTGCTCGTCGCCTGGGCGCCCTCGAGCGTCGTGGACCTGTCGCTGCAGCTCTCCTTCCTCGCCGTCTTCAGCCTGCTGCTGCTCACCCCCGCCCTGCGCGAGGCCCTCCCCATCCCGCCGCCCGATCCGCAAGAGGAACACCGCCTCAAGCGCCTGCTCGCGAGCACCCGCGAGACGGTGCTGGAGACGTTCTGCGCGAGCGCCGCGGCGACACTGGCCAGCCTGCCCCTGGTGTCGGCCACCTTCGGGCGCGCGAGCCTCGCGGGGCTCGTCTCCAACATCGTGTGCATGCCCCTGTGCGGCCTGCTCACCGGCTTCGCCGCGGGCGGTGCGGCGCTCTATGTCGTGTCGCCCGTGCTGGCCACCCCGCTGCTGTGGGGCGGTGCGTGGGCCTCGCAGGTGCTCATATGGCTCACCCGCTTCTTCGCGCACGTGCCGCTGGCCACCCTGGACCTGCCCGCCTTCGGCCTCGCGGCCTCGCTGCTCTACGGCGCGGGGCTCGCGTGCTGGGCCCTCGGCGAGCGGCACTGGCGTCTGGGTGGGCTGCTCACGCCCCTGGGGCTGGCGCTCGTCTTCGTCGTGCCCCGGCTCGTCCCCGAGCCCGGCCTGCGCATCACCTTCCTCTCCGTGGGCCAGGGGGACTCGGTGGTGCTCAGCTCCGGCGGGCACCATGCCCTCATCGATGGCGGCGGCGTGCCCGGTGGCGCGGACCCGGGGCTGCGCGTCGTCGTCCCCTTCCTGCACGCCTCACGGGTGGAGAGGTTGGACCTCGCCGTCCTCTCGCATCCGCACCCGGACCATGCGCTCGGGCTCATCTCCGCGCTGGGGCAGGTGCCCACCGAGCGCCTCTGGCTCTCCGCGGGCAGCACGGACGGCGCCCTGTCGAAGCAGCTCATCGCCGCGGCCACCGGCGCGCGGGTGGAGGAGGTACAGCTCGGGCACCCCTCCTACGTGCTGGGGGAGGCGACCCTGGAGGTGCTCGGCCCGCCCGAGGACCGCGAGCTCCTGGAGGGCGTGAACGACAAGAGCGTGGTGCTGCTCGTGCGCCATGGCGACGTCACCGTGCTGCTGCCCGGCGACGTGGAGGCCGACGGCGAGGCCGCGCTGCTCGCCAGTGGAAGGCTCGGGCCGGTGACGGTAATGAAGGCGCCGCACCATGGCTCGCGCACCTCGTCCACGCCGGACTTCCTCGCGCGGCTGCGGCCCCGCTTCGTCGTCTTCTGCGTGGGCCGCCGCAACCGCTTCGGCTTTCCCCACCCGGAGGTGGAAGCGCGCTACCCGACACTGGGCACCGAGTGCCTTCGCACGGACGTGCACGGCGCCATCACCCTGGAGAGCGACGGCCATGATGTCCGCCTGAGTACCTTCCTGACGCCCGAGGCTCCGCTGTCCCCGGGTCCGGTTGCCCCCGTGGCCGCCCATCACCACCCTTGAGGCGATGATTTCCGACGACCTCGATCTGCGTCAGCTCACCGCTGACTTGAAGCACATGCTCGCCCCGGGCGAGCCCGTGGGCTACCTGCGCGGCAAGGCGCTCATGCGCGACATGCTCGTGGATACGAAGGGCTACTCCCAGTACGAAGCCGAGGAGCTCATCGACACCCTCGAGGCGCGCGGCTTCCTGCGCTTCCTCGGAGACCCCACCGAGCGTTCCGTCGCGGACGCCCACTGGGAGATTTCTCCCCACTCGTAGCCGCTACTCGAAGACGAGCCACCCGAAGCGCGGCAGCGCGTGGAAGTCCCCGATGAACAGGGGCGAGAAGGCCTGCCCTTCCACCCGCTGCCGCCCCACGTGCTCCAGCCGGTAGAGGTTGAAGCGCCAGCGCTCGCCCTTCTTCGGCGGAATGTGGGGCACCTCGGCCAGCCGGGCGAAGGGAATCTTCAGCTCCACGCGCCAGCCCTCGTCCCGGTCCCCCGGGTCGTCGAGCGTGCCGCGCACCTTCACCGCCGTCTTCATCCCCGAGTCCCAGCTCAGGTCCATCCCCTGCCGGCGCGCGGGGAAGTAGGCGTCGAAGATGACGTTGTGCGGAGACACCTCGAGCTCGTTGTAGGTGCGCCCGTCCGCGTTGGCGTCGAGGAAGATCTCCACCACCTCCTGCTCGTAGATGGACTCGTCGCGGTTGCGGTAGGTGCCCCAGATATCCGGGTCCTCCACATCGAAGGCGACGTAGAGGTTCTGGTCGTCGTACGTCAGCCGCGCCTCGGTGCGCAGCGAGGCCGGGCGGCCATCGAAGCTGCCGCGCAGCACCACCGGAGCGGCGGCCTTCCATGCCGCGTCCTCGAGCTCGCCGTCGATGACGGGCGCCTTCGCCGCGCGGTGCACGGTGTACTCGGGCAGCGCCGGGAGGGAGCCGCCGAGCTCCGGGCCGAACATCCGGTTGTCGCCCCGGTGCGCGTTCGGGTCATCCACCGCGAGGCGCGACTCGCCCTGCCAGAAACCGAGCACCACGCGGCCCGGCGCCGGAGGCATCGGCACCGTGTGCACGTCCTCCACCACCTTGCCCACGGGCCAGGAGCCCAACGGGGCCGCGCCGCCCGCGAAGGCGTGGTCGGCGTTGATCATCATCTGCCCGGTGGCGGGGTCCACCACGTGCACGAAGAACTCCCAGCCCTGGGGCATGGGGCGCAGGGCCTCGAAGTAGTGCGCGAGCTGCACCTGCTGGCCGGGCACCGCCACCGGCGGGGTGATGCGCGTGCCGAGGTAGCGCACCGAGCCCCCCGCGAACGTGGCCCCACTGCGATACGTCAGGTCCGCCGGCGCTGCATCCAACACGCGCGCCTGGGTGGGCGGAGGCAGGGCCTTGTCGCGGGGCTTCGGGCCGGCCTGCTCGTCGCGGCAGGCGGTGGCGAGCAGCGTGAGCGTCAGCAGCGTCAGGAGGCGGGAGGCGGGGCGCATCGGGGCCGCGAATCCTAGGCCCCCCTCTGGCCGATGTCTCGGAGAAGGGACTCCCGTTCCGTCCGCTCACGTGGACGGCGGCCCGGGGATGGGACGGCCAGGAGGAGACAACCTCCCGCGATTCCGCGCGCCGCCACCGGCACCCGGCTTGCTGCCTCGCCCGGCACCATGCACTTCGAATTCGAGCACCTGGGCACCTCCACTCCCTTCGAGCTGCCCGAGGGCGTCCACCTGCTGGGCGGTGGCGCCGAGGACCATGTGCGGCTGGAGGGGCTCCCCCCGGGCCTGTTGACGCTGCGCATCGAGAACCAACGCCTCATGGTGGAGGCCACGCGCACCTTCACGGTGGGGGGCGTGATGGTGCCGCCGGGAGTGCCTCGGCTCGTGCTGCCGGGCGAGGGGCTGGGCCTGCCCGAGGGCATGAGCCTGAAGGTGAGGGAATCCGGAGGAGACACCGAGCGGCAGGTGGGCACCATGGCCGTGCTCAAGCACCTGCTGATGGACACCGGCGAGCCGCCGCCCTCGCGAGCCGCCGCCCTGCTCTGCCTCACCGGGGCGGACGTGGGCCGCACCTTCGCGCTCGCCGAGGCGAGCACCGAGCTCGGCCGGGGCCTCGAGATGTCCGTGCGCCTGAGGGACATCGCCGTGTCGCGCCGCCACGCGCGCATCCGCCACCAGGAGGGCACCTTCCTCCTGGAGGACCTGGACAGCCCCAATGGCGTCTACCTCAACGGCCAGCGGGTGGAGACGCCCGCCCCCCTCCACGAAGGCGACGTCATCGAGCTGGGCCGCACGCTGCTGCGCTACCAGGCCCCCATGGCCGAGCCCCCTCCACCCCCGAAGGAGAGCCCGCCCACCCCTCCCGAGCCCGCGCCGGAGCCCACCGCCGCCCCAGCCGAGACGCAGGCCGGGCAACCCGCCGGAAACGACACACCCGCGACGCTCTCCGGCGAGAACGTGCCGGAGCGCTCGCGGGTGCGCTGGGAGTGGTGGCTGATCGGCCTCGGGGCGGCGCTGGCCCTGGTGGGGCTGCTCGCCACCTACGCCCTGGCGGCGTGAGCCTCAGGCGCGGAAGGGCGAGAGGCCGGAGCGCTCGATGAGCAGCCGCGCCAGGTGGCGGTGGTGCGCGAAGAGGCTGGTGAAGTGCACGAGGCCCCGGTTGCCGCGCACGGCGTACACCGTCACCGGCCCGGGCAGCACCTCCACCTTGCGGATGTCGTCGAAGGTGAAGCGCCGCGTGCGCACCATGCCCCGGTACGTCATGCCTCCCGAGTCCACCACGATTCGCGTGCGGCTGTAGTACGTCACCGACACGCCGAAGAAGAGGACGAAGAAGACCGCTGAGAGGAACGTCTGGACCGGGACTCCGTTGAAGCGGAGGAGGTACAACAGCACGCCCAGCCAGAGCAGCGTCGCGGCGCCCATGATGGCCGCGAGCACTGCGTGTGGGCGGAACACCTGCTTTCCAGCAGCCTTCGCATCGCCCCTGTTCATGCCTCGAAAGCTAAGGCGGGGGTCTGACCCGTGCCACCCGTTCCCCTGCTGAGCAGGCAGGGGAGGAGTCCACAGGACGACTTCCTGGGAACTCCGATTGTCCGGAGTTCCTCAGGGGCGGGGCTGTCCGGCCCGGGCGATCAGCCCCGGAAGGGGTTCTGCAGCAGCACCGTCTCGCCGCGGTCCGCGCCCACGGAGATGCACACCACGGGCACCCCACAGATCTCCTCCACGCGGCGCACGTAGCGCTTGGCGTTCTCCGGCAGCTCGTCGAAGGTGCGCACCCCGGCGAGCTTCTCGTCCCAGCCGTTCAGCGTCTCGTAGACGGGCTTGACGCGCGCCAGGTCCTCGTAGTCCCCGGGCAGCTCGGTGATGCGCTTGCCGTCCAGCTCGTAGGCGTTGCAGATCTGCAGCGTCTTGAGGCCGGAGAGCACGTCCAGCTTCGTGAGCGCCATGCCCCACAGGCCATTCACGCGCACCGCGTAGCGCAGCACCACGCCGTCCAGCCAGCCGCAGCGGCGCGGACGGCCCGTGGTGGCGCCGAACTCGTCACCCACCTTGCGCAGCCGGTCCCCCGTCTCGTCCGTCAGCTCCGTGGGGAAGGGGCCGCCGCCCACGCGCGTGGTGTAGGCCTTGCTGATGCCCATCACCTTGTCGATGGTGGTGGGGCCCAGGCCCGAGCCCACCGCCGCGTTGCCCGCCACGCAGTTGGAGCTGGTGACGAAGGGGTAGGTGCCATGGTCCACGTCCAGCAGCGTGCCCTGGGCGCCCTCGAAGAGGATGCGCGCCCCGCGCTGCACCTGGCCCGCGAGGTAGAGCGACACGTCGTGCACGTAGGGGCGCAGCCGCTCGCCCAGTGCGCAGAACTCCTCCTGGTACTTCTGCGCGTCCAGCTCGGGGGCCTGCTCGTTGGCGGCGCGGCACAGCTCGCGCAGCTCGTCGCGCACGCCCGGGAGCCGCTCGTCGATGCGCTTGCGCAGCCGCTCCGGGTGGAGCAGGTCGCGCACGCGGATGCCCCGGCGCGCCACCTTGTCCTCGTAGGCCGGGCCGATGCCCCGCCCCGTGGTGCCGATGGCGCTCACGCCGCGCGCCTTCTCGCGGTAGCTGTCCAGCAGCTTGTGCCACGGGAAGATGACGTGCGCGTTGTCCGAGATGAGGAAGTGCGAGTCGTCCTTGAGGAAGCCGCGCTCCTTGAGGGCGTCGAGCTCCTTCACCAGCACCGCGGGATCCACCACCACCCCGTTGCCGATGACACAGGTCTTCCCGGCATGGAGGATGCCCGAGGGAATCAGGTGCAACACCGTCTTCTGGCCGCCCACCACCAGGGTATGGCCCGCGTTGTTGCCCCCCTGGAAGCGCACGACCACCTGGGCGTGCTCCGTGAGCAGGTCCACGACCTTGCCCTTCCCCTCATCTCCCCACTGCGCTCCAACGACGACGACGTTCGGCATAGTGGGCGCCGCTTACCACGCTTCCCCACGGTCCGTCACCGGGATGGAGGGGGAAGTGAAAGGCTACGCACGGGTGCATCCACACTCCTGGCGGCCTCTCCCCGCCCCCCTGTCAGCCGTTCATGCCGTCTGGCCCTCACCGGGTTCCGCTTCGGACATCTCGCGGTCGAG
Organism: Archangium sp.; assembly: GCF_045802675.1. Classification (GTDB taxonomy): domain Bacteria; phylum Myxococcota; class Myxococcia; order Myxococcales; family Myxococcaceae; genus Archangium. The sequence goes on along the minus strand of NZ_JBJMQO010000046.1, from coordinate 32,487 downwards.
GACGAACCACTCCTTGGCCTGGGCGCCGATGTAGTGGGTCAAGGCGTAGTTGGCGCTCCCTCCGATGACGACTCCCACCCCGAAGGGGAGGGCCTTCTCCATCGCCTTGCGGGTGAAGATGATCCCGATGCGCCTGAAGAACGCCTTCACGGCCTGCAGCGCGGCGCCTTTGAGGTACTCACGCAGCAGCCGAACCCCGGCCTTGGAGGCGAGCTTCACCCCGAGTTGCTCGCCCGCCTTCTCAATGGCGCCACCTGCGGCGATCAGGAAGGCGAGGTCTCGTGCGTCCTGCGAGTTCAGGTCGTAGCCAAAGGCCTCGGCAAGACAGCAGACCATGTCCACCTGCAACTTCATGGACACAGCCGTGTCGGCGAGCCCCCCGCCCAGCGTGGCGAGCGCAGTGCCCAGACCTGGCACGACTCCCACCAGGGCCGTCGCTCCGCCCAACATGGCGGAGAGCTTCGCGTAGCGGGTGATGATCTTGTCGGCGACCCGCTCCTGGTGGCGAGCGGGCTCGTCCTTGGGGAACTTCGACTCGGACTGGCGCCGGTACTTGGACGCAATCTCCCTGGCGGCCTCCGGCAAGATGGCCCAGCGCTGAATGAACTTGAGCAACTTCGAGTCGTCGTTCTCTTCGGCTGCCATGTCCCTTCTCCTCGTTCAAGCTCTGGCGGATTTCCGGAAGCAGTCGCGGCACAACGGCCGTGCCATGGTGGCTGGGTAAGAGTCCCCGCAGCCGTGGCAGAACTCATCCTCATAATCCGCGTTCTCCCACTCAGCCCACTCGGCGAAGCACTCCCTGCAGTAGGGCCGATCCGGGTCGAACGGGATGTCGTCGCCACAGCGGATGCAGCAGCCGTCCTCTTCTTCCTGCGGCTCGGGCTTGGGACGAGCACGAGGCTCGCTCTTCCTCGGAGCGGGGGCCGAGACGGCCTTGGCGTCGAGCGAGACAAGGCGCGCGTAGGGCGCGACTTCGCGCTTGATGAAGGCGTCTACCTCGCGCAGGGCCTGCGCGTCCTGCGACCAGAGCCCCACTTCGATCGTGTTGAGGAAGGAGGAGCCGAGCAGATTGAGTGAGGTGATGAGGACGGTGGACTCGGAGCGGTAGAGCTTGGCGTGCAGACCTGGCACGCTGTGCAACTGAAGCCCCGCCTCGACATGAGGCCGCATCGCCTCGAGCCACGCCTCCTTGAGCGGCGTCTGCTCGTCCTGCCGGACGACGATGCTCACCCTCACCTTGCGCCTCAGCGCATCCCGCACCGCTCTGCCCACGCGGTCCTCGGCAACGAGCGTGACATAGGGGCTGATGAGGGTGACGCGCTCCTGGGCCTCACGAATGAGCGAGAGCAGCCGGCTGATGGTGTCTTCGGTGTTGATGAGTTGGAAGTGCACTCCCCCTCCTCGGACGATGCGCGGTTCCATCCTACCAAAGAGGAAAAACCGGACCGAAGGTTTCCGCGACACGCGCCCACTGAACAGAGTTCCATGGCTGAGCACCCTGCCGCGAGCGGTCCTGGTGCATCATGCTCGCAGAGTGGAGCCCGTTTCTTCGAGCCCCCGGGAGGTCAGATGCGCCTCGTGGCTTTCAGCGACTGGCGAGCGCAGCCCGTATCCGATGTCGAATTGGCCCTGGACGTCATTGGAGGAAGACCGGACCTGCTGCTCTACGGTGGGGACGACACCGCGCGATTCGGAGATGCTCCTTTCGAGGAATACCTCACCGAGCTCGAGTACGACCCCAAGCATCCTGTCTGGGCGCAAATCTTCCCTGAAGCCCAGGTAGGACAGGCGGCCTTCTTCGTCGGCCGCTGTGGGCGGTGGATGACGCTCACCTTACCGCTGGAGGAGGGCCAGGATTCGTTGGCTGCGGTCAATTACGGGGTGTTCCATGGCCTGCGGCGAAAACGTGAGAACGCAGGGCCCGCCTTGAGACTTTCCCGGTGGGAGTCCATGTCCCAGCCATGGCGATACCTGCTCCAGCTCCTTGGAGAGCCGGACTCGGTTCATGCCTTGCGCGAAGCGCTCCTCAAGAAATGCACGCTCGCCCACGTGCGACGTGAAGAGCGCTGGCATGCCATCTTCTGTCTGGGAGTGGGTGGAGCCCGACCCAATGCCTTCGAACGGCTCGCACGGCAGGCACGCCTCGGGCTCGCGGGAGTCATCGGCAATGATTGCTCCGACTTGGACCGTTACATTCTGCGTGCTCCGGGTGTGCGTGATCTCCATTGCAGACCGCTGAGGTGCGGACGATTTGGTGTCATTGGATTGGAGGCATCTCCAGGTCCGAGGGGGAGCATCATCTATGACGAGCGAGTTGCCGCGCAGCACCTGGAAGAGAGCGCTGCTCGTTTCCCGGCAGGCGCGCCCCTCATCGTCGTGAGCCATGCCCCACCCCATGGAGTGCTCGATCTGGCGGCCCGATTTGGTACGGACCGGATCGGCAGCCGGGCGCTTCGCGAATTCATGCGCAAGCATGACGTTCGTCTCGTGGTTTGCGGCCATGTGCACTCGCAGGGCGGACAAGTCGAGCGCATCGGGAACTGCTGGGTGATCAATGCCGCCAATCACGACAACCCGGACGCGAAGGGACGGCTCGCCATCATCGATATCGCAGAAGGAAGCGTGCAAAAGGTGGAGTGGTTCCATCCCCACACCTACAAGACGACGGCACTCGTGGAATGTGGTCCCGAGAGAACGGCACGGCTCGAGAGTCGCGGTATTCGGATGTGGCGCGATGTCTTGAAAGAGTCCGCCGAAACGCTGGCGGATGCGAGTGGAGCACCGCTCACGATTGCTCGGAAGTGGCTGCTTCATGCGCGGGCGCTCAAGGAGAAGCGCTTCCTCCCTTTGGAGTGCCCCTTTATTCCCAGGCCGTTTCCACGACGGGTCATCTACTACGATATCGAGACGCTCCCCTCAGGCCCCATGGAAATGGAGTCAGACAAGCAGGTCTGGCTCATTGGTGCGCTTCGGGCAGGTGCGTCGAAAGTGGAGCAGTTCCTGGCGAAGAAGCCGAGCGAGGAACACACCATCCTCGAAGCCTTCATGGACTTCATCGACGCGGAGCCCGAGGCAACGCTCGTCTGCTACAGCGGCACGAATTTCGACCACAGGTATCTCGCGCGCCGGCTCCAGCACCTTCTCCCCGGGCATGCGAGTCGCTTCGAGGCACGTGAGAAATACGACCTACAAACCTACATCAAAGGTCAGATGGTGCCTCCCTGCGCGGGATATGGATTGAAGGAGGTCGCGGAGGCAACGGACATCGCGATGCGGCATTCCATGGGCGGATATTCGCTCTCCGCGGCCTACCTGGAGAGCGTTCGCGAGCGCCGTGGACACATGACGTTTTCGTGGGAGACAGCGCTCCAGTACAACGAGGATGATGTGCTCGCCATGCCGAGACTGTTGCGCCGTCTCTATGAGGACATGGTGAAGTTCGCGGAATCTCCCGTGGGGCATCCCGTCTCGCCGTCCTCCCCCATGTTCCGGGAGGGGTCGCAACGCGGGCTTGCCCTGGCTCGTTCAGATTGGGAGCCCAGTTGGGCGAAGGAGTGAGGTGCCGCGTCAGGCCCTGGTGCCGGGATGACAGTGTCCGGCGTAGCCGCAGCCGAGTGTCTGGCAAGCCGAAGGCTCCCGGCCCGGCCAGCGGCCCCGGACGTCCGCCTCCACCAATCCCCGAGCCGCCTCCCGCAGACGCTCGGCGATGGCCTGCATGTCCGTGACGGGCGCGGGGAACTCCGGCTCCGGTACGTCCTCGCCCAGGAAGGCCACGCCTGCTTCCACGGGCACGCCCTCGCGCACCATCCGCCGCGCGGCCAGCAGCAGCGCCGCCAGGGAATCGGCATGCGCCGCCGCTCCCCGAGGCGAGCGCCTACCGGGCTTGAAGAGCACCACCCGCGCCTCGCCCGCTGGCGTCTCCCAGAGGAGATCCACCTCGCCCTCGAGGGCCGCCGAGGTGCCGTTCCCCTGCAACGGCAGCACGAAGGGCAACGCGCGGTGCACGCTCGCCGCGGGCGCCGTGGCCAGACGGCGGGCGAAGGCCGTGCCGAGGAAGCGCTCCACGGTGGCGAGCGCCTCCCCCACTCCGTCGTCCCCCACGTCCCAGCCCACCTCGCGCACGAGCGCCTCCAGGCGGGCGCGACGCTCGGGAGCCGGCGTCCCAACGAGGCGGAAGTCCACCACCCGCAGCAGCCTCAGCACCCGGTCCGACGGGCTCGGAGCCGGTGCGCCCCAGGCGTCGCGATCGAGGTACGGCGAGGACTCGCGCGGCGGCGTCTCCCACGGGGCGCCCTCCGCTCGCAGCCCGAGCCGGTGCACATACCGGTAGCGGCGCGGGCACACGAGGAAGTCCTGCACGGCCTCCGTGCCCACCGACACCCCCTCGGGCGCGGCCAGCGGAGCGCCTTCCTGCACCCGCTGCAACGCCGCCTCGACACGGGCCTCCTGCACCGAGACGTCCACGTCCTCCGGCTCGGACAGCTCCGGGGGCGCGGGCAGCGTATCCACGTCCAGGTCCTCGACGAGCCCACGCAGCTGCGTGTCCTCCTCCAACCGCTCGTCGAGCAGGCACCACCAGGAGTCGGACGCGCCGCGCTCCTTGCCTCCAGAGAGGATGAGCCTGTCCTGGGCACGGGTGAGCGCGACGTAGAGCAGACGCCGGTACTCGGCCGTCTCGCGCCGCCGCAGCTCGTCCTTCACCGTGTCGTAGCGGGGAGAGCGGTACTTGTCGAGGCTGTCCGGCAGCCACGGCCGCAGACACAGGCCATGCGTGCGCTCGAAGAGGGCCCGCCCACTGGAGAAGCGCCGCAGGCTCCCGAGCGAGGGCACCACCACCACCGGCCACTCCAGGCCCTTGGCGCGGTGGATGGTGAGCAGCTGCACCGCGCGAGGGTCTCCCGCTTCCAGCAGGTCCGCCTGCGCCTCGGTGGGCTCCTCGTTGGCCAGCCGCTGCAGCTCGCGAGCGAAGGTGACGCATGCACCCGTGCCCCGCTCATCCCGACGGCCCGCGAGCGCGAGCAGCTTCTCCACGTTGGCGCTCGCCTGCTCCGCGTACGGAGTGCCCGCCAGCGCCTCGCGGTAGCCCGTCATGTCCAGCGCGGCCTGCAGCAGGGCCCGCACGCCGAGCCTGTCCCGCTCGCCCCGAAGCGCCGGCAGCGCCGAGAGGAAACGCTCCAGCCGCACCCGTTCACCCTCGGGCAGCTTCTCCAGGGCCGAGGAGCCCGCGCGCTCCACGGTGGGCAGCGACAGGCCCTCGGGCCCGGCGAGCTGGAAGAGCGCGGCATCCGACAGCCCCACCAGCGGCGAGCGCAGCACCGCGGCGAAGGCGAGCGAGTCCTCGGAGTCCGCCAGCAGCGACAGCAGCGAGGCCAGGTCCAGCACCTCCTGCGCGCCGTAGAAGCCGCGCCCGCGCAGCACGCGGTGGGGAATCCCATGGTGGATGAGCGCCTGCCGGTACACCTCCAGGTGCGTGAAGGTCCGGAAGAGCATGGCCACGTCGCCGCCCCGCACCGGGCGCCGCTCCGCGCTCTCCTTGCTCACCGCCACGAGGGGCTCGGCCCCCGGGGCCAGCATCACCTTCAGCCGCTTCGCCACCGACTCCGCGTCCGCCGCGCGCAGTTCGCCCGTGGAGAGTTCCTCGTCGTCCAGTTGGAGCCGCTCCACCACCGGGGCGGGTAGTGGGGCCGGACGCACCGGCAGGAGGTCATCTTCCTCGGGCTCGTAGACGACTTCGTAGGGCCGTGCTCCGCCCTCGCCCGCCACCAGCACGCCCGCGAAGGCGTGGTTGAAGAACTCGAGCAGCGGCGGCACCGAGCGCCGGTTGTGCTGGAGGTAGTCCCGCACACCGCCCTCGGACTCGATCTTCTTCGCCAGCACCTCGAAGACGGAGACGTCGGCGCCGCGGAACTCGTAGATGGACTGCTTGCGGTCACCCACCGCGCACAGGAACGCGGGCTCCAGAGGCAGCGAGGCCACCAGGTCCTCGTCCGGACGCAGCGGGCGCGGCCCACCTTCACGCTTCTCGGCGAGCAGCAGCACCAGCTCGAGCTGGAGGCGGTTGGTGTCCTGGAACTCGTCCACCATGAGCGCGCCCAGGCGCTCCTGCACCTGACGGCGGAAGTCCGGGATGTCCCTCAGCAGGTCGCGCGTCTTCACCAGCAGCGCGGTGAAGTCCAGCGCGTTGCGCCGGGCGAACTACTCCTCGTGGCGGGCCTCCACCTGCGCGAGCAGCGAGCGGAACGAGGCCTCGAAGGGCGCCGTGCGCCACCCCGCGTACGCGTCCTCCAGCCGCATCACCGAGCCGTCGCTCTTCCCGAAGAGGCACCAGTACAGCTCCTTCATCGAGTTGCCCGGCTCCTTCTTCAACCGGCGCACGTCGCGGCCGTCATCGAGGAAGGCCGCCTTGAGCGAGGGCAGGCGCTCGGGCTCGAAGCAGTTCTCCGGCGTGAGGCCCTCCAGCGCGCGCTCGAGCGCCTCGCGCAGCTCGCGCCACTCGCCCTTGGCGTCCAGTTCGGCCACGGTGGCGCACAACTGACGGCACCGCTCGACGAGGGCCAGGAGTCCGGCACGGGCCTCGTTCGCATCCGAGATGCGGGCATCCGCCGCGCGCAGACCTTCCTCGCGCAGCTTGCCGTAGGTGGCGGCCAGCGAGGACACCAGTCCCTCGGTGAAATCCGAGCCCGAGAAGGTCAGCTCCTGGCACAGCTCGCGCACGCCCGCGTCACCGGCCTCCAGTGCGGCCAGCACCACGCGCTCGCACACGTCCACCACGAGCGTGCGGGCCTCCAGCTCGTCGAGCACCTCGAAGGACGAGTCCACGCCCGAGCCCGGCGGCGCACGGCGCAACAACTGGCCGCACATCGAGTGGAAGGTGCCCACCGACGCCGAGCCCAATTCCTCGCGCAGGGCCCGCCACGTGTCTTGCGACGGCATGGGACGATCCAGCCGCGCGAGCGAGGCGCGCAACACGTCCTCCTTCACGTCCTTGGGCTCGGAATGGACGAGCGTGTCCAGGCGCTCCCGGACACGCTTGCGCATCTCCGCGGCGGCCTTGTCGGTGAACGTCACCATGCACAGCCGCGAGGGACGCAGGGGCTTCTGGCCCTCGCGCGCCCCCGTCAGCAGGTGCAGCGTCATGGTCTCCAGGCTGTACGTCTTGCCCGCGCCGGCACCCGCCATCAGGGCGAGGTTCTTCTCCAGCGCCAGCGGAGAGGTCTCACTCATAGGAGCCCTCCTCCTCCACGAGCCGCCGCTCGGTAATGCGGCACACGGGGCGATAGCCGCAGCTCCCGCAGTCCTTGGGTCTCACGGCGAACTGCCCCGCCCTCACCGTGCGAATCAATGCCTCCACCGCGTTGGCCAGGTTGGGCTTCGCGTCGGCCGCCATCTTCGCCCGCACCTCCGGCTCGGTGGACAGCAGTGCATCCATCTCGACCGCGTCCTCCTCCAGCACGTCCGAGAGGTGGATGACCTTTCCCGTGCGCAGCGAGAACCACGCCGCCCGACTCGTGTTGCGGTGACCGCTCGCCCGCGCCGCGTACAGGTACAGCGGCAGCTGGAAGTCCGAGTCGAGCAACTTCTTCTTCAGCTCCGACTTCGACAGCTTGCCGGACTTGTAGTCGATGACGCCCACCTCGCCAGCGCCCATGTCCAACCGGTCGATGGTGCCCTCGAAGTGGATGAGCTCCTCGCCCACCTGAAGCGTCACCTCGTTCCAGCCCTCCTCCGGGTTGCGAGGCCCGAAACGCAGCTCGAAGCCCTCGGGCTCGAAACGCTCGAAGGGCAGGCCTCGCCGCTCGTCCATGAGGATGCGGCGCACCATGTTCTTCGCCCGCTCGCGCGCCAGCCGCCACAGCGCCGGGTGACCCACGTAGTGGCGCTGCTCGAAGTGCGCACGCACCTCGTCGAGCACCACGTCCAACAGCTCCTCCGGCAGCTCGTCCAGGCCCCGGCCCAGCAGCTTACGCTCCTTGAGCCGCTTGAAGAACTCCTCCAGCACCCGGTGCCAGAAGACGCCCTGCCCCCGGCGATCGAACTCCTCGCCCGGCTGCTCCGGCTCGGGCACCTTGAGCCCGTAGGACAGGAAGCCCTGGAAGCCGCAGTTGCCGAAACGCGCGAGCGCGGACGCCGACAGCGGCCGCTCCTTGTCGAAGCGGAAGGCCTCGCGCACGGCCTCGCTCAGAGCGGGGTCATCCACCGCGCCCGTGTAGCGGCCCGCGCCCTTGCGCGTGTCGCCGAAGAAGTGCAGGCGCTCGATCTCCACCTGGACCAGCTCCTTCGCCGCCACGAGCCACGGCGCGTCCTCGAAGCGCTGCTGGAGCACGTTGCGCGCGGGGTCCGGCACGGTGACGCGCAGCCGCTCATTGGCGAGCGACTCCAACACCACGCGCTGGCGCAGCTCCGCCTCCGTGAGCACCTCGTCGAGCGGCGCGATGGCCGGCAACGAGCGCGTCTCCCACGTGGCCCCCGTCAGCCGCCGCACCTCCTCCAGGAAGGCGGAAGGCGCCTGCTCCTGGCCGCCCGGGCCCTCCACCGAGAAGGACAGGCTCACCGTCTCCTCGGCGCTGGCCAGGACACTGGCGAACAGCAGCCGGTCCTCGGTGAGACGCCACGGCGCCCTGTCTTCGAACTCACCGCCCGTGAGGCGGAAGACGTCCCGGCCCAGATGCTTGTTGAGGGTGATGCGCTCGGCGTCGGCCAGCAGCGGGTTGGGCTCGTCACGGCCCGGGAAGCGGCCCTCGGCCATGCCCCCGAGGAAGACATGGGCGAAGCCGCGGCCCTCCAGCTCGCGCACGTCCAGCACCTCCACGGCGCCCGTCGCGGGCCCTCGCGCGGGCAGGTGCACGTCGCGCATCGCGTCCTGCAGCCAGCGGCCGAAGGTGCGCCGCCGCAGCCGGGGCCCTCCTCCCACCGCCGCGAGCGTCCGCTCCAACTCCCGCACCCGCACCGCGAGCGCCACCCGCGCCGCATCATCCCGCGCCCGCGCATCCAACCCGAGCGCCGCGAGGCCCTCGTCCGCCGGCGTCTCCCGCGCACCCTCCGAGTCCATCAACCCCAGCCGCTGCACCACCTGCCACCACGCGGCGAGCAGCTCCGAGGCCTTCCCCTGCTCCGGAATGCGGCGGCAGGACTCGAGCAGCAGGAGGCACCGCTCGCGCAGCACCCGGGCCTCGTGGGAGCGCCGCTGCTCCTTGGGGCGTACCTGGTCCGGCAACGGCGCCAGCCGCTTCGCCAGGGACTCCAGGCGGAGGTCATACGCGCCCTTGCCGCGCATCGCGCCGAGCCGGTCATCCCGCACGGCCGCGAGCGAGAGGAGCGTCGCCGGAGCCTCGGGCGCCCCCCGGGAGAGCGCGGGCGCGTAGCGGCTGGAGACCAGCTCGGCCACGCGCTCGGCGGGGAAGCCATCCTCCACCAGCAGGGGCAGGTCCAACGCCAGACGCACCGGGCCGGCCAGCGCGAGCGGCTCCCCCCAGGGCAGGCGCACGGGCACACCGAGCTCGGTGAGCGCGTCCGCGAACCAGCGCACCTCGGGCCCGAGCTCCCTCCACGCCACGGCGATGCTCCCGGGAGGCACTCCGTCCGACACCCGCCGGCGCACGTCCCGGGCGATGAGCCGGGCCTCGTCACGAGCCGCTCCGGCGCTCCACATGCGCAGGCCTTCCACCGCGCCCTGGAGCACGTCCTTCTTCGCCTGCGGCGAGAAGAGGTGGCGGCCGAGCTCCACCATCGGGCGGGACTCGAAGGTGACGTCCGCCTTGAAGAGGTCCACGTGGGGGAGCGTCTCGCCGCGGTTCTCGAAGGCGCGGAAGAGGGCCGCGAGGGCCGCGTCCGCCACCGGCGAGCCACCCACCGGCGTCTCCACCCGCAGCGTCACCCGGCGCGCGTCGCAGGCGGCCGCCAGGGCCATCAGCAGCTCCAGCCCCGAGGGCCGCACGTCGTAGATGCCGTGCAGCACGAGCGAGCCCACGTCCTCCCAGGCCACGGGCCAGGCGCTGCGCTCCAGGGCCTCGCGCGCCCCGCGCACCACGTCCTCGCGGTCCGCCAGGCCCAGCTCGGCCATCTTCTGCTCGTAGGCGTGGTGCAGCAGGGCCAGCATGCGGACGCGGTGGCGCCGCTCGGGAGGGAACACATCGAGCGCATCCTGCAGGTCGCGCGGGGAGAGCCGGCCGGCCTTGAGGTCCAACAGCACGTCGAGCGCGGCGCGGGCGAAGGCGGGCTCGTGGACGAAGTCGCCGAAGGGCGTGTCGCCGAGGCCCTGCGCGAGCGAGCCCACCACCGTGCGCGCCACGAGCGGTGAGCACGGGCGCCGCCCCAGCTCACGCGCGCCGCCGAGCGCCTCCAGGAAGCCCTCCCAGGTGAGGAAGGCGTCTCCGCGCACGACTCCAGCCGCGCTCCGGGCCGCGCGCAAAGCGGCCAGACGGCGACCAGTGTCGGGGAAGACCTGAAGGGTACGTCGGGGAGAGGTCATACGCGGAGGCGGATTGTAGAACGAGGCGAGGGGCGCATTTATGCTCGGCTCCGTGCCAACTGCCCCGTGTTTTCTAGCGTTCGCTTTCCTGGTCGCCTCCTCTCCTGCCTTCGCCGAGGCCCCGGCCCGGGCCCAACAGGCCTCGGATGCCCCCGCGCTCCATGAGCTGAACTTCAGCTGGCCACGCGATGGCATCATCACCGGTACCGGTGCCGTGCTGTGGATCACCAGCGAGACCCTCTTGAAGGACGAGCTCGCCCCGGACCACTGCCGCTGGTGCGACCGCTCGGCGGACGGCACGGACACCCTCAACGCGGTGGACCGGTGGGGCCGAGGCCTCGCGGCGAGCACCCCGGAGGGCCAGGCCCGCTGGAACAAGGCGAGCAACATCGCCGACTTCATCGTGCTGCCGGTGGGGGTGTTGGGAGGGCAGTACCTGCTGTCCTCGGGGAGCGGAGCGCCGCCGCGCTACTTCGCCGAGGACACCACCATCATCCTGGAGTCGTTCGTGGTGAGCCAGGTGGTCAACCAGGTGGTGAAGTTCTCCGTGGGCCGCGAGCGCCCCTTCGTCCACGTGCTGCCCGAGGACCAGAAGCCCCTCACCGAGCACCCCACGGACAACAACCTGTCCTTCTACAGCGGGCACACGGCGATGGCCTTCTCGCTGGTGACGGCGGCGGGCACGGTGTCGGAGCTGCGCGGGTACAAGAACCGCTGGCTCATCTGGGCGGTGGGCCTGCCCGTGGCGGCCTCGGTGGGGCTGATGCGCATGGGCGCGGACAAGCACTACCTCACGGACGTGCTGACGGGCGCGGTGGCGGGCTCGCTCTTCGGCGTGGGCGTGCCCCTGCTGCTTCACGGGCGCCAGGGGCCAGCGCAGACGCAGGCCACGGGCATGTCGATGAACGTATCCGGCAGCCTCGGCGGCGTGATGTTCTCCGGGCGGTTCTGAGCCGGAAAGAGCCTCTCAATCCAGGAAGCGTCTCCACCAGCGCCGGCCTTCCTCCGCGGAGTGGCCAAGCCAGGGCATCGTGGGGGTGGCGAAGGGCAGCTTGTCGAAGGACTCGAGCCAGGGCTCCAGCACCCGGGCGAGCTCACGGTACGCGGGAAGCGTCTTCCCCGCCGCGAGGTCTCCCGCCTCCGGCCGCTCGCCCAGGGAGATGACCACGCGCTCCTCGTCCAACTCCACCAGCGTCGTCTCGGGGGAGTGCAGCCGGGAGCGCAGGGCCCCGGCTCCGCCGAGCTGCTGGACAAAGGGGGGCCCAAGGAAGTTGAGCCAGTGGACGCCATCCACCCGGAGGCCCATCCACGTCTCGAAAGGCCAGACAGACCGGAGGTCGATGCCGGGGTAGCGCAGGATGTCGGCGCGGAAGACGGGGTCCGTGAGTCGAACGAGCCCGTAGACACAAAGGGCCAGGCCCGCGTGCCCGGAGGAGAATCGCAGCTGGGAGGCCATGTCGAGGGCCAACTGGCGCACGCGTCCCAGCCCATGCTCCTCGAGATATTCGATGGGCAGCGTTGCCCTGAGCACGCTCAGCCCTCCGTTCTCGGAAGCGGGCCATGGGATACGCGCCTTGTACTCGAGTTCGTAGCCATTCTGGCTGTTGAATCCCCTGAGGAAGAAAAGACCCAGATCGAAGCCGCGCTTCTCGATTCGCCACCGGGATGCTTCGCCAAAGTCGTCAGGAAAGGACAGACGCTTCGTGTTCCGCAGAATGCGGCGAATCCTCTCCCACCGCTTCTCCGTCAGGGGCGCACCCTGAGCCATCCCCTCATATTGGGCCGAAGACTTCACGAAAAACGGCCTGGAGCCGTGAATCGAATGGACGGGAAAGAGCCCGCTCACTGGTAGACGTCTACCAGCAAGGCAGGGATATGTGCGCCGCCCGCGTATGCATTTGTGCGCATCCACTGGTAGACGTCTAGCAGTCAAGCGGGCCGGAACGTGATTTTCGTCCGTGAGCGACATGGAGCCTCTCTTTCGGCAGAAGAAAAACCAAATCCCAAATCATCTAAATCAGACAAGTCAGCCTCTTCCAATACACTGTCTGCCGAAAGAGAGGCTCCATGCGACTTCAGCCATCATTCACTGGATGTAGGGTCCTGCTCTTGCTGGCGGTCCTCGGCACAGCCCATCTGGCGTGCGTCGGCGGCCATATCCCGCCGTCCATGTTCCAGTTTGAGAATGTCGTGCCTTACACCGGACCAGAAGGAGGTGGATGGAAAGTCGCCCAGGTGCTCATCTTGCTGGGCAGGATTTCCCCCATGTTCTCCTCAGCAGCCACTTGCGACATCGAGGTGGGTGTTCCGGAAAGGTCTGGGGACACGTGGGTGACGAATGAATTCGCACAAGTGGAGGCAGCCAAGGCAGCGGACCAGGCAGCACGTCGGGTCCTGCGGGAGCGCCACATGACTGCTCTGGCCTGTTTCAAATTCAGAGAATACATGCAGAGCATCCTGGCGGATCCAGTGTCCGGCACCATCCCTGGTGCCCGGGTCTCCGGCTTCCAACGAGAGGGCGTCTCCAGGAAGACGTTCCCTTGAAAACGGAAGCCTCTCCTTCACTTCCACAGTGGTAGAAAGAAGCAGGCAACCGATTCCCACCGAAAAGGCTCGAGGAAACTCCACTCATGAAGCCGGAATCATTCGCCGAGGCGCTCGCCCAGCTCGTTCACTGCTACTTCCCCTCTGGCCTCCGCAATGATGATCCTCGATACAGGGAATCCGAAGAGGGCCAGCGCCTCACCCGGCTGCTCCAAGCCAACGAGCAGCCTTCGTCCACCTGGAAAGGCTTCACCCGACGGGTCGTCGAGGCATTCCCCGATTGCAACGTCTGGGACACGACCGTGCCCATGCACGAGCCCTGCAACAGTGTTCGGGTCTCCCTCCCGGGCTCGATGCCGGGAGGCTCCCGTTACGACTGCGTCGTCGGGCTGCTGAGCCAGCTCGCGCCGGTGTATGCCATTTATGCCTCACACACGGACAAGAGCCGCCCCGAAGGAGACTACTGGCTCCGCTTTCCACCCTTTCCCCCCGAGTTCCAGGCGCACGAGGCGAGGCTCGCCGGGCTCATCGAGTCCACCCTCGGCTTGACCCGCCTGTCCAACGACACCCTCTTCACCCCCGTGCCGGAGCTCGTCCCGCGCTCGGCCAACTACGGGCTCGGCGAGGCGCAGCTCATCGACTGCCTCTTCACCTGGCACCGCTGGTAGCCAGACGTTTCAGTACCCGGTGCCCACGGGCTCGGGCTCGGGAGGCGCGGGCAGCGAGGCCAGGCCCCACGGCTGCCCGCCCCCCCACGACTCCTTGCCGGAGATGCCCCAGCCGGCGCGCACCACCTCGCGGCCCTGGAACTCCATCCAGAACACCGACTCGTCGGGCCGCGTCGCCTGGTCCAGGCACGCCACGCGCGTGGGCGGCTTCACCCCGTGCCCCCCGAGCGTCACCGCGAAGGCCCGGTGCGAGTGCCCGCACAGCACCCATTTCGGGTGCACCGTCTCCACCAGCCGCCGGGTAATCGGGTTGCCAATCCAGTAGTTGGGCAGCGTCCGGCCCGGCGGCGGCACCTCGCGCTCCTGCGCCCGCTGCGGCAAGCCCCTCGGCCACTCGTGCACCAGCAGCAGGTCCACGTCCCGCAGCGCCGCCACCGTCTCCACCTCGGGTGCGCGGAAGTACCCGGCCTGCTTCGCGGTGTCGAGCGAGCGCGGTCGCTTCAGCGGCTGCTCGTAGAAGCGCGGCGCGTGGATGCCCGACAGGAACCCCACCCGCAGCCCCAATATCTCCTTGAGCCCCGCCCGCCCCAGGTAGTGCACGTTGGGCGCCAGCTGCATCCCCTCCGGCGCGTCGTGCAGGGCCTCGAAGTCCTCGTTGTTGCCGGCGATGAAGTACAGCGGCCGCTTCATCGTCCGCACCCCGTCGGCGTACTCGGCGAACTCGGCGGGCATGGCGCGCTTGGCCGTCTTGCGCCGGTGGTCGTCCGCGTGCCGGAAGGCCTCCACGTCCCCCACCGCCAGCACCAGGTCCACCGGACGGCCCCGGGCCTCCGCCAGCGCGTCCAGCCACGCCTCCACCCGATGGAAGCGTCCGTGGATGTCTCCCACACCGGCGACCAGGAGGGATTGTGGAGCCATCGTGCCCACCACCCTGCCCCTCTCCGCGGGCCCTGTCGAGGGGGATGTCCACGCAGTGTGTCAAAAAGCAAAAGGGGCGCCCGTTCGGAGCGCCCCCTTGCATCCAGCCGGGCCCTGTCCTAGCAGCTCACCGGGTACGTGATTTCCACCGTCGCCCCGGGCGGGGGCGCCGAGCCCGAGTCGAAGATGACCGTGTTGGTGGCCGCGTCGTACGTCCACCCGGTCGTCACCTCCACGCCGTCCACCCGCACCACGATGCGCGTGGAGTCCGAGGGCCGCTCGTTGAGCGGGAAGGAGCGGTTGGGCCCGAAGGCGTTCTCCGAGATGCGCTCCAGCGACTCGGCCCAGTTGGGCGTGCAGATGTTCTCCACCACGCCGCCGGTGTTCTGGGCCAGCTGGATGTAGCGCGAGCCGGAGCTGCTGGCGCGGGGGCAGGCGCTCAGGTCGTTGGGCCCGACGATGGCGGAGAAGGACACCTTGGACTTGTCGCCGCCCTTGAGGGCCAGCAGGAACGTCTCGTAGGCGGACTCCGGCTGCGGTGAGAAGTCCTCCTCGTCGGAGATGGCGACGATGGCCAGCTTGGCGTCCTCGCGCAGGAAGCCGGCGTTCCCATCCATGGGCAGCGGCGTGCGCGGATCATCCACGCCGTACACCAGCGGATCCGCCAGGGCGCGGTACATGGCCTCCAGGCCCTGCTCGTTCCAGTGGCACACGCCCACGTTGGTGTTGCGCACGAAGACGGCGTCGGCGGAGGGCGTGGCCGGGGTGATGATGCGCGGCGAGGAGCCGTCCACGGGGAAGAAGCGGCCGTTCTCACCGCCCTCGGCGCCACCGGGGCACACCGCCCAGCCGCCCGAGGAGCGCTCGAGGCCGGTGGTGGTGACGGCGATGTGGTAGTCCACGCCCGCGGCGGCCGCGTGGGTGAGGAAGGCCGAGAAGTTGGCGCCCAGGTTCTGCTGCTCGTCCATCATCGAGCCCGAGTTGTCCACGACGAACAGCACGTCCACCTTGGCCTGCGACTGCTGGATGAACTGGTCCGTCTGATCGTCCTTGAGCACGCCCCTGGCCACCAGGCCCACGGTGTAGGGCGAGCCCGTGCCCAGGTCGAAGCGGAGCGCGGCGGTGTCCTCCCCGTCGCTCGTGGGCTCGTACGTCACCTTCATGTGGGTCTGGCTGTTGGCGGGGAGCGTCGCCGGGAACATGAAGGGGTGCGTCACCGTGAAGTCGGCCGCGTCCCCCTCGAGGCCCAGGCCCATGAGGAGGGTGGGGCCGGGGCACTTGTTGTAGACGACGAGCTCGCGCTCGCGCGGGCCGCACGACAGGCGCGTGGTGCCGAAGTCCAGGTTGGTGGGCTGCACCGAGAAGCACCCCTGCACGCCCTGGCCGTGCAGCGGCACCAACAGGTGGCCGGCGGAGGGGTGGTTCACCCAGCCCTCGGCCATGCCGGAGAAGCTGCCCTCCGCGCCCGGCTTGAAGCGCACGAGCAGCAGGGCGCGCTGGCCCGGCAACAGCACCTTGTTGCCCGTCTTGTCCGCCTTGAAGGCGTCATCCGAGCCCTCGGCCAGCTGCATCCCGGCCACGAAGCACTCGGTGGGGCCCACGTTGCGCACCGACGCGGCGAGCGACACCTCGGAGCCCACCGGCACGCTGCCGAACTCCACCGCCGCCGGCTCCAGCTTGTACTGGCACGGCGAGAACACCTTGCCCGTGCCCAGCACCTGCACCGTCTCCGTGGAGGTGCTGCGCCCGTTGAGGATCTTCACCGCGAGCTCCGCCTCACCCGCCCCCGCGCCCGCGCGCGGCATATAGGTGATGGGCACGGTGACGGACTGGCCCGCGGGAATGGGCAGGCTGGAGGGCGCCGTGGCCAGCATGAAGTAGCCGCCCTTCTTCGTGGTGAGCTTCAGCTCGCTCAGCAGCACGTCGGCGCGGCAGCGGTTGAACACCTGGACGTCCCGGGTGGCGCTCATGCCCTCGGCCACCACGCCGAAGTCGAGCGGCTTGGGCTGCAGCACCACGCACGAGGCGCCGCCCTCGCCCATCAGCGACACCTTGGGCCCCGGGTTGGTGGTGCCCATGGGCCGCACGTCCAGCTCCAGCCGCGCCTCGCGCACGGGGCCACTGACGGTGGGCGAGAAGGACACGCGCACCTCCACCACCGCCCCCGCGTTGAGCAGGTTGCCCGGCAGCGTGGGCGCGCTCACCACACGGAAGGCGTTGGCCGTGTTGTCCAGCAGCTTCACCCCGGTGAACGTCATGGGCTCGGAGCCCAGGTTGCGGAGGGTGATGCGATCCTCCGCGGTGCCCCCCAGCGCCACGCGGCCGAAGTCCAGCCGCAGCGGCGTCACCTCCAGCTTGGTGGCGATGCCCGTGCCCGCCAGCGTCACGACGATGGGCTCGCACATGGGGCACGCCACGCTCACGCGCGCCTGGGCCGAGGCCGCCCCCAACCGCTGCGGCGCGAAGGACAGCTGCAGCCGGCGCTCCTCGCCCGGCTCGAGCACCAGCTCCGCCCCCGCGTCGCTCGAGGTGTACTCGTCCGAGTCCGCCCCGTCGAAGTCCAGGCGCACCGGGCTCTCCACCCGCGAGGGATTGCGCACCACGAGCTCGCGAATCTCCACGTGGCCGATCTCCACGTTGCCGAAGTCGATGGCGCGCACGGGCACTTCCACCAGCGCCTTCACGCCCTGGCCCTCCACGCCCAGCTGCGCCAGGCCGTCCTTGTCGGCGTTGTCCGCGTCGGTGAGCACCTGCAGCATGCCCGCCACCGCGCCCTCCACGTCCGGCGTGAAGCGCACCTCCACCTCGCGCTCACCGCCCGCCTTCAGCTCGAAGGCCTCGAAGGGCTCCACCTGCACGTTGGGCAGCGTGGCCGTGGCGCCGTGCACCACGAAGGGGGCGCGGCCCCGGTTGGACAGCCGCACCTTCATCGTCTTGGTCACCCCCACCGCCGAGAGCCCGAACTCCAGCTTCTCCGGCGACGCTCCCAGCCCCGACTGGGCCCGGTGCGACGACGGCCGCTCGCAGCCCGCCCCGACCAGGGCCAACAAGCACACCGCCATCCACACCCAGCGTAAACCAGACATTGCAGCCTCCCCAGATCGACGGCGCTCGCGCTGCTCGATCGATCACCAGCCACACCTGGGGTGAGAGCCTCTGCAACCCCGGGGCCTGGGGAAAAACGTCTCCCAACGACGCGACAAGTCGCGGACCTACGAGGAAAGGGATTGGACCCGGGAGGGAAGTGGCCTGCCCAGTGCCACACCCTTCCTGAAAAGATTTCCGAAGTGCCCGCCAGCCGACGGGAAAAACCGGAACCCCGCCATAAGGGATGAGGAAATGCCCCCACCCCGGAATTCACCGCTTAGGGAGCAGGACGGGAGGCCGGAAGGAGCAGGCGAGGAACCAGGCCCGTGCCCCACAGCACGCCGCCCATGCAGATGAGAGAACCCACGATGGAGAGCGGCTGGACGGGCTCTCCCAGCAGCAGCGCGCCGAGCAGCCACGAGAAGGCCGGGGTGAGCTGCGTGGTGATGCCGCCGGCCGCGGCCGTCACGTAGCCCATGGCGTAGGTGAACACCATCTGCGCCACCACCGAGGCCACGCCCACGCCGAGCAGTGGCAGCAGCAGGTCCGCGCTCAGGGGCCGCCAGTCCTGCAGGGCGAAGGGCAGGCCGAACAGCAGCCCGAAGAGGTTGAAGGACAGGAAGATGGAGGCGGCGTCCGTGTCGCCGCGCAGGGCGCGCAGGGCGATGACGGCCGCGCCACTGAGGAGCGCCGAGGTGGCCCCGGCCAGCGCCCCCGAGCCCAGCGTGAGGCCCAGGCCCCCCTGCACCGTGCTCCAGATGACGAGCCCCGCGCCCAGCGTGGTGGCCATCAGCCCCGAGGCCAGGTACCCGTTCACCTGCTCCTTGAGGATGAAGAGGCCGAGGATGGCGGCGCAGATGGGCCAGCAGGCGTTGAGCAGCGTGGCGGGCCCCACCGCGAGCCGGTCGATGGCGATGAAATAGAAGTAGACGGAGCCGCCCCCGAAAATCCCTCGGAGGGCCCACAGCCCGGGCCGACCCATGTGCGGCCGGGTGCCGGTGAGCGGGAAGTAGAAGGCCAGGAAGACGAGGCCGAGGGCGAAGCGCGCGCACACCACCTGCCCCACCGACAGCCGGCCCGCCACCGTCCTCGCGCACAGGGCCATCACGGCGAACATCAGACTGGAGACGACGAGGAGCGGCGAGCCGCGCAGGCGCTCGGGG
Source organism: Archangium sp. (assembly GCF_045802675.1). GTDB lineage: Bacteria > Myxococcota > Myxococcia > Myxococcales > Myxococcaceae > Archangium. Next base: position 13,639 of record NZ_JBJMQO010000046.1, on the reverse strand, counting down.
ATGGGGGGCATGGCGGGCCCACCCTACCCTGCCTGCTCCCCTCCCGGGAGGTGGAGGGAAACGCCCTGCAACCGCGTTCCCTCTGAATCATCCCACCGGCGCGCGCCACAAACCCCCTACCTGCGCGCCCTTTCAGTGGTAGACCGCGCCCCATGTCCGAGCCCGACGTCATCTCCATCCGAGGAGCCAAGGAGCACAACCTCAAGAACATCTCCCTGGAGATTCCGAAGAAGAAGCTGGTGGTGTTCACCGGCGTCTCCGGCTCCGGGAAGAGCTCGCTCGCCTTCGACACCCTCTACGCCGAGGGCCAGCGCCGCTACGTGGAGAGCCTCTCGGCCTACGCGCGGCAGTTCCTCGGGCAGATGGAGAAGCCCAAGTACGACACCATCCGGGGCCTGTCCCCCACCATCTCCATCGAGCAGAAGGCGGCGAGCAACAACCCGCGCTCGACGGTGGGCACCGTCACCGAGGTGCACGACTACCTGCGCGTGCTCTTCGCCTCGGTGGGCGTGCAGCACTGCCCCAACTGCGGCAAGCGCGTGGGCAAGCAGAGCGCCCAGCAGATTGTCGACACGCTGATGGAGTCGCCCACCGGCACCAAGGTGCAGGTGCTCGCCCCCGTCGTCTCCAACCGCAAGGGCGAGCACAAGGACATCCTCACCGAGGCGCTCAAGCGCGGCTTCTCGCGCGCGCGCATCGACGGCAAGGTGAAGAGCCTCGAGGAGAAAATCGAGCTGGACAAGAAGTCCAAGCACGACATCGCGCTCATCATCGACCGGCTGGTGCTCAAGCCCGAGATCCGCACCCGGCTCACGGACACCGTGGAGACGGCGCTGCGCGAGGGCAAGGGCATGCTCATCATCACGGACGAGACGGGCAACCCGGCGAGCGATCGCATCATGAGCGAGCTCAATGCCTGCCACACGTGCGGCCTGTCCTTCGGCGAGCTGTCGCCCTCCTCGTTCTCCTTCAACAACCCGCTGGGCATGTGCTCGGACTGCAACGGCCTGGGGACGAAGGCGGAGATGGATCCGGACCGCATCGTCCCGGACCCGTCGCGCAGCCTGCGCGAGGGCGCGGTGGAGCCGTGGGCGAGCGGCATGAACAAAGGCGAGGGCTGGACGGCGGACTTCGTGGAGAGCCTGGCCAACGCCTTCGACATCGACCTGGACGCGCCGTACGCGAAGCTGACGGCGAAGGCGAAGAAGCTCCTCATGTACGGCGCCGAGGGCAAGCGCTTCACGGTGCAGTGGGGAGACGGCGGCCGCTACGAGATGGAGTGGGAGGGCCTCGTCAACAAGCTGATGCGCGGCTTCAAGACGACCACGTCCGAGGCCATGCGCACCTACTACCAGAAGTTCTTCAGCGACAAGCCGTGCCCCACGTGCGACGGGGCGCGCCTGAAGCCGGAGAGCCGCGCGGTGAAGGTGCACGGGCGCTCCATCGTGGAGCTGAGCCATCAGACGATTGGCGACGCGCTGCGCTGGCTCAAGGACATGCAGCTCACGGAGACGGAGCGGAAGATCGCCACCGAGCTGCTCAAGGAGATCCGCAGCCGACTGGGCTTCCTGGAGGACGTGGGCCTGGCGTACCTGACGTTGGACCGGACGGCGTCCACGCTGTCGGGCGGAGAGAGCCAGCGCATCCGGCTGGCCTCGCAGATGGGCAGCGAGCTCACGGGCGTCATCTACATCCTCGACGAGCCCTCCATCGGCCTGCACCAGCGCGACAACGGCAAGCTGCTGGCCACGCTCAAGCGGCTGAGGGATTTGGGCAACTCGGTCGTGGTGGTGGAGCACGACGAGGAGACGATGGAGGAGGCGGACTGGCTCGTGGACTTCGGGCCGGGCGCGGGCGAGCTGGGCGGCCAGGTGGTGGCCGAGGGCACGCCGGCGCAGGTGATGGAGAACGAGAAGAGCTCCACGGGCGCCTACCTCTCCGGCCGCAAGGAGATTGAGATTCCCGAGCAGCGTCGCCCGCCCGGCAAGACGAAGGTGGTCATCCAGGGCGCGAAGGAGAACAACCTCAGGGACGTGACGGTGGACATTCCCCTTGGGGTGTTCGTGGCCGTCACGGGCGTGTCGGGAGCGGGCAAGTCCACGCTCATCAATGAAATCCTCTACCCCGCCGCGGCGCGCCACCTGTACGAGAGCCGCGAGGTGCCGGGCAAGCACAAGGCCATCACCGGGCTGGAGCACCTGGACAAGGTCATCGACATCGACCAGCGGCCGATTGGGCGCACGCCGCGCAGCAACCCGGCCACGTACACGAAGCTGTTCGACGCGATTCGAGACGTGTTCGCGATGACGCCGGAGGCGAGGGCGTTCGGGTACACGCCGGGCCGCTTCTCGTTCAACATCAAGGGCGGACGCTGCGAGGCGTGCGAGGGCGATGGCGTGAAGCTGGTGGAGATGCACTTCCTGGCGGACGTGTACGTGCCGTGCGAGGTGTGCAACGGCAAGCGCTTCAACGAGGCGACGCTGCGGGTGCGCTACAAGGGGAAGAACATCGCCGAGGTGCTCGAGATGAGCGTGCGCGAGGCGATGCAACACTTCAGCGCGCACAAGGACATCATGCGCGTGCTGCAGACGCTCGAGGACGTGGGCCTGGGCTACATCCGGCTGGGGCAGAGCTCGCCGACGCTGTCGGGCGGCGAGGCGCAGCGGATCAAACTGGCGCGCGAGCTGGCGCGAGTGGCCACGGGCCGCACGCTGTACATCCTCGACGAGCCCACCACGGGCCTGCACTTCGAGGACATCCGCAAGCTGTTGCACGTGCTCAACCGGCTGGTGGAGGCGGGCAACACGGTGCTGGTCATCGAGCACAACCTGGATGTCATCAAGAGCGCGGACTGGGTGATCGACCTGGGCCCCGAGGGCGGCGCGGGCGGAGGCCAATTGCTGGCAACGGGCACGCCCGAGCAGGTGGCCGAAGTGAAGGAGAGCTACACCGGGCGCTACCTCAAGCACGTGCTGACGAAGTCACGGAAGCACCGCGTGGGCCGCAAGCCCTCCGAGAAGGCCGCCCCCGCAGCCTGAGCGTGTGAGCATGATGAGGCGGCGGGCCAGTTTCGCCACCTCCACTCTTCAGGGTACCAAGTTTTCCGGAGACGGGGCCTTTTGTTTTTCCGGTGGAACACCGGTGCCAAGATGCCGGTAAAGTCCTTGACACCTCTTCAGGCGCCCCAGATTCCGGGCCCTGGGGTGCGCTCTCCACCGGCCCGAGCATTAACTGCCGTCGCGTCCTGGCGGATCCACCGTCCCGAGGTGAAGGTGCGTGCGACGTGGCGCAGTTCCAACGCGTCCGAGTTTCAGCTACCGCGCGCTGGTGCCCTCCAACACGCCCGAGTTTCGCCGACATGCAACTGGCGTGATCCATAGGCGCACCATTACACTGGGGCAGGGGAAAGTTTCCGTCCCCCAATTCGTACTACGGAGGGCTGCTTGACGAAAAGCAAAGAGATGCGAAAGCTGGAGAAGAAGTGGACAACCGGCGGATGGCCCAAGCGTCTTGAGTGGCTTGAAATTGACGGCATCCGTGGCTGGTCAGGTCAGCGATTGGATTTCAATTTTCCATTTGTTGCAATCGTTGGCGAAAATGGCGCAGGGAAGAGCACCGTTCTCCAAGCGCTCGCATCAGTCTACAAATCGAACGACCCGTATTCCTACTTTGCATCAGATTTCTTCCCTGACACTGCATGGGACAAGATCCGAAATGCAGCCATTAAGTATTCGGTAAGAGAGGGTAACAAATCCATCGCTGGAAGTATTCGCAAACCCACTGAACGATGGAGAGGGAACCCTGAACGACGTGAACGGGAAGTAAGATATCTGGACCTCAGGCGCATTCAGCCGATTTCATCTCAAATAGGCTACGCACGCATTGCAAAGGGAAATGTAACCGAGGTCAAAGCGACACCATTCGACAATGAAACACTGGAGCGCTTTTCCACCATTGTCGGTAAAAAGTATGTCCTCGCCAAGCACTCCCTAACCGATGCCGACGTGGAGCGGCGTGTACCGGTAGTGCAAGTTGAAGGAGGTACGCAATACTCGGGCTTTCACCAAGGAGCGGGTGAGTCGACCATCGCTGACCTCTTGAAAACCGAGGTCCCCAAATACTCACTACTCCTGATCGACGAGATAGAAACTTCACTCCACCCGAGAGCACAGCGCCGACTTATCAGGGATCTTGCAGAACTTGCGCGACTCAGCGAATTGCAAATAGTCGTCACAACGCATTCGCCGTACGTTCTTGATGAACTTCCAACAGGCTCTCGAGTTTACATCATGAACAACCCGTCGGGGCGCCAAGTTGTTATAGGTGTAAGCCCATTCTTCGCCATGACGCAAATGGACGAAGAGAGCCATCCCGAATTGGATATCTACGTCGAAGATGAGCAAGCTCAAATTCTTATCGAGGAGTTGCTGGCAAAGCACGCCCGCAGCATTCTCAAGCGCAGCGAAATAATACCGTATGGAGCAGCGTCTGTTGGAAAATCTTTGGGCACAATGGTTGCTAACGGCCGATTCCCTCGGCCGTCTCGGGTTTTCTTGGATGGGGATCAAGAAGAGGCACCCGGCTGCCTTTTGCTTCCAGGTGATGAGGCGCCTGAACGGGTTGTTTTTGCTGCGCTGAAAGCGATTGGGTGGCCTGATATCGCACTCAAGGTATCCCGTTCGCATTCAGAACTTGTTGACAGTGCAGAACTGGCAATGACCATGCCAGATCATCATAATTGGCTCAAGTCGATCGGCGATTCTCTTGCTCTTGGTGGAAATGCTATCTGGCGAGCCATGAGTAGCGTATGGGTTGATAAGTGCCTAAACGCCCAAGACGCCAAGAAGATTGTCGACGCGATGGAAGAGGCTTTGGGCTGATTCCACTTTCCCATCCAGCGCTAGGCGCTTTTTCCCGAAACGGGCCCGAACTTTGGTGCCGTACCACGGTTCGGGGGTCAAACGACTCGTAGGGAGCGAACTGGAGGACATGCGAACCCGGGCGCCAAGAGCGAAGGCGCCCACGCCACTCACGGCTCAAGCGATTGGGGCGTTAGCTTTGCGCTGAAGGTGGGCGCGTAGCACTTGCCCTGATACTCGTAGAGATCATCCGGGCACGGGGCCTTGAGTTCGTGCGTCATCCAGCAGCCGCCGACGAGTTCGACCTCGGTGTAGCGAGTGTACAGGGAGGGCGCTTCTGCCCCTTGAACGGCCCTTTCGGGAGCGGACGGGCGACCACTGATTCCCCAGCGTCCGTGGTGTCCCCGAGCCACCCACTGGTGGGCTGGTCCAGAGTCTCGCCCGCCGTGGGCACCTCGTCGGGCATGAGTACGGACGGGGTGTTCGCCATGGGCTCCGAGTCTCTTAGCGGTGGGGACACGAAGGCCAGACGCACCAGCGCGAGGAGCAGGACGCCCACCGCGGCGGCACTCGCCCACGCCAATCCCAGGCGCCAGCGGCGGCGTGACTCGTGGTCGTCGTCGAAGGCTCGGGCCATGCGCCGCACTCCCTCGAACATGAGCGCCAGCGCCTCCACCGAGTTCCTGTCGAGGGCCCCCTCGGAGTCCTCCACCTCCAGGGCTGGAACGAGTCCTTTGACATCTTCCCGAGGCTCGCTACACCCCGGTCTTCATGAGTGAGCAAGGACGTACCTTCCATTTGCGCAAGGTCGGGGCGAAGCGGGCGCGGACACTGCTCGGGGAGACGGGCGTGCGCACCGCGTTGCTCGCGGTGAACCCCTCCTGGGCCTCGTTCGTCCCGGTGGGAGTGGGTGAGCCGGACCTCGGGCGGCTTGCCGTCCAGGCCCGGGCCCATGTCCTCACCGTCTGGTTCGACGAGGACTCCGCAGTGACGCTGCAGGTGAATGGGCCCGAGGGACAGTGGACGGAGCTGTACCTGCCCCTCTACGAGGCAGAGGGCCCCGGTGCCGAGGACGAGCGCCTCTTCGAGGAGTGGGTGGGGCACAAGCTGCTCTCCGCCCGGAGCGCGGCGGAGCTACGGCGCCGCCTCGCCGCCCCCCCCAAGCAGCGCCGTGAGTGGCTCCGGGAGCACGGGGTGGAGCGGCTTCTCAAGCTGGCCTTCGTCCCGCCCATCCCGCTGGGGTGGGAGCTCGAGGCATTGCGCCAGCTCGCGCCAGGGCTGGAGCTCGTCGAGGCGGAGGCCCCCGCCCCTGCGGCCCAGCCCGCGGTCGCGCCCTCCCCTGGCGCCCCCAGGAAATTGAGCCCCCGTCAGCAGGCCACGCTCTCACTTCACCTGCACTACCTCACCACGTTGTGGAACATGAACAACTGGAAGCTCTACACGCGCTACAAGCGCCACCTGCCCGCGCCGCGCCGCGCCGAGGTGGATGATCTGGTGAGCGCCCTCGTCGAGCGAGAAGCCTCGGACGAGGAGCTGCAAGGGCGGCTGGAGGCCATCCTCGCTGACACCTGGGAAGCCGAGGACTGGGACGCCTTCATCCGAAATCCGAAGCTGCTCGAGAACGAAGTGCCCTCCGAGGAGCAGCTCGACGACTGGCAGCGCCGCCTGGCGGAGACCCGCTAACCGGGTGTCAGGTTGGCTGAAAGCCCGCAGGCCGAGCCGGGAAAGGGGTGCTCGAAGGTGGGCAGCGAGGATAAATGGCAATCAGAGGGTATGAGGAACGCCCATGAGCGACGAGCGCACGCCTGCCGAGCCCGAAGTCATGGAGCCCACGTTCTGGCGGAAGAACGACTGGACGGCCAGGGTCATCAAGAACGAGGAGGACTACGGCTGGGCCGTGGAAATCCACAAGCAGGGGCACGCCGAGCCGTCCTCCTGCGACACCTACGAAAACCGGGCGCCAGGAGCGAAGGCACCCACTCCACTCATGGCTCGACCGACTGGGGCGGAGGCTTGGCGCTGAAGGTGGGCGCGTAGCACTTGCCCTGGTGCTCGTAGAGATCATCCGGGCACGGGGCCTTGAGTTCGTGCGTCATCCAGCAGCCGCCGACGAGTTCGACCTCGGTGTAGCGAGTACAGGGAGGGCGCTTCTGCCCCTTGAAGGGCCCTTTCGGCAGCGGACGGGTGACCACTGATTCCCCAGCATCCGCAGTGTCGCCGAGCCACCCACTGGTGGGCTGGTCCAGAGTCTCACCTGCCGTGGACACCTCGTCGCTCGTGGGCGCCGCCGGAGTATTCGCCAGGGGCTCCGGGTCACTCGGCGGTGGGGACACGGAGACCCGACTCACCAGCGCGAGGAGCAGGACACACACCATGGTGGCACTCGCCCACGCCAATCCCAGACGCCACCGGCGGCGTGACTCGTGCTCATCGTCGAAGGCTCGGGCCATGCGCCGCACTCCCTTGCGCACTCCCTCGAACATGAGCACCAGCGCCTCCACCGAGTTCCTGTTGGGGGCCCCCTCGGAGTCCTCCGCCTCCAGGGCCATGTAGCTCTCCGCGGACGAGGAGATGAAGCGCACCCGGCAGTCCGTCAGCCCGGCGTCCTCCTCGGCTGCGGGCTTGAACACCAGGGCCGTGGCCCCGCTCTTCTCGTGCGTGGCCCGATAGAGTTCCCCCTTGCTGAGATCCTCCTGCGGCATCTGCTCCTCGAGTTGGTAGGGCCCCAACTGCTCCCGCGCCTCCCCCTCGGACTTCTTCTTCTCGTCCATGCGTGCTCCTCGCTGGCCTCACCACCCACCGGAGGCCCGAGGCTCTTGTTCGCATGGAGCCGAGCCCCGACTCCAGAATCCAGCAGGTGCCTGGTGCATCCGGGATTTCCTACCCCCCGGGTGCACTCCCGGCCCGCCCTCCCCTCCTGACACCTTTTCCAGGCCAGTCCCGCATGGTTCCCTCCGCAACCTCACACCGCACCAGGAGGAGCACGTTTGGCCAGGAGAGAGCATGGAACCAGAACGCGGAGCACCTGGACGCTGGCGGTATTTCTCCTGGTGCTCGTGGCGGCCCTCGTCGCTCATGCGGAGCCACCCTCCTTCACGCTTCCAGGCCGCAAACCGGACTCCCGGGAGCCCTGGAGCGCATTTCTTGGCAAGGCCGCACATGAGGCCATTGGCATCGAGTACACGTTGCAGCACCCCTCCAACCGCGTCTTCCTCGACACCCATCTCTCCAAAATTGTGAAGGACGGGAAGTTGGGAGAACCCGAGCGTCTTTCGGAGTTCGCGAAGCTCTTGCGTCCGGACATCACCGATGCACCGGCCGGACCCGCGGGCACGCATATACTTGGCGCTCCCGACTGGAGTCCCCCATGCGCCGAATCCTCGCCTTGTCGCTGCTCCTCCTGCCCCTGGCCGCCACCCCGATCGCTGGCTGCGGCAACGGCTCGCCCGACCCCACGCCCCCGGCCACCAGCGGGCCCATCGACACGCCGAAGAACACCTGGACGTGGGTCGACTTTCCCGACTCGGCCTGCGACGACGGCTCGCCGACGGGCATCGCCGTGAACAAGGGCGACAGCAAGAACCTCCTGGTGTTCCTCAACGGCGGCGGCGCCTGCTGGGACTTCAGCACCTGCTTCCAGCTCAACACCGCCTCGCACGGCCCCTTCGGCAAGGCCCAGTTCCAGGTGCTCTCCCGCCAACTGAGCGGCACCATCCTCAACCGCGCCCTGCCGAACAATCCCTTCGCCGATTGGAACCTGGTCTTCGTCCCCTACTGCACGGGCGATGTCCATGCCGGCGACAATGTCATCGACTACAAGGACAGCAGCTCCGGCGCCTCCCGCACCTACCACCACGTCGGCCGCGCCAACCTCGCCGCCTACCTCCAGCGGCTCGGCGTCACCTTCTCCCCGGAGAAGCTCGTGGTGAGCGGGAGCAGCGCCGGCGGGTTCGGCGCCGCCTTCGACCATGACCTCTTCCGCGCCACCTTCCCCAACGCCCAGGGCTACCTCGTCGATGACTCCGGTCCGCCGCTCAAGGGCGACGCGATCTCGAGCAGCCTCCGGGAGGCGTGGTACCAATCGTGGCGGCTCGACAAGGCGCTCGAGCCCACCTGCCCCGAGTGCCGCGATGACTTGTCGCAGGCGATGAAGCACCTGGCCCAGCGCTTTCCCCAGGACCGCATCGCGCTGCTCTCCTCGACCCAGGACTCGGTCATCCGCAGTTACTTCTCGCTCAGCGCCGACAGCTTCCAGACCGCGCTGAACACCACACTGACGGACGTCCTCGAACCACAGCCCAACTTCCGCGCCTACGTCGTGGAGGGCCAGTTCCACACCTTCCTCGGGAGCCCGGATGCCCACCCGGCGCAGGGCGTGAAGCTCACCGATTGGCTGGGCCAGATGGTCCGGGACGACGCGAGTTGGCAATCGCTCGAGCCGTAGCGCGGCGCATCTCCGTGAAGCCAACTCCTGGGACACTTCGGCCAGCCGAGGTGCTTCCCAACCGGCGCCGAGGGGCGTCAGCCGTTGTCCTCATCCCCGAGCAGGTGAGGCTCGCCCTTGAGCGTGCTCGGCCGGGTCTGGAAGGGCGTCACGATCGTCGTGCCATTCCGGTCACAAATGGATCCCGGCCCCGCATCATCGGCCGGGTCCGGGCCGGGTCCGGTCGGCGCCCCCCAGAAATTACGGGTCGCATCAACGGTGCTGCCGGAGTCATTGGCGAGGCCACAGTTGGGAAGTGGCGGGAAGAAGCCACCCACCGCCTCGCCCAGGTTTCCGAAGATGTCGTTCCCGTGGAGCTCGAGCCGAGGGCCTTGCTGCACCCAGATACCCACGCCCCTGTTTCCGAGGGCTTCGTTCTCCTTGAAGACGAAGCGCGAGCCGTCCGAGGTGGAGAGAAAGAAGCCGACGCCATCATTTCCGATGGACCTGTTCGACGTGACCGACTGGCGCTCACCCGAGATCAGGAAGCCGTGACCGAACTCCTCCTCATTCCCATTGGAGGTGGCGACATTGCCCACGATGAGGTGCTCTTCCTCGGTGGCCGCGAGGGAGAACCCGTGCCCGTTGTCGCTGGAGATGTTGTTCCGGACCGTGTGACGGCTTCCCCGGATGTTGAAGCCGAAGCTGCGATTGCCCAGGGCGATGTTGCCAATCACTCGCACGCCACGAGCTGCCTGGACATCCAGTCCAATACCGTCATCGTCGCCAGTCTTCCGGGCTCCTGTCAGGGTGAAGCCCCTGTCATTTCCCCCGAAGACGACCTGGCTCGCGGTGATGTTGACGACGTCCAACCGAGCACCGCCAGCGTCCAGCAGGGTGACCGCCGCGCCATCCGTCGACTCGATGACGAGGCGCTTGTCGACCAGGAGCATGCATCTGCAACCGAACCCGGGCTCCGCCGCCTCCTCGCCGGGGTCGTTGAAATCTCCGTCGCCGTTCAAGTCTCCATAGCGCCCGGGACGGACGAGGATTCGATCTCCATCGCGAGCATTGTCGATCGCACGGCTGATGGAGCGGCAGGGAGCGTTGCTCGTTCCACAGGTGGCACTGTCGATGGCGTTGTTCGCCACGTAGAGCGTCCGTGTCCGGGACTCGGCCATCACGGTGAGTGGAAGCCACAGCGCCCCCAGCACGGCCAGTGCTTGAAATGCTCTCTTGGACATATTTCCTCCCGTCGCACGTCGGCGCGGCGGGGAATCGTGGAGATGCGGTGGCCTCACGCCAAGTTCGTCCCAGGGGCGGAGGGTGGTTTCGCCACGCCGACGCTTCTCCAGGCGCCCGCCCTCTCCGCACGCCGGCCAGGTGCCCCCCCCAAGCGGGAGCACTCCTCATGGCTGGGGGCTCCTGGAGGCTGGCTCGGAAGGACTGCCTCTGCGACGCTCGCGCGCGGAGGTTCCTCGCGATGAGCTCGTTCGCGCCGCACGTCTCCTACTACGAACGCGTCCCGGGCCGCGGAGGCCCGCACTGGGTCGGCTTCGCCAAGAGGCTCCAGTACGTCGTCCATGGCAATGAGCGGCTCTCCGGTCAGCCGCTGTGCCCCGACCCGCTCGAGTTCCCACGACTGCTCGCGTACACGACGCACCAGTACTTCCCGGGCTATCCGGTGGACGGCGACTTCACCCGCTCGTTCGCGGGCTGGGTGGAGCACCTGAGGGCCCGGGGCGCAACGCGGCTGCGCGCCTTCGTCCCCTTCGACGCCACCGTGTGGCGGAAGGACGCCGGGTCATCACCGGACCCGCTGCCGGACGTGGTGGTGGAGCTCGGGGACCGCGTGGAGGGCTACTCGCACTCGCTCGGCGTCACCCGCGAGGAGGAGCGGGCGTACTTCGAGCAGCACGGGTCCGGCCTGTGGCGGCACTGTTTCCAGCTTCATCCCGTCACCCACCTGCCCGAGGTCCCGGCGCTCGACGTGGCGGAAGCGGAGCTCCGCGAGGCCACGGCCGACTTCGCCCGCCACCTCCGGACGGAGGTTCCGGAGGGCGACCGGGAGTTCCTCGGCTCGCTGTCGGGCGCGGAGTGGGTGCTGCGCACGCTGGAGCTCGACGAGCCCGCGTTGCGCTCGGCCGTGTCGCTGCGCGAGGAGCGCTTCCTGGCTCGCGAGCTGGAGGACAAGCACGCCATGGACGCGAGGCTCCAGGCGGAGGAGGACGTGAGGGAGCGGAAGCATCGGAAGGTGGACGCCGGGCGCGCGAAGAGAGGAAAGCCGCCGCAACGTCCGAAGCACCCGCGATGGAGGCCCGAGCCCGACGAGGACTTCCTGCTCCACCAGCGGTATGCGTTCCTGAGCTCGGACTCGGCCGAGCCGATGCTGCGGGCGGGCTGGGCATGGCAGGCCGTCCGGCTGCTGCTCGCCAGCGCGGGGGCGCATCCGTTCGGCGCGGCCATCCAGCACGAGGAGAACGAGCTGCCCGCGTTCCTCCGGACACCGGAGTATGCCCGCCTCGGGGAGCGCTACGCGCGCGCGGCGGTTTCAGCGATCAACGCCGTCCTCGCCTCCGTACCCGCGCGCCCGGTGTCACCGCCGCTCGCGCCGCGCACCCTGCGAATGGACTGCCCCGTGGAGCTGTTCGCGGCGCTCCAGTTCGCCGCGACCACCCAGGAGCGGGAGTGGGTCCAGCAGTCCATCCGAGAGGCGCCATATTCCCCGGCGCGGAAGCAACAGTTCCTGCGCCGGTTCCAGTCCCTGTACCCGGACCTGGCTTCCTTCGTCCCCTGATGTGCCCACGGGGCCGCGCCAGCTCGAGACGCCACCAGCCCCGCGGGAGCGACCCTCGGGCCAACCGGGGTTATCCGCCGTAGCCCTTCTTCGCGGCGGGGCGCGCCAGCATCCGGGCGGAGTAGGCCTTCAGCGTGGGCAGGTCGTCACCGAGCTGACCGACCCGGCTGGCCAGGAAGAGCACGCCGCCGAGCACGACGTCGGCCGCGGTGAAGCTGTTGCCGACGAGGTACTCCCGGCCCTTCAGGCGCTCCTCGAGCACCGCGGCGACGGCCTTGAAGCGCTTGCTGGAGCGCTCGATGACAGCGGCAGACCGCTCCGCCTCCGGGAGGAAACGGGTGTGCTGTGCGATGGTGACGAGCGGAGCCTCCGCCTCGGTCATGGCGAAGAGGATCCACTGGTAGTACTCGCCGCGCTCGGGAGTGCCCACGGCGGGAGCGAGCCTCTTCTCCGGATACTTGTCCGCCAGGTACATGATGATGGCGGCGGACTCGAACATCGGGACACCGTTGTCCTCGATGGCCGGCAGCGAGCCCATCGGGTGCACCTTGAGATAGCCGGGGTGCTTGTGCTCGCCCTTGCTCATGTCCACCGGCGCCAGCTCGTAGGGCACGCCGAGCTCCTCGAGCATCCAGCGGACGCGGGTGGCACGGGACTGCTGGAAGTAATAGAGCTTCATCGGGTCTCTGAGGGAAGAACCGTCCGCTGGGGGAGATTGAAACGCTGGCCGTCGACGAGCACGTGCTGCAGCAGCCCCGAGACGGACTGCCGCTTGTCCTGGGTGTGCACCACCCGCGCGTACGAGGCGTCATAGAGCACCACCCACCCCCGCCCCAGCACCTCGAGCGTCCCGTCCGGCTTCACCCACGCCGCCGTCGCCTCGTCGATGCCCAGGCCGAGCAGGTCCGGGTGCTCCAACACCAGGCTCATCAGCCGCCCCTGCCGCCGCCTCGCCACGAAGTGCGAGTCCACGATGGTACCTGGCAAGAGCCCGATGCCCCGGGTGGTGACGATGTTCTCCGCGCGCAGCACCGTCTCATCGCCCTCGCCCACGAACATGACGTCGCTCTGGCAGGCCGCGCCCGCGCTGGTGCCCGCCACCACGCCCCCTCGTGCCATCAGCTCGCGCAGGGCCTCCAACAGTGGCGTGTCCACCAACCGCTGGGAGATGCGGTTCTGGTCTCCCCCCGAGAAGAAGACGCCGCCCGCGTGCCTCACCAACTCCACGACCTCGGGCTGCAGGGCATCCCGGCGCTCGTCGATGTGCACCACCCGCACGTCCTTCGCCCCCGCGGCCACCAGCTGCGCCTGGAGCTCCTCACCCACTGCCCGGCTCTCACCGCTCGCCATCGGCAGCACCACCACGGGCCGCTCGCCGCCTCCCGCCAGCTCCACGAAGCGCTGCGTCACCTCCGGCGGCATGAAGCCTCCGCCGATCAGCAGCAGGTGCCCGCCTCGCGCCCGCGGCTGGACCGCACACCCCGCCAACCACACCCCCAGCACCAGCACCGCGACCGTCTTCCACAGCCTGTCCATCAGCCCCATGCGCGCACCCGCTTC
>NZ_JBJMQO010000045.1:0-45960 GCF_045802675.1 Archangium sp. | reverse complement strand
GTCTACTACCTCATCGAGGACATTCCGGAGGTGATTGCCGTTCTGGTGGGAGCCTTCGCCGACCCCTCCTTCCCACCGCCGAGGGTCTCTGTCTACGAGGCGAGGCGGCACCCGTGGACTGGACTGCCGCGGGACGTGGAGCACATCGACTGACCGGGAGCGGGTCACGGCGCGCCTCGCTTCCCGACACGCGCCTCCCGGGCAATCGTGGCAGGCTCGCGCCCCATGACCCCGGAGACTCCCCGCGCCCCTGCCCGCTCGTTGCTGCTGCCCGGGCTCGCGCTCGCCACGGCGGCGCTGCACCTGCTCTTCGCCCACCGCTACGGCTACTTCCGGGACGAGCTGTACTTCATCATCTGCGGCCAGCGGCTCGACTGGGGCTACGTGGACCAGCCGCCCTTCATCGCCGCGGCCGCCCGGCTCTCCACCGCGCTCTTCGGCCACTCGCTCACGGGCCTGCGCGTGCTGCCCGCGCTCGCCTCCGCGGGGCTCGTGGCCCTCACCGGCCACCTCGCGCGGCGCTTCGGGGGCACGGGCTTCGCCGTGGCGCTCGCCGCCCTCCCCGCCGCGCTCGCCCCCCTCTTCCTCTTCGAGGGCCATACCCTCACCATGAATGCCTTCGAGCCCCTCTTCTGGGCGGGCTGCGCCGCGCTGCTGGTGCATCTGGTGCGCACCGGGCAGACGCGTGTGTGGCTCGCCCTGGGAGCGCTCGCGGGCGTGGGGATGCTCAACAAGTACTCCATGGCCTTCTTCACCGTGTGCCTCGTGCTCGGCCTGCTCCTCACGCCCGAGCGGAGGCTCCTGGCCAACCGTTGGCTCGTCCTCGGCGTGGTGCTGGCCACCGCGCTCGTGCTGCCCAACCTCCTCTGGCAGCACCAGCACGGCTGGCCCATGCTCGAGCTGCTGCGCAACGGCCAGCTCTACAAGAACACCCCCTTCCAGCTCGGCGAGTTCGTCCGCGGCCAGTTCCTCCTGCTCAACCCGCTCGCCGCGCCCCTGTGGCTCGCCGGGCTCGGCGCCTTCCTCTTCGCTCCCGCCCTGCGGCCCTACCGCGCGCTCGGCTTCGCCTACGTGCTGCTCTTCGGCCTGTTCGTCTTCATGCGCGCCAAGGACTACTACCTCGCTCCCGCCTACCCCATGTTGCTCGCCGCGGGCGCGGTGCAGGCCGAGCGCCTCTTCCAGCGCCCGCTGACACGCGCCGCGGTGCTCGTCCCGGGACTCGTGGGCTTCGCCGCGCTCGCGCCCCTGACGTTTCCCGTGCTGCCCGTGGACACCTTCATCGCCTATCAACGCGCCCTGGGCATCACGCCGGCCCAGCAGGAGCGCCACGCGTACGGCGTCCTGCCCCAGCACTACGCGGACCAACATGGATGGGAGCAGCTCGTCGCCTCGGTGGCGGAGGTGTATCAGCGCCTGCCGTCCGAATCGCGGGCGCGCACCGCCCTCTTCGCGCAGAACTATGGGGAGGCCGGGGCACTCGACTGGCTCGGCGCGGAGCACGGCCTGCCTCCGGCGCGCTCGGGCCACAACCACTACTTCCTCTGGGGGCCGGGCGAGGGGGCCGAGAATGTCCTCGTGGTGGGCGGCGAGCTGGAGGACCTCCAGCCCGTGTGCACGCACGTCGAGCTCGCCGCGCGCGTGCCGCCCAACCCCTACGTCATGCCCTACGAGAACAACCTCCCGCTCTACCTGTGCTCGGGGCTGAAGCTGCCGCTGGCCGCCCTCTGGCCGCGCGTGAAGCACTACGAGTAGGCACCTGACGTGCCGGGGTGCGCACGCGTCCCTGAGGCCACGCATGTCATAGCGGTGCCCGAACCCGCTCCATGCCAGGATGCGCGCGCCCACCTCTCCCTGGAGCGCGCTCATGACCGCCACGTCCGCGGCCTCTCGGCCCACCCCGCCCCGCATCGCCACCGGCCCTCGAGGGCTGCCCCTGCTCGGCGTGGCGCTCGATATCCGGCGGGATGTCCTGGGCTGGAACCTGCGCGCGGCCGGGTACGGGCCCGTGGCGCAGTACCGCTTCGGCCCCATGCGCTCCTACCTCGTGTCGCATCCGGACGGGCTCAAGCACGTGCTGCAGGATCACGTGAAGAACTACACGAAGGAGCACTTCGGCTACGACATGATCCGCCGCATCGTCGGCAATGGCATCTTCACGAGCGAGGGCGAGACATGGCTCAAGCAGCGCCGGCTCGCACAACCCGCCTTCCACCGGGCGCGCATCGCCGCGATGGCGGCGCAGATGGTGCGGGCCACGGCGGAGCTGTCGGAACAGTGGGCCGCGTCCCAGCGCACCGGAGAGCCCAGGTACGGTGTGCGCGACATGATGTCCCTCACCCTGCGCATCGTCGGCGAGGCCCTGCTCGGCAGCGACGTGCGCGAAGAGACCGAGGCCGTGGCCGCGGCCTTCAGCGTCATCAGCGAACAGACCACCGAGCGCTTCCGCTCCTTCCGGCTGCTGCCTCCCGTGCTGCCCACCGCGTACGACCGCGCCTTCCGCCAGGCCAACCAGTCCCTGCGGGACGTGGTGGCCCGCGTCATCACGAAGCGCCGCGAGCGGATGGAGGACCAGGGGGACCTGCTCTCCATGTTCATGCTCGCGCGAGACGAGGAGACGGGCGAGCAGATGGACGACGAGCACCTGCGCAACGAGGTGCTGACGATGCTGCTCGCGGGCCACGAAACCACGGCGAACGCGCTCTCGTGGGTCTGGGGGCTGCTGGCTCAGAATCCGGACGCGGAGGCCAGGCTGCACGAGGAGTTGGACACCGTGCTCGGGGGACGCCTGCCGACGGCGGAGGAGGTGCCGAAGCTCGTGTACACGCGCCGGGTGCTGGACGAGGCGCTGCGCCTCTATCCGCCCGTCTACTCCCTCAGCCGCAAGGTGGTGGCGGACGACACGGTGTGCGGCTACCAGGTGCTCGGCGGGTCCTCGGTCTACCTGAGCCCCTACGTCACGCACCGGCTGCCCGAGTTCTGGCCGGACCCCGAGCGCTTCGAGCCGGATCGCTTCACGCCCGAGCAGGTCGCCGCGAGGCCGAGGTTCGCCTACTTCCCGTTCCTCGGGGGGCCGCGCCAGTGCATCGGCAACAACTTCGCATTGATGGAGGGCACGTTGATCATCGCGACGCTCGCCCAGCGCCACCGTCCGAGGCTGGTGGCGGGTTACACGCTGGCGCCCGAGCCGCTCCTCACGTTGCGGCCCGTCGGGGAACTCCCGGTCACCATCACCGCGCGCTGAGCCTCGGTCTCAACGCACCGGGAACAGGTACTTCAGCACATCGCCGAAGCGCGAGGACCACGCGCCCTCGTTGTGCGCGGCGCCCTGGACCTCCACGTACTTCAGGTCACTCGAGGTCCATCCCTTCGCGGTGAGGGCGTTGACGAGCATCTCCGTGTCGTGGACGGCGTCCGTGTCCTCCTTGGTGCCGATGTCCACCCAGAGGCGCAGCGGCGGCCGGCTGTCGAGCGCCTGCACCTGCTTCACGATGTCGTGGTCCGCCCACCACACCGAGGGCGACAGGATGCCGAGCCGCGTGAACGTCCCCGGGTACTTCAGTCCCAGGTAGAGCGACACGAGCCCTCCGAGCGACGAGCCCGCGAGTCCCGTGTCCTCGGGCGCGGGGCGGGTGCGGTAGCGCGCGTCGATCATCGGCTTGAGCTCCTCGACGAGGAAGCGGCCGTAGGCATCCGCGTTGCCGCCGCTGGGGTACTCGGGGTCCGGCTTTTGCGTGTACTCGGCGATGCGGTCCGGGGTGTTGTAGACGCCCACGATGATGAGGGGCTCGACCTGGCCTGACTGGATGAGCTGCTCGGCGGTCTCGTCCACGTGCCACTCGCCGGAGTTGGCGGTGGAGCCGTCCATCAGGTTCTGCCCGTCGTGCATGTAGAGCACCGGGTAGTGGCGATCGGGGCTGTCGAAGTAGTCGGGCGGCAGGTAGACGATGACGTCGCGCGTCCGGGTGAGGAACCGGGAGGACACGCCGCGGTGGTAGCGGAGGAGGCCCGTGAGGCCCTGCGGGAGCGGAGGACCCCGGCCCGGCGCGCCCCAGCGGGCCACCGTGGCGTTCACCGTCATGTCGCCCTCCACGCGGAAGGAGTGACGCGGCACCGGCGAGCCCTCCGCGGAGAGCTCGGGAGCCCAGAGGTCCTCCTGCCAGAGGTCGAACGAGACGTCCTCGCCCACCGCGAGGCGCAGCGAGCCCGTGTAATGCGAACCCTGGCGGCGCAGGCGGAAGCCGGGAGCCTTCTCACCCCCGAGCGACACGTCCGAGCCCACCACGGTGACGACGACCTCGGCCGGAGTGTCGGCGGGGACCGTCACGTCGAAGGAGACGGTGGCGTGGGGGTACTGCTGGGGAGCCGGCTCGAGGGCCCCGCATCCGACCAGCACCGCGCTGGCGAGCGGGACGAGCAGGAACCACTTCGCTGCGTGGGAGAGGAGCATGGGGCGAAAGGATAGACCCGGACCGGGCCTCGCCGGACAGCGAGCGGGAAGGCGACCCTCGCCCCTGTTCTCTCCCAGGGAGAGCGGGGGCTTTACGATGTTGGCCAATCAGCGCTCCGCCGGGAGCGCGCCGTTACTCCGGCTCGACAACTTCGACGAGCACCTGTCCGTTCGTCTCGTCGAGGAGCGCCTTGCGGAATGCCTCCACGTGGGTGACGGGGAGCTCGAGCCGATAGCCCACGGTGGCCGCGTACTCCTCGGAGACGACCTGGGCCTCGTAGGCGGGGAGCAACCGGCGCACGCCCTCGATGCTCGCGTACTCCAGCTCGACGGCGAGCCGGGTCTTCTGGACGCGCTCGGTGGTGGGCAGGCTCTCGAGCGCCTGCTGGACGCACCCGGTATAGGCGCGCACCAGCCCTCCCTTTCCGAGCAGGGTGCCGCCGAAATAGCGGGTGACGACCACGGCCACCTCCCCTACCCCACCGTGCAGCAGCGCGGTGAGCATCGGCCGGCCCGCGGTGCCGTGCGGCTCGCCGTCGTCGCTCATCCCCACCAGCGCCGTCGAGCCGGGCGGCCCCGCCACGTAGGCCCAGCAGTTGTGGTTCGCATCGGGGAGCTCGTCGCGGACCCGGGCGACGAAGGCCTTCGCCTCCTCCACCGTCGCGGAGGGCGCAATCGTGGTGATGAAACGGCTGCGTTGAATCTCCTGCTCCACGCGGTGGAGACCCGCCGGAATGCGGTAGCGCGTGTCCCCGGCCATCAGCGGTCCGCGGACAGCCAGGCCGT
This sequence comes from Archangium sp., assembly GCF_045802675.1. Classification (GTDB taxonomy): domain Bacteria; phylum Myxococcota; class Myxococcia; order Myxococcales; family Myxococcaceae; genus Archangium. The sequence continues at coordinate 40,727 of NZ_JBJMQO010000045.1, read as the reverse complement.
CAGCAGCGCCACGGGCCTCGAGCCCCAGGCCTCGGCCACCAGCTCGCGCGACTCCTCGCCGGTGTCTCGCAGGGTGATGCGCAGGTACTCGCGGGGCGCGGCCTGCGGAATCCTGTCCAACCACTCCACCAGCACCGCGCCGTCTCCGCCGATCAGATCCAGGAAGCCCGTGGCGTACAGCTCGTCGTAGTCGGCCAGTCGGTAGAGGTCCGCGTGGTACAGCGGCACGCGGCCCCGGTACGGGTAGACGATGGCGAACGTGGGGCTGGCCACCTCCGAGCGAGCCACGCCCGCGCCCTCGGCCACGCCGCGCACCAGGTGCGTCTTGCCCGCGCCCAGGTCGCCCACCAGGCCCACGAAGTCTCCGGGCTGGAGCAGCTGCCCGAGCTTCACGCCCAACCGGTGCGTCTCCTCGGGCGAGCCCGAGAGCACCGTGCGGCTCGACGTGGGAGCGCTCATCGGTTCCACCTCGTCCACACGTTGCAGAGTCCCTTGGCCACGTCGGTGGCGATGAGCCCTATGCGGCCGCGGCGGGCCACCATCAGGTCCGCGGAGAGCCCGTGCGCGTACACGGCCGTCCAGGCGGCCTCGGGGAGCTTCAGGCCCTGTCCGAGCAGCGCGCCCACGAGGCCGCTGAGCACATCGCCCATGCCGCCGGTGGCCATGCCCGGGTTGCCCGTGGGGTTGAGGTACACGGAGCCATCGTGGTGCGCGATGAGCGTCCTGGCGCCCTTGAGCACCAGCGTCACGCCGTGCGTGCGAGCGAACTCCCGAGCCACCTCCACGCGGGCCTTCTGGAGCTCCTGGGTGGGCACGCCAGAGAGGCGGGACATCTCGCCCGGGTGCGGGGTGAGCACGAGCGGCCCCTTGGCCCTCTTGAGGATGTCCAGGTCGGTGGCGGCGGCGTTGAGCGCGTCCGCGTCGAGCACGGCGGGCACATCCACGCGCGAGAGCAGCTCACCCAGGAGCTTCACCGTCTCCTCGCCCCGAGGGATGCCGGGGCCGATGACGAGCACGTCCTTCTTGTCCGCGGCCTCCAGCAAGGGCTCCAGGTCCGCCATGCCGAGCGGCCCGCGGTTCTCCAGCGGCCACCCCATGACCTCGGGCGTATGGCCGAGCACCGACTCCACGACCTCGGAGCGGGTGGCCACGGTGACGAGCCCCGCGCCGCCGCGCAGCGCGCCCAGGGCGGACATGGCCGCCGCGCCGGACTTGCCATGGCTACCGGCCACCACCAGCACATGCCCGTAGGTGCCCTTGTGCGTGTCCGAGCGCCGGGGAGCAATCGCCCCGCGTGCATCGGACTCCTCGACGAGGAACAACTCCGCGCCCTCACGGGCCTCGACGGCCTCGGGAGGAATGCCGATGTCCACGCATCGCAGCTCGCCGCACAGGGTGGCGCCGGGCTCCAGCACCTGCCCCTGTTTGACGAAACCGAAGGTGACGGTGACGTCCGCCTCGACGCACGGGGTGAAGGGCTCGCCGGTGTCCGTATGCAGCCCCGAGGGAATGTCCGCGGCCACCACCTTCGCCCCCGCCGCGCGCCAGCGGAGCATGGCCTGGATGGCCTCGGCGAACTCGCCCGCCGGGGCCCGCGTGAGCCCCGTGCCGAAGAGCGCGTCCACCACCACGTCCCCGGCCCTCGGCTCCACCACCGTGCCGAGCGCCTGGGGCTCGATGCCATACGGCCCGAGCGCGTGCAGGTTGCGCTGGGACTCGGGTGTCAGCTTCGCCCTGTCGCCCACCAGCACCAGCGTGACGCGCAGGGCGTGGGCGTGGAGGAAGCGCGCCACCACCAGCCCGTCCCCGCCGTTGTTGCCGGGCCCGCACACCACCACGTAGCGCGAGCCGGGAGTGCCCAGCTCGCGGGCCGCGTCCGCCAACCACCGGCCGGCGTTCTCCATCAGCAGCGGGGACGGCATGCCGAAACGGGACTCGGCGGCCTGGTCGGCCGCGCGCATCCGGGCGGCGGTGAGGACACGGCGCATGGCTCGGCTCCTTGGGAGGGGTTGGCCCTACCCCGGGTTGCGCAGCAGCTCGACCATCTCCCGCACCGCCCGCTCGAAGCCCACGAGCACCGCGCGCGCGACGATGGAGTGCCCGATGTTCAGCTCGTCGATCTCCTCGATGCGAGCGATGGGCAGCACGTTGTCGTAGTTGAGCCCGTGGCCCGCGGCCACCGTCATGCCCAGCCGGGACGCCGCCTTGGCCGCGTCCACGATGCGGGCCAGCTCCCGCGAGCGCTCGCGCTCATTGCGCGCCTCGCAGTAGCGCCCGGTGTGCAGCTCGATGCGGTCCGCGTTCACCTTGTGCGACGCCCGCACCTGGTCCAGGTCCGGGTCGATGAACAGCGACACGGGGATGTCCCCGTCCTTGAGGTTCTTGATGATTTTGGCGATGTGGTCGCGCTGGCCGGCCGCGTCGAGCCCGCCCTCGGTGGTGAGCTCCTCGCGCCGCTCGGGCACGAGCGTCACCACGTCCGGCTTGTGCTCGTAGGCGATCTTCACCATCTCCTGGGTGGCGGCCATCTCCAGGTTGAGCAGCGTCTGGACCGTCTCCCGGAGAATGCGCAGGTCGCGCTCCTGGATGTGGCGGCGGTCTTCCCGCAGGTGGATGGTGATCTGCCCGGCGCCGGCCAGCTCGGCGATCGCCGCCGCCGTCACCGGATCCGGATACGGGGTCCGCCGCGCCTGACGCAGCGTGGCCACGTGGTCCACATTCACACCCAGTCGCTGTCCCATCTCGGCCGCTCTCCTCGCGAGCGCATCAGGCCGGAGCATCCCTCGCCCCGGCCCGCGCGCGCCCTTCTATTCGCGGCCCGAGCCCGGAAGTCAACCGTTGAGCGCCTTGGAGAGCGCCTCGGCGATTTCCTTGGCGTACTGCTCGTTGCGCGCGGCGTCGGTGCCCTCGATGAGGACGCGGGCCTTGGGCTCGGTGCCGGAGAAGCGCACCAGCACCCGGCCCTCCTTGCCCAGCTTCTTCTCCACGTCCTGGATGGCCTTCATGACGGTGGGCAGCTCGCCCAGCTCGCGCTTCTTCTGGACGACCACGTTGACGAGCGTCTGCGGCACGGGCTCGAAGATGGAGGCCAGCTCGCTCACGGGCTTCTGCTGGCGGCACATGACGGCCAGGAGCTGGAGCGCGGCCAGGGTGCCATCGCCCGTGGTGCTCTGGTCCAGGAAGATGAGGTGGCCGCTCTGCTCGCCGCCGATGTTGTAGCCGTTCCTGCGCATCTCGTCGACGACGTAGCGGTCGCCCACCTTGGTGCGCACCACCTTCACGCCCCAGCGGGACACCGCGCGCTCCAGGCCGATGTTGCTCATCACCGTGGACACGAGCGTCTTCTTCTTGAGCTCCTTGCGCGTGACGAGCTCGCCGGTGCAGATGGCCATGATGGCGTCGCCATCCACGACCTTGCCCTTCTCGTCCACGACGATGAGGCGGTCGGCGTCACCGTCGAGCGCGATGCCGACGTGGGCCCCGTGCTTCACCACCGCGCGCGACAGGTTCTCCGGGTAGAGCGCGCCGCACTTGTTGTTGATGTTCTTGCCGTCCGGCTGCACGCCGAGGGAAATCACCTTGGCGCCCAGCTCCTCGAGCACCGCGGGGGCCGTCTTGTAGGCGGCGCCGTTGGCGCAGTCGACGACGATGGTCATCCCCTCCAGCGTGAGCTCGCGGGGGAAGGTCGTCTTGAGGAACACGATGTAGCGGCCGCGCGCGTCCTCCAGGCGGAAGGCCCGGCCAATCTTGGTCGCGGTGGGGCGGATGGAGTCGATGGCGCCGCTGGCCACCAGCTCTTCGATCTTGGCCTCGGTCTCGTCCGGCAGCTTGAAGCCGTCGCGCCAGAAGAACTTGATGCCGTTGTCCTGGTACGGGTTGTGGGAGGCGGAGATGACGGCGCCCGCGTCGGCGCGCATGGAGGTGGTGAGGTTGGCGATGCCCGGGGTGGGCAGCGGACCCACCAGGTCCACGTCCACGCCCATGGAGATGATGCCGGCGGCGAGGGCCTGCTCGAGCATGTAGCCGGACAGGCGCGTGTCCTTGCCGATGATGACGCGGTGCCGGTGCGGCCCGTTGCGGATGAGGTGCGCGAGCGCACGACCCAGCTGCATCGCGACTTCCGCGGTCATCGGGTAGACATTGGCGACGCCCCGGACACCGTCCGTGCCGAAAAGCCGCTGAGACGCCCGCTCTTCCTTGGGGGGCATGTTCATTCTGTACGCCATAGTGTGCCGCTCCACCTTTCCCTGGGCCGGCCGCGAAGCCGGACCGCCGACGCCGAGGGCTTATACCGTGCCCTCCACAGCGCCCGAAGCTAGGGAGTACGAGCCCCCTAAACAAGCTTGCGGCCAGTCAGGCCGCCCCACCCCGCGGTGGGTCGGCGCGCTTCGTACATCCTCCCTCACGGAGAATCCCGCTCAATCGCGCACTTTTCCCCGCGCGGGCTGGTAGAGGGACCCGCCCTCCAGGGCTGTGCGCACGGCGTCGGCCACCACGAGCGCGTCCCGGGCCTCGGCCACGTCGTGCACGCGCACGAAGTCCGCATTGCCCGCCGCGGCCAGGGTGGCCACCGAGCCCAGGGTCGCGGCCAGCCGCTCGGTCGCTGGCTTGCCCCCCGTGAGCTTTCCGAGGAAGCCCTTGCGGCTGGTGCCCACCAACAGGGGCAGCCCGAGCACGCGCAGCTCGTCCAGCCGCCGCAGCAGGAAGAGGTTGTGTCCGAGCGTCTTGCCGAAGCCGATGCCCGGGTCCACCAGCACACGCTCGCGCGGCACGCCCGCGGCCACCGCCCGCGCCACCCCGTCCTCCAGGAAGGCGAGCACCTCGTCCACCACGTCCTCGTAGCGAGGGTCCTTCTGCATCGTCTCGGGGGTGCCTTGAATGTGCATCAGGCAGCAGGCGGCCCCGGCCTCGGCGGTGACGCGGGGCAGCTCGGAGTCGAAGAGGAAGCCGCTGATGTCGTTGACGAGCACCGCGCCGGCCTTCAGCGCCTCGCGGGCCACGGCCGCCTTGGTGGTGTCCACGGAGAGGGGCACGTCCGTGCGGGCGCGCAGGCCCTGGATGACGGGGAGGATGCGGGCCAGCTCCTCCTCGGCGGGCACGGGAGGCGAGCCGGGCCGGGTGGACTCCCCGCCCACGTCCAGCACGTCCGCGCCGGCCTCGGCGAGCCGCAGCCCGTGGGCCACGGCGGCCCCGATGCCGAAGTAGCGCCCGCCATCCGAGAAGCTGTCCGGCGTCACGTTCACCACGCCCATGACGTGGGTGCGCGCCCCGAAGGTGAAGGTCCGCCCGCCGAGTACCAGCGGCGCCGGAGGCTGTGAGGCCTCCAGCACCCGGGCCAGCGCCTCGGAGAGCTCCGCCAGTTCCGGCCGGGCCTTCGCCTCGGCCACCACGCGCTCGAACTGCTCCTTGCGCCCGGAGAGCAGCCCGGTGCCGGGCCGCGAGCCCTGGTCTCCCGCCACCCACGCGGGGAACTCCTCGCGCCCGGGGGCCTCGGAGGCAGCGAAGAGGCCGGCGAGGAAGCGGCCCTGCTCGCGCTCGAGCCCGGTGAGCAGCACATGGAGGGCGGGCAGCTTCTCCGCCAGATACTCGCGGGCGGGCGTGGGCAGCCCCATGCGGAGGAAGGCCGGCTCGAGGTCGGCGAGGCGGTCGAGGCGGACGGGACGGGCGCGAATCATGTCGGGTCGGCTCCGGGGGCGCGAAAAGCAGAAGGGCCCTCCCCACGAGAGTGGAGAGGGCCCGGGTTCTACACGGAAGCGAAGCTCAGGCTACGCCTTGTTCGGCTCCATGTTGGGGAGCCCCTCGAGCGCGTCGAGGATCTTCCGCTTGTCCTTCTTCTCGGTGGACTTGGTGGGCGGGGCCACGACGCGAGGAGGCGGACGCTCGCGGGTGAGCTGGCCCCCCTGCAGGAGGATGTTCACGTCCTCGGCATCCAGGGTCTCGTACTCCACCAGCGCATCGGCCACGCGCTTGAGGCCCTCGAGGTGCTCGGTCAGCACGCGCTTGCCGGCCTCGTAGCAGCTCATCACGATGACACGCACCTCGGCGTCGATCTGCCGCGCGGTGTCCTCGGAGTAGTCCTTGGCCGAGTTGAAGTCGCGGCCCAGGAACACCTCACCGTCGCTCTTGCCGAAGGACAGGGGGCCCATCTTCTCGCTCATGCCCCAGCGGCACACCATGGCGCGAGCCGTCTCGGTGGCGCGCTCGATGTCGTTGGAGGCACCCGAGCTCATCTCGTTGTAGATGAGCTCCTCGGCGATGCGGCCGCCCATGGCCATGGTGATCTGATCGAGGATCTGCTTCTTGTAGCCGTTGACCTTGTCCTCGGTGGGCAGGCTCCAGGTGAGACCCAGGGCCTGGCCGCGCGGGATGATGGTGACCTTGTGGAGCGGATCGCAGCCCGGCAGCAGCTTGGCGATGAGGGCGTGGCCGGCCTCGTGGACGGCGGTGTTCCGCTTCTCCTTCTCGGTCATGATCATGGACTTGCGCTCGGGGCCCATGAAGACCTTGTCCTTGGCCTGCTCGAAGTCGCTGGTGTCCACGCGCTCCTTGTTCTGACGCGCGGCCATGAGGGCCGACTCGTTCACCAGGTTCTCCAGGTCGGCGCCCGTCATGCCCGGGGTACCGCGGGCGATGACCTCGAGGTCCACTTCCGGCGCCAGCGGCACGCGGCGGGTGTGCACCTTCAGCACGCCCAGGCGGCCCTTGAGGTCGGGGCGCGGCACGACAATCCGGCGGTCGAAGCGGCCCGGGCGCTGGAGCGCGGGATCCAACACGTCCGGACGGTTGGTGGCGGCGATGAGGATGACGCCCTCGTTGGACTCGAAGCCGTCCATCTCCACCAGGAGCTGGTTGAGGGTCTGCTCGCGCTCGTCGTGACCACCGCCGAGGCCCGCGCCACGGTGACGGCCCACGGCGTCGATCTCGTCGATGAAGATGATGCAGGGGGCGTTCTTCTTGCCCTGCTCGAAGAGGTCGCGAACGCGGCTGGCGCCCACGCCCACGAACATCTCCACGAAGTCCGAGCCGGAGATGGAGAAGAAGGGCACACCGGCCTCACCCGCGACGGCGCGAGCCAGCAGCGTCTTACCGGTACCCGGAGGGCCCATCATCAGCACGCCCTTGGGGATGCGGCCGCCGAGCTTGGTGAACTTCTTGGGGTCCTTCAGGAAGGCGACGATCTCCTCCAGCTCCTCCTTGCACTCGTCGGCGCCGGCCACGTCCGCGAACGTGACCTTGTTGTGGCTCTCATTGAGGAGCCGCGCCTTGGACTTGCCGAAGGTCATCGCCTTGCCGCTCCCACCCTGGAGCTGGCGCATGAAGAAGATGAAGAAGAGGAAGAGGAAGACGACCGGCAACCACTGGCCGAGGACGGCCAGCCAGATGCTGTTCTGCTCCTCGCGCTCGTACTTCACGTCCACGTTGTTCTTGCGGAGCTGCTCGAGGACGGTCGCATCCGCCTCGGGGCCCGTGGTCCGGAACTTCTCGTTGGTGTCGGAGAAGACGCCCGAGTAGGTGTTCCCCTTGACGGAGACAGCCTGGACCTTCTTGTCCTCCACCTTGGCCAGGAACGCGGTGAAGGTCGGCTCCTGTACCTGATCGTTGTTGGTGGAGAAGAAGTTGTAGAAGGCGAAGAAGAGGACGATCAGGATGACCCAAAGGCCGATGGTCTTGTAAGTCGAACGCACGTGTCAGCTGCCCTTTCGGTGCTCGGCGGTATGAGGGCACGGCCGAAAAATGCCCAGCAGTTTCGACCGTTTGTCACGACACCGGGAGTGTTGCCCGTTTGTCGGACGGTATCAGCAACAGCAAAAACGCCTCAACTATTTTGGGGGTTCCAAACCCCGACCTTCCCTCGAGTGGTCGACTCTATAACGGTGAGGTCCCGGGCGTGCTCGTGCCCGGTGGTGAGGCCCACAGAAAGAGGCATACAGCCGCCGCGGACGTTGAATTCCAGACCCCTGGCACCCAGAGGATGGCCCCCGAGGTGTCCACCACCACGGGCAGCGAGTCGCGGCGCTCGGCGGGAATACGCCGGTCCACCAGCACATCCTGCAGCTTGCGCGAGCCGGCGGGCCCTCGCACCCGGTCCCCCGCTCCGCGCGTACGCACCGTGAGCGGCCAGCGCGTCCCCTCGGGCAGCGGCAGGCCGAGGCTCCCCGGCGGCGGAGGCTCGCGCGCCACCCGGAAGGCCCAGCCCGTCCCGGGTTGGACTCCCGAGGCGCCCTCCCCCGCCAGCACCAGGGGCGAGGAGGGCTCTCGAGGGGCGTCGGGGCGAACGCAGCGGACCCGGCCGCCCGTGGTCCTCAATTGAAGGCCCCCGCGCACGCCCCCACCCCGGAGCGTCACCGCCCGGCCCGTCTCCACGGAGCTCAGTGCCCGAGCGAGCGAGGCCTCATCCACCTCCGCGCCCGCCTCGGACAGCAACCGGGCCAGCACCCGGCGGCGCAGGGGCAGCTCCAGGGCGCGCACCCCCATCGCGTCCAGGCTTCCCTCCGGCAGCGCGAGCCGGCCCCAGGCCCCGTCCGCCAGGCTGCTCAGCAGGGCTTCATCCTCGGCGGCCAGCCGGGCGAAGGCGGCCAGGCGCGGCACCACGGGGAAGCCCGCCGCCCGCGCGAGCACCGGCAGCACTTCATGGCGCATGCGCGTCCTTAGATAGGCCGGGTCCGCGTTCATCGGGTCCGTCACGTAGGAGACGCCCTGCTCGGCCAGGAAGGCCTCCACCTCCTCGCGCGTGCGCTCGATGAGGGGGCGGACGAGGAAGGGGCGGGCCCGATGGATGCCCGCGGCGCCTCGCAGGGCGGTGCCGCGCACCAACCGCATGAGGAGTGTCTCCGCCTGGTCCGAGGCCGTGTGCGCCGTGGCCACCACCTGAAGCCCCCGCTCGCGCCGCAGTGCCTCCAGCGCCGTGTACCGGGCCTCGCGCGCCCGCGCCTCCACTCCGGAACCCGGTGGCAGATGCAACGCCTTTACATGACAGGGCAGCTTCCAGCGGGCGGCCAGCCGGGCGACCGCCTCCACTTCCTCCCGGGCCTCCGGCCTCAGCCCATGGTCGAGCGTGGCCACCTCCACCCGGAGCGCGAGCGGCTCGCACACCCGTGCGGTGCCCACCAGCAGCGCGCACGAGTCCGCTCCCCCCGACACGGCCAGCAGCACCGAGCCACCCACCAGCCCGAATTGCCGGTAGGCAACCTCCAGGGTCGTCGAAAACAGGACGCTCGCGTCAGCAGTGGAGGGCATTGAACACGGTAAGGAATCAGAATCGGGCGAGTCCGGTTACACCGGATGCGGCCGGTTGAAGGGGCCGACGACGATTCTTATGATCGTCACGCAGGTCGCGGTGGACGGGTTGGTCGGGGATGGAAGCTCCCGAGGGGAATGGGTGGCGCGACTCGAGGTGTTTTGAACGTGAATTTTCGACGGAGTTGGGCCTAGGGGTCCCCCCCCTCCCCCTCTGGGCCCACGGGGCCGCCGGGATGAGTCCTGGCGGTCCTTCTTTCCGGAGCGCCCCGGGTTCTTGTTTACAAGGACCCGGGGCGTTCCCTTTTGCGGGTTTTTTTCGCGGCCAAGGCCGCTCCGGCTGCATACGGTACGAGAGTCCTCCGAAACCGTTGACCCGTCGGGGCGTCTGTCGGATAACCGCTCCGGTGTGTTCAGGTCGTCACCTCGTATCCGCTCCGGAGATCCAGGATGGCAGGCACCGACAAGCGTAAGCAGTCCCTCTACTTCCCCGAGGAGATGCTGAAGGAGATCCAGGAGGAGGCCAATCGCCAGGATCGTTCCCTCTCGTGGGTGGTGCAGCAGGCCTGGAAGATCGCTCGAGACCGAATCAAGTCGTTCCCCGCGGTGAACGACGTGACCGGTGACGAGCGCCAGGACCCCCGTGAAGAGGGGAGGTCCTAAGCTTCATGGCCGCTACAGACCATCGCAAGCAATCCCTCTACTTCCCCGAGGACATGCTGGACGAAATCCAGCGGGAAGCGACGCGGCAGGATCGCTCGCTCTCGTGGATCGTCCAGCAGGCGTGGAAGGTGGCGCGCGGCGAGCTGCGCAAGATGCCATCTCCCAACGACGTCTTCGGGCCCACGCCCACCCAGCCGAACGGGCCGGGCGAGTCGCAGTCCTGAAGCACGCGCCCCCCGCCGCCGGCCCTACTGCACCACGGGCCGGCCGGGCCGGGCGCAGTTCTTGAAAACCACGCGGCCAGCCTCCTGGAGGGCCTGGGTCTCCGTCGGGTGTTTCGCCCGCATATAGGCCTCGGTGAGGTTGGCGTCCGTGGCCTTGCCCTCGGCCCGGGTGGCCGTGACGGGGTTGCGCGACAGGTCCGTGGCCGCGTCCTTGAAGATGGTGTCGTAGCCGTCTCCTCCCCTGAGGAGGAAGTCGGACATGGCCACGCGGTAGCGGATGCTCGCGTCCGCCCGCGGCGGCAGCGGCACCGTGCGCGCGTTCACCTCCAGCCCCACCACGCGCTGCCCCGCGGGGCGCTCGCAGTCCACGGTGAGCGTGGTGCCCTCGGACACGTGCAGGAAGGCGCCGCTGGGCGAGACGATGGGCTGGCCCACCGGGGAGAGCCCCTCCACCGAGTGCTCGAACATCGCCACCAGCTGCTGCTCGGTGAGGTCCACCGTCACCACGGCGTTCTCGAAGAGGAGGACCTCGTGCAGCAGGCCGTTCTCGAGCGCGCCCTTGGGCAGGAGGGTGCGGGTGACGCACAGGCCCTCGGCGCGCAGCGAGCCGCCGTTGATGATGCCCAGCTCCGCGGGCGCCTTGGAGGCGTCCTCGGCGTGGCGGAAGGCGTCCGCGGAGAGCTGCCCCAGCGCATGGTTGTCGTGGCGGGTGTACGGCTTGTCGAGGAAGACGTCGTTGGCCAGGTAGCCGACGACGGCCTCCGGATCGTCCACCAGGGGCCGGCACTGGTCGTTGTACTGCAGGCAGCCGAGGCCCGGCGCGAGGGCCACGGCGGCGAGGATGGCGGCGGTGAGCGTGCGGGACATCAGTTGCGGGCCCTCAGGGTGAGGAAGGCGGAGACGCCATCGCGCGGAACCAGGCCGGGCATGCGGTCCGGCCGGGGCACGTCGTCGCGCATGTCCGAGTCGAAGACGTTCTGCACCACCACGGCCAGCTCGAAGTGGTCCGCGATGGGCTCGGTGCGCACCTGCGCGGTGATGAGGCTGTAGGCGGGAATCTTGTAGCGGCGGATGAGCTCCAGCACGGAGCGCGTGTTGTTGCGCCGCTCGGCGCCCGAGCGCACCACCAGGTCGAAGTTGATGAAGTCCCCGATGGGCATGGACACGCCGGCGTTGAAGCGCGCCTGCGGGGTGTCCGTGAGGTACTTGTGGTTGGCCGGCAGCTCCTGGTCCTCGGCGCGAAAGAGGCTCGCGTTGACCCAGGCGTTGGCGCGCTTGGAGGCCTCCAGGCGGGCCTCGCCCTCCACGCCGTAGACGAGCACCCCCAGCTCGCGGTTGCGCACCGGGACGATGTTGCCCGAGGTGTCCACGGCCATGATGGGGTTGGAGAAGCTCTCGAAGAAGGCGTTGGTGCGCAGGCGCACGCGCGCGTCCCCCGCGGCCTGGATGAGGTCCGCGCCCGCCTCGAGCGTGTTCACCACCGCGGGCTGCAGCGCCGCGTAGCCCTCGAAACGGCCCTGGTTGTAGGTGGTGTTGGGGATGGTCTCCACCAGCTCCTGGAGCGTGGGCGGACGGAAGGCGCGGCCGTAGAGCAGCTTGAGCACCAGCGAGTCCGTGGCCGAGAAGACGAGCCCCACCCGCGGGTTGATGCTCGGCACCAGCTGCGTGCCGGTGATGGCGTTGGTGTCGTTCACCGAGGGCAGCTGGGTGGCATCCACGCGCACGCCGAAGGTGAGCGTCAGTGGCTCCACCACCGTCCACTGGTCCTGCGCGAAGGCCCCGAGCGACAGGCGCCTCGCGGCCGCTCCGTCCGCCAGCTGGAGGATGTCCACCACTCCCTCGGGCGTGGCCAGCGAGGACCGGCGCCGGCTGTCCAGCGTGTAGTTCGTCTCGTAGCTGTAGGCGCCCAGCATCTGCAGCTCGGTCACCGCGCCGAGCGAGAGCCGGTTGCCCTCGAAGAGCGTGAGGTCCGAGTCCACGCTGGCCCCGAGCGAGCGCACCGTGACGCGCGTCTGCTCGAGCATGCCGTCGGGGAAGAGCTGGTTGTCCTCCGGGCCGGTGCGGAAGTTGTCCGGGCCGATCTGGAAGAGCCGGTCCGTGCCCTGCTGGTCCCCGTAGAGGCGGGCGCGCAGGCGGACCCGGTCGCTCAGCTCGTGCTCGTAGGTGAGGTCACCGAGGAACACCCGCCACCCCAGCCGCGAGCCCGGGCCCACCGTGTCGAAGAGGCCCACCAGGGCCGCGCGATCCTCGGAGATCATCCGCGTGGACAGGGTGAGGTGGCTCTTGGGCGACACCTCGTAGGTGAAGCCCAGGCCCAGGTTGAGCAGGAAGCGATCGTCCTGGGTGTAGCCGACGGGGTCCAACGGATCCCTCATCTTCTGGGCGATCGTCTCCGCGTCGAGCGCGTCCTTCTCGATGGGCACCGAGCCCCCCGCCTGGTACCAGACGTCCGCGTCGCCGAAGAGCTTGAAGCGGTCGAGGGTGTGCGCCCCCGAGGCGTGGCCATCGAAGGTGGTGGCGAGCCGGTCATCCAACCGGGGAAAGCCGCCCCCCGACACGGCGGCGAGGAAGCCCTCGGCCCGCTGGGTGACGATGTTCACCACGGCCAGGAAGGCCCCGGCCCCGTACAGCGCCGAGCCGGGCCCGCGGATGACCTCGACGCGCTCGAGGTTCTCCACCGGCAGGTTCATCAGCGCCTTGCCATCGAAGAAGCTGTTGAGGCGCTGGCCGTTGAGCAGGAAGAGCACCTCGGCGTCGTTGCGCAGGCCGCGCACGGCGACGCGATGGAAGCCCTGCACGTCGCGGCTGATGGTGAGGCCGGGCACCACGTCCAGCACGTCCGCCACCGTGCGGGCTCCGAGCGCGCGGATCTGCTCGCGCCCGAAGGAGGCGGCGATCGCGGGCACCTTCTTCACCTTCTCCTCGTGCCGGGTGGCGAGCGCCAGCGTGTCCTCGGCCGTGTAGAGGGCGAGGTCCTCCTCGAACTGCGAGCGCACCGGCTCGGGCTGCGCGGGCTCGGCGGAGCGGGAGGGCCGCGCGGGGGCCGCATGCGAGGCGGCGGGCTCCCCCTCCCGGGGCACGTCGGCCGTCAGGGCCGCCATCGCCTCGTCGGACTCGGACTTCCGGGCAGGGGCGGGCTCGGGCCTGCGCTCGGCCTTCGGCGCGGGCTCGTTCCTCGGCGCGGGCTCGTTCCTCGGCGCGGGCTCTACCTTCGGAGCCGGCTCACCCCTCCGGCCGGACTCGGGCTTGCGCTCCGTCTTCGCGGGAGGCTCGTTCCTCGGCGCGGGCTCGGGCGGCGTCCGGGAGGTGCGCGACGTCTCGCGCGTGGGCGGTGGCTCGCGGGTGGGCGGCGGCTCCGGAGCGGGCCGTGACGGGGAGAGCGACGAGGGCATTTTCGAGGGCACCTGCCCCACCACGACGACCCGGGCCGGACGCGTGGCGCTCTTGAAGAGGGGCACGCGCTCTCCACCCGGAGTGAAGCCCTCCACGTAGTACTCGACTCCCGGTGGGACCAGGTTCATCGCCGGGATGGTGCCCCGGTAGAGGTCGCCGTACTGCAACTCCATGGGCGCCTCGGAATAGGGCTCGCCGGGCCCGCGGAAGCGGACGACCATGCGCATGATGCGCTGCGTCCCGGTGAGCACCCCGTCCACCACGAGCGCCACCCCGGGCTCCGCCTGAGCGGGCGCGGTGTGGAGCAGCGACGATTGCTCCTGCGCGTGGACGGGCTGCGCCGCGAGGAACACGAGCGCGAGGACGACGGTGCGTGGGCTCGAAAGGACGGACTTCACGGGTAGCCCGGATGGTCCTCCGAGGGGATCGGCACGTCAAGGAAGGGGGGGGCCCGGGGCCGAATTTTTGCCGGGCTGGCAAGCGCATGCGACTTGTGCTTGCCCATGCGCGCGTCGCTCGCCCTCCACCTCGCCCTGTTCCGCCGCCAGAAGGCCCAGATCGCCCGGGCCGTCGAAGGGCAGTCGGCCGCCTTCCGGGCCTACGAGGCCCGCTACCGCCGGCGCACCTCCGAGTACCGGCGGGTGCTGCCCGCCTCGACGGTGTCCCAGCGGATTCAAGCGGCGGACGTGGTGTACGTGGGCGACTACCACACGCTGCCGCTGTCCCAGGAGACGTACCTGGAGCTCGTCGAGGGCGTGCGCGAGTCGGGCCGCCGCGTCGTGCTGGCGCTCGAGTGCGTGGAGGGCAGGCACCAGGCATCCGTGGAGGCCTACCTCGCGGGACGGCTCGCGGAGCGCTCGCTGCTCGCTCGCCTGGGTCATGGCGCGGGCCAGGGCTCCGGAGCCGGTCCGCGCGCGCTGCTGGCCTACGCGAAGCGTCATCGGCTGCAGGTGGTGGGCATCGACCGGCGCGCCCAGGGTGAGCGCTCGCTCGAGCTGCGGGACGCGTACGCGGCCGAGCGCATCGCCCGGGCGGTGCGCGCGGAGGACAGGCCGCGGGTGATGGTGCTGGTGGGCCAGTACCACGTGGCGCCCTGCCACCTGCCGGCGCAGGTGGAGCGGGCGCTCGGCGAAAGCAACGGCTCGCGCGGGCTGGTGGTGTACCAGAACGCCGAGGGCGTCTACTGGCGGCTGGCCCGCGAGGGCAAGGTGGGCATGTCGCAGGCGGTGGAGCTGCCGGACGGCGCGCTGTGCCTGCTCAACGCCTCGCCGGTGATGTGCCAGCAGAGCTTCCTGGATTACCTGGAGGCCGAGTCCGGGGACTCGCTGCTGCGCGAGCGCGGCGCGGCCGAGCGCTTCCGCGAGATGGCGAGCCTCATCGGCCGGCTGGCGGGAGTGCCGGTGGGCCGGTGGCTGGACGAGGTGGAGGTGGTGACGGCGGCGGACGAGGACTCGCTGGGGCGCATCCAGCAGCGGGGCCGCTTCACGCAGGGCGAGCTGCTGCAACTGCGGCGGCACATCCTCTCGCGGGAGAGCTGCTACATCCCCCGGGCGCGGATGGCGTACCTGGCGTCGCTGTCGCTCAACCACGCGGCCGAGGAGGCAGCCCACTTCGTACGGCACTGCGCGGTGGGCGACGCGATGGAGGCGCCGCGGCGGGCCTCGGATGCCTTCTATGCGCGGTGCATGGAGGAGGCGCTGGGCTTCTTCGGCTCGAAGCTGGTGAACCCGCGGCGCACCTGCCTGGGGCCGGGCGAGTGGGCCCTGCGCTTCGCCCAGGCGCGAGGCGTGGACCGGCAGATCGCCGCGTTCGTGCTGGCGCACAAGGCGGCCGAGGTGGAGGTGCCCGACGAGGCGGTGAAGCTGCTGCCCCTGCGCAAGGATCGGCTCTTCCACGGCGTCAGCCACGCGCTGGGCTACCAGCTCGGGGACGCGCTCTACCGGGGCTTCGATGGGGACCAGGTGGACCGAGCGGAGCTCCGCGCGCTGTTCCGCGAACCACTGGAAGACCCGCGCGCCACGTACTTCGAGTGGGTCCGCCGCCTTTCCCGGTGATGACACATGAGAGCCAAGGCCTGGAATCAGCTCGACTTCGATGATCCGACGGTCGCTCCGGCGCTGTCGGTATTGGCGGCGCTGCAGCAGCGGGAGGACGGCGGCGAGGTGGTGCGCTACCGCATCCCAGCGGGCTTCGGCCCCTACAACGAGGCGCTCGCCGATGAGATCATCGAGCTCCAACAGCGGGTGCTCGAGGCGTTCCGGAAGCTCACGCCTCCGGAAGCGCACCTCGCCGTCGTGGATCCCGAGGACCACCACCCTCCCCTGCTCTTCCACCACCACGTGCGCTTCGAGGAGGGCCTGAGCCGCGATCGGCTCTGGGGCTACAAGCACTACGTGATGCCCGCGTGGTGGGTGGGGCTGCTGCCCGACGGGGACAGCTGGTGCTTCGTCGGCCCCGGCTTCTCCTGGGAGGCCCTCTACTCCGTCATGGGCCCCTCGGAGATCGTCATCCGAGGGGGCCGTTTCATCTCCGCGCTCGACCTGCCCTCGCTCCGGCTCCTCCGGCGGTTCGAGCAGACCCCGGTCCGTCCAGAGCCGTCGTGAGCCTCTACGGCTCGGGCGTGGAGAACACCGGGGCGCGGAAGCCGGTCGCCCGCTTAGTAGAAGATGGGCAGCCCTCCGTTGCACAGGGTCGCGTGGAACCGGCCCACTCCGGTAGCGCCGTACTTGGCGTTGCAGACCTCAAGCTGGCCGGTCAGCGCCGTCGAGCTGGGGGTGAGCTCGTCATCCACCGCCATCCGGAGCCCCCACCCCGTGTTGACCTGACTGTCGAAGATTGAGAACCCAGTGACGGCACTTCCCGCGGGCGACGACTGCTCGAACTCTCCAGCGAGATAGGCGTACCCGTTCGACCTGCCGAAGCATCCAGGACACAGCGAGCAGTAATCAGCCGGGCATCGATCCGTTTCCAGGTATTGATTGGTGTTGACCAGCGTGTCGCAGAGCCCGGGATCGTTCGAGAGGATGACCTGGAACTTCGTCTTCCCGGGAATGGGCACGAAGGCCGCGGTGAGCCAGTCGATGGTCCTGGTGGGGTTCGGTACATTCACGGTGATACGGCCCGTGGCGGTGCCGGGCGTGAGCCCCGTCGTGGGCGCATCCGGAACGGGCGGACAGACGGCTTCAATCTGGCAGGTCGCGTCGCAGTAATCTCCATTGACGGTATTGCCATCGTCGCACTGCTCGCCCGTCTCAAGCCGGCCGTTGCCGCACTGGGGACCACACGGGCCGCAGTCGATCGTTCCCCCACAGCCATCGGGAATGACCCCGCAGGAGGCACCCGAGGCGGCACAGGTCGTCGGCGTGCAACCACAGACGTTCGGCGTGCCTCCCCCTCCGCAGGTCTGGGGTGCCGTGCACGTGCCGCAATCGAGCGGCTCGGCACAGCCATTCAACACCGTCCCGCAGTTGGCGCCCTCGTCCTCACAGGTCGTCAGGACGCAACCACAGACATTCGCCCGTCCCGCCGCTCCGCACGTCCACGGCGCCCGGCATGTGCCGCAATCGAGCACGCCCCCGCAACCATCCGGGAGCGACCCGCAGTTGGCTCCCGAGGCGGCACAGGTCGTCGGCGTGCAACCACAGACATTCGGCCTTCCGCCTCCACCACACGTCAGGGGCTCGGTGCAGGTTCCGCAGTCGAGCTTGCCGTCGCAGTCATCCACGACACCACAGTTCGCGCCCCGGTCTGCACAGCTCGCCGGCGTGCAACCACAGACATTCGGCGTACCCCCGCCCCCGCATGACTGGGGCGCCGTGCACGTCCCACACGAGAGCGTGCCGCCGCAGCCATCCGGCACCTCGCCGCAATTGACCCGGGCCTCGGTGCAGGTCGTCGGAGTGCAGCGCGGCCAGGGAATGCAGAAGCACCCGGCACATGCGACCACGAGTGCCACCAGGACAAGAGACCCCAACGCTCGGACTGGCATGTGAAACGCCTCCTGGATTCCAACAACTACGGCGAGCCCGTTCCCGCATCCGCGTCCGCGTGGACCACGCGGAACCGCTGCGCCTGGCTCCGCACGGGCTCCACGGTCCGCCGCCCCAGGTCATTGGGAACGAACCAGAAGCCGCCTTCCTCGTTCACGGCCCACAGCTCGTACTCGCCGACGGGAATGGCTCCGAGCGTGCTCACCACCCTCCCCTTCCCCGGCTCCTCGATGACCGCCTGGGCCCGCGGGATGACGAAGAGCTGCAGGGACTCGAGGGCGAGCTCCTGGCTCGGGTCGCCCTGAAGAGTGCCGAGGAACGCGGTCGCATTGGGCAACAGCGGCACGAGCACCTGCGCGGGCCGCCCCTGGCTATCGAGCGGCCCTGTCTGCCCGGGCCTGGGCACGAAGCGCAGGAAGAACTGGGGCCACAGGTCCACCACGCCATCCCCGTTCACATCATCCGCCGTCCCGTCCCCATCGGCGTCCGCGAGCCGCACGAAGAACCGGGGCGCGTCCCCGCGCAGCAGCCCGAAGCCGTCGCTCCGCACGGTGAACGAGGTGAGCGCCGTGGCCGAGTCCGTCAACGTCACCACGCCCGCCTCGCCCTGCTCCACCACCTGGAACGCGGGAGGCGGCCGCCGCACCCGGCGCGGCAACGCGAGCTCCACCGGCAGCGTCTGCGCCGGTTGCACGTTCAGCTCGACAGAGGACTCGGGGACCCAATCTCCCGCCCCCGGCTGCGCGAGCACGTCGACGGTGAGGTCCGCATCCCCATTCGCATCGAGGAAGCCCCACAGCCGGTACACATCGGGGCCCACCCCGGAGAACCCGAAGCGCGAGTCCCCCGCGGTCAGCCGCACCTCGGGCACGGCGGCCACGTAGAGAGGCTCGCCCCTGTGCTCCGGAGGCGCCTCGTCCGGAGCGAAGAGGAACAGGTACGCATTGCCCACGGCGGGGCCCGCCAGCGTGACCTGGCCCTCCACGCGGGCCTCGCGCCGGGGCTCCGAGGACGGAGGCACGGCACAGCCGGCGAGCACGAGCGTCGAGGCGAGGGCACGGAAGACGATGGAAGACACAGCCCCACTCTAGCCTTCCGGGCGTGCTCCCGGCTCTGGCAAGGTAGCGCCCCGACTCTTCTGGGAGACCACGGCATGAAGATGAAGGACCGGGTGGAGAAGCTGGAGGAGCAGCGCCGCCGCAACGAGGGCATGGGCGGCCCCGAGCGCATCGAGCGCCAGCACGCCAGGGGCAAGCTGACGGCCCGCGAGCGCCTGAAGCTGCTCTTCGACGAGAACACCTTCGAGGAGCTGGGGCTGCTGGCCGGAGCGGACGGCAACCTCCCCGAGGAGGAGGACCCCAGCAAGCCCTCTCCCGCGGACGGAGTGCTCACCGGCGTGGGGGAGATCGACGGGCGGCCGGTGGCGGCGGCCATGTATGACTTCACGGTGTTCGGCGGCTCCATCGGGACGGTGGGCGAGCGCAAGGTGGCGCGGATGCGAGACCTGGCGCTGAAGAACCGGATTCCGATGGTGTGGCTGGTGGACTCGGCGGGGGCGCGGCTGGAGGCGGGAGGCGAGGTGGACCCCAAGCGCATCGCGGGCTTCGCGGACACGGGGTACCTCTTCCGCGAGCAGGTGGTGATGAGCGGCGTGGTGCCGCAGGTGGCGGCGATGGTGGGCCCCGGAGCGGCGGGCACGGCCTACATCCCGGCGCTGGCGGACTTCGTGCCGATGGTGAAGGGCACGAGCTCCATCGCCATTGGCGGCCCCTACCTCGTCGAGTCCGTGGTGGGCGAGAAGGTGACGGAGGAGGAGCTGGGCGGCTCGAAGGTGCACAACGAAATCTCGGGCGTGGCGGACGCCGAGTACGCGGACGACAAGGCCTGCCTCACGGCCATCCGCGAGTACCTGTCCTTCTTCCCCTCGCACTGCGAGGACAAGCCGCCGCGCAAGCCGTCGGCGGATCCGTTCGACCGGAGGGACGAGGACCTGCTCAAGGTGGTGCCCGAGAGCCCCCGGCAGGCGTTCGACATGCACAAGGTCATCCTGTCGCTGGTGGATGACCGGAAGTTCTTCCCCCTCAAGCCCCGCTTCGCGCGCAATCTCATTACGGGATTGGCGAGGATTGACGGGTGGCCGGTGGGCATCGTGGCGAACAACTCGATGTTCCTGGGGGGAATCCTGGACGTGAACGCGGCGGACAAGGCGGCGCGGTTCATCAACCTGTGCGATGCCTTCAACATCCCGCTGGTGTTCCTCCAGGACGTGCCGGGCTTCATGGTGGGCACGAAGGTGGAGCAGCAGGGCATCATCCGGCACGGGGCGAAGATGATGTACGCGGTGGCGAGCGCCACGGTGCCCAAGCTCACGGTGGTGGTGCGCAAGGGTTATGGCGCGGGCTACTACGTGATGAACGGCCGGGCCTTCGAGCCGGACCTGCTGATCGCCTGGCCGGGAGCCGAGATTGGAGTGATGGGCCCGGAGGGCATGGTGTCCATCGCGGCGCGCAAGCTGTTGCAGAGCGCGGAGAGCCCCGAGGCCGCCGAGGCGATGAAGAAGGAATTGGCCGACGGGCTGCGCCAGCACATCCGGATTGAGCGCACGGCGGCCATGGCCATGGTGGACGACGTGGTGGACCCGCGCGACACGCGGCGCCTGCTGGCGCGCGCCCTCAAGCGCACGGCGAACAAGAAGGTGGAGCGCCCCTTCCGCCGCCGGGAGATCTCCCCCGTGTAATCCCCTCCCCGTCTCCAAACCGGAGACCCATCCGCTGACGCATGGGGCGAATGGGAAGCTTCACCGCTCCTCCACCGACAGATCCAAGCCGCAGCCACCATCATCGAGCGTGGCCACCTTCTTCCAGAGTGGGGTCGCGCTCTTGTCCGCGGCAGGGCCCTGCTCCCGCACGCCGATGTCGAACGTGTTGTCGTCGGCGTCCTCCGGGGTCGAGCGACGTGCTTCGGCATGCTCGAAATACTCCACGGGATGGGAGTAGGGGCCCGGTTCATCGTTGTACGGCGACACGGAGATCTTCCCGCAGAGGGCTCCGACAGCGTGGACGTAGCTCTTGACCACATCGTGATGGGCCAGGTGCTCCGTCGACACGAAGAACAGCGGTCGCTCGTATCCGCCGAGCACGCCCAGGAACTTCGGCGTGAACGACAGGCAATCGACGAAGTTGTAGTCGAGCTCGCTCTCGCTGCCCTCTTCCTTCTCGATGCGCGCGCGGATCTCCGCGAGCCGCGCCTCGCCCTCCTGCTTCGCTCCCGATGTGCAGACCCCCCGGCAGTCGCCTTCGATGGACTCCTGGGTGAGCACCTCGCGTCCGTACTCCAGGCGGATGAGCAGGTCGTTCGTCTTGCACTCCATCACCGAGCGCTCGTTGACCTTGTAGATGGAGAGCACCAGGGCCTTGTCCTGCTTGAAGGGCACGGAGGCGAGCTGCACGGCGCCCTTGGGGAGTCTGGCCTTGAGCGGGATGGGGGTGGGGCAGGCCAGCGGGGCGGGGCCGGTGAGCTGCTTCACGTAGGCGTCCTGCACCATGGGCAGCACGCGGGCTCGCGCGGCGAGAGCCGTCTCCCTCGTGCCGCACACGCCCAGCACCAGCACGTGCAGCCCCGGCGCGAGCCCGGGCAGTGACGCGGACTCGACGAGCTTCGGAAAGCCCTCGGCGGCGGGTTTCAGCCACTGGAGCGGCTTCTTCTCCGTCATCGACTCGAGGAGCGCCTGGGCCTCGGCGGGCCGTGGCTTGCTGCCGAGGATGATGACCCAGGGGTTCTCCTGGGGATTGGCTCGAGGCGTAGCGGCCTCGAGCTGCCAGGGAATGAGGAGAAGGGCGAGCACTGCCGCGGGAAGAGTCCGGAGCATCAGCATGTGCCGCCGGACTCTATCGGAAGTGGCCTTGCGAGGCGTGCGCGATTGGCGCGCTCGAGAGCCGCGACTTCAGCCGGAGAAAGGGCGCTTCGTAGAAGCGGTAGGAGAGCATCGCGAGGCCGATGACGGGAGGCACCGAAGCGGCGAGCATCGCGAGCCACACGAGCGGCAGGCTGCCCGTCGAGGTGTAGATGGGAGCCGCGAGGTAGCAGGCCAGCATCCAGAGCACCGGCTGCTGCAACAGGTAGATGCAGTAGCTGTACTTGCCGAGAAACGAAAACGCCGCCTGGAGCGGAGGGCGCGCGGACCCCGGCGCGGAATCCGGCCGGCCGATGGCCAACCCCACCAGCCCACCGCACACGAGCGGCAGCGCCATTGTCCAGCTCAACGCCAGGTGCGTTCCCCGTGGACCCGCCGCGGCGAGCCCTACCGCCACCGCGAGACCGAGCACGGCGAACACGACGCCGGCCTGCGTGGCGCGACGACGCGAGGACGACACGCACGCGAGGAGCGCGCCGTACATGATGCCGTCGAGGTGCGAGAGCGTGAACGTGCGGACGACGGATTCCGCCGCGCCGGAGAGGATGAGCTCGAAGCGGAGGGCGAGGCTGCCCACGGCAACGAGCGCGGCGACGTACGCAATCGCGCGGCGCGGCAACAGCGCGATGACGAGCGGCCACACCCAGTAGAACTGCTCTTCAATCGCGAGCGTCCACGCGTGGTCGAGGATCGGCGACTGCCAGGCGCCGCGCGTGAAGATGAGGAAGTTCGAGAGATACGCCAGGTACCACGGCACGTCCTGGAGCGGCGGGAGGGGCCAGAACGGGAGCGCGAAGCAGACGGCGAGGAACAGGTAGTACAACGGGAAGATCCGGCAGGCGCGTGCCACGTAGAACGCGCGGTAGTAGCCGGCGTTCTCCCGCGTGTGCAGCAGGATGCGGGTGATGAGGAAACCGGACAGGACGAAGAACAGGTCCACGCCCCCTGCCAGCCATTCGGCGACCTTGACGGCGAGCGTCTGTGTCTGGGTGAAGTGGAAACCGGGAATCCGCACGAGGCTCGCCCAGAACGGAAAGGCGAGCGCGTGATCGAGGAACACGGCGGAGACGGCGACGCCGCGGAGTGCATCGAGCGCCGGGATGTGGCGAAGCCCGCTCTCTTCGACGGAACCAGACGCAACAGCAGGGACGGACAAGGAGGTCTCCGGCTTCGTGACCCGCCGAGAGGTGGCGGCAAGACTCTTCATTCCAAAACGCACAAGGGGCTACGGGGCGAGGGCGCGGTTACGCAGCCGCTCCAGCGTCAGCCGGGGCGCTTCCACCAGGCGCCGGCGGAGGAAGGAGGCGGCCAGGGACACCTTGCGGCGCACGTAGCCGAACTGGCCGCACAGCGTCGTCACCGCATCCGCGCCCCCGAGCCGGGCCTCGTGGAAGCGGCCGTTGACGAGCAGCGTGTCGAAGCCGAAGTCCTGGGTAAAGGCGAAGCGCAGCGCCTCGCTCGACAGCACGACGTCCGCGGCAGTTGTCCCCAGCGGCGCCACCCGCACGTGCTCCAGCAGCTGGATGACGATGAGGGCGCGGTGGTCCCTCAGCTCGAATACCACGCGCGGCAGGCGCAGGCGCATGAGCGCCCTGTCCAGCCGGGACGCCCCGTTGCGCAGGCGCTCGAGCCCGTCCCGGACGGTGGCCACCACGTCCTCCAGCGGTACCGGGGCGCTCTTGCGCAGGGGCTTCTCGCCGCGGCGCACCGCCTCCACGGAGCCATCCAGCTCCCTCGCGCGCGCCTCGGTGGCCTCCGCCGCCGCCTGGAGCCCCGCCGGGGACAGCTCCAGGGTGTCGCCGGGACGCAGCATGACGGGGGAGAAGCCCTCCTCGCGCACGCGCGCCACGGCTGTGGAGGGCAGGTTCACCGCGTCATTCAGGTACACGTTCTCCTCGTGCGAGAAGTACACGAAGGACGCGAAGGGCATGACGAAGCGCGGGCGCACGGTGCGCGCCTGCATGGCCAGGTGCTCCAGCTTGCGCCGCGCCGCCTGCCGCCGCCGCTCCTGCTCGCCCGGGTTGCCCACCCAGTTGGCGTAGGAGAACTGGGTGGCCAGCAGGTCCACCTCGCCCGCCTTCACGCCGAGCGCCCGCATGGCGTCCTCCACCTCGGCCACGGAGTTGTAGAAGCAGTCATTGAAGTTGAGGAGGCGCACGCCGCCCACTTCCAGCAGGTGGCACGAGTCGCCGTCCCGCGCCGTCACCGTCGTCAGCACCGCGCCGCCGCCCAGCTCCTGCCGCTGGCCCGGTGCCACCTCGAGGACGCGGCCGTACCCATTGCCGCGCAGGAAGTTCACCACGCGCTTGTCCGCTGTCTCCTGGAAGAGGACGGTGAGCCCGGCCCGGCGCTCCGGGGGAATGGACTTCACGGCGGGGATGCTGAAGTGGTCCGGGTGCTCGTGGCTGAACCACAGGTGCGTCACCCGCCGGACATCGAAGCGCGCCGCCGGCACGAGCGGGTCCCAGCCGTTGTTGAACGCCGTGCCGTCCAGCCACGGGTCCACCACGAGGTACAGCGGCCCTCGCTCGACGACGTACCCGGCGTGTCCCAGGAACTCCAACCTCGCGACACTCTCGGCAATACCCATGCGGGCAAGGGTTGCACACGGCCCCCCTCAAAAGCGAAGCCAGCGCATGGCCGAGGGTTTTCCCGTATGCCCCGGCGCGACGCTAGGCCACGCGTGCTTCCAGCGCGGCGATGCGCTCCAGCCAGTCGTCGAGCTGATCCGAGGTGTTGAGGTACGCGCGCAGCTCGGGGCCGCCCTCCACCTCGCGCAGGTAGCCCGCCAGGTAGCGGCGGGTGTACGTCACCCCCCAGCCCGGCTTGCGCGTGGCCGCGTTGGCCAGCAGGTGCTCGCGCAAGAGGCCCAGTCGCTCCGTGGGAGTCGGGGGAGTCGGGGGACGGCCCGCGCGCAGCTCCTTCACCTCGCGAAACACCCACGGGTGCTCGATGGCGCCTCGTCCCAGCATCGTGCCCGCGCAGCCCGTCTCCGCCAGCGCGCGCTGGATGTCCGCCGCCGTCCGGATGTCCCCGTTCACGATGACCGGCATGCGCACCTGCTCCTGCGCCAGCGCCGCCCACCGCCAGTCCGCCGTGCCCGTGTAGCCCATCTTCGCCGTGCGGCAGTGCACCGTGAGCGCTCGCACCCCCACGTCCTCCAGCCGCCTCGCCAGCTCCACGATGGGCATCTGGTCCTCCGGCCCCAGCCCGATGCGCGTCTTCACCGTCACCGGCAGTGACACCGCTCGCACCACCTGCTCCGCCATGGCCACCATCGCCTCTGGATCTCGCAGCCAGCCCGCCCCCGCGCCCCTCCGGGCAATGCGTGGCACCCAGCACCCGCAGTTGATGTCGATGAAGGCCGGCCCCGCCGCCTCGGCGATCCGCGCCGCCTCCACCAGCCGCGCGGGATCCGCTCCATAGATTTGAATCGCGGTGGGCCGGTCGTCCTCCGCCAGCACCAGCTTGCGCTTGTTGCGCTGGCAGCCCAGCAACAGCGAGTCCACGTTGACGAACTCGGTGTAGCACGCGTCCGCCCCCAGCCCCCGGCAGATGCGCCGGAAGATGGGATCGCTCACGTCCTCCATCGGGGCGAGCAGGACGGGCCGGGCAGCGAAGAGCGTGGAGAAGGTGTCGGACGGCATTCGAGTCGACTGCATGCCACAGCCTCGTGCCCGGTGCACCCGGGCAGAGGGCTCACGGTGCAGCACCGTGGCTCGGTGACCAGGCATCCTGGACTACGCGGCGGGCTTCTCCTTATGGGAGCGCCAGATGAACGAATAGACGTCCATCAGGTCGCGAGGCTGATGCCCCGCGGCCGTCAGCCGCTCCGACGTCTTGCGCGCCACGTCCAGGAAACGCTCGTAGGCGGCGCTGGTAACGGATGCGTGCTTGTCGGCCGTGAGATTCAAGAGGAGCGCCTGCTGCTCGAAGACGGTGGGCTTCACGAAGGTGTGCTGCGCGGGGGCGTACAGCGCCTGCAGCAACGTGGCCAGGGGCCAGGTGACCTTGCGGCCCCGCCCGTCCGCGTCCCAGATGCGGACCGAGCCCGCGAACTTCTCGAAGCGCGGCCCGTACGCGCCCTCTCCGTGCAGCAACTCGCCCAGCGCCGCCACGAACGCGGCCCGGTCCTCCTCCTTCATGGTGGTGAAGGGGATGGGGCCCTCCATGGGGAAGACGAGGTTGGTGAAGCCCAGCAACTTCTTGGAAATCTCGAAGGTCTCCTCAGGCGTGGCGCTCGCCAGTCGCGCGGGCGAGAGCTGCTCCTGGGCGAGCTTGATGGCGGCGGTCTTGTACCCCTTCTTGCCCTTGGCCTCGGGGGCTCCTCTCTCCTCCGAGACGAACTTCTCCCCCGCGAAGCCACCGGGGAAGAAGGTCTCGAACCAGCGCACCTGGGCCTCGAAGGAGGGGTACACGGCGACGAGCGGGCGCGCCGCCTTGGCCTTGGCTGACTTCTTCGCCACGGCCCCCTGCGGGCGCTTCCCGCGCAGCCGGGCATCCACCGTCCGAGCCTCCTCCGCGCTCAGCTCGACGGCCTGGAGCCCCTTTACCTGGGACTTGATGAAGACGCGCCGCCCCCCGTGCTCGAAGAAGAGGACGAGCTTGCCGTCCTTATCCTCCAGCAGGGTCGCACGACCCCAGGAAGGTTGGCTCTCGAGCGTGAAGAGGGTCGGAGTGGCGGTAACGGGCATGCAGGTCTCCTAGGTTCGGAAGGTCCCCAGGGGTGCGGGGGCCGATCAAGATACGTCGGGAACGGAAAACATGTTGGCCATACCACGGCCGTACAAAAGTCAAACTCGACTCTCGTCAGTTCAGTCCCGCCTTCAACCAGCCCTCGCTCCGCCGCTTCCTCCCCCTGTTCGCGGGATGGGGGCGTACCAGCGGCTGCACGCCGTCACCGGGTCGCGGGTGGTACAGC
This sequence comes from Archangium sp., assembly GCF_045802675.1. Taxonomy (GTDB): domain Bacteria; phylum Myxococcota; class Myxococcia; order Myxococcales; family Myxococcaceae; genus Archangium. The sequence goes on along the minus strand of NZ_JBJMQO010000045.1, from coordinate 14,387 downwards.
CCTGACTCACCGCTCCCCGGACGCGTCGAGCTCCCGGTAGATTGGGGGACATGTCCTGCGAGCTGGCGCGGTGAATCAGCGAGACGTGTGGTCCCGGGTCCTCGGCCTGCTGGTGCTGGGGGCCGGGTGGGTGTTGGCCCTCGGCTCCCAGAACCCGCCAGCGCCGCGCGGTGAGGACACGCCCCCGGAGGCCTTCTCCGCCGCTGAATTGCCCACGGGACCGGAGCTCGGGCCGCTCAGCGAGGGCGAGGCCTCGGTCTTCCGCTACTGGGCGCCTCCCGCCGAGGGCGTGGAGCTGACCTTGCGCTTTCCGGCGGGGACTCCGCTCGAGCTGCGCGTGGTGGATCAGGACTACGCACTGCCCGAGGGGGGACTCGCCCCCCGGCGGCTGGAGGCCATGCCCGCTCCCGAGGGCGCCGTCATCCTCGAGGGCACCCGGGTCTCCCAGAGTCTCTCCCTCTAGAGGCTCGCGGCGCGCGGCTCACCAGTCCCGACAGGTCGCCATCTTCCCGGCGTCGTCGATGAGCCCGAGCGTCTCGGCGAGGCGCCAGGCCGGCTGCTGGAGGAAAAGCCGTCCTCGCGGCGGGGCGCCGGGGCTGGAAAAGAAAACGGGGCGCACGCCCGTGGACGTGCACCCCGTGGATTGAAGCGGAAGCGAGCTGATCAGGCGGCCTTGAGCAGGTCGGCGACCTTGAAGGCCGCGAACTGCGCGAGGTTGTACTTGTCGCCCTGCGCCGCGGGGGTGGTGTTGCCCTTGCGCGAGCTCATCAGGCCCGAGACCATGTCCAGGACGCCGCCGGTGCTGTTGGCCTGCGAGCCCAGGCCGATCACGGAGCCGAGACCCGTCTTGCTCAGGAGCGAGCCGGCCTGGCCCAGGAGGCCGCCACCGAGGTTGCCCACGAGGCCGCCGATGATGCCCTTGAGGCCGCCGCCGTTGAGGACGCTGTTCGCCATGCCGGCGATCTTCGCGGCGCCCGCGACGAAGGGCCCGATGCCCGGGATGAACGAGGCGATCTTCCCGAGGGGACCGTTGAGGATGCCGCTCGCGAAACCAACCGCCTTCTTCGCGAAGCTACCGATCGACTTGAAGACCTTGCCGATGCCACCGAGAAAGCCCATGGACGTACCCTCTGTTTTTTTGTGGAGTGGGAGATGAATGCTGCTTTGAACTGATTATCGGGGGCCGCCGCTGGAAGTTTCCTGCCGATGAATTTCTTCGGGCTTTTTCCAGAAACCCCCGTGGAATCAGGGCTTTACGTTGCTCCGGCCCTTCTTCAGCGCGTCATCGAGGCCGTCCGCGCGGGTCTTCACGGCCTCGCCGCTCGCGCCCGTCAGGTCCACGCCCTTCTTGCGGGAGTCATCGAAACCGCTGGGGGCCTGGCCGGCCTTGATGGCCTCGACGCTGGCGCGCACGTTGGCCTCGATGGCCTCCTGGGAGGGCGGGTTGACGCCCATCTTCTTGAGGTTCTCGTCGCTGACGACGAGGAACGCGGGCTCCACGCCCGGGTTGTTCATGTAGTAGCCGACGGTGTTGACGAACTCGTCGAGCTCCATCTCGAGCTCCGCGGCCATCTTCGCCACGTTCGGATCGGCGAGGATCTTCGCGCGCAGCGCGGCGGAGATCGGCGGGGGGGCGTCGAGCTGCTCGATGTCACTGGGGTTGCTCATTCGAACCTCGGGGGTGAAGTTGACGCGGCACAGTATGCTGGCCTCTTCCCGCCGTTGTCGATGGGGTAGCCGCCATGGACCTGGACCTCTACCGCTCCTTCACCCAGAGATTGCGAGCCCGGCTGGAGGCGGATGGGCGTGTACTGGGATTGGTCGCGGTGGGCTCGATGGCCGAGCTGGGGCGGACGCCAGACGCGTGGTCGGACCATGACTTCTTCGTGATCACGGTCCCGGGGGCGCAGGAGCCGTTCCGCCAGGACCTGGGCTGGTTGCCCGACAGCGAGCGCATCGTGCTGAGGGTGCGCGAGACGGCGCATGGGCTCAAGGTGCTCTATGACGATGGGCACCTGCTGGAGTTCGCCCTCTTCGATGAAGCCGAGCTGCACCTGGCCCGGGTGAACGACTACCGCGTGCTGCTGGATCGCGCGCACGTCGAGGCCGACCTGCGGCAGCTGCGCGCGAGCTCCGCCGCCGAGGCCGCCTCCGTCGACGTGGAGCACGCCTTCGCGCTCTTCCTGTCGGCGGTGCTGGTCGGCGCGGGACGTACCGCGCGCGGCGAGGTGCTCAGTGGGTCCTCCTTCATCAAGGGGCATGCGCTGAGCCATCTGCTGCGGCTCCTGACGCACTGTCTGCCCAAGGAGAACGAGGCGCAGCTCGACAACCTCGACCCCTACCGCCGCTTCGAACGGGTCTTCCCGGAGCAGGCGCGGACGCTCCACCACCTGTTGCTGCTGGAGCCGGGCCTCTGTGCCCGGCAACTCCTCTGCTTCGCGGAGGAGCAGCTCGCGCACCGGATGGAGCGTTATCCGGCCCGGGCGGTGCAGGCCGTCCGGAGCCAACTGGAGCAGTGGGCCCATGGAAGGGCGTAGGCTGCCCTTCCCCGCGGGCTTCAGCCGTGGCGCCGAGGCGCCGCTCGCGCGAAGGTCAGGAGGAAGGGCGCGAGCTCGTCCCCACCGCTCCAGCCCGCCTCGACCGTGAGGGGAGTCCCCTGGCTCGTGAGCAGCAGGTGCACGGCGAAGCCTCCTCCGGGGCGCGTCTCGAGCTCCACTTCGTGGAACCCGACGTAGCGCTGCTCGAAGGGATCGATGGCCTTGTAGACGGCCTCCTTTCCCGAGAAGCGCAGGAGCAACTCGCGCTCGCGCGCGGCCGGTTCGAGGGCAGACACCTGCTCCTGCTCGCGCTCCGTCAGGATGCGCCGGGCCAGGTGGAGGTAGCCGCGCGCCCCTTCCTCCTCCAGGTCCACGCCCATCGTCCAGCCCTCGTCGCGAGCCACCAGCGCGACGGCGAGCCTGTCCTTGTGGGTGATGGAGCCCACCACGCCCGGAGGCAGTCGCGGGGCCCCGCGCGCCGTCGACAACAGCGGCCCGGGCGCGAGCACCCCAAGGCCCTCGAGCGCGCGCCGCAGGGCGAGGCGTCCCCCCAACCAGCTGCTCTGACGCCGTGCGCCGAGCGTGGCGAGGTGGTGGCGCTCATCGGCGTGCAGCCGGGACACGGCCGCGTCCCAGCCCTCGCCGGAGGCCGGGCCCAGCCAGACCCCCACGCACCAGCCATACGGGAGCGTGCGCTCGAATGCGACGGTGAAGGGGCTGCTCGGGGACAGGAGGTCCATGGCGGGCCCTGCTTTACCATCCAGAGGGGTGGAGAACGATCCAGCCCGGCGCCCGCCCGGCATCCGAGCAGGTGGGTTCCAGGGAACCCCGCCACCAGCGGGTTGTCTCGACGCCGCGATTTCGTGCTACCGGAGAGCCGTGGAGACGTGGATCACCCCCATCGAGCCGCAGCCGGCCCCTCACGGCATCCCGGAGGCCTTCCCGAGCCCCTTCGATGAGCCCGGTCCCCACGCGCTGGCGCGCCGGGCCGCGGAGGTGATGCAGGCGGAGCTCCGGGCGGGCTTCATCGTCCCGGGGATTCCCTCCGCGACGCTCGACGGCCCCGAGGGCGGCAAGATGTTCGGCGTGCTCGTCGTTCAGCGGCCCGACGGGCGCATCGGGTTCCTCCGCTCGTTCTCCGGCATGCTCGCCGGGCAATGGGAGCTTCCGGGCTTCGTCCCGCCGCTCTTCGACCGCGAGGCACGCACCCGGGTGGAGCCCGCGGGCGAGGCCGTGGTGAAGGGCCTGCTCGCCCGTGCCGAGGCGCTCGACACTTCACCGGAGCTCGTCTCGCTGCGGACCGCGCATGAGGCCCAGAAGGTCCGCCACGCGGAGGAGCGCGAGGCGATGCGCGCCCGGCACGAACAGCGCAAGCAGCGGCGCCACGCCCTGCGGGCCGGGCTCACGGCGTCGGGCTCGCTCACGGAAGCCGCGCGGCGCGAGGCCCTCCACGCACTCGACCAGGAGAGCCGGGGCGACAAGGCGGAGCGGCGCCGGTTGGACGCGGCCCAGGACGAGGAACGGCGGGCCCTCGAGCCGAAGCGGGCACGGCTCGAAAGACGGCTCCAGGCCCTCGAGCGTCTGCGGCGGATCGTCTGCCGCGCGCTCATGAAGCGGCTCCACGACACCTACGAAGTACCCAACGCACGGGGCGAGCGCGGTCCCCTGCGGGCCCTCTTCGCACCCGGTGAGCCGCCCTCGGGCGCCGCCGATTGCGCGGCACCGAAGCTGCTCGCCCATGCCTTCACGCACGGCCTGCGTCCCCTGGCGCTCGCCGAGTTCTGGTGGGGCGCTCCACCGTCCTCGGGCGGACGCGTCTCCGGCGCGTTCTACGCCGCCTGCCGCGACAAGTGCGCTCCCCTCCTCCCCTTCATGCTGGAGGGCCTGCGGGTCGCCGCCCCGAGGGCCTTCTCACCTCCGGCCGTGGTGAACGAAGACCTGTCCATCGTCTTCGAGGACGCGTGGATCATCGTGGTCGACAAGCCCTCCGGGCTGCTCTCCGTGCCCGGCAGGGACACCTCGGTGACGGACTCGGTGCTCGCCCGGCTGCGAGCGCGCCATCCCCACGCGGAGGGCCCGCTCCTCGCGCACCGGCTCGACCTGGACACCTCGGGCCTGCTCGTCGCGGCGCTGGATTCACGGACGCACGCGGCCCTTCAGCGGCAGTTCCTCCACCGCGACGTCCAGAAGCGCTACGTGGCCTGGCTCGACGGCACTGTCCGGGGAGAGGAGGGGACGATCGACTTCCCGATGCGCGTCGACCTCGATGACCGGCCCCGGCAGATTCATGATCCGGTGCACGGAAAGCCCGCGGTCACCCGGTGGCAGGTGCTCGAGCGGCGGGGGGAGCGCACCCGCGTGGCCCTCTTTCCGCTCACCGGGAGGACCCACCAACTGCGAGTCCATGCGGCACATCCGCTCGGCCTCGGCGCCCCCATCGTCGGGGACCGCCTCTACGGACACCCGGACGGCCGCCTGATGCTGCACGCGGAGTCGCTCTCCTTCCTGCATCCGGAGACGGGACGGCGCGTCTCCTTCGAGCGGTCCGCGCCCTTCTGAGCCACGCGCCAGACCGCTCACTCGCCCATCAAGGCGAGGCGGAGACCTCCGGCTGCTCCAGCGCGCTCTGGATCTGCGAGAGGACGTAGGGCTTGGGCAGCAGCACGGCGCCCGCCAACGCATCGCCGGCCCCGGCGGTCACCTCGGCGCCATGGCCGGAAGCGATGATGACGCGCAGCCCGGGCCTCTGGCGGAGCACCTCCTGGGCCAGCTCCACTCCCGACATGCCGGGCAGGGTCACATCCGTGAACAACACGTCGAGGCCGCCGCCCGAGGCGAGCACCTCCTGGGCCGCTTCCGCGCTCGGGACGGCCCGCACGTCGTGCCCGAGCGACTCCAACAGCTCGCACACGGACTCCCGGATGTCCTCATCGTCCTCCACCAGCAGGATGCGCAGGGCGGAGCTCCTCGGTGGCACGGGAGGGCGCTCGGGCGCGGTGCGCACTCCGGCGGCGCGGGCCTCCCGGGCGGCGCTCCGCTGCTGCCGGTTGCGCAGCAGGTGGCGGAGCTTCCGCGCCAGGTCCTCCTTGCGATAGGGCTTGCTCAGCAGGCTGAGGCCGGCATCCAACCGGCCCCCGTGGACGATGGCGTTCTCCGTGTAGCCCGAGGTGAACAGCACCTCGAGGTCCGGCACGAGCGCCTTGGCCCGCCGGGCAAGGTCGGGGCTGCGGACCGGTCCGGGCATGACCACGTCGGTGAACAGCAGATCCACGTGCAGGCCGCTCTGGATGACCGCCAGCGCGCTCTGTCCGTCCGAGGCCTTGAGCACGCGATAGCCCAGCTCCGTCAACAGCTCCACGACCGTGGCCCGCACCTCGGGATCGTCCTCGACCACCAGGATGGTCTCGGTGCCTCCCTCGACGGGGGCCGTCACGGTCTCGGTGGCCACCACCTCGGCCTGCAACGAGCGCGGCAGGTAGATCTTCATCGTCGTCCCGTGCCCGACCTCGCTGTAGATCTTGATGTGACCGCCCGTCTGTTTGACGAAGCCATACACCATGCTCAGGCCCAGCCCCGTGCCGCGGCCCTCGGGCTTGGTGGTGAAGAACGGCTCGAAGACGCGCTCCATGACCTCCGGTGACATGCCGCTGCCGGTGTCCGAGATGGCCAGGAGCACGTACTGGCCCGGCTCGACCTCCGAATGAAGCTGGGCATAGTGGTCATCGAGCATGGCGTTACCGGCCTCGATGGTCAGCTTGCCCTCCCCCTCCATGGCATCCCGGGCATTGATGGCCAGGTTCAGGATGACGTTCTCGAGCTGGTTGGGATCGGCGAACGTGTTCCAGAGGCCCCCGGCGATGACCGTCTCGATCTCGATGCCCTCGCCCAGGGCGCGGCGCAGCAGGTCCCCCATGCCGCGCACCCGGCGGCCCAGGTTGATGGCTACCGGCTCGAGCGGCTGGCGCCGCGCGAAGGCAAGCAACTGGGAGGCGAGCTTCGCACCGCGCTCGACGGCGCTGACAGCGGTCCGCAAACGCCGCTGGGCCCGCTCGTTGCCGGCCACGTCCCCCAGCACGAGCTGGAGATTGCCGCCGATGACCTGGAGCAGGTTGTTGAAGTCGTGCGCCACGCCGCCGGTGAGCTTGCCCACCGCCTCCATCTTCTGGGACTGGCGCAACGCGGCCTCGGCCTGACGCCGCTCGGACTCGCTCTCCTCGAGCGCGCGGGTGCGCTCATGGACCAGCTCCTCGAGGTGCTCCCGGTACCGGCGAAGCTCGTCCTGGGCGCGCTTCTGCTCGGTGATGTCGTGGCCCTGGGCGAAGATGCCCGACACCGTTCCGTCGGTCTCGAAGACGGGCTGGTACACGAAGTCGACATACACCTCCGAGAGCGGCGCGCCGGGTTGCCGCTGGAGGAAGAGCCGCTCGCCCCGGCCCACGACGGGCTCTCCCGACGTGAACACCCGATCCAGCAGCTCGATGAAGCCCTGGTCCCGGACCTCGGGAATGGCCTCGGGGAGCGGCCTGCCCAGAATGTCCCGGTGGCCGACGAGCTGATAGTAGGCGGGGTTGGCCAGCTCGAAGACGTGCTCGGGCCCGCGCAGGAAGGCGACGAAGCCGGGCGCCTGCTCGAACAGCCGGCGCAGGTGACGCCGCTCGGCATCCAGGGTGGTGTTGGTCTCCTGGACGAGCCGCGCGCGCTGGAGGATGCCCGCCTCCACCTGCTCCGCGGGCACGGCCGGCTCCCGGGCCACCTCCGCGGCCCGCATGGCCTGCTTGAGCCGCTGCAGCTCGGTCACGTCCACCGTGTGCTGGAGGATGAAGGCCACCTCGCCCTGGCCGTCGAGGACGGGCGTATGGGTGGCGCTCCAGTAGCGCTCCTCGACGACCACGCCCGCGTCCGTCTGGCGCGGGACCCGGTAGATAATCAACGCCAGTGTGTCCGGGACGTGCTTCTTCAGGACCCGCTCGAAGGACTCCCGGAGCATGCGCGCGCTGCGGTTGTTGGGATCCTCGGGGTCATGCGGGAATGCATCGAAGATGCCCCGCCCGAGCAGCTCCTCGCGCCGGCTCGCCGTGACGCGCAGATAGGCCTCGTTGGCCGCGACGTACCGCAGCTCCCGGTCCAGCAGCATGTAGGGATTGGGCGAGAGCTCGAAGAGCGTCTTGAAATCGATGGTGTCCGGCATGGTGATCAACGGTTGAGCGCCCTCCCCTTCCCTGGCTCGCCTGATGGATCCGGGGTGATGAGCTCCGGATGTATCGGCGGTGTGGCGCTGGTCTACAAACATTCGACGGAGCCGGATGTTCGAACCCGGAAGCCTCGCCGCCTGCCCCCTTCAAAAGCAGATGGCCGCACGGCCGCTCGTGAACACAACGAGCGGCCGTACGGCCAGAGCAGACGTGGAGACGGCGAAGGCTACTGGCCGAGGTCGAACTCGCCCGCGCTCTTCATGCTCTCGATGGCGGGGGTGAGCTCGGCGGCCGCGAGCTCGGAGGCGCGCACCGCCGGCATGCGGAGGTCGAGGCCCTTGCCGATGCGGTGGTACAGCGTGTTGGTGCCGAGCGAGTACAGCTGCAGCCCGCGCAGCGAGTAGCTGCCGTCGAGCTTGGACAGGCCCGCGTGGCCCGCCTCGAAGCGCAGCGTCAGCGTGTGCGTGCCGGCGCCGAGCAGGTCCGTCACCTGCGCCTCGGCCACCGGGCGCTCGACGCCCTGGGCATCCGCCGCCACGAGCGTGCCGGAGACCTCGTAACGGTCGAGCGCCACGCTGTCGAGCACCACGTCCAGCTCGAGCGCCGTCACCTTGCCGCCCGGCTCACGCACCAGCCGCGCCTTGCCGGCCGAGGCGATGCGCGCCGTCGGCACCGCGAAGCCGAAGGCCGTCTGCGCCAGACGATCGAAGTCCACGCCGCCCGCGGAACCCACCGCGCGCACCTCGAGCACCCACGCGCCCGGCTCGTCCTTCTCGTTCATCGCGCGCGAGACCTGGGCGCGGTACTCGTTGCCCACCTTCACCACGGGCACCGTGCGGTCGCGCTCGAAGCGCGGGGTGTAGAGCGTGGCCTCGTAGCGCACGTGGTCCACCTTCTCCGCCGACTGCAGGCCCACCGTCACGTAGCCGTCATCGCCGGGGAAGAGCTGCATGGCGGACGACGTGAGCGACAGCTCGATGGACGAGGAGGGCACGCGCACCTCGACGGCCATGCCCACCGCGGCCGCCTTGGCGCCCACCTGCAGCTTGTAGCCGCCGCGGCCCATCTCCTTGTTCAGACGCATCATGGCGATGGGAGCGGAGATGGCCTCGGCCTTCGTGCGCGCCGCGTCCATGCCCAGCTGATCCTTGCCGGCACGGGCCGCGCGCTGGTCCGCGCGCAGGCCACGCGCGTCGAACATCTTCACGTCGCGCAGGGCCTCCTCCCCCACCTTGGGGTCATTGGCCTTGGGGATGACCATCACCCACGCGTCCTCGGGCGTGTCGATGGGGAGCACCAGCTCGGTGGCCGCCGAGCGGGGCGCCACGTGGAGCACGGTGGACTTGGAGCGCCGCGTCTCGGGCGCGATCGGCGCCGGGAGCGGCTGCTTGGGGGAAGCGGGGTTGGACACCGACACGAGGCCCTTGCCGAGGTTCTCGGTGGCATCGCGCGAGTACAGCCGGCCGGGGGCGACGTCTCCCGGGGCCAGCGGGGCGCCCGAGGCGCTGCGCAGCGTGGAGGACACGGCGGGCTCCTGGGTGAAACCCCCGAGGAGGACGACCGCCAGCGCCATGCCGGCGGACTTCACGAAGGGACGATGGAAGCTCATGTTCGTTCTCTCTCTGTCTCTCAGTGGAGCGCCTGGACGACGGCGTAGTTGTGGAAGCCATACCAGGTGTCCCAGGCCAGGTCCCCGCACCAGTTGGAGCCGCCCGGAGGCGCCTGCACGCAATCATTGGAGCCCGACGAGCCGGTGGTGGCGTCGAAGCCGTACTTGGCCACCAGGCACGCGTCGCAGATGCCATCGCCCTGCCACGAGTCGGGGCACACGTCGCTGGCGCTCCAGGTCGGGTAGTAGGCGGGGTTGATGAAGGGGTTCCAGCTCGCGGTGCTGGGAATCTTGTAGCTGCTCGAGTAGCCGTAGGAGATGAGGCAGTCGGGCTGGATGGAGCCGTCGTTGAGCTGGGTGGTGGTGCAGCCGTACTTCCAGACGGTGTCATCCGTCATGTAGTCCGTGGCGTAGCCCGAGTAGTAGTTGTTGCAGGCCAGCGCCGCGGCCTGGACGTTGGTCTCGGGCGTCCACGTCTGCTGCGAGGGCGCGGGGATGGGGGCGTTGGCCACCTTCTGCTTGATGATGTCGCCGCTGTTGTGGCAGCTGCGGCGCGACTGATTGTGGTTCAGGCGGCTGTCGTCGATGATGATGTTGCCGAAGTAGCCCGAGCTGTCCGTGCCGATGAAGCCGTCCGTGCTGGCGTTGAAGCTGCCCCAGCCGAGCAGCGCCGCCGCCTTGAGGCCGATGGTGTACAGGTAGCCGGCGCAGTGCGCGTCGCTGGAGAAGAGGTTGGCGTAGACCTTGTTGCCACGGACCACGGACACGGGCTTGCCGCCCACCGTGGTCGCGCCCAGCCCGCCGGCGAACGTGCCGTTCGAGTTGTACACGCTCATGTTGTCCGTGCGCTGCTGCACCACGGCCGGGTTGTTGTAGCTGCCACCGCCGAAGAACTCGACGACGCTGTTGGCGATGTTGAGGAACGAGCCGCTCGTCGTCACCTGGTTCGCCAGCGGCGTGCCCGTGAGGTCCGGCGCGCCGAAGATGACCTGGGAAATCTTGCTCGTCACCGCGCTGACGGCGTTGCCGTTGGCGCTCACCGCTCCCGTATGGCCGAGCATGTAGCGCACGGGGCTCGAGCCATTGGAGTGGGTGATGACGGTGAAGCTGGTGATGCCGTTGGCATTCGCCCACGGGACGATCTGATCCACGATGGAGCCCCAGCTGCACTGGCTGAAGCCGGCGCAGGTGGCACCGGGATAGCCCACGACCAGATAGGGCAACCCGTTACGCATCGTGTCGAGAGAGCTCTGCGTCCAGTAACCGCTCTTGGCCGAGCTCTGGGTCTGGTCGCCCGTGCCGTGGACGAAGACCACGCCGACGGCGGCGCGGGCCTCACCACTCGCGCCGAGCACCACGGCGCAGGCCGCGGCGAGCGCCAGGCCTGACCTGGGGAACAAGTGCATGGAAACCTCCTTGAGGACTGGGGGGTAGGCCGGCCTCCGCTTCAAGGCCGGAACAAAGGCTATACCAGAATAAGCGGAGAACTGACATGCCCTCGCGCCTGGGCACCAGGGAGGCGAGCGCGGCGCGAAACGGGCGCTTCGGCGCCAGTATGCGATGCTGTGGGCGCCCCCCGGTCCGGACCCCTCTCTTGGATTCCCCGCAGAAGCTTGGCCTGTTCACGGTACTGCTGCTCGCTGGCGCCCCACGCGCCGCGGAGGCTCCGTCCGTCGATCAGGTGCGCGCGGAGCTCGACCGGCAATTGCAGGAGCTGGTGAAGAGCCCGGAGCCCGAGGTGCGGCTGCTCTTCGCGGGCCTGGACCCCACCGAGTACAAGCTCGCCGAGGTCCACTTCATGCTGGATGGCGAGTCACTCCAGGTGCCCGACGTGGAGGACCTCACCTCGCCCGGCCCCCATGTGCTGACGACGCGGCAGGTGAAGGACGGCCCGCACACGCTCGTGACGAACATCGTCTACATGGACGCGTCGTGGAACATGTTCAGCCCGACCTCCGGCCTGCTGTGGAACGTGACCTCCACGCTCAACTTCCAGGCCCAGCGCGGGCTGCGCGTGGACGTGAAGGCCATGGCCTTCGTGCTGCCAGAGGCGAAGGATCCGCGGCTGAAAATCAAGGTGGCGCACGACGTGACGGCGGAGATGATCGCGAAGCTCGAGGACGGCACGCTCGAGCCCCACGCTCCCGCCGCCCCGCCCGATGCTGGAGTGCCGCTCGCCCAGAAGACTCCGGCGCCGGAGCCCACCCGCCCCGTGGAGCCGCCGCCGGCCGCCACCACCCAGACGCCTACCGCCCCGGCGCCCACCGCCCAGGCCCAGAAGGCGAAGCTGCTGGTGCGCGCGCTGGCGAGCCGCAAGGCCGTGGCGGCGACCCTCTCCGTGCGCGGAGCCTCGAACCAGACGGTGGCGCTGAAGAAGGGAGCGCGGGCGCCCCTGGCGGTGGAGCTGGCTCCGGGCAACTACACGGTGGACGTGTTCGCCCCCGGCTTCCTCGCACAGACGCGCCAGGTGCGGCTCTCCGGTGGCGCCGCGCAGCCGTTGGACTTCACGCTGGCGCGCGCGCCCAGCAAGAAGCTCCTGACGGAGAAGGGAGACCGGTTCGAGCTGGTGAAGCCGCCGCGCTTCGCCGAGGGCAAGCCGACACCGCTGCCGGGCGGCGGCGCGTTCCTCCAGGAGCTCGTGGACACGCTCGTGCGGCGCCCTGCCCGGCGCATCCGCATCGAGGGCCACACCGACAGCCAGGAGGGCGGTGAGGACAGCGCGCGCCAGCAGCTCTCCGAGGCCCGCGCCCGCGCGATGGCGGAGCTGCTCGTGGAGGCCGGAGTGGAGCCCTCGCGCATCGAGACGGTGGGCCTCGGCGGCACCCGCCCGAAGGCCCCCAACTTCACGCCGCGCGGCAGGGATCTCAACCGCCGCGTGGAGCTCGTCATCCTCGAGCACTGACGCGCCGCGCCCCAAAGACTGTCCGGAAACGGACTTTCATGCCCATTGCGGGTCCAGTGGAATACGTGTATTAACGGCTTCTCACGATTCAAGAGAAAGCTCGGAGAGAGCCGCATGCACCAGTCTCGACTGCGGGGAGCCGTCCGGACGCTGTTGTTGCTGCCCTTCTTGATGCTCGCCGGGAGCGCGAGTGCCGCCGGTCCCCAGGGAATCCAGGCCGGGGCGCCCATCGATGACGCGGGCAACATCCTGCTCACGGACGCGGTGGCCACGGCGATGGCCAACAGCGGAGCCGGGTTCGTCCGGGTCAACTTCCGGCTTGGGCCCTACGGCTCGGATACGGCCCAGTTCTACAGCACCTACGACACCATCGTGAACCGGCTGCGCTCCAAGGGCTTGCAGGTGATTGGCCTGCTGTCCAACGAGTCCTGGCCCGGTGCCCAGTGGCAATGGCAGGAGAACAACTGGGAGAACACGGGCGGCAGCGGCTACAACGCCTACATCGACCAGTTCGGCTACATGGCGGGCCGGGTCGCGGGCCACTTCAACGGGAAGATCAAATACTGGGAGCTCTGGAACGAGCCCAACTGCTATTCCACGTCTCCGTCGCCGGGCCGCTACGAGGGCTGCTCATACATCTACCCGTCCAACTTCGCCGCGCTGCTCGGCCACGCCTACACGCAGATGAAGTATTACAACCGCTTCGACGTGCAGGTGATCAGCGGCGGGCTGCTGAGCCACAACCTGTACGGCAACAACGCGGACAGCGCGGGCGCCACCTACCTGTCCAATACCTACTCGACGGGCGTGAACGTCAGTTCCTGGAGTTGGATCCGCGCGAACGCCGGGAGCTACCCGCTCGACCACATCGGCCACCACCTGTACGTGGACCAGGGCGGCCTCGTGAACAGCAACACGCTCACCCAGTACCTGGGGTGGATCCGCAACGCATACGTGGCCTACGAGGGCAGCACGACGCCCAAGAAGATCTTCGAGACGGAGCTTGGCTGGACGACTGACTCGGTCAGCGAGAGCGTGCAGGCCAGCAACATCACCACCGCCTACAACGTGATGCGCGGGACGTCGTATGTCGGCTCGGCCGTCTGGTTCTACCTGCAGGACGCGCCCGGCCTGAACTACGGCATCTACCGCTCCTCCGGGCTGAACAGCACGGACCGGAAGACGGGTTACACCAACTACAGCAACGCGACGTCCTACCAGGGCCGCTACTCCGACCTGACGACCCACACGGGCATCCTGAACTACTACAACAGCCACGGGGGCATCGCGACCAACGGCTCGCCCTATGACAACGGGGGCACGGCCTGGGTCCACTCCTGGGATTACGGCTACGTGCAGGACCTCGACGGTGGCTCCGCCGGCCGCAATGCCATCATGAGCAGCTCGGCGGGGACCTTCCAGGTGCGCAACGGCTTCTGGACCACGTACCTGCAGGGCAGCAATCACACCCGGCTGCAGTTCCCCACCAGCGACGAGTTCGCCTACGGCTCGGGCACGCGCCAGAACTTCCAGGGCGGCTACATGCTCTGGGACGCGGCCAACGGCGTCCGCGTCTTCTAGCCATGGCCTGGCTCGTCAGGCCTTGGGCCGGGTACGCGGAAGACGTGCGTCGTCACCTCGCTGGGCTTGATCGTCGCCACATCCTCGGTCACCCAGGGAGTGCCGTCCTTCAGCACGGCCTCGAGGCGGAGTCCCAACAGCCCCGGGCCCAGCGCCGTGGCCACCGCGGCGTTGCTCCCGGTTCCGCTGAGGTCCCGCCCCGTGCCGAGCACCACCGTCCACCTGCCCTCCCGGAGCGTGTCCGTGCCCTCGACCAGGACCTTGAGCGCGCCGTAGATGACGGAGGGCGCCGTGGCCAGGGCGGTGCGCTGGGCATCGGCCCGCTGCTCCAGCACCGCCAGGTGGCCCTTGAACTCGGCCATCCAGTCCTGGGTCTCCTGTTTGATGATCTCCCCCACGCTGGTGATGAAGCCCTGGAGCAGATCCATCAGCGAGGAGAGGCGCTGCTCCTTGCTCAGCGCGGGACCCGCCATCGCCAGCCGGACCCACCCGAGCTGCAACGCCTCCAGCCGCGAGTTGAGCTCCTGATAGGCGGACACGTAGCGCATCCACCCGGACGAGGCCCC
>NZ_JBJMQO010000044.1:0-28433 GCF_045802675.1 Archangium sp. | reverse complement strand
CCTGCCCGCCCTCTGGTTGTTGTTGGTGCCGCTGGCGGTCCAGGCAGCACCGTCCGAAGTCGAAGCGCGGCTGTCGGTGTTGGAGCCCGTGCGGGTGAGTCCCTACCAGGGAGAGCACGGAGTGGGGCTGAAGCTCACCTATGCGGCACTCGGGCCGAACCCGGCGCTGGCGCTGTTGTCGCGGGAGGAGGCGCGGGAGGTGGTGGCGGCGCTGGAGGAGGAATTCCAGGTGGCGAGGCCCGGAGCGCATCGGGTGGCGGCGGTCCCCATGAGGGTAGTGGCGGCGGGGATGATGGTGGGGCCCGTGTCCGAGGCGAGACTGCCGGACCTGGAGCGGCGGGTACGCGAGGAGTACGAGAAGCTGTTTGGGCCCGCCGGGTTCACGCAGCCGGAGTCGCTGGAGGGCGCCCGGTGGATGCAGGCGCTGAAGCTCTCGCCGCGCTACATGGGGGACGGGGTGCGCGAGGCGGCGGTGGAGCTGTTCAGCTCGCGCACGGTGCTGCTGTCGGTGGGCATGTCGATGATGCTCTACATGATGGCGTGGGCGGCGCCGGAGCCGGTGTTCTCCAAGGCCTTGGCGGCGACGGTGACGCTGGGGTTGCTGATGACGTACACGGCGGCGGAGCTCTACAACGTGGGGATGGCGTGCCTGCGGCTGTACCGGGAAGCGGAGGCGGCGAGGACGCAGGAGCAGTTGGAGGCGGTGGCCGAGCGCTTCGGGAAGGCATTGGGAGGCGTGGGGCTGCGGGTGTTGGTGACGGTGGCGGGGGCGAAGCTGGCCCGGGGACTGCCGGAGGTGCCGAAGGGAGGGCTGTGGGCGAGGCTGTCCCCCGCGCGCTTCGGCTTCGCGGGAGGGAAGGGAGGCTTCTCGGTGGGGGCGGGGGCGCGAGCGCAGGTGAGCGTGGCGGACGGAACGGTGGTGCTCATGGGCGTGTCGGCGAACACGGCGGCCGGAGCGGTGGCTGCCGCGGTGTCGGCGGCGCGGACGACGGGGGCGTGTGCCGGGTCGAAGGAGGACGACAACCATGCCCACCACCTCGCCACCAACAAGAACGACAAGTCGGAACTCAACGGTGGCCCCTGGACGCCCCGGTTCGAGGAACTCTTCGAGCGGGCGGGGATGAGCCTGGATGATGCGGCGAACATCGTCTATCTGCGAGGCCACAAGGGGCCTCATCCCGAGGATTACCACAGCGAGATATTCAAGCGACTGGATGGGGCGCTTGGGAGATGTAGGTCTGCGGCTGAATGTCGAGCCAAGCTCTTGAGAGCGCTCGACGAGATTGCAGGAGAAGTCTGTAAGCCGGGCTCCAAGCTCAACAAGCTCGCCACGAGGCAACCATGACAGCACAGATGAAGTATTACGAAATATACGATGACGTATACATCCCAGGACGGTGGCACCTGAGGATGCCTCTCCATGAGCAGGAGGGTGATGAAGAACTGTTCGACGTCTGGAGATTCAAGGAAGGACGGGTCCTGAACATCGAGAAGCCGATCCGCTTGTCGGTGAAGCCGGCGGGCGTTGCGCTGGAATTCTCTTATTCCTTGGGGGGACCCATTGTTCACCGCCGGGTCGTCGCGCTATTCGAGCGTCTGGGCATTCAAAAGGAAGTGCAATTCATCCCGGTCGAGGTGGAGGGGCAGACGGAGCCCTATTTCCTCCTCAATGCTTTACAAGTCATCCGGTGCATCGACGACGCCCGGTGCGAGGAGGTGTTCCATTGGAGGCCGGAGGACGGCGAGCCGGACAGGGTAGGTGAATACAAGAATGTCCGAGGTCTGAAGGTGGACCCCTCGAAGATTGGCGAGGCCCACATCTTC
This sequence comes from Archangium sp., assembly GCF_045802675.1. GTDB lineage: Bacteria > Myxococcota > Myxococcia > Myxococcales > Myxococcaceae > Archangium. The sequence goes on along the minus strand of NZ_JBJMQO010000044.1, from coordinate 26,609 downwards.
CGGCCGTGGGGCTGGGAAGTGGTCCTCATTGTCTCCGAGCGCGTCAAGCGCGCCATGGAGGAGGCGGGCATCACCGGCACCAAATTCCTCGAGGTCTGAGCCGTGGGGCCTCGTGCCCTCACCCCGCGGGGCTGGCCCCAGGGGGCTCGCGCGTCTCCTCCTCCGGCGGCAGCACGTAGGGCCCGAGCGTGTCGCGGTACTCGCTCACCAGCGTCTCCGGGGCGTGCACCTTCCGGCCCGTGAGCATCGTCTGCAGCATCATCGCATTGACCACGCCCTTGCCTCGCACGTGGTTGTTGGTGACCACGTACACGTCACTCACCCGCGGGTGCCCGGCGATCTCCTGGGTGCGCTCGGCCCAGGGCTTCAGCTCCTTCGCCGTGTACAGGTAGTCGTAGCGCTCCATCGCGCTCGCCGTCTTGCGAAACCAGTTGCGGTAGTTGCGCCCGTGCACCCGCACGTACCCCACCGACGACGTCACCCGCGCACTCGGTGCAATCGAATCGTGGAACAGCGGCTGGTCGATGTTCACGAAGCCCAAGCCGCGCTCGGCGAGCTCCGTGAACACGTCCGGCACGTTCCAGGACTCGTGCCGCACCTCCACCACCAGCGGCCAGCCGGAGAACGTGGACACCAGTGCGTCCAGCCAGTCCCGGTTCTCCTCGGTGTTGCGGAACGACCAGGGGAACTGCATCAGCACCGCCCCCAGCCGCCCCGCCTCGTGGATGGCGTCGAGCCCCTCGCGCGTCTGCTTCACCTCGTCGGCCGTCCACACCGAGTCCCGCTCGTGCGTGAAGCGCTTCCACAGCTTCGCGGTGAAGCGGAAGTCCGGGTTGAAGTCCGTGCGCGCCACCCACAGCTCCGCGTTGCGGCGGCTGATGGGCCCGTAGAAGCTGGTGTTCAGCTCCATCGCGTCGAAATACCCCGCCAGGAAGGCCAGCGGATCGAAGCTCCTCGGCTTCGGCTTCGGGTACACCACTCCCGCCCAGTCGTCGTAGCTCCACCCCGCGGGGCCGACTCGAATCACACGCTCACCTCCAACGAGCAAGGGTGTGCATCGTCCTGACGCTCCGCAGCACAAGCCCGCCTGGCCGCCTCCCGGAGTGCCTGTCCGTGCGGGGCCGCGCACCCCCCGTGTGTCCCGGCGCTTCTTCCGCAAAGGCTGCGCGCCCGCGGAGGGCTTCCGCAAAGGCTGCGTGCCTGAAGGGGCTCCACCCCGGGTCTTCCGAGGGAGAAGGCGTTGGCTCTCCGTATGCAATGGAGAGTGGGCGTCACGACGGCTCCAACGGCGAGCCCAGCAAGAGGCGCGAAGATGAAGCGAAACCTGCAGATCACCTTCCGTGGAATGAGTCCCAGCGATGCCCTCTCGGAGCACATCCGCGACAGCGCGGACAAGCTCGAGCAGTTCTTCGACGGCATCACCGGCTGCCACGTGGTGGTGGAGGAGCCGCACCGGCATCATCAGCAGGGCAAGCAGTTCCACGTCCACCTGGACCTGCACGTCCCCGGCAAGAACATCGTGGTCGACCGCGACCACGCGGATAAGAGCTCGCACGAGGACGCCTACCAGGCTGTGAACGATGCCTTCGATGCCGCCCGGCGCCAGCTGCAGCACTACGCAGAGGGGCTTCGCGCCCACCGTTGAGTCGCGTGATGAGGGGGCGACGGGCTCACGGCGGGCCGTTGTAGGTGGGGTCGTCGCCCGGCACGGTGTTCTTGCCGCGCACGTCGTAGGTGCATTCGAGGTGCGAGCCATCCTCGAACAGGGCGTCTATTTTTCCCTCGAGGTTGTTGGCGTCCGCGAGCTTCACCGTGATGGTGCCGCCACCCAGGGCGGGGGCGTCCGCGGGCGCCCGCAGCTTCCACACGGACACCCTGCCGTCCTGGGGCTTGTGCTGCGCGATTTCCTCCGGAGACATGACGAGGGGCAGCGCCATCGTGTCCTGCTCGGCGGGAAGGCTGATCACCGTGAGCAGTTGCAGGGCGCCGTCTCCGTAATTGAGCCGGAGCCACGCCCCGCGCGTCGGGGCGACGTCACTGTTCATCGGGCGGATGGTGAGCATGCTGTCGCCATCGATGTCGCCCGAGATGTGGGTGCCGCCCACGGTGCCCTCGCACCGGCCGCTCGGTCCACAGCCGGTGAGCAGTACGGCCCCGAGCACCAGGCCCGTGACGCCGCGGCGCACGTGGGGAAAGAGGAAGAAGGGTCTCATCCAGTGACTCCAGGCGAAGAGGGGTTGTCTTCGCGCCATCCTCACAAGGCGCTGGAGGCGACTCAATCCATCTCATTCACGGCTGTCGGCCCGAAGGCAGCGCCCGGCCGGGCCGTCACGGGCTGGGCGTGCGCGGGAGCACCAGGCGGAACGTGGTGCCTTCCTCCTGGCGGGACTCGACCTCCAGCCGGCCGCCGTGCGCCCGCGCCAGCTCGCGCGAGATGTACAGGCCCAGGCCCATGTTGCCCTCGTGCGAGTGCCGCTCCGAGCCCTGGGTGAAGGGCTCGAAGAGGGTGGGCAGCAGCTCGGGCGCGATGGGCGGGCCCTCGTTGTGGACGTCGACGCCCACGCTCCGCTCGTCCGCGTGCACCGTCACCCGCACCGGCGTCCCCGAGGGACTGTGTCGCACGGCGTTGCGCGTGAGGTTCGTCACCACCTGGGCGAGCCGGTCCGGGTCCCACTCGCCGCGCAAATCCCTCTCGGTGGCCCGGAGCAAGTGCAACATGCGCTCGGGGAAGGCCAGCGCCACCTCGTCCACCACCTGCTGGGCCACCTCGCCCAGGTCGCATGGCCGGGGCTCGAGAGGAATGCCGCCGCCGAGCCGGGCCCTCGTGTAGTCCAACAGGTCGCGGATGAGCCGGTGGGCGCGGTCCGACGCGTTGACGATGCGCTGGAGGTTCTGCTGCACGCGCTCGTCGAGGTTCCCCCGGCGCAGCAGCATCGCGGCCGACAGGGTGATGGCGTTGAGGGGATTGCGCAAATCATGGCTGACGATGCCCAGCACCCGGTCACGGAACTCCAATGCGTGCCGCAACTGCTGCCGCTCCGTCTCCAACTCCCGGGTGGAGGCGCGGGCGTAGGTGGTCACCGACTCGACGACGGCCTGGTCCAGCGCCAGGTGCAGCAGCTCCATCTCGGCGATGGGGGGCTGGGGGCACTCGGACAGGAGCACGCGCACGAAGGTGTTGCGCAGCAGGGCGTACTCGCGCACCACCTGCTCCAAGGCATAACCGAGCCGGTGCCGCTGCTCCGCGTGCTCGCGCGCCTGCTGCTTCAGGGGCTCGTGGGGCCGCTCGGCCCGTCCCAGCGCGAGGGCCTCCACGAGGGCGTCCAGCATCCCCGGGACGTGGGTACGCAGCGCGTCCGCCAGCAGGCCGGAGACGGGCAGCTCGGCCCGGACGAGCCGCGCCCATTCCTCCAGGATGCGGTCCCGGTTCCTCCGCAGGATGTCCAGCAGCTCTGTGGGGCTCGTGGACACGGCGTGGGCCTCAACTCGTGGAAGGGGAGGGCACGGACAGCACCTTCTTCACCGCTCCGAGCAGCGCCTCGATCGAGAAGGGCTTGCGCAGGAAGCCCTGCACGGGCAGGTCCCGCAACGCCTCGCGCGAGCAGGACGTCACCACCACCACCGCGGAGGAAGGGGAGTCGCGCCGCAAGGCCTTGAGCACGGTGAGCCCGTCCACCAGCGGCAGCATCAGGTCGAGCAGCGCCAGGTCCGGTTTCTCCCGCGCGAGCACGTCGAGGGCGTCGAGGCCGTTGCGGGCGGTGCGCACCTGGTGGCCCTCGCCCTCGAGGATGTCCTGGAGCGAGTCGGCGAGCACCTCCTCGTCCTCGATGATGAGGATGCGGCTCATGCGCGCCCTCCCGGCTTGCGTGGGCGGCGCGCTGGTTTCCGGGCGGGCCTGGAGCTCTTGGTGCGGGAAGGCTTGGACGGCCCGGTGGGAGGCGCTCGGGACGGCTGGGGCGGCTCGGGGAGCCCGGCGCGCTCATGGCTGGAGAGCTGCCTGCGCAGGGTGGGCAGGCCGGTCATCATTCCCTCGAGGGAAGCATAGGCCTCGCGCACCTGCAGGCCGTGGTGGGAGATGATGAACTCGCGCAGGAAGGGGTCGTTGTCGCTGTCGCGCATCTTGAGGATGGACAGCAGGCGGCGTAGCCGGCCGTCGAGCTCGACGAAGCGCAGGAGGAGAAGGTTGTCGAAGATGGCCTCCGCGCCCTTGATGGGGGAGTGGAGGTCTGGCCCGAAGAGCGTGTTGGTCTGCTCCGCCACCAGGGTGGTGATGTGCTTGTCGCGCAGGGCGTTGAGCAGCGCGGAGAGGAAGCGCGTGGTGCGCTCGGGGTCGATGGCCTCCCTGGCGAAGGGCTCCAGTCCGTCGATGAAGATGCGCTGGAGCTTGTGCTGGTTGACCAGGTCCATCAGTTCCTGGGCCATGGCGTCGGGGAGCGTCTCCACCGGGGCGCGGGCCTCCAGGCACAGCAGGCCCCTGTCCAGGTAGGGGTCCATGTCGAGCCCCACCTGCTTCGTCTTGCGCCGCAGGGTGTCGACGCTCTCCGCGAAGCCGAAGTACAGGCCGGGCTCTCCGTGGGAGGCGCCCTCGGCCAGGAAGTGCAGGCCCAGGAGCGTCTTGCCGCTGCCAGCGCTGCCGAGCAGCAGGGTAGAGGAGTACGCGACGACGCCTCCCTGGCACATGGCGTCCAGGCTGGGGATGCCGAAGCGCAGCCGGATGTCCGGGTCGGGTATGACCGTGGGAATCTTGCGGTGCACCGCCTCGAAGCGCGGGTAGATGCTCACGCCGTGCTCGTCGATGAGGAAGGTGTGCCGGCCGGGGACGTTGTTGCTGCCCCGGAACTTGAGGACCTCCAGGCCCCGGATGGCCTTGAGTCCGAGCAGCTCCGCGGTCAGCGCGAGGATGCCGTCGACCATGGCGTACTCGACGCCCATGGCCTTGTTCACCTCGGTGCTCAAGAGCAGGGTGGTGCAGTCCGTCAGCCCGCAGAGCACGGACAGTCCCTGGAGGAACTCACGCAGCCCGAGCGGGGAGGCGGCCTGCTCGAGGATGAGGGTGGCGCCGTCGATGACCAGGACCTTGATGTGCTTCTCGCGCACCATCCGGGTGAGCAGCTCCAGCAGCCCGTGCAGGCCCTTGTCCTTCAGCACCGTGGTGCCGCTGACATAGAAGACGTGGGTGCCCACGCTCTCGGGCCGGAAGAACGACATCGAGCGCAGGTGCAGCATCATGCGCGCGTGCGTCTCGGAGAGCAGGGTGAGGTAGAGGGCGCAGTCACCCCGCTCGGCCACGGCGAAGCAGAACTGGTTGGCGAGCGTCGTCTTCCCCGAGCCGGGCGGGCCCGCGACGATATAGGTTCCGCCGCGCAACCAGCCGCCCGCGAGGATTTGATCCAGGTAGGGCGTGCCGCTGGAAATCCGGGGGACTTCCTCCTGGGGCGCCTCCTGCTTCTCCTCACTCCGTGCCATAGAGCCGGTCTCCTTGGGTGAGGCCTCTATTCCCAAGGGTGTGCATCGGGATGGGGAACAAGGGCGGAACACGCTCCGCCGTCTGCCCTGCCTGGGACCGGCCGGGGGATTGTCCGCACGGGCCTCCTCATTCGCCTCGGGGCGGGGCGCGGTTGGTAGGAGGACGAGGTCCGCCATGAATGACGAGAGCCCCCCGGAGACGCAGGCCCAGGTCTGTCACCGCTGCCTGTTGCGGCGGGAGACGGGAGCCGGGGGCGTGGACCTTCCGCGCCGCCTCCGCGACACGCTCGCGGGTAAGGGACTCGACGTCCGCGTCAGCCTCACCGGATGCCTGGGTTATTGCCCCGTGGGGCGGGTGAGTGTGCAACTGCGGCACCTGGGCGAATTCGCGGATGTGGTGTTTCTCGACCCTGGGAGGGATGGCGCGGAATTGCTCACGCTCCTTCCCTACCCATCCACGGAAACGACGTAGTCAGGGTGTCCAGGGGTTTTTGCCTGAGAGGGAGTTGTGTGCGTTGGACGCAGAACTTTCTCGCCGCGGAAGCGCTCGGAAGTGAAAGGAAACACTCGCGCGCGGAAGCGTGAATCCTGGCCGGGGTCTCGGACGTCCTTAGGTTGAGCCACGAGCTGTCCCAACGTCTGGGCAGCGGGGGCTGGTAGGAGGGCGTGTGGACGGGAACCATTCAGACATCGCGGGTGATTTCATTTCTCGGGTGGGCAGCGGGGCTCAGCCCCCGCGGCTCTCCGAGTCCGACTCCGGATCCGAGGCGCCCCCGAGTGTTCAGTCCGCGCTGAGCGAGGTGCGTCCGGATGACCTGGACGCCATCTTCGACGGTGCGCTCTTCGGACCGCCGGCCCTGCAGCCCTCGGCCGAGGCCGCCGCGCCCGCCGCCAAGGACGCCACGCCCGTGCCCGTGGGCGCGATGGATTGGTACATGGAGCGCGACTCGCGGCCGGCGGGCCCGTTCCGCCTGGAGCGGCTGCGCGAGCTGTGGCACCAGGGCGCGTTCGACCCCGACACCCTCTTCTGGTGCGAGGCGTGGCCCACGTGGAGGCCGCTGTCGCGCGTGCCCGAGCTCGTGGCGGCGATGACCGTCTCGGGGCTGCCCACGGTGGTGGCCGATGCGAGCGTCTCCCCGGCCCCGGCCCCCGCGAAGAAGGGCGGCTCCGAGAAGAGGTCCCTCTCGACGCTGCACTCGCTCGTCGCGGAGGAGGAGGGCTTCCTGCGCAAGATGCGGGAGGCGCAGGAGCAGGCGAAGGAGGAGACGCGCTCGGCCCTGCTGGACGAGTCGAGCACTCCCGTGGTGGCGCCGCACCTGGCGCCCGTGCCGGTGGCGCCGCCCGCGCCGCCCGTGGTGGCTCCCGTTCTGGTCGCGCCCATGGCTCCGCCGCTCGTCCCCGGGATGATGGCCGCGCCGGTGCTTCCCCAGGAGCCCGCGCCCTCGCGGCGGGGGAGGACGTTGCTGGCCGGAGCGCTCATCGGCTCCGCGGCCGTGGGCCTCGTCGTGGGCGCGCTGCTCCAGCTGCCCCAGGTCCGTCGCGCTCCGGAGCAGGGGGCCGATGCCTCACCGCGTCCCGCCCCGGCCGTGACGCAGCCCGCGCCCGCGCCCGCGCCGGTGGCGGTGGCTCCGGTGACGCAGCCGCAGGCTCCGGCCGTGCAGGCTCCGGCGCCGCAGCCCGCGCCTCAGGCTCCGGCCGCCGCCACGGCGCCCGTGAAGCCGGAGGTGAAGCCCGCTCCCGCTGCGGTGCAGCCCGAGAAGCCCAGGCCCGCCGTCGTGCCCGCGGCCACCGCCGTGGAGCCGAAGGGGAACGCTGGCCCTCAGGGCTCCGCGCCGGCCGTCTCGGAGGAGCGCATCGCGAGTGCCGCCGGGTCCATCCAGCAGCACCGCCAGACGACGCCTCCTCCCGCGCCCGTGGCTCCGGCCCCGGCTCCGGCCAGCGCGGGGAAGCACAAGGCTCAGCAGGACGAGAAGGCCGCGGATGATCCCACCAACCTCGACGACTCGCTCGACAAGGAGTTCGAGAAGCAGCTGGGCTTCTCGAAGGACGCGCCGAAGTACAAGCCGGAGGATCCGCGCTCCAAACGCAGCGTCTACATCCCGCCCGAGCCGGGCAAGGATCTGCCCGAGTCCCTGTCCACGTCGGATGTCATGCAGGTGGTGAGCGCGCACAAGGAGGCCATCCTCTCGTGCATCGAGACACACAGGCCCGCGCATACCTCGGACTCGGGCAAGGACCGGTTCGTGGTGCGCTGGCGCGTGCTGCCCACGGGTGACGCCGTCGAGGCCCTCGTGGAGACCGAGGGCCTCCAGGGCACGCCGTTCGCCCGCTGCATCGAGGGGCAGGTGCGCTCGTGGAAGTTCCCGCAGCACCGGGTGCAGAGCCGCGAGCCCGTGCGCTTCCCGTTCACGTACTGAGCGGAGTCAGCGCGAGGCGAGCCGGGCGGCCTTGAGCAGCGCCTCCGCCATGGGGACGCTGCTCGCCTTGCCCGTGCCCGCCAGGCTGTAGGCGGTGCCGTGGTCCGGCGAGGTGCGCGGCACCGGCAGTCCGAGCGTCACGTTCACGGTGCGCTCGAAGTCCAGGGCCTTGGCGGGGATGAGGCCCTGGTCGTGGTACATGGCGAGCACCACGTCATAGGGGAAGTCGTCCACCTGGGTGAACAGCCCGTCCGCCGCGAGCGGCCCGTGCGCGTCCACCTTCAGCAGGCGCGCGCGTTTGATGGCGGGGGTGAGGACCTCCACCTCCTCGCGTCCCAGCAGTCCGCCCTCGCCCGCGTGCGGGTTGAAGCTCAGCACGCCGATGCGCGGCGTGCGGCCCACCACGGGCCGGAGGCTGTTGGACAGCAGGTGCAGCTGGCTCGTCAGCCGCTCCACCGTCAGCATCCGAGACACGTCCGCCAGCGGCACGTGGTTGGTCGCCAGCGCGATGCGCACCCGGGGGCCGTCCATGAGCATCAGCACCTCGCGGCCGAAGGCCTCGGCCAGCACCTCGGTGTGTCCCATGAAGGGAATGCCCGCGCGGGAAATCTGCTCCTTGGACACCGGCGCCGTGCAGATCGCGTCCACGTGCCCGGCTCGAGCCGCCTCGATGGCCGCCTGGATGTATTGGTACTGGGCGCGGCCTCCGGCGCGGCTCGGCTTGCCGGGGACGCGGTGCTTCTGCGCCAGCTCCGTCACCACGCACACCGTGGGCCCGCTCACCCGCGTCAGCTCATCCGGCGTGACGCGGGTGTACTTCTGGAACCAGGCAAAGCGCTCCAGCGTGGGCCCGTCTCCGAAGACGACGGGCACCAACGCTCGGCGCACCTTGGGTTGGGAGAGGGCGTGCGCCGTGACCTCCGGGCCGATCCCGGAGACGTCTCCCAGTGAGATGCCTACGACGGGACGCTCGTTCACGCGCCAACCCCCTCCCGAAACCCTTCAGATTTTGACTTCGACGGACGCCTTCTGCCGCAGCTCGTTCACGTACTGCTCGACGAACTTCTCCGTCTTCTGCAGCTTCAGCCGGTTCTCCAGCTCGCCCTTCACCTGCTCGAAGGGCGCCACGTCCACCGAGCGCTTCTCCTCCACCTTCAGCACGTGCCAGCCGAACTGCGTGCGCACCGGCTCGCTCACCTCGCCCTCCTTGAGCGTGAAGGCCACCTTCTCGAAGGCCGGCACCATCACCCCGCGCCGGAAGAAGCCCAGGTCCCCGCCGTCCGAGGCGCTCGGGCCCTCGCTCTTCTTCTTCGCGAGCTCGGAGAAGTCCACGCCCGGCTTGCGCGCCTCCTCGGCCAGCGCCTCCGCCTTCTTGCGCGCCGCCTCCACCTGCTGCGGCGTCGCCTTCGGGTCCACCTGCACCAGGATGTGGCGCGCGTGCACCTCGGCGTCACCCGACTCCAGCTTGGTGTACTGGGTGTAGGCCGCCTTCAGGTCCTCCTCGGACACCTTCACCTTGGGGCTCACCTTGAGCTGCACCAGCTTCATGCGCGACATCTGCTTGCGCAGGAAGTCCTTGTAGGTGGCCACGGTGAAGCCCTCGCCCGACAGCAGCCGGTCGAACTGGGCGTCGTCGGTGACATTGTTCTGCTTCTTCACGTCCGCCACCGCCGCGTCCACCTCGGCGTCCGTCACGCTCAGGCCCAGCTCCTTGATCTGCTCCTCCATCAGCTTCTCGCCGATGAGGGTGTCCAGGGCCGCCTTGGTGATGCGGGTGCGCTCCTCGGCGCGCTTCTGCGGCTCCTTCACCGCCTGATTGAGCCGCGACAGCTCCGGCGCCGCGCGCTTCTCCACCTCGGACAGCGCGATGACGTCGCGGTTCACCACCGCCGCCACCCGGTCCACCATCTCGGCGCGTGCCACCGCGCCGCTCAGCACCAGCGCGGCCACCATCGTTCCGATCAGCTTCTTCATAGGCTTCCTCTTTCCGTGCCCGCGTCGAGGGGGACGGCTCGTCATTCTTCCCGGGCCGCCGGCTGCGTGGCCGGCTTGCCGCGAATGGCCTGGAGCGTGACCTCGTTCACCCATACCTGGGCCTTGGCCCGCAGCTCCTGCTCATACTTCGTCTGGGCTTCGGCCCGCCGCTGCTCCAGCAGCCGGGCCTCCACCTGCTCTCTCACGTCCGCGAACTCCAGCTTGCGGCCCGCCTTCTTCTCCAGCACCCGGAACAGGTGGTAGCCGTACTCCGTTTCCACCACGTCCGACACCTGGCCCACGCCCAGGTTGAACACCACCTGGTCGAAGGCCGGCGGCATCTGCCCCCGAGGGAAGAAGCCCAGGTCCCCTCCCACCTTGGCGTCCGCGCTCAGCGAGTACTTGCGCGCCAGCTCGGAGAACTTCTTGCCGGACTTGAGCTGCGCCTGCACCCGGCGCGCGTCGTCCATGCCCTTCACCACGATTTGCGCGGCGCGCACCCGCTCGGGCTCGGCGAAGTCGGCCTCGTGCGCCGCGTAGTAGGCGCGCAGCTCCTCCTCCGTCAGCGCCACGCGCGTGTACACCTCGCTGGCCAGCAGCTTCTCGATGGTGAGCCGCGTCGCCTCGCGCGCCTTGAGCTCCGCCATGGACAGCTGCCCCTGCGCCAGCACCTCGTTGAAGTTGCCGGCCGGGTAGTCGCTGGAGAGCCGCAGCACGCCCCGGTCCACCTCCTCGGGGGTTACCGTGACGTTGTGGGCGCGGGCCTCCTGCACCAGCACCATGCGCAGCACGAGCGTGTCGAGCAGGGCCCGCTTGTAGGGCTCCACCTCTTCCGGGGTGTGCTGGGGGGACTCGGTGGACGAGGCGGCGAGCTCGCGGCCCAGCTCGCGCTCGAAGTCCGCGCGCGCCAGCACCTCGCCATTCACCGTGGCGACGACGTTGGCGTCCGGGTCCTCCTTGTTCTTCTGGGGACAACCGGCGAGCCCCACGGCGAGCGCCACCGTGGCAAGCAACGGGGTGGCGCGGACGAAGACCTGACGCATGAAGGAGCTCCTCTCGACGGTCACGGTTGCTCCACGGCGGTGGGGGGGAAGGGGGCGGGGAGGGTGCCGGGCGGCGGGCCGATGGCGGGCTGCATGGGGGTGCTCATGTCCACGTGCACCCGCGAGAGCGCCGCGGCGTCCACCGTGAAGCCGGCGCGCTTCTCCAACCCGGAGAGCAGCTCCGCCCACGCCCGGGTGCGCTTGTCCTGGGTGAGGCGGCCGGAAATCTGCTGGCGCACGTCCTCGAGCTTCAAATCCAACGCCGACTGGTGCGCGGTGAGCTGCAGCACGTGCAGGCCCGCGTCCGTCTGCACCACGCCGCTGAGCGTCCCCGGGCCACCGGGCACCAGGGTGCGCGCGGCCTCGGCCACCTCGGGCCCGAAGTCCTGCGCGAGCACCTCGAGCGAGCGGTAGCGCAAATCCCCATCCAGGGGCTGCGTGCGGGGCTCCTCGCTGTGGGAGCGGGCCAGCCGGCCGAAGGCGGCGAAGTCGCGGGCGGGCAGGGCCTTCGCCTCGGCGAGCACCTTCTCCGCCTTCTGGCGCGCCGCCGTCACGCGGGCCGCGTCCTCGCGGGGCGCGGCGAGGAACACGTGCGAGAGCCGCACCTGCTCCGGCCGCACGTAGTCCTCCAGGTGGCTCTGGTAGTACGCGGCCACCTCGGCGCCGGTGACGGGGGGCTGGGCCTCGTCGAGCTGCGAGCGCATCAGCCGCGCCACCAGGGCGCGCTTGGTGCTGGCCACCACCTCGGGGTCGTTCTGCAGCCCGCGCGCGAGCGCCTCCTGCACGAGCAGCTCGAAGCGGGCCAGGCCCTCCACGTACTCGCGCTTCTGCTCGAGCGTCTGGTAGCGCTCGCGCAGCGCGGGGCTCATCTCCTCCAGGCGGCGGCGCAGCTCCTCGGCCGTCACCCCGTCCCCCTTCCAGGAGGCCACCGGCGTGCCGCCCGCCTGCTGGGGGGCATGACGGAAGTCCACGGTGGCGTGGCCCGGCGCGGGGCCGCGCTCGCAGCCCGAGAGGGCCAGCAGGGCGAGGGCGAGGAAGCGGGAGGCTGGGGACATGGGAGGTGCGGGGCCCGTGGGGTAGCACGCCGGGGGGGAGGGGACAACCAGGCGTCCCCCGGGGCGTTACGCCCGGGTCGCGTGCGCGGACAGGAACGCCTCCACCAGCGGGAAGATTTCGTCCGGTGCCCGACGTCCGAGAATCAGGTCGGCATGGCCGTAGTCCTCGGCGAAGCCATGCCCCCGCCCGGCCACCACCAGCTTCACCGGCCCGCCGAGGTGCTCCTGTGCCCGCGCCACGGCGAGCGGGGGAGCGAGCAGATCCTTGCTCCCCGCCAGCAGCATGACGGGCAGCTTCGCCCCGGCCAGCGGCTTGCGGTAGCAGGTGCCGTCCACCATGCAGAAGGAGTCGGTGGCAATCCAGTGGGCGAACTGACGCACCACGCCGCCGTAGAGGTCCGCGGGCACGTTGGCCAGCGCCTTGCGCACCACGTCCCCCTCCATGTTGGAGGCGAGCATCATGTAGCGGCTGAGCGGTCCCGGCGGCGCGCCGAAGAGGGCGATGCCCGTGATGCGCCGGGTGGGAATCACCTTCAGGCGCAAGAGGGGCTCAATGCGCTGGATGAAGCGCTTGAGGCCCGGCTGCACCGCGAAGGTGAAGGGGCTGCCCATGGCCACGGCGGCCCGGACGGGCGCTTGCGGGTTGCGCGCCAGATGGCCGTAGAGGGTGAGGCCTCCCTTGGAATGCCCCACCCAGAGAACTTCCTTGGCTCCCGTGGAGAGCACGGTTCGCAGGGCGCAGCGCACGTCGTGCTCGGCCTGGTCGTCGAAGGAGGCGTCGCCACACGGGCCCGCCAGCCCCCGGCCGCGCAGCTCCATCACCCAGGCCTCGAAGCCCGCCCGGGCCAGGTAGCGCGCCAGGCTGTAGCGCTCGTCGAAGTCCATGTGGAAGCGGTTGGCGCCCAGCCCGTGACAGAGGATGACGGGCTCGGCGAAGCGGCGCTCGCCCCGGGGGTGGTAGCGCCCCAGGGAGATGGCTGCCCCATCATCGGTGGGCACGCGGTACAGCTCGTCCGGCTTGAAGGACAGGGTGAGCAATCCCTCTCCCTCCCGATTCACAGCGCGGGAGAAGAGATCCGCCATCCGCGTCAGCCTGGGCCCGTTTCTGTTCGTCACGACCGGAATGTAATGCCCTCGCGTGCGAGTGCCGTGTCGAAAATCCCACGCACACACATGTCGGCAGAACGGTTGCAGTGCTCCTCCCTCGTTCAAGCCGGGAGGCTCGTGGATGCGGCAAAAGCCGACTCTAGCGGAAAGGTTGTCCTCGATCGAAGTCGCCCTCGTTCCCAGTGACACCCTCCTGCGTGCCCTGCGAGTGATGGAGCGGTACGACGTCTGTCTGCTCCCCGTCATGGGGGAGGCGGGAGGACTGGTGGGGCTCATCAGCCGGGAGCACGTGCTGTCGGCGTGGCGGGTGGACCCGCTGCTGCCGGTGTCGCTGGTGATGGCGGCGTGCGGCAAGCCGAGGGTCAGCGCGCCCGTCCCTCCCTGAAGGGCCGGGCAGACGCGGCGGGCCCCCGGACGGGGGCGGGCGTGCGCTATGGTGCCGCCCGCCGTGCCGGACGCCTGGACCGTCTACATGGTGCGCTGCCGGGATGGGACGCTCTACACCGGGGCCACCAACAACCTCGAGCGCCGCCTGGCCACCCACAACCGGGGCCGCGGCGCCGCCTACACCCGTGCCCGCCTGCCGGTGACGCTCGTCTGGAGCGAGCCGGCCGCCGACCGCGGCGCCGCCCTGCGCCGGGAGGCCGCCCTCAAGCGGCTCTCACGGGCCGAGAAACTCCGCCTCGTGGGACGGGTGCAACGCTGACCCAGGCTGGGTTCCGTTTGACCCTGTTTTATGCCAGTGTCGGGAGCCAAACGTTTCATTCCCTTGAAATCGGGGGAGACCGGCTCGGCCATGAGGCAGCAGGAGCAGCACGGGGCAGAAACCCTGGACAACCCGGAGACGCCGCCTCCTGGCGAGGAGTTGGTGCTCCGGGATGAGCAGCGCCTGCTGTACATGCTGGCCCTCACGTATCTGCCCTTCTGGGTGGTGGACTCCATGTCCGTGGGGCGGCCGGCGTGGGACACGCTGGCGCTGCGGCTGGTGTGGTCGGCGCTGACGGGGGTGATGGGCTGGTGGCTCGCGCGGGTGAGGGCGTCCGCCCGGCGGTGGCTGCGCACCCTCGCCGGGGTGGTGGTGCCCAACGTCTTCCTGGGGCTGGTGGTGCACCGGCTGGGGGGCTCGGGCAGCCCGGTGTTCGGCTGGTTCTGCGTGATGCCGGTGATGACGCTCATGGTGTCGCGGGGCGAGCCCTGGCAGTGGGTGCTGAGCACGCTGATGCCGGTGGCGGTGGTGGGCGCGGTGATGGGGGTGGAGGGGACGCCGCCTGCGCGGATGGTGACGTGGATGCTGCTGCTGGTGGGGGCCGGAGGGGTGGGGACGCAGATGAGCGTCTTCTACCGGCGGCTGCAGCTGGCGCGGGTGAAGGCCGAGGACGAGCAGCGCGCGGTGCGCGAGGAACTGGAGGCGTCGCAGGAGCGGGTGCTGCAGGCCGAGCGGCTGGCGCAGGTGGGGCGGCTGGCGGCGGGCGTGGCGCACGAGGTGAAGAACCCGCTGGCGTACGTGCAGGCCAACCTGCGCTTCCTCTTGGAGGAGTGGCGGCAGCCGACGACGGGCGCGACGGACAGCGAGTACACCGAGGCCCTGCAGGAGACGATGCAGGGGGTGGAGCGCATCCATCAAATCGTGAAGGACCTCACGGCGCTCTCGCGGGCGGAGGAGTCGGTGGAGGGGGTGGGGCGGTGCGAGCTGGCGCCGGTCATCGACGCGAGCGTGCGGCTGGCATCGGTGCGGCTCAAGTCGCTGGTGAAGCTGGCGGTGGAGGTGCCGGGGGAGACGGCGGTGCTGGCCGAGCCGAGGCGGCTGGGTCAGGTGCTGCTCAACCTGCTGCTGAACGCGGCGGACGCCATCGAGGACGCGCGGGTGCAGGACGGGCGGGTGGCGGTGCGCGTGGCGGTGGAGGCCGGGCGGGTGCGGGTGCTGGTGGAGGACAACGGGCCGGGGATCGCGGCGGAGAACCTGGCGCGGCTCTTCACGACCTTCTTCACCACGAAGGCGCCGGGGAAGGGGACGGGGCTGGGGCTGGCGCTGTCGAGGCAGTACGTGGAGTCGTTCGGCGGCACGCTGCGCGCGGAGAACCGCCCCGAGGGCGGCGCGCGCTTCATCGTGGACCTGCCGACGGCGTAGCCCCTCGGGGGCGCGCTCAGGCCGCGGACGGGGTGGCGGGCGGCGGCTGCTGCGCCTTCTTCTGCTTCTTCGAGCGCATCACCACGAAGACGATGCCCAGGATGAGGAAGAGCCCCGCGCCGATGAGCGTGCCGTAGAGCTGGTAGCTCAGCAGCTGCGACGAAATCTGCCGGACGACCTGGGGCAGGTCGCACATCATCTGCGTCGACTGGAAGCGGGTCGTGTTGTCCCACTCGAGCCATTTCGGCGCCAGCCACGAAGCCGTGGCCAGGCCGAGAAAAGCCCCCGCGAGCAGGAAGGTCAGCAGCGTCTTCAGAGTGGCCATCGTCCGGGTACCTCGGTGAGGAGACGTGGGAGCGTCCTTTAGCACGCAATGTGCTCACGGGGACCACGTCCCGGCGACAGCCGTGCTATCTGAGGGCCGTGCCGCTCCTCCCTCTTGCCGCCCTGTTCGGCGTCATCACGCTCGTCTGCGCCGCCTTCCTGCTCGTCCACGCGTTCCGCCGCAGCCTGGGGACGGGGATGATGGTGCTGCTCATTCCCTTCTACGTGCTCGTCTACGCCTTCAGTCAGTTCGAGCACCCGCGCAAGAACCTCATCCTCGCGGGCTTCTTCGGCGGCACCGTGCTGGCCGCCGTCTTCCTCGGCCTGGGCGCCCATGCGCTGGAGCAGGTGATGCTCCGCCCGCCCCCTCCTCCCGTCTTCTGACCCGACGCGACGCGCGCCCGTGGCTCCCGTTCCGGACCCGACCGCCTTCGCCTCGGCCCGCTGCCCCGAGCATCAGCGGGCGGCCGTCGCCACCTGCGTGCGCTGCGGTACCTTCCTGTGCGGCGAGTGCACCGAGCTCCTCGGTGATGCCGCGTACTGCGCCTCCTGCGTCGCCTTCGTCCGCTCGCACGCCGCCCCCTCCCAGCTGCTCAAGGTGATGATCGGCCTGGAGGTCATCGCCCTCGCGTCCATTCCGCTGGTGATGCTCCTGCCCGTCCGGGCCCTGGTGCGCGTGGGGGAGGCCGTCGTCGCCGTGGCGATTCTTCAGCGCGTGCCGGTGCTCAACGCCGCCGCCGCCGGACTCGGATTCTGGGCGGCCACCCGCGAGCGGCGCCGCCTCCTGCTCGAGGGGCTCGCCGTGTCTCCGTGGGTCCGCTGGGGCCGCGCGCTGGCCTGGATGAACCTGGCCTTCGTCGCGCTCCAGGCCGTCCTGCTGGTCCGGGGCCTCGTCCTCCTCTACAGCCGCATGCCGCGGCCCTGAGGCACGACGGGCCCCTCGCTCACACCCCGCGCTCGTTCGGGTCCCAGATGTACTTGTGCATCTGCAGCTGGAAGCGCACCGGCAGCCTGTCCTCGATGACCCACTCGGCCAGCGCCTTCGTCGTGAGCTTGCCGTAGACGGTGGAGAAGAGCAGCCCATAGGGCTTCTCCAGCAGCCGGTGCTCGGCGATGAGCCGCTTGGACCACTCGTAGTCCTCGCGGCTGCCGATGACGAACTTGAGCTCGTCCTGGGCGTTCATCGACGTGAGGTTGCGGTAGTCATTGCGGTCGCTCTCGCCCGAGGACGGCGTCTTCATGTCCACGATTTTATGGACCGCCGCGGGCACCAGCCGCACGTCGATGGCGCCGCTCGTCTCCAGCAGCACGATGAGACCCGAGGCCAGCAACTCCTCCATCAGCGGATACACGCCGGGCTGGAGCAGGGGCTCGCCACCGGTGACCTCGACGCGGGACGCGCCGAGCGCCTTCACCTGGGCCACCACGTCTGGAATCTTCATGCGCGAGCCGCCGTGGAAGGCGAACTCGCTGTCGCAGTAGGAGCAGCGCAGGTGGCAGCCGGTGAGGCGCACGAAGGAGCAGAGCAGTCCCGCGTGCGAGGACTCGCCCTGCACGGAGAGGTAGATCTCCTTGACCACCACCGAGTCAGCGGTGGGAACACGACGGGGCTCGATATGGGGACGGGCGAGGGGCATGGAGGAGTCCGGGGGCCCCTGCTTCAACCCCACCCGGAGGCGGGATGCAAGCGGCGAGGCCCCGCCAGACTTCAACGTCCCGACGGCTCACGGGATTTCCAGGCGCCTGACTGGCTCGGGAGCGAGCGAGCCCCGGCACGCGGGTGTCAGCCCTGGCCGTGGCGCGCCTTCACCTGGGCGAGGAAGGTGTCGATGAGCTGACGGGCGATGCTCAGGCGCGGGGGCAACTGGGGGAGGTTGTCGGGGGTGAACCAGGCCGCCTCGGCGATCTCCTGGCCATCCACCTGGATGTCGCCGCCGGCGTACTCGGCGGTGAAGCCCAGCATGAGCGAGCGGCCGAAGGGCCACGGCTGGCTGCCGAAGTAACGCAGGTTCTTCACCTCGACGCCGACCTCCTCCTTCACCTCGCGCACCACCGTCTCCTCGAGCGACTCGCCGACATCGACGAAGCCGGCGAGGGTGCTGAAGAAGGCGCCGGGGAAGTTGGCGTTGCGCGCGAGCAGCATCGCGTCGCCGCGGGTGATGAGCACGATGACCGCGGGGGAGATGCGCGGATAGTAGGGCGTGCGGCAGACGGGGCAGCGGCGCGCGCGCTCGCCGGGGACGTGCACCGTGGGTTGACCGTCGCGTCCACAGAAGCGGTGGGTGAGGTCCCACTCGGCGATGGCGAGCGCCCGGCCGGCGACGGCGAAGAGGGACTCGTCCACGCGGGTGTAGAGGCCGCGTGCGGGGACGAGCTTGTAGCCCGCGGGAGGCTCGGTGTCGTGGGGGAGGGGCGTGGCGTAGCAGTCCACGCCCTCGAGCGAGCCGAGGTAGTTGGCCTCGGCGGCGAGCGAGGGCAGCTCCGCGCCGGTGGGGAAGTGCACGGCGCCATCGCGCTCGGCGACGAGGAGCTCGAGTCCACGCGCGACGAAGAGCAGGGCGGTGTCGCGCGGGCGCGCGGGGGCATCGTATGCGGGGATGAATCGAGGCTGGCTCACGCGCGGCACCATAGCGGGAGCGGGTCCGCCGGGGCAGGGACTCCGTGTTAGGAATGTTTGCATGAAACGCACTGCGCTCCTGACGGCCCTGCTCTGTGTCTCCGCTGGCTGTGCCCGCGTCCCCACCGTGCCCGTCCGCCACGTGGTGGCCAGTGCGGACGCACCCGCGTTCCGCATCTCCCAGGGGAAGGGCACCGCGACCCTGCTCGTCAACGAGGAGACCGGAGCCCGAGCCGCTTCCATGGGCATCCTGGAGCTGGAGGGTGGCGCCGGAGTGCCCGAGCACATCCATGAGAACAGCGTGGAGATGCTCTACGTGGAGGAGGGCGGGGCGGAGATGACCATCGAGGGCCAGGTGATGCCCGTGAAGCAGGGCGATGCCATCTACATTCCTGCGGGCACGCGTCACGCGGCGCGCATCCCCGAGGGCACCGGGCGCTTCCGCGCCGTGCAGGTGTACGTGGGCCCCGGCCCCGAGCAGCGCTTCCGCAAGGGCGAGCCTGTGAAGCCCGCGGCCGCCACCTCCACTCCGTGAAGAAGCGCCCGGGTGGGCTGGCGGCCGAGAAATCCAGGGCCGCCAGCGCCTGACGGGGCGCGCTACGCCTTCGCGGTGCGCAGGTCTCCGCTCGCGAGCTTCGCGGGCTCGGCGGGAGGCGCCGGCTCGCGGAACTGGCGGTGGTACAGCTCCGCGTACAGGCCATTGCGGGCCATCAGCTCGTCATGGGTGCCGCGCTCGGTGATGCGCCCGGCGTCGATGACGAGGATGAGGTCCGCGTTGCGGATGGTGCTCAGCCGGTGCGCGATGACCACGCTGGTCCGGCCCGCCAGCAGCGTGGAGAGCGCCCGCTGGATGAGCGCCTCCGTGCGCGTGTCGATGTTCGCCGTCGCCTCGTCGAGGATGAGCACGCGCGGATCCGCGATGACCGCCCGAGCGAACGCGAGCAGCTGCCGCTGGCCCACGCTCAACGTGGCACCGCCCTCGCCCAGCACCGAGTCGTAGCCCTTGGGCAACGCGGCGATGAAGTCGTGCGCATACACCGCGCGCGCAGCCTGTTCGATTTCCTCGCGGCTCGCGCCCGGCCGGCCGTAGCCGATGTTCTCCGCGATGGTGTCGGAGAACAGGAAGGGCTCCTGAATCACCGTGGCCATCTGCTTGCGCAGGCTCGAGCGCTTCACCTGTTTGACGTCCAGCCCGTCCAGCCGCACCACGCCCGCCGTCGCGTCGTAGAAGCGCGGAATGAGGTTGGCCACCGTCGTCTTCCCCGCGCCCGTGCGGCCCACCAGCGCCACCGTCTGCCCGGGTTGCACCTCGAAGCTCACCTCGTGCAGCACCGGGTGCTCGGCGTCGTAGGCGAAGGACACGTTGTAGAACGTGATGCGCCCCTGCGCCCGGTCCAGCTCTACCGCGTCCGGGGCGTCGGCGGGCTCGCGCGTCTCGTCGAAGATGGCATAGATGCGCTCGGCGCCCGCGAGCGCCGACTGCATCTGCGTGTACACCGACGCCATGAGTTGCACCGGCCGGAAGAACTGCTGCACGTAGATGAGGAACGCCGCGAGCAGGCCCACGGTCAGCTTCCCCTGGAGCGCCAGGTAGCCGCCGTAGCCAATGACGAGCGCCGTGGCGAGCGTGGACAGCATGTCCATCGCCGGGGAGAACGCCGAGGTCACTCCCACCGCGGCCACGTTGGCATCGCGGTTGGCCGCGTTCCGGTTGCGGAAGCGCTGGATGTTCACGTCCGTGCGGTTGAAGGCCTGTGCCTGCCGCACGCCGACGATCTCCTCCTGCAGCTCCGCCGTCACGTTGCCCGCCGTCTGCCGCGTCTTGCGGTAGGCGTTCCGGGCCCGGGCGGCGAAGAAGCGGGTGGTGAGCAGCATCACCGGAATGAGCGTGAAGCACGCCAGCGCCAGCGGGACGTTGAGCGCGAGCATCGCCGCCAGCACACCAAACAGTCCCAGCATCGAGCCCAACAACTGCGTCAGCCCCATCGAGAAGAACTGGTTGATGGTGTCGACGTCGCTGAGCAACCGGCTCATCAAATCGCCGATGGGCCGCTTGTCGAAGTACGACAGGGGCAGGGCCTGGAGCTGCTCGAAGAGCCGGGTGCGCATCGACGAGAGCACCTCCTGCCCCGCCGAGCCCACGCGCCACGTCTGGGCCCGTCCGGACACCGCGCCCGCGCCGTAGACGACGAGCAATAGCAGCATGGTGCGCAGCAGGCCCTCGGAATCGTGGCCTCCGATGTCGCGGTCGATCGCCCGGCTCACCAGGTACGGACCGGCGGCCTGCGTCAGGGCTCCCACGACGATGAACCCCAGGGCCACCAGCAGCCTGCTCCGGAACGGCCGCAGCTCGGCCACCAGCCGGCGAGCCACCGCGCCACGATTGGACGCGCGCTGGATCTCCACCTCCGCCATGGACTCGAGACTTCCTGGCCTTCTCATGCCGCCTCCGCGGTCCCGGGCTGCAGCTGCGAGCCGAGAATCTCGTTGTAGAGCGGGCTCGTGGCGAGCAGCTGCTCATGGGTTCCTTGCGCCACCACCTTGCCCTCGTCGAGCACCAGGATGAGGTTCGCGTCGCGCACCGTGCTGATGCGCTGGGCGATGACGATGGCGGTGCGGTTCGCGCCGCGCATCAGCCTGTCGAGCGCCCCTTGGATGGCGGCCTCCGTCTCGGCGTCCACCGCCGAGGTGCTGTCGTCCAGGATGAGCAACCGCGGATCCGTGAGCAGCGCCCGGGCGATGGCCAGGCGCTGGCGCTGGCCTCCCGAGAGCCCCACGCCGCGCTCGCCCACCACCGTGTCGTAGCCCTGCGGCAGCCCGGCGATGAACTCCGCCGCCTGGGCCGCCTGGGCCGCGGCCTCAATCTGCTCCCGCGTCGCCTCTGGGCGGCCGTAGGCGATGTTCTCGCGCACCGTGCCGGAGAAGAGCAGGGCGTCCTGCAGTACCACGCCAATCTGCGAGCGCAGGCTGGAGAGCGTCACCTCGCGCACGTCGTGCCCGTCGAGGAGCACCGCGCCTCCCGTCGCGTCATAGAAGCGCGGCAGCAGGTTGATGATGGTGCTCTTGCCCGAGCCCGTCGTCCCGAGAATCGCCACGAGCTGTCCCGGCTCGGCGACGAAGCTCACCCCGCGCAGGATTTCGCGCTCGCTGCCCGCGTAGCGGAAGCGCACGTCGCGGAACTCGACGCGGCCCTGGACGGACGGCAGCGGCGTGGCCCCGGGCTTGTCGGCCACCTCCACCTGGGTGTCGAGCAGCTCGAACACGCGCAGCGCGGACGCCCCGGCGCGGGAGATCTGCGCCGCGATGAAGCCCAGCGTCATGAGGGGCATCATCAGGAAGCCCAGGTAGGAATTGAACGCGAGCAGCTCCCCGAGGCTCAGCTTGTCGCGGAAGATGAGCAGGCCTCCCACGCCCACCACCACGAGCGTGCCGAGGTTGGCGAAGAAGTTCACGAAGGGGAAGTTACTGGAGATGGCCTCGATGATGCCCAGGTTGTGTCCCAGCAGCTCCTGGTTGATGCGCTGGTAGCGGGCGGCCTCGCGGGCCTCACCGGAGAAGGCGTGCACCACGCGGATGCCGCGCAGGTCCTCTTGGAGCACCGTGTTGAGCCGGCTGAGCGTGCCCTGAATCTTGCCGAACAGCGGGCCCATCTTCATCACGAAGTTGCGCAGCAGCCAGAGGATGGGCGCGATGCTCGCCAGCGCCGTCACCGCGAGCACGGGGTTGATGCTCAGCAGCAGCACCGCGCACCCCACCAGCATGACGAGCGACGCGGCGAGCTGCACCACGCCCGTGCCCACGAAGGTGCGCACCTGCTCGACGTCGTTGGTGAGCCGGGTGAGCAGCTGGCCCGTCTGCGCCTGGTCGTAGTAGCTGAAGCTCAGCCGCTGGATGCGCACGAAGAGCGCGTCGCGCAGGTCGAAGGCGACGCCCTGGGACACGCGCTCGGCGAGGTAGCCCTGTAGGAAGTTGAAGAGCCCTCGCGCCAGCGCGATGCCCACCAGTCCTCCCACGGCCGCGAGCACCGTATTGGCCTCACCCCGGGCGATGCCGTGGTCGATGGCCAGCCGCACCAACTGCGGCGCGGCGAGGTTGGTGGCCGAGACCAGCAGCAGCGACACGAGCGCGCCCGCCGTCTCCAGCTTGTACCGCCTCAGATATTCGAGCGCCCGCCACACGGCCTTACCGCCGCCCGCCGGGAGCTGTGGCCTTCGTCCTGGTTCCATGAGGGGATGACGTACTCAAGCGAGCCGCGAGTCGCAACGTCCGCACGCCACGGGCGTACGACTTCCACGCGAAGTGTGGCCTGGGCCCCCGTGCTTGACCCCTGGGAGAGGCCCGCGTCTGCTGGACGCCATGCCCAGCACTGCTCCCTTGGCACCCCAAGAGATGGCCGGAGCGCGCCCCGTCGATGCCAGCGAGCGCATCGCCCTGCTCGACGTCCTGCGTGCCTTCGCTCTGTGCGGCGTGTTCGTCTCGAACGCCTATGTGCACCTGAGCGGCCGGAGCTTCCTGCCCAGGGAGAGCGCCGCGGCCCTGATGTCCTCGGGCGTGGATGTCGTCACCGACTGGCTCTTCAACCGGCTGGTGTCCGAGAAGGCCATGTCCACCTTCTCGTTCCTCTTCGGCCTCGGCTTCGCCATCCAGCTGGGCCGGGCCGAGGCTCGCGGGGCCTCCATCGTCCCCGTGTACCGCCGGCGGCTGGGCGTGCTCCTGCTGCTCGGCGTCACGCACCTCTTCGCGCTCTGGTACGGCGACGTCCTTCACCTGTACGCGGTGATGGGCTTCGTGCTCCTGCTGTTCCGCGGGTTGCCCGACAGGAGGCTCATCGTCTGGAGCCTGGTGCTCATCCTCGGTGCCTCGGCCACGGTCTCCGCCATCATGATCTACGTGCCGCAGCTCGCGGGCACACCGGAAGCCGTGCAGGCGGCCTCCAAGGCGAAGCAGGCGATGCTGGCGAACATCCGGAGCGAGACGCTGGCCGGTTTCCAGAGCGGTTCCTACCTCGCCACGGTGCGGGCCAATGCCTTCTTCTATTGGAAGGTCTTCCTCAAGCCCATGACGGCGGCCCACGCGCTGATCACCCTCGGCCGATTCCTCCTCGGTCTGCTGGCCGGACGGCGGAGGCTCTTCCACGACGTGGAGGCGAACCGTCCCCTCTTCCGCCGGCTCCTCGGGTGGGGGCTGGGCCTGGCCGTGTTGGGCACCGGGGTGGCCCTGCTCGTCGACCACCTGCTCAACACCGGGGTCCTCTCCAAGCCGGCGCAGTGGTGGAGGGTCCTCTCTCCGGTGGCCTGGGAGCTGAGCGTCCTTGGCCTCTGCGCGTTCTACGTGGCCGGCGTCTCGCTGCTCTTCCTGCGTCCCCGGGCGCGGCGGTGGCTCTCGGTGTGGGCCCCCGCGGGCCAGATGGCGTTGACGAACTACCTGAGCCAGACCGTCATCAGCCAGTTCATCTATTACGGCTATGGGCTCAACCTCATCGGCAAGCTGCACCCCCTGCCGTGCCTCGCGCTCATGTTCGCGCTCTTCTGGGTGCAGGTCGGCGTGAGCCACCTCTGGCTGGCACGCTTCCGCTTCGGCCCCGTCGAGTGGCTGTGGCGCTCGCTCACCTACGGCAAGCTCCAACCGATGCGCCGCGCCGCGGCACGCGCGGAGCAGAGCGTGGTGCCCGCTGTCTGACCGACGCAAATGCTTGACCCCACGGATGCGGGGCGCTCGGATGCGCCCCCATGACCGAGCTGCTCACCCGCGCCGAAGCCTCCAACTACAAGGAAACCTCACGTCACGCTGACGTGCTCGCCTTCGTCGACGAGCTCTGCCGCCGCACGAAGCTCGCGAAGCGCGTGGACTTCGGAAAGAGCGGCGAGGGCCAGCCCATGACGGCGCTCATCGTGAGCGACCGTGGCTGCTTCACCCCCGAGCTCGCCCGCAAGCAGAAGAAGATCATCGTGATGGTGGAGGCCAACATCCACGCCGGTGAGGTCGAGGGCAAGGAGTCCGTGCTCGCGCTCGCTCGCGATCTCACCCTCACGAAGCTCGGCGCGAAGCTGCTCGACAAGCTGTGCCTGGTGCTGATTCCGGACTTCAACCCCGACGGCAACGACCGCATCAGCCCCAACAACCGCAAGCTGGACTTGAAGAACCTCGAGGGCCAGGTGAACCCCGAGGGCGGCGTGGGCACGCGCTACACGGGCGAGGGCTGGAACCTCAACCGTGACAGCATGAAGCAGGAGGCGCCCGAGACGCGCTGCCTCGCGAAGCTCTACCAGGAGTGGTGGCCGCACCTCTTCATCGACTGCCACACCACCGACGGCAGCATCCACGCCTTCGAGCTCACCTACGACACGTCGCACTCGAACGAGCCGCTCTTCTCCGAGCTGCGCTCCTTCAACCGCGTGATGCTCGAGCGCGTGGCCAAGGCCGTGAAGACGCGCCACGGCTTCGACAGCTTCTGGTACGGCAACTACAAGAACGAGGGTGTCCCCCGCTCGGGCTGGCACACCTATCCCGCGCTCCCGCGCTTCGGCAGCCACTACCGCGGGTTGCTCGGCCGGCTCGACGTGCTGCTCGAGACCTACAGCTACATCGGCTACGAGCGCCGCTGCGAGGTGATGCGCGCGTGGTTGCTCGAGCTGTTCCGTGACGCGGCCAAGAACGCCACCTCCTACCGCGCCATCACCGGCCTCGAGGCGGAGCACATCCTCGCGCGCGGCGAGTCGCCGGACCCGCAGGCGCTCGTGGGCATCAACTACGGCGTGGCCACGCGCGACGACAAGGGCGCGCTCGTGTTCGAGTACCCCGCCTACGCGAAGCCCGGCGACATGGCCGCCATCCAGGCCTACGACGAGGCCAGCATCGCCGAGCGCCGCTACCCCGGTAAGCGCAAGAAGTCCTATCAGGCCCCGCACCACCGCACGTTCGTGCCCACCCTCGCGGTGAGCACGCCCTCGGCGTACCTCGTGCCGGCCGAGCTGGCCTCGAGGCTCGAGGGACACGGCATCCGCTTCGAGCGGCTCGACGCGTCCCGGCGCTTCACGGTGGACAGCTACCGCGTGGCCCGCCGCGAGGAGACGTTCAGCCCCGACGTCGCCGCGAACGTGCCCCCGCCCGGCCAGGCCGAGGTGCCGCTCAGCCAGAAGCCCAAGCCCGTGCGCTTCGAGACCGTGCTCACCGTGTCCCCTGAGCGCACCACGCGCGAGTTCCCCGCGGGCACGCTGCTCGTCCCCACCGCGCAGCGCGCCGGCACGCTCGCCGTGTACCTGCTCGAGCCGCACTCGGACGACGGCCTCTGCCGCTGGCAGTTCCTCGACAAGCACATCCAGGTGGGCGAGCTCTACCCGGTGCACCGCGTGGTGGAGGCCGCTGGCGCGCCGAAGAAGGCCGAGTGACGGCGCTCTACGTCCCGGGCTTGTGAGGGGGCAGCTCCTCCGGCAGCGGTATCCGGACGAGCTTCAGCCCCTTCGGCCCGCGGTCGACGACGGTGAAGCCCTGGCCCCCCACCCGGATGAGCTGACCGTCTTGGGCCGCGCCACTCGCGAGCCAGTTCTCCGCTTCTTCCCGCGAGACGAACGTGTGGGCGATCTTGACGCCCTCCACGGCCGGGGTGGTGAGCTTGCGGAAGAACTCGCGGAACTCGTCGAGCTTCCGCACGTCATCGCGGACGAAGAGCAACGCCGCCGCGCAGACCCGGAGTGCCTCGTCCTCCGGCGAGCCCTCGGGGTGCTGTCTGCTCACCGATTCCACGGTCCGGAGGAGGGTGTCCACATCGAAGTTTGGATTGTATTTCATGGGCAGACCGTGACCGTGGATGACAGGCATTAGAGGGCGAGGGGCGCCAGGAGCAGCGCCCCGGAGCCGCCCGTGACGAGGATGAAGGCGGTACCCGCGACGATGACGACGGTGCCGAGCGCCACTTCCGGCTTGTGGCTCCGAATCCAGTCGCGCGCCGCGTCGAGGCTCGAGAACTCGAGGGGAGGGCGTTTCTTCACCTTCTCCGCCTGCTCCTTCTCCAGCTCCTCAATGCAAGACATGTATTGCTTGCGGCACTCCCGGGTGCAGTATTCGTAGTACCACTCGTTGTGCTCGACGTGCGGGTAGGGCTGCCGTGAGGACTCCCAGCATCTGGTGAAGCATTGGTTGAGCGCGTCATCGCAGTCGTAGCCCGCGCCCCCCGTCCCGAGCGCACTGCCCACGCCGCTCGCGTCCTCGTCGACGACGTAGGTGCGTGCCCCGTCGCGCGCGGCTCGTGCATGGCCGCAGCCCGACCACGCCACCGCCGCGGCCATCAGCAGTGCCAGCAGTCGCAAGGCTTCCCCCGCGTGGTGGCCCTATCTCCTCGCGGCTCCGAGCGGCGCTTCCAGGCCATACCCCATACTCCCGTCGAAAAAGTCAATGATTTCGGACGGTTGGGGGGGGGGGGGGGGGGGCTGTACAAAAGTTAAGTAAAGTCGCCCCCTCGGGACGCCCCCCCCACCCGGT
>NZ_JBJMQO010000043.1:0-14783 GCF_045802675.1 Archangium sp. | reverse complement strand
CGCGCTCAGCCCCAGGGTTGCTGCAATGCTGGCTGCACTCTGCCCCTGCGCACTCAGCAGGACGACGCTGGCCCGCAGTGCCACTCCCCCCTGGCCTCTCTGCCGCATGGCCCTCTGTAGTACCAGCCGCTGCTTGGGGGTCAGCCGGATGCTACTCTGCTCAGGGGTCATCGCCCCTCCTCACTCCTACCGAGCGGCGATGCTACCCCCTGAAAGAACTTAGTTCCTATGGCTTAGACGCCCAACTGCTGGTGGAGCGAGTCCATCTTGGAGGACAGCTCCTCCTTGCGGATCATCTCGCTGATGTGGCCGTGGGCCATGACGTAGTGGCGATCGGCCAGCGGGGCGGCGAACTGGAAGTTCTGCTCCACCAGGACGATGGTGTAGCCGCGCTCCTTGAGCTGGGCGATGACCCGGCCGAGCAGCTGGACGATGACGGGCGCCAGGCCCTCGGTGATTTCATCCAGCAGCAGGAGCTGCGCCCCGGTCAGCAGGATGCGGGCCAGCGCCAGCATCTGCTGCTCACCGCCCGAGAGGCGTGTTCCCTGGCTCTTCGCGCGCTCCAGCAGGTTGGGGAACAGCTTGTAGATTTCCTCGACCGTCATTCCCCCGCTGCGCACCCGGGGCAGCAGCAGGAGGTTCTCCTCGACGCTGAGGCTGGAGAAGATGCCGCGCTCCTCGGGACAGTAGCCCACGCCCAGGTGGGCCACCTTGTGCGGCGCCAGGCCGATGACTTCACGCCCATTCAAGGAGATGGAGCCGGTGCGCTTGCCCACCAGCCCCATGATGGCCTTCAAGGTGGTGGTGCGCCCCGAGCCGTTGCGCCCCAGCAGCGTCACCAGCTCGCCGCGGTTCACCGTCATGTCCACGCCATGGAGGATGTGCGACTCCCCGTAGAAGGCGTGGAGGTTGGAGATGCGGAGGACTTCGGAGGACTGGGAATCAGGCGGCAACGGAGGCTCCCAAGTAGGCTTCCCGGACCTGGGGATTCTGGGAGACCTCTTCGTAGGTTCCCTCGGCCAGGATGCTCCCGCGCTGGAGCACGGTAATGGTCTGGCACAGGTGGGACACCACGCTCAGGTTGTGCTCCACCATGAGGAGGGTGCGCTGGGCGGCCACGCGTTGGATGAGCGAGGTGACCAGGGCGATGTCCTCATGGCCCATGCCGGAGGTGGGCTCGTCCAGCAGCATGAGCTCCGGCTCCAGGGCCAGGGTGGTGGCCAGCTCCAGCGTGCGCTTGCGCCCGTAGGGCAGCTCCACCGCCAGGGTGTTGGCGAAGGAGCGCAGGCCCACCTCCTCCATCAACGCGTGGGCGCGCTCGTTCAGCCCGTGGAGGGTGCGCTCGGTGCGCCAGAAGTGGAACGACGTCCCCAGCTTTCTTTGGAGGGCCACGCGAATGTTCTCCAGCACCGTCATGTGCGGGAACACCGCGGAGATTTGAAAGGAGCGAACCATGCCGCGCCGCGCCACGGCCGCGGGCTTCACCGAGGTGATGTCCTCGCCCTTGTAGAAGATGCGGCCCCGGGTGGGCTGAAGGAACCGGGTCAGCAGATTGAAGCACGTCGTCTTGCCCGCGCCATTGGGGCCAATCAATGCGTGGATCGTCCCCCGCCGGACGCGGAGGTTGACGCCGTTGACCGCGACGAACCCCTTGAACTCACGGGTGAGATCTCGAGTCTCGAGGACGAAATCATTGCTCACGGAGTGGCTCCCGCGCCGTTGCGGCCCCCTGCATGCCGTGCGACCGCGCGCGGAAGGTACCCGCAGACCTGGGAGGTGGGCAATGTGAATGCTGATTCATTTCTCAAGATCCAGGTTCGCCGGCGACTACCGGCTGGAGGTGAAGAACCTGGGAGACTTCACCACGAACCCGGCCGCCACCCGCGAGCTGGCCCAACGCCATGTCGGCCGTGGCACGCGCCAGGGCGCTGCTCGAGAAGAAGCGGCCCGGAGCCGAGCAACGTCACGCAGGAGGGACAGCGGGCGAGAGCCTGAAAAGGAAAACAGACAATTGCCGGTAGATGGACCGGCCCGGGGTCCGCCAGCCGCTCTACGACCTCGTCGATCGGACGGCCGAGGTCGGTTGGATGCTCCCTACGGGGTGTGCTCGGCGCGGGGCTCCAGCTCGAGCAGGGTGAGGCGCTTGCGCTCCGGGGACACGGCGTAGCGCGCCATGTAGTCCCCGACGACGAGCGAGAGCGCGGTGGACTGGTTCACCAGTCCCGCCAGCCGGGTGGAGACGTTCTCCAACTCGCCGCGGATGCGCTGGTAGGTCTCCAGCGGCAGGCGAGCGAGCTGCTTCCAGGCAGCGGAGCTGACTTCAACGGTGTATCCGGTGAATTTGTCCGAGCGAGGCATCTCGGGCGGGAGGAAGAGCAGGAATCGCGCCAGCCCCTGATCCTCGGCGCTTGGGCGAGCGGCCCGGGGAAACGCACGGGGGGAGGGGAGGTTTTTACAGGCGGCCGGGGGGAAGAAACTTCCGGCGAGGCGCCCGGAGGGCGGGAGGGGACAATCCTGGGACGACACGGGACAGCCCCTGGACACGCTGCGCGTCAGTGAACGAGCCGCGCGGTGGCCTCGCGGGCGTGGGCCTCGAGGAAGCGCGCGTAGTCCTCGTCCACCTGGTCCGCGTAGGTGACGGCGAAGTCGGCCACGGCCTCGTCGAAGCAGGCGCTGCCGCCGAGGTAGCCGGCGATGAGGGCCGCGTCCCCGGTGCGTGCGTGGGCGCGGGCCAGGGTGGCGCCACAGGCGTCCGCGTAGTCGAGCAGCGCGCCCGCCGTCATCTTCTCCACGTCCAGCGAGCCCTTCATGTCGCGCAGCTGGCGCACGTAGAAGGAGCCCATGCCCTCCACCTCCGTCCACCCGAGGAAGAGGTCCGAGAAGGCCTGCATGCGCCGCTGGCCCACCACCACGCGCTCGCCCGGGCCGCGCGCGCCGCTCGGTCCCAGGTAGGGCTCGAGCACCGAGGCCTGTGCCTCCTTCACCTGCAGCACCAGGGGGTCCTCCGGGCCATTGCCCTGGCAGCGCACCACGTAGGCCTGGAGCCCCACGCTGCCCACGCCCACCACCTTGAAGCCCCACTCGAGCCACTCGTAGCGCTGGCACAGGTCGCGCATCGCGCCATCCAGCGAGGTGAGGTAGCCCGCGGTGAGCCGGTTCATCCGGTGGCGCAGCTCGGCGCGGGAGATGCCCAGCTCCACCGAGGACAGGGGGAAGAGCAGCGGGGGCTGGTAGGCGAGGCGGCGCCGCCCGCCGCGCTCCTCGGTGAGCTTCTCCACGGCGTGGGCGCTGGTGTGGCGGCGGGCCTTCTCGACGGCCTCGGTGGCCACGGGGGCGGTGCGGCGCGAGGAGTGGACCAGCTCGGTGACGTCCACGCGCAGCGACCAAACCTCCAGCAGCCCCGCGGTGGCGAGCCGCCGCATCATCCGCCGGTAGGCCTTCACGGCCTGGCGCGCCACCTTGCGCGCGCAGCTGCGGCCCAGGCCATTGTGCCGCGCCGCCACCACGCAGCTGGCGGCCAGGCGCTTCACGTCCCACTCGAAGGGGCCGGGCAGCGTCTCGTCGAAGTCGTTGAGGTCGAAGACGAGGTGGCGCTCGGGGGTGGCGTACAGGCCGAAGTTGGCCAGGTGCGCGTCGCCGCACAGTTGGGTGCGCGCGCCGCTCACCGGGGAGTGCGCCAGGTCGTACGCCATGAGGAAGGGCGTGCCGCGCAGGAAGGCGAAGGGGGACTCGGCCATGCGCTCGTGGCGCACGGGCACGAGGAAAGGCAGGCGCGGGGCGTCCGACTGGCGCAGTTGCTCGAGGGGCGCGCGCTTGCGGTCGGGACGCCAGCGCGCGTGGGCACCGCGGGGGCAGCGCTTGCGCAGGGCGCGTCCGGCCGCCAGGCGCTCGTCGATGCTCCGGAAGTCGCCCCGGGGCAGCCGGGAGGCCGGACGCGTCCGGGGCGTGCGGCGCACCCGCGGGTGGGGCTCGGGGGCGATGAGGGGAATCTTCGTGGCCTCCACCGCCGTCAGCTGCGTGTCCGTGTCCTCCCGCTCCATGCGCTCGCCCCCTGACGAGCAAGGGTGGGGCGGGAGGGCAGGCGCGGGGAGCTACCTGCCAGGAGCGCGGGGGCCCGCCCGCTCGCCTGCCCAGTCCGGCACCCGTGCCCCTCTGGGTCTGCTTCAGATCGACCTGTCGCGCACCGCGTCCGTGGGAGCGCGCCACCTGCGCGAGTTCCTGCGGCGGGCCTCGGAGGCCACAGCCGCCACGGCGGGCGCCGCCGAGCGTCAGCCCGAAGGGGCCGCGGAGCGGGAGGTTGCCGCGGCCTTGCGAGGGATGGGCTACTCGGTGCACACGGACGTGGGCTGTGGTGGGTACCGGGTGGACCTGGCCGTGGTGCACCCCGAGCGCCCGGGGGAGTATGTCCTCGGCGTGGAGTGCGATGGGCCGCACTACCGCTCGGCGGCGAGCGCGCGAGACCGCGACCGCCTGCGCTCCGAGGTGCTGCGGGGGCTCGGTTGGCGGCTGCACCGGGTGTGGTCGTCCGACTGGGCCGCGGACCGCGAGGGGCAGGGCGGTGCGCCCTGGAGGGCGAGCGCGTGGTGTGGAAGGGATAGGGAGCGCAGGGAGCTCTGGACGACGCCCGTGTCGGAGTTCGCCGAGCGGCTCACCGCCCGCCGTCCTAACCCTTCAGGAACTCGAGGAGGGCGCGGTTGAACTCGGCCGGGTGCGAGGCATTGAAGCCATGGGGCCCGTCCTTGATGAGGACGGTCTTCGCCCCGGGCACCATCGCCGCCACGCGCTTGCCGCTCACCTCGAAGGGGACGATGGCGTCCGCGTCGCCGTGGAGGACGAGCAGCGGCACCTTCAGCTTCTTCACGTCCTCGCGGAAGTCGGTGCGGCCCCAGGCGTTGATGCACTCGAGCGTGCCCTTGGGGCTGGCGAGCGAGCCCTGCAGACGCGCGAACTTGCGCTGGCGCTCGCTCACCTTGAGCTGGCCGTTGGAGCTGAAGAAGTTGCGGGTGAAGTCGTCGAGGAACGAGATCCGGTCCGTGCGCACCGCGGCCTGGAAGTTGTTGAGGGTTTTGTCGTCGAGCGCGCCCTCGGGGTTGTCGGGCGTCTTGTAGAGGTTGGGCGGCACGGCGCCCGCGAGCACGGCCCGCGTCACCCGGCCCGCGCCGTTGTGCTTCGCGAGGTAGCGCACCACCTCGCCGCCGCCCATGGAGAAGCCCACCAGCGCCGCGTCGCGCAGGTTCAGGTGCTCGACGAGCACGTTCAGGTCGGCGGCGAGGGTGTCGTAGTCGTAGCCCGTCCAGGGCTTGCTGGACTCGCCGAAGCCGCGCCGGTCGTAGGTGATGACGCGCAAGCCCGCGTCGACGAGCGGCCCCACCTGCGCCTCCCACGAGCGTCCACTC
This sequence comes from Archangium sp., assembly GCF_045802675.1. Lineage (GTDB taxonomy): Bacteria > Myxococcota > Myxococcia > Myxococcales > Myxococcaceae > Archangium. The sequence continues at coordinate 9,387 of NZ_JBJMQO010000043.1, read as the reverse complement.
AGCGGCCAGCCGTGGATGAGCACCACGGGACGGCCCGTGCCGTGGTCCTCGTAGTACAGCTCGATGGAGGTGCTGTTCTCGGTACCGACCTTCACGGTGCTCATAGGGGGCGCTCCTTTTGCGCGGGGCTCCGGCGGCGTCCGAGTATGCATGCCGGAAGGAGTCGCGCTCCCGCCATCGCTTCCAGTGTCGTTCGATGAACTGGAAGCGGGGGGAGCGGCGTCGGGTGGGAGGGCGACCTGGGCTGCTTGTCCGGCGTGCACCTCCCAGCGCGCCACCGTGCGCACGCAGCCGCGGCCGTGCCCGTTGCGCCGCGCCGCCCCCCGCAGCTGCCGCCAGGCGCTCGTCGATGCTCGGGAAGTGGCCCTGGGTGAGCCGGGACTCAGCAACCCGTCTGCACGCACTGCCCGTTGCAATTATAGACGCAGTCGACGAGCGAATTACATGTCACGCGCCACAAGGCATCGTAGTCGTAGCACGAGCCGCTGCTTCCACCCGACCAGCAGGCATAGTTTTCAAGGGTCTGGTAATAGTAATAGGTTCCGTCATAGCACCCCGTAGGCAAGCCGTGGCCGACGGTGCACCATCCGTCACGGTACACATAGTATGAATAGGCAGCAGGATTGATCCATATCTGACCGTGGGTCCCGGCCCTCGGATCGCAGTCTTTTTCACACGTTGTCCGATTGAGGGCACCGAAGCCGCACGAACCTCCGCAATAAATACTGTTGCAGCTATATTGCGTCGGATGCCAGCCACTCGGGCAACCCACTCCGCACTGGTTGAACGTACCGCTATTCAGGTCACACTGTACCTGATTAAGGGCACCGAAGCCGCACGAACCTCCGCAAGCAATACTGTTGCAGCTATATTGCGTCGGGTGGTAGCCGCTCGGGCAAGCCGTTCCACACTGGGTAAAACGCTGTTCGAGCTGACCCAGCTCGCTCTCGCCCGCTCCCGCCGGGTCATCCTCATCCATTTGTACATTGCAGCCCAGAATCATGAACAGGCTGTACGTGGAGGCTGCGAACAGCGAGAGCGCTCTGCTTTTGTGCATTGCTGGAATCCTCATCTGGCGCGGGAAAAATTCCGCGCACGCGGATGGGGCATACTTGGGTGTACGGAGACGAATGGCCAGGTTCGATGCCTGCTTGGGAACGGCATACAACACACAGGCCTGAGCCGAGGCACGGGTAGTGCACAATGCCTGAGATGCAAGGGTGACTGGCATCCCAGGGAACCGTGCTGTCATCAACACCTGGTGTGCTCCGCGCATCCCGGCTCCCGGTGGGCCCATCCCTTCTGGGCCACCCGGAGCGTCACGAAGGACCGTTGGGCCTCACGGCCTCTCAGCCGCGCACCACCGCCACCGGGGTGAGCTGCGTGGGCCGCTTGTCCGGCGTGCACATGTCGTTGTCCGCGGGGCGCTGGCCGAAGAAGAGCTGGTGGCCCTCCACCTTCACCACGTCGTGGTCCATGCCGCACGCCGTCACCGGCCGCAGGAAGACGCAGCCCGTGGTGCTCGTCTCCTGCTCCTCGCCCACCTTCCAGGGCTTCGTGCCGCACTTCGCGCCCTGGAACCAGTCGGCCACCGGCTGCACGTGCGCCGTCATGTAGTGCCGGCCGAAGCCGAAGTTGGCCTCCGTCGCCCCCGCCACCTTCTCCGAGTCCTTCAGCAGCGTGTACGGGCCCTCGAAGCGCGCGGTGAACAGGCGCGCCGTGCAGCCCGCGTCCCCGAAGGTCTCGAACTTCAGCGACCACGCCGTCTCCTGGATGTCGAAGACGCGCTTGAAGTACGTCCTCGAGCCGTCCGGGTTGGGGGCCATGGCCTCGCACACCGCGCTCGTCCACGCGCCCTTCAGGTCCTTCGGCTTCACGTGCGTGGCCGGGGCCGAGGCGCCTCCAGCGGTGCTTCCAGACGTGGCACAGCCGGCCGCGAAGCCCAGGGTGGCGAGGGAGAGGAAGAGGTTGCGTGCGTTCATGGCGTGGCTCCAGTGAGAGAAGGCTCCGGCCGCTCCGTGCGGCCCGGGCGAGCCAAGAGATGCCCCAGCCGCACCCATTGCGAAAACGCTGGAGATTGCAGGGGGGCCATGCGAATTTGCAGGGCGTGCCCGACTGGAACGACTTGCGCTACTTCCTGGCGGTGGCCCGCGAGGGGACGCTGGCGGCGGCGGCGCGCGGCCTCGCGGTGGATGCCTCCACGGTGGGGCGGCGGCTGGCGGCGCTCGAGGAGGAGCTGGGCTCGAAGCTCTTCGACCGCACGCCCACGGGGCTGTCGCTGACGGAGGCGGGGCGGGGCATCCGCTCGGCGGTGGAGGAGATGGAGGCCTCCGCGCTCGCGGTGGAGCGCCGGGCCAGCGGCGAGGACGCGCGCCTGGAGGGCGTGGTGCGCATCACCCTCACCGAGGCCTTCGCGGTGGATATCGTCCTGCCGCGCTTCGCCCCCTTCCGCGAGCGCCACCCGGGCATTCAAGTGCAGTTCCTCACCGACTACGGCGCGCTGGACCTGGCGCGGCGCGAGGCGGACATCGCCATCCGGCTCACCCGGCCCCAGGGCGACACGCTGGTGGCGCGCAAGGTGGGGGAGATCGCCATCGCGCCCTACGCGTCGGAGGACTACCTGGAGCGGCGCGGGCTGCCGGACCTGGCGCAGGGCTTCACGGGGCATGACGTCATCGGCTACGCGGACGCGGCGGCGAAGTGGCCCGAGGCCCGCTGGCTGACCGCGACCGCTCCGGGTGCACGCGTGGCGGTGCGCTGCAACTCGGTGCTGTCGGTGGTGCGGGCGGCGGCCGGGGGGCTCGGGGTGGGGGTGATGCCGTGCCTGTGCGGGGACCGGGAGCCGGGGTTGCGCCGGGTGGCGCCCATGGTGGCCTCGCTGCGCCGTGACATCTGGCTGGTGGTCCACCCGGATTTGCAGCACAACGCGCGGGTGCGCGCCACCCTCCACTTCCTCACCGGGCTCATCCAGCGCGAGCGCCCGCTCCTGTCCGGCGAGGGCCGTCCCGCCCCGCGTGCCTCCGGGAGGCGGTCCTCGTGAGCCAGCTCCTCGGCCTGCTGGCCGCCAGCCTCATCCTGGGGGCCATCGCCCGGCGCAGTGGCCGCTTCCCCGAGCAGACGGCGCTGGTGCTCAACGCCTTCGTGCTCAACGTGGCGCTGCCCGCGCTGGTGCTGCGCGCGGTGCACCGGCTCTCGCTCGTGCCCGAGCTGCTCGTGGCCGCCACCACGCCGTGGCTCGTCTTCGGGGGCTCGTGGCTCTTCTTCCGCGCGCTGGGCCCGCGGCTGGGCTTCTCGCCCTCCACGGTGGCGGCGCTCGTGCTCACGGGCGGGCTGAGCAACACCTCCTTCGTGGGCATTCCCCTCATCGAGGGCCTCATGGGCCAGGAGGGCGTGCGGGTGGCGGTGGTCGTGGATCAGCTCGGCTCCTTCCCCGCGCTGGCCTCGGTGGCCACGCTCTTCGCCGCGCGCGCCGCCGCGCAGGACACGCGGCCCGGGGCACTGCTGCGCAAGGTGCTCGGCTTTCCGCCCCTCGCCGCGCTCGCCGTCGCGCTCCTCACCCACCCGTTGCACTGGCCGGAGTGGGTGGACGTGGTGCTCGGACGGCTGGGGGACATGCTCACCCCGCTGGCGCTCTTCTCGGTGGGCTACCAGCTGCGGTTCTCGGGGGTGAAGGGCCGGGTGGGCCCGCTCGTGCTGGGGCTCGGCTACAAGCTGGTGCTGGCCCCGCTCGCCATCACGCTGATGCTGCTGGCGGTGCCCGGGATGAGCCGCCTCACCTTCGAGGTGACGGTGCTCGAGGCGGCCATGGCGCCCATGGTGACCGCCGCCATCCTCGCGGCGGACCACGGCCTGGACCCCGAGCTCTCCGCCCTCATGGTGGGGCTGGGCATTCCGCTCTCGTTCGCCACGGTGCCGTGCGCCCTGTGGCTCATGCGCTGAGCACGGGCGGGGAGCCGTGGACGTGCGGTGCCGCGGATGGGGGAGAGAGAGGTAGCGCCGGGAGGACGGGGACTGCAAGGGCTCCGAGGGGCACGCGGCTCCACGAGGGAGGGGCCCGTCTCGGAACCTGCTGCGACGGCTTACGCCATGGCCTGGGCGGCGTAGGCGATTTCGAGGCCACCCTTGTGCATGCGCAGGCGCGTGCGCGACAGCCAGTGGCAGTGGGGGCAGTAGCTGTGCGAGCCACTTCCCGGCGTGCTGCGGATGGTCACCGCGCCGCCACACAGCATGCAACCATCGGGAAGGGTGAACTCCGAGACAGCGTCACCCGTGTTCTTCTCAGTCGTTGCGGTCATGCCTTTCAGGTAACGCAGCAATCGGCGGCCACAAGTCGCCGGGACGCGATTTCCTTGCACCCCTGGAGGACAGGCAGGCGGGCCTGTAGCGCCTACCGTCCCGCCCCCGGGTGTCCACGGCCACACATCGCAACCCGGCGTGCTCAGGGGCGCGCGTTGGCACGCCATTTCCAAGAGAAGGGCGCTCCAGAGGGGGAGGGTGGGCATGGAGATTGCGCGAGTCGCGCTTCGCCGGCACAGGAAGAGTTGGGGCGTGGAGGTGACCCTCAAGGAGGGCGGTGTGCGGCGCTACCGCTACGGGAGCGAGGCCCAGGCCCGCTACTTCGCGGCCATCTTCGAGCTGGGGCCGCGCTGGCTGCCGCCGGTGCCCCCGCGCAGCCGGAGGCGCTCGCGGGCCGGGGCTTCCTCCGCCGGGCGGGCAGCGGGCGAGCCGGGCCAGGCGCCCTAGGGGCCGGGCATCTCCGGGCCCCGCGTGGGGGTTCCGGAGAGGCCGCGCACCTGCTAGGAGCACGCTTCATGAGCAAGAGCAACTACACCCCCCGGTCCCACCGCGAGCCCATCACCCGTGAGCCGGACCCGGCGGGCCGCTGGTCCACCGCCTTCCCGGACATGATTGGCTACAAGAACCAGGGCGGCGGCAAGGTGCCCGCCGACTACGGTTGGAACACCAACCCCAAGCAGTGGCAGGAGGAGATGACGCCTGACACGCTCGCCACCGAGTACCGCAACCTGGTGATTCCGCGCCTGCCCGTGGCCGCCGCCGCTCCGGCGCTGCCCGAGGGCACGAAGCCCGAGACGAAGTAGCCCCGGGCCCGTCCCGGCTCAGCTGAAGGGCAGGGCCGCGAGACGCTCGCGGAACAGCTCCAGCGTCTCGCGCAGCTGCGCGTCGTCGAAGGACTGCTCGGTGGCCAGGCGCGCCTTGCGCAGGAAGGCGTCGAAGGCGGCCGCCCGGCCATGGAGCGCCTGGGCCGCCTCGAGCGCCTCGCGCAGCACCCGCTCGGCCCCGGGCGAGCCCAGGAACAGGTGCATCGCCGCCTGCTCCAGCCGCGCCCCACACCTCGCCCACACCCCGCGGTCATGCACCGCCAGCGTGCGCTGCGTCAGCTCGGCGCCCACCCGTCCCAGCTCGCCGAGCAACGGCTCCACCAGCGCCTTGAGCTCGCCCTCGGGCCGCCGGGCCCACGCGCGCAGCCGCTCGCGCAGCTCCACCAGCAGGCGCTTGTCGCGCGTCTTCATCGTCAGCGACACCGGCATGCCCGCGAAGGACGCCAGGGCCTCCTCCATGCGCCGCGCCTGGGCGGGCAGCTCCTCGGGGGGCGAGGCCGCGGCCTTCTCCAGCCGCGACTGCAGCGAGCGCCTCAAGTCCGCCACCGCGCCCCGCAGCGCCGCCGCGGCGAGCACCTGCGTCTGGTAGCCCGGCACCACGTCCTCGCGCTGCACGTCCCCGAAGGCCGCCGCCGTGAGGTACACCAGGTCTCCTACCTGCGAGCGGAAGTCCGCGCGGAACGACTGCAGCTCCCCCATGAGGGCCCACCGGTCGCTCACCACCTCGGGCCGCCGCACCCGCTGGCCCAGGTCCGCCACGCGCCGCGACAGCCGCCCCGCGCTCGAGTGCAGCACCGCCTCCACCTCCCGCTCCAGCCGCTCGTCGGCGCTCGCGGGCGGAGGCGCCCACGCGTCCTTCTGGGCCGCCGGCGCGGGCGGGGGGAAGGCCTCGTGAACGGCGGACACCAGGGCGTTCACGTCCACCACCGTGTCGCGCAGGGCCGGCGCCATCGTCTCCCACAGCGACAGGTCCGCCCCCTCCGCCTCCTCCAGCGAGGTGGGCTCGTACTTGACGATGTTGAAGTGCCCCAGCCGCTCAATCGCCAATGCCGCGGCGCGGTAGACGCGCTCCAGCCGGGCGGCCAGCTCACGGTGGGTGAGCTCCTCGAGCAGGGCGCGCAGCCGAGGAGGCAGGGCGTCCTGGGGAGTGCGGGGTTTCTTCACCGTGGGCATGGGCGCAGGCTAGGCCAGGTTCCGCTCCTGTCGCAGTGCGGCACGGACTTTCCTTCCGTGGGCCTCCCAAGGAAGTGTGGGCGTGTGGTCAGTCCCTTCAGGCGGGCTTCCGGGGCGGCGGACCCCCCAGCTTGAAGCGGCCCGGAAAACCATATAGCTCGGCACTCGATGTCCGCACTCGCCCCCTCCGCCCCTTCCTCTCCCGAGCACCCCGTGGGGCCCGCGCCCTCGGTCTCGTTCGACAACACGGCCATCGCCTTCGCGACCAAGAGCGATGCGCAGATGCGCAAGGCGCACCTGCTCTTCGCCTCGCTGGGCCATCCCTGGCTGGTGAAGGCGGGCATCCCCCTGTCCGCCTGGGCGGTGAGGGTGGGGCTGCCGGGCGTGCGGCTGGTGGTGAAGCACACCGTCTTCGAGCAGTTCTGCGGCGGCGAGAGCATCCAGGAGTGCCAGCCGGCGGTGGAGGCCCTGGGGCGCTTCGGGGTGCAGTCCATCCTCGATTACAGCGTGGAGGGCGAGAAGACGGAGGAGGGCTTCGACGCCACGGCGCGCGAGACGATTGCCACCATCGACTGGGCGGCGAGCCACCCGCACATTCCCTTCAGCGTCTTCAAGGTGACGGGGCTGGCGCGCTTCGGGTTGCTGGAGAAGCGGGGCGCGGGCGAGGCGCTGAGCGCGGAGGAGCAGGCGGAGTGGGGCCGGGTGCGCGAGCGCGTGCTGCGCATCTGCGAGCGGGCATACGAGAAGGGCGTGCGCATCTTCCTCGACGGCGAGGAGACGTGGATTCAGGACGTCATCGACGGGCTGGGCGAGGAGATGATGGAGCGCTTCAACCGCGAGAAGGCGCTCGTCTACAACACGTACCAGATGTACCGGAAGGCGAGCCTGGGCAACCTGCGCGCGGCGCTGGAGAGGGCGCGGGCGAAGGGCTACCACCTCGGGGCGAAGCTGGTGCGCGGCGCGTACATGGAGAAGGAGCGGCTGCGCGCGAAGGAGCGGGGCTACGAGGACCCCATCCAGCCGGACAAGGCGGCCACGGACGCGGACTACGACAGCGCGGTGGTGTTCTGCCTGGAGCACCTGGAGCGGATGGCGCTGTGTGCGGGGACGCACAACGAGGAGAGCAGCCAGAAGCTGGTGCGCGAGCTGGCCCGGCGCGGGATTGCGTCGAATGACTCGCGCGTCTTCTTCAGCCAGCTGTATGGGATGAGCGACAACATCTCGTTCAACCTGGCGAAGGCGGGCTACAACGTGGCGAAGTACCTGCCCTACGGCCCGGTGCGCGCGGTGCTGCCGTACCTCATCCGCCGGGCGCAGGAGAACAGCGCCATCGCGGGACAGGGCGGGCGCGAGGTGCGCTTCATCCGCGGCGAGCTGCTGCGGCGCAAGCAGGCCCGGGCGCTGGGCGCCGGTCAGCCCACGGCGTGAATCCTCCTGGAGGCGGGACGGTTTGAGGACGCCTCAGGGTGCCGCACCGCCCAGGTCCTCGAGAAGCCGCGCGTAAAGCGCGGACTCGGGGAGAGCCGGAGGGAGGGGCGCGCCTGTGATCAGGTCCCATTCGCGCCCGTCCTTCGTGACGATCCGACTCCGCCAGGCCCGCTCTGGGAGTGCCAGGCGGCGGCTTCGATTCCCGCCGCTTCCAAGAGAGGTTGCCCGCCGCCTTGAATCGAACCCACTCCTGAAGAGGAGGCCTGCGCGCCTCCGCTGTCACATCCATCACCTCGCTCCTCCGTCTCTCGCGGAGGTGTGATGGTTTCTCTTTTCATGGTGTCCTTCGCGGTGGGCCTTCTTTCCAGCGGAGGCACCGGCCGCCCACAGTGCGTCAGTGGCAACGGCGTCTGTGTCGAGCACTGCGACGGCGTCGATACCGACTGCTTGACGCCCGCGATGAACCAGAGCTTCCCCTCGGACGACCTGGAGAGCAGCAGCGGCCTGCCCTTGTGCGTCAATGGCAACGGCGAATGCGACGAGGACTGCGACGGCGTCGATACCGACTGCATCTCGCTGCCCTCGGTTGACAACCCGCTGCCGGGCGAGAAGATCAGCACTCCCTGCGGCGGCTCCATCTTCGTCCGGACCAAGGAGGGCGCGCTCGGCAAGGCCGGGACGGGTGTGCGGGCCCGCTTCTCCAACGCACGGGCGGCGCTCGACTCGAAAGAGCCGAAATTCTTCGATGCCCACACCACCGGGGTTGCCCACGCCGAGCTCGAAGGCTTTGGGGTCACGCTCATCCAGCGCGATGGGGGATTCCTCACCCCCCAGCCGCTCGAGAACGCCTCGGGCGACCTCGATGACCCCAACCTCCTCTTCTTCCAGAAGAAGCCGGGCCCGGAATCGGGCTGGCCCATCATCGGGATGGGGTACTCGTTCACGTTCAAGCCCTGCGACGCGCCGGAGCTCGACAGCATCTCGAGCGTGCACTTCTGGGTGCACGAGGCCGGGTGGCACCATGCCCCCGGTGACGGCAACTTCGAGTGCGCGACGACCTCCGACCTGAAGCAGTCAGCGCTCGATGAGGGCAAGCGCCTGGACGGGGCGGGGTGTGTCGCCATCGAGAAGAGCGACCTTCGGGAGCACGAGTTCGATGCCGAGCACGAGCGGATATGGACCGTCCATGTCTGGTTCGAGCCTGGGACGGGGCGCCCGGCGGTGAAGAGGACGGATCCCTGGTGCCGCCAGTCGACGAGCGCGCTCAGGGTCGAGTGTGCCAACGGCGTCGACGACGCGTTCTTCAAGCAGGGTGATTGCAGCAGCGTCTGCGATTGACTCAGAGCATTCGAATTGCCTTGGCTCGGCACCTGGAGGGTAGGCGCCCCTTTGCTGTACCGGGCACCTCCTGGTGCGAGGGCTCGGCTCCATGCGAACAAGCGTCCCGGGCCTCCGGCATGCGGTGAGGCCAGCGAGGAGCACGCATGGACGACAAGAAGAAGCCCGAGGCGAGCTGGGAGGAGCGCACGCAGTTGGGGCCCTACCAGCTCGAGGAGCAGATGCCCCAGCCGCCCGACAGCCAGGCAGAGCTCTACCTGGCCAGGCACGAGAAGAGCGGTGCCACCGCCCTGGTGCTCAAGCCCGACGCCGAGGAGGACCCCGCGTG
>NZ_JBJMQO010000042.1:0-264759 GCF_045802675.1 Archangium sp. | reverse complement strand
GGACGGCAAGGGCCCCATCCAGGCCGCCGAGTTCCGCAAGCTCGAGGTGAAGGCCCCCGGCATCGTGAAGCGCAAGAGCGTGCACGAGCCCCTGCAGACGGGCATCAAGGCCCTGGACGCCCTGGTGCCGATCGGCCGCGGCCAGCGCGAGCTCATCATCGGTGACCGCCAGACGGGCAAGACGGCGGTGGCGGTCGACGCCATCATCAACCAGAAGGGCCTGAACGTCTTCTGCGTGTACGTGGCCATCGGCCAGAAGCAGTCCACCGTGGCCCAGCTGGTGGAGAAGCTCACCCGCCACGGCGCCATGGAGTACACCGTGGTGGTGACGGCGAACGCCTCGGACCCCGCGCCGATGCAGTTCTTCGCCCCCTACGCCGGCGTGGCCATGGGCGAGTACTTCCGCGACAACAAGATGCACGCCCTCATCGTGTACGACGACCTGTCCAAGCAGGCCGTGGCGTACCGCCAGCTCTCGCTGCTCCTGCGCCGCCCGCCGGGCCGCGAGGCGTACCCGGGCGACGTGTTCTTCATCCACAGCCGCCTGCTCGAGCGCGCCGCCAAGCTGTCCGACGCCGAGGGCGCCGGCTCCCTCACCGCGCTCCCCATCATCGAGACGCAGGCCGGTGACGTGTCGGCCTACATCCCGACGAACGTCATCTCCATCACCGACGGGCAGATCTTCCTCGAGACGGACCTGTTCTTCTCGGGCGTGCGCCCCGCCATCAACGTCGGCCTCTCCGTGTCCCGCGTGGGAAGCGCCGCGCAGATCAAGGCCATGAAGCAGGTGGCCGGCACGATGAAGCTGGACCTCGCCCAGTACCGCGAGCTGGCCGCCTTCGCCCAGTTCGGCTCGGACCTCGACAAGGCCACCCAGGAGACGCTGGCGCGCGGCGCCCGCCTCGTGGAGGTGCTCAAGCAGGGCCAGTACGAGCCCATGCCCGTCGAGAAGCAGGTCATGCAGCTGTACGCCGCCACCAACCGCGACGACGCCAACAAGCGCGGGTGGATCCGCCAGGTGCCCGTGGCCGACATCGTGCGCTGGATGCGCGAGTTCATGGAGTACGCCGACGGCCGCTACCCGCAGCTGGCCAAGGACATCGCGACCAAGGGCGCGCTGACCGACGACATCAAGGTCACGCTGAACAAGGTCCTCACCGAGTTCAACGACGTGTTCCAGCCCACCGCTGGCGCCAAGGTGTAACGGGCACCACCGGAAGCGGACGCTTCACCCGGGCCCCGCGCTCCCCTTCGAGGGACGCGGGGCTTCGTGTTTTCAGGTGATGACCCGGCCCGCCAGCCCGAGCGCCTTGTCCAGGTAGCCGGCGAGCTCGGCCACCCGGCCCACCGCCTTGGTGAGCGTTTCCAGGTCCGCCGCCGCCTGCTCGAGGGCGTGGTTGGTCTCGTGCATGGCGTCGGTGGCCTGCTTGAACTCGGCCGAGCCCGCGTCGAAGCGAGCGCCCAACAACCGCATCAGCAGCTCGCGCAGCCGCTTGCCCTGGGTGAGGTACGCGACGCGCGTCTCCTGCGGCAGCGCGCCACTCATCGACAGGTCGAAGCAGCGCTCGATGACACGGGTCAACGTCTGGGTGTCGAAGACCATGGCACGCTACTCCTTCGGGGGCTCGTGGATGCGCTTCACGGCGGCCGCGGCGGTCTCCACCCGGCCCTGGAAGGACTGCATGGCGGCGGAGAGCTCCTCGAAGGACTCCACCTTGCGCTCGGCGCGGGAGAAGCGCAGCAGGGCCTCGTGCGCGTCGCGCAGCGCCCGGGCCAGCTCCACCGGGTTGGCCACCACCAGCGCCTCGTAGTCATCCGAGGCGCGGCGGATGTCGTCGAGCACCGCGCGGCGCTCGGCCAGCGAGAGCTTCTCCCGGTGGAGGTTGTAGAACATCACCCGCGAGGCCAGCGCCTGCCGGGCGCCCGTGAGCCGCTGCGGCCCGAGCACCTCCACCATGTCCTTCTCCAGCAGGCCGATGATGGCATCCACCTGGGCCGAGCCCTGCTCGACGGCCTTCTGGAGCGCCTGGCCCTGCCGGGCCTCGACGACGAGCGAGGCCACCACGCCCACCAGCGTCGTCACCGGCTCCACGTAGCGGCTGGCCGAGGCGTCCCCCTTGCCCGCCAGCGTCTGCATCTTCTGGCCGAGCGAGCCCAGCTGCGTGCCCAGCGCCGTGGCGCCCTCGGGCAGCTTGCCCGCGTTCTGCGCGCCCGCCAGGGTGGCCAGGCGCTCGGCGTAGACGCCCAGCACGGCGATGGCGTCCATGCGCGCCTGGATGGACTCGGGCGAGAAGAGCTTGCCCACCAGCGGCGTGGGCCCGCCCGACGCGTCCGTGGCGAGCACCTCCAGCCCGGTGTCGTACAGGCGCTCGTCGAGGTACAAGTCTCTCTCGAAGCGGTTGAGCTCCGAGTAGTACTGGCCCAGCGCGGAGCTGGCCTCGGCGTTGCCCTGTTGGAAGACGGCCACGGGCTCGCGGTAGCTGCCGGGTGTCTTGCACCCCGTCAGCAGCGCCAGCGCGAGCGCCGACGTGCGCACCAGTGTCGTGCCCGGTACCGCCCGCGCCCAGCCTCGGATGCCTCTCATTGGCCCTCCCGCGTGTGGCTACGAAGGCCTCCCAGTCTACTGCTGCCGGATGATGGCCGTCCCCTCCGAATCCTCCGTCCATTCGGAGGACGGAATCACCACCGTGCCTGGAGTCCGCGGCGGCGGCGGGGGCGGCGTGTTGGCCGCCGCACGCTCGGCCTGGACCTCGGGCGGTGGCGGCACGTCCGTGTAGACGGCGAAGCGCACGTCGTAGGAGCGGAGCCGCTCCCGGCCCACCTTGCGCTCATAGGCCCGCGAGAGCAGCGCGACGTCCGCGCCCGCCTTGCACGCCGTCTCGCGCAGCACCTCCTTGCGCCCCTTCTCCCCCAGCCACTCGTTGCCCTCGAAGGGCAGCGCGCCCAGCACCTCGAAGGGGCGCCGCGGCTCGAGGTCCTCCTCGAAGACCTCGAAGTCGCAATCCGCCGGCTTGGAGGGCCACTTCTTGAAGGCAATGGGCTCTCGCGAGGGGGACAGCATGGCGCAGCCGCTCGAGCCCACCGCGGCGGCGAGAACCAGACCTGGCAATCGGAGGTGACGCATTCCTTGTGACTCCTATCCCGCCAGGGAACGCCCGCGCCACCGGCGCATATCGCCGCTCAGCCGCGCAGGCGCGGGAGGATGGCGCGCAGGCTCGGGTCCATGCCGCCCCGGGCCCCGAGCGCCTCGATCGCCCGGCGCTCGTACTCCAGCGTGTTGGGGCGCGCCACGTACTGCACGCTGGCCCCGAGCGCCGCGGGCATCGCCAGGTCCAGCTCGAAGATGTCGCCGGCCACCAGCGTCGTCTCCGGCGAGGTGTCCGTCTCCGTCCAGATGAGGCGCAGCGCCTCGTAGTAGCGGCCGCGGCGCAGGTAGATGGGACGCACCAGCGCCCCCTCCACCCGCACCGTCTCGGGCAGGGCGTCGAAGATGGCGTCGGAGGCCGTGGGGGGCTCGATGAGGAACTTGCGCGCGTCACCCGAGACGCGCAGACGCTCGCGGCCGCGCGGGGCCAGCTTCGTCAGCTTCTCCTCCACCGTCTTCGTGTGCGCGTTGGTGACGACGTGGATGGGCAGCCCGGTGTCCAGCAGCGCCTCCAGCACCTCCTTCGCCTCGGGCTTGAAGGCCATGCCCACCTGCGCGTAGGCCTCGCGGTAGAGCGTGTCGAGCAGCGCCGCCCGCGCCGGCTTGTCCTGCATCACCCCGAGCCGGTCGCACAGCCGCCGCGCCACGAAGTTGGCCAGCAGGTACGGGTCCGCCAGGGCGGGCGCCACCACGCGGCCCCCCACCTCCCAGCCGTGCTCCTCGTTGCTGGTGCGCACCTCGTGCTCCACCTGGGCCCACCCCGCCTCCATCACGTCCCGGCCGAGCTCCTCCGACAGGCGCCGGCGGAAGTGCTGGACGAAGGGCGCCCCTTCCGCCGCCACGTCGGTGAAGGTCCCGTCGAAATCCAGCACCACGCATCGAATCGCCATCGTCCTGAGTCCTCTCTGTCGCAGGAGGTAGCGAAATAGGCCCCCTCCCCCCCTGGAATCAAGCCGGGGCGCGTCAGCCGGACGGGGGCCGGCCAGGGAACCACTGCTGGCGCGGGCGTGTCAGACCCTCCGTGTAGAACGGTGGGCGCGGTCGACGGAGGAACCGTGGGCCCCGGCGTCGGGGAGAGGCTGGGGCCCACGGGGATGTCAGACCCTCCGGTTAGAACCCTCCCTGTCGGCGCGAAGCAGGCGCCACATGTTCCGGTGTTCCCCTGGGAAGGCACCGGAGCACACATCGCGGTAGAGCTGCACTTCCGCCAGAACACCTTCGGGTGCATGGCGGCGGGGCGGCGAGTCAGGCTCCCCTCCCCTGACTCGCCGCCTCTTTTTTTTGCCTTCTGGACACTCAGTGACTGGACGAGGGCACGGGGTGCGCGGTGGCCTGGGCCGGCAGCGACACGATGAAGGTCGAGCCCTCCCCCGGTGTGCTCTGCGCCTGGACGGTGCCGCCGAGCGCCTCGACAATCTGCCGGGTGATGTAGAGCCCCAGGCCGAGCCCGCCGTAGTGGCGCTCGGACACGGCGCGCTCGAAGCGCTCGAAGATGCGCGAGAGGTTGCCCGGCTCGATTCCGATGCCGCTGTCGCGCACGAGGAGCAGCGCGTGGCCGGCCTGCCCGCTCACGGACAGCTCGATGGGCTTGCCCGCCCCGTACTTGAGCGCGTTGCTCAAGAGGTTCGTCACCACCTGCTCCAGGCGCATGCGGTCCCACTGGCCGATGACGGGCCGGGGGGCGTGCACCGTGACGGGGCAGCGCGCCTTGGTGGCCTGGGGCTCGAAGCGGGTGACGACCTCGCGCACGAGCTCCGCGAGGTCCACCTCCTCCCAGTCGAGCTCCAGCTTGCCGGCGCCGATGCGCGACACATCCAACAGGCTGTCGATGAGGCGGGAGAGACGGGACACCTGGCGCTCGGCGACGTCCAGGTGGGCGAGCAGCGCGTCCTGGCCCACCTCGCCCTTGCGCGCGGACTGGCGCAGGCTGTGGAGCTTGAGGCGCAGCGGCGTGAGGGGCGTCTTCAGCTCGTGCGAGGCGACGGAGAGGAACTCGTCGCGCACCTGCACGGCCTCGCGGGCCTCGCGGAAGAGCCGGGCGTTGTCCACGGAGCTGGCCACGCGGCGCCCGAGGTCCTCCGCCAGCCGCAAGTCCCGCTCGTCGTACTCGCGCTCCCCCTTGGCGAACACCAGCGAGAGCGCCCCGAGAATCCGCCCCCGGCTGAGCAGCGGCACGCAGACGTAGGAGGAGAAGCCGAGCTCGCGCAGCAGGCGCACCTGGTGCTCGTCCCGCGCGCCCTCGCCGAGGAAGGACTCGGGCACGGTGGGCATCCACTCGGACTCGCCCGTGCGCAGCACCTTCGGCAGGCCGCGGCGCGCGTTCCAGTCGAGCGAGAAGTGGTCGAGGAGCGCGTGCACCCCCTCCACCTTGTCCGGCTCGCGGTGGGCCGCCGCCACGCGCTGCAGGCCCCCGTCCGACGTCTGCAGGTCCAGCGCGCACCAGTCCGCCAGGCCAGGCACCACGAGCCGCGCCACGTTCCCCAGCGTGGCCTCATAGTCGAGCGACGCGGAGAGCAGCGCGCTCGCGCGGGCGAGGAAGGACGAGGCCTGCTCGGAGCGCCGCTGCTCGGTGATGTCGATGTGGAGGCCCACCCACTCGCGCACCTCGCCGTCCCGGCCCACCACCGGCACGCCCCGCGCCGTCAGGTAGCGGTACTTCCCGTCATGGCGGCGCACCCGGTGCTCACTCTCGAAGACCTTGCGGCCGCGCAACGACTCCACCCACTGGCGCACCGTGCGTCCCCGGTCCTCGGGGTGGATGCACTCCAGCCAGCCGTAGCGGACATCGAGGTACTTCTCCCGCGGCTGGCCGGTGAAGGCCCTCCAGCTCGGCGAGTCGGAGGAGACGCGGCCCTCGGCATCCGTCGTCCAGACAATCTGGGACACCGCATGCGTGAGGGAGCGGAAGCGCTCCTCGCTCTCCTGAAGGGCCTCGTGCTGCCGCTGCAACCGCGCCGACAGCTCCTCGGCCCGCAGGCGCGCGAGCATCTGCCGCGTCACCTCGGAGGCGCAGATGAAGAGGCCCTCGGTGCTCCCATCCGAGCGGGACACGGGCTGGTACACGAAGTCGAAGAAGGACGTCTCCCGCTGGCCGTCCGACTCGAGCTCGAGGGGGATGGCCTTGCCCGCCACCGGCTCGCCCGTGCGGAAGACATGGTCCATCAATTCGAAGACGTGCTGCCCGTCGATTTCGGGATGGGCCTCGCGCGCGGGCCGGCCCAGCAGGTCGCGCTGCCCGATGATTCGCTGGTAGAGCGGGTTGGCGTATTCGTAGACGTGCGTGGGCCCCTTGAGCAGGGCGATGGCCACCGGGGCCTGCGTGAAGGCGGCATGGAGCCGCGCCCGCTGGACCTCCGCCTCCATGAGCGCCGCCTGCTCGCGGGCCGACAGCTCGGCCTGGGCATCGCGCAACCGGGCCGCCCGCTCCTTGAGCTGACGGTCCTGCTCGAAGAGCTCCACGAAGAGCCCCACCTTGGCGCGCAGCACCTCCGGCTCGAAGGGCTTGGTGAGGTAGTCCACCGCGCCCTCGACATAGCCCTGGATGATGGAGGACTCGTCCCGGTGCCACGCCGAGATGAGGATGATGGGCGTGTCCCGGTGCCGCGCCCGCTGGCGGATGAGCCGGGCCGTCTCGAAGCCATCCATGCCGGGCATGCGGGCATCCAGGATGATGACCGCGAAGTCCTCCTGGAGCAGACACCGCAGCGCCTGCTCGCCCGAGGTGGCCTTCACCACGCGCACCTGGAGCGGCTCCAGCACGGCCTCGAGCGTCACGAGGTTGGTGGGGTGGTCATCCACCGCCAGCACTCCGGGCCTGGCAATCGACCTCGGCATGTCCGGCCTCTCCCTCGTCAGTCCAGATGCCCGCCGAGCAGGCATGCCCCTCGAGAGGCCGTTCCACCCAGGTCCGGGCCCTCGCCGCGGCCCTCTTGGATACAAACTAGCGGCCCTCGTGCACCCATGCCGCGCTCGCCCGGGGCCGCCCATTGCCCGCCCCGCGCGCGAGGGGGTGGACGCCGTGCCCCGCACGCGGAGCGGGAGACCCGGACTTTTTCCCGGCCGGAGGGAATCACCGCCCCGAGTGCCCGCTGGGCTGACGGAAGAAACGCGAAGTGGAGGACTCCGGAGGGGAGGTCCGCGCGCCCCAGGCGGACATGACGTTATGGTGGGGGGCGGGGGGAGTCCACGGAGGCATGTCCGACATCAACCAAACCGCTGCCCCGGAGGTCGCGGCCCTGCTGGCCGAGCGGGAGCACCTGCGTGCGCTGCTGGGGATGATACCGGTGGGCGTCTTCATCGTGGATGCGCGGGGCCAGCTGGTGGAGGCCAATCCCGCCGCCGAGGCCATCCTGGGCGGTCCGCTGCCGCGGGTGGGCCTGGAGGGCTACGGCGTCTACGAGGGCTACTGGCCCGGGAGCAGCCGGCGGCTGGAGCCCCACGAGTGGGCGCTGGCGCGCACGCTGCGCGATGGGCAACCGGTGGTGAACGAGGAGCTGGAGCTCGTCGGCTTCGACGGCGTGCGGCGCACGGTGCTGCACTCCACCACGGCCCTGAGGGACGCGCGGGGCACCCTCGTCGGAGCGGTGGCGGTGAAGGTGGACCTCACCACGCGCCGGCAGGCCGAGCACGCCGAGGCCTTCCTCACCGAGGCCACGCGCCTGCTGGTGGAGTCGCTGGACTGGGAGGGCACACTGCAGGCGGTGGCGCGGCTGGCCACACGCCAGCTGGCCGACCTGTGCCTCATCGACGTGGTGGGCGACGACGGCGCGCTGCACCGCCTGGCCGCCACCGCGCGGGAGCCCTCGCGCCAGGCGCTGCTCTCCGAGCTGATGCGCTTCCCGCCTCGGGTGGACGACGCGAGCCTGCTGGCGAAGGTCTTCACCGAGGGCCGCTCGCTGCTGCTCCCGGAGCTGCCGCGCGAGGTGCTGGCGACGTTCGCGCGCTCGCCCGAGCACCTGCGGCTGATGGAGGAGCTACAACCGAGCGCCTGCATGGCGGTGCCGCTGTCGGTGGGCGGGCGCCGGGTGGGCCTGCTCAACTTCATCCTCACCACGCCGGGCCGGCACTACACGCCGCGGGAGGTGGGCTATGCCGAGGAGCTCGCCCGGCGCGTGGCCTTCGTGGTGGAGCACGCCCGGCTGTATCACGAGGCCCAGGGCGCGCTGCGGGCGCGCGACACCTCGCTGGCGCTGCTGGAGGCCTTCCTCGCCGCCTCGCCGGTGGGCATGGGCTTCGTGGACCGCGAGCTGCGCTACGTGCTCGTCAACCCGGTGCTGGCCACCCTCAACGGCAAGCCCCGCGAGGAGCACGTGGGGCGGCACGTGCGCGAGGTGCTGCCGGAGCTGGAGGCCGCCAGGCACGTGGAAGCGCTGCTGCGCGGTGTGATGGAGAGCGGCGAGCCGACGCTGAACCTGGAGGCCACGCTGCCGGCGCACCCGGGCCAGGCGCCGCTTCATGTGCGCACCTCCTTCTTCCCGGTGAAGGTGGAGGGGGAGACGCTGGGCACGGGCGTGGTGGTGCTGGACACCACGGAGCAGACGCGGGTGGAGGAGGCCCTGCGCTTCCTCGCCGATGCCACCACGCGGCTGTCCACCTCGCTGGACATGCGCGTCACGCTGGAGAGCACCGCGCGTCTGGTGGCCGAGCGCATGGCGGACTTCTGTCTGGTGGACGTGCGCGCCGAGGGCAACCAGCACCTGGAGCGCGTGGCGGCAGTGGCGCGCCGGCCCGGCACCCAGCCGAGGCTCGAGGAGCAGCTGCTGGCGGCGCCCCCCTCCCGCTCCGACTCGCCCGTGTGGCAGGTGCTGGAGTCGGGCCGGGCCATGCTGGTGTCCGAGGTGAGCGAGGAGCTGATGGAGGAGAACGCCTCCGTCGACGACGCGCACCGGGAGGCCCTGGAGCAACTGCGCCCGCGCTCCGTGATGATGGTGCCGCTCATCGCCCGGGAGCGCTCGCTGGGGGTGCTGACGCTGGTGAGCCAGGACCCGGCGCGCCGCTACACCGAGCGGGACCTGGCCTTCGTGGAGGACCTGGCCTGGCGCGCGGCACTGGCGGTGGACAACGCGCGGCTCTTCCAGCAGGCGGAGCAGGCGGTGAGCGCGCGCGATGAGTTCGTCGCCATCGCCACGCACGAGCTGCGCACGCCCCTGTCCGCGCTGAGCCTGCAGCTCATGTCGCTGCAGCGGGCGGTGGATTCGGGCCGGGCGCCCACCGAGGAGCGGCTGCGGCACTCGCTGGAGACGGCGCGGCGGCAGACGGAACGGCTGGAGCAGCTCGTCAGCCACCTGCTGGACGTGTCGCGCATCTCCACCGGGCACCTGGAGCTGGAGCTGGAGGAGGTGGACCTCGCCCTGGTGGTGCGGCGGCTGGTGGTGCGCTTCGAGGAGAAGCTGGCCGAGGCCGGGTGCACGCCGGTGGTGCTCGCGGACACGCCCCTGGTGGCGAAGGTGGACCGGCTGCGGGTGGAGCAGGTGTTGATGAACCTGCTGTCCAACGCGATGAAGTACGCGTCCGGCCAGCCGGTGGAGCTGAGCGTGGCGCGCGAGCAGGACATGGCGGTGCTCGAGGTGCGCGACCGCGGCCCCGGCATCTCCCCCGAGGCCCAGGCCCGCGTCTTCGAGCGCTACCAGCGCGCCTCGGGCAAGCACTCGCGCGAGAGCCTGGGGCTCGGCCTCTATGTCGCCCGGCAGATAGCGCGCGCCCACGGCGGCGAGCTGTCCGTGGAGAGCGCACCGGGCCAGGGCGCGCTCTTCCGCCTCCGCCTGCCGCTCGGCTGAAGCCCCCTCCTCCGCCCCCCTTCGGGCCCGCCCGCCGGGACGAATGGCTTGCGTCACCCTCCAAGAACTGAGCATACTCATAAATGAGCATGGTCACTTCGCGAAAGGCCCGCGCCCGCCCGGAAGCCGCCGAGGCCCTCGGACTGAGGGAGCGCAACAAGCAGGAGAAGCTGGAGCGCATCCGGGAGGCGGCGCGGGAGCTCTTCACGAAGAAGGGCTTCGCGGAGACGACGACGCGCGAAATCGCCGAGCGGGCGGGCGTGGCGGCGGGGACACTCTTCCTCTATGCGCGCACCAAGGAGGAGCTGCTGCTGCTGGTGCTCGCCGAGCGGGTGCAGGCGGTGCAGGAGGAGCGCTTCCGCACGCTGCCGCGCGAGGGCCCCCTGCTCGAACAACTGCTGCACCTCTTCGAGGGCTTCTTCACCTTCTACGCGAAGGAGCCGGAGCTGGCGCGCACCTTCATCCGGGAGCTGCTCTTCCTGCGGCCGGCTCCCACCCTCGAGCGGACGAGCCTGGAGCGGGCCTTCGCGGCGCGCCTGGCGGAGCTGGTGGTGGCGGCGCGCGAGCGCGGCGAGGCCTCGCCCGACGTGGATTGGGAGATGGCCGGCTTCAACCTCTTCTCGCTGTACCTCACCACGCTGATCGCCTGGCTGTCCGGGGCCCTGGGACCTGGAGAGAGCTGGCGGCCGGTGCTCGAACGCGCGCTCGCGCTGCAGCTGCGGGGCTTTGGAGCGGGCGCACCAGGTGCTCCCAGGAAACGGAGGCAGTCATGAGCCACGAGGCGACGCTGACGATGCGGGAGGCGCGCGAGCGCTACTTCGAGGAGAACGGTTTCGGGCAGGGCGGCAACTACGACGAGCGCTGGGTGCGGGTGGACGTGGGGCCGGTGCCCTTCTGGTTCCCCAACTCGGCGGAGCGCGTGCGGGCGCTGCGCTTCCACGACTTGCACCACGTGCTGACGGGCTACCGGACGGACTTCCCGGGCGAGTGCGAAATCTCCGCCTGGGAGGTGGGGGGCGGATGCACGGACCACTGGGTGGCGTGGCTGCTGAACCTCTCGGGGATGGGGGCGGGGCTCTTCTTCATGCCGCGCCGGGTGGCGAGCGCCTTCTACCGGGGCCGGCATACGGGAAACCTCTACCGCAGCGAGTACGGCGACGCACTGCTGGGGCGCTCGGTGGAGGAGATGCAGCGCGCGCACGGGATGGACGCGCCGGTGCCCGCGCCGACGGGGAAGGACCGGTGGAGCTTCGCGGCGTGGTCGGCGGCGGCGCTGCTCACCTCGGCGGTGGGCGCGGCGTTGACGCTGGCACCGCTGGCGCTCGGGGCGTGGGCGCTCTCCCGCCTCTTGCACTGAACGGCGCGCGCGAGGCCCACCCCTTTCCCCTTGAGACCTACCCGAGCGCCCTGAAAGTCTCGCGGCTCCAACCACGAGCACCGAGGAGGGGCCCGGATGGAACGAGCAGCGAGCGACGCGGAGAAGCGCCGGCGCGTGCGGTTGCCGTGGTTGCTACTCACGGGCTGCCTGGGGCTGTCGGTGTTGGGAGGCTGGCTGGCCACGCGCTCCATCTCCTCGCTGCTGAAGCGGGTGGAGCAGCTGGAACGCGAGTCCGCCGAGTCCGAGGCGCGGGTGGCGGAGCTGCAGGTGCTGCGCGACAGCATGGCGCGGCGGCTGCGGCAGCTGGAGCAACAGCAGCAGGGACAGGCCACGCAGAACGCGGCGCTCAACAAGCGGGCCGGGGAGCAGGGCGTGTGGCTCGCGAGGCGCGAGGCGGTGCGCGCGGAGCTGGAGCCACTGCTGAAGGACGAGCTGGAGCGGGGCGAGGCCTTCCTGGAGGAGTCCGAGGGCCGGCTGCGGGTGGAGCTGGCGGACCGGGTGGTGTTCGAGCCGCGCAAGGCGGTGCTGACGCCCGCGGGCGTGGAGTTGCTGACGCGGGTGGGGGCGAAGCTGGCGGTGGAGGGACACCAGGTACAGGTGGCGGCGCACACGGACGCGACGCCGGAGACGCCCGAGACAGCACCCGTCCCGACGAGCTGGGAGCTGTCGGCGGCGAGAGCGGTGACAGTGGTGCGGCTGCTCGGGGACAAGACGAAGCTGTCGCCGGACAAGCTGGTGGCGGCGGGCTACGGGGCGTACCACCCGGTGGTCTGGGATGACGGGCCGCAGGCGCGCGAGCGCAACCGGCGTCTGGAATTACAGCTCATGCCCGCGCCGCCGCCGCTGAAGCCTGCGCCGCCCGCGCCCCCGGCGGATCAACGTCTGGCCAAGAAGCGCCAGGGCAATCCGCGGTAACAAAACGAAACAATCCCAGGTGAGGGTATCGAGGACCTCCGGGGAAAAAAGGCCGTGAATAGTTCGAGCAGCCGTCCGTCCGAGGCCCTGCTCACCCACCGGCACTCCTGTTCCCTCCCTGGAGAATCCCGTGCCCCACTTCCGGCAACTGCTGTGCGCGTCCCTGGCCACTGGCCTGCTGCTCCACTCCGGCACCGCGCAGGCCCGCTTCGGCAAGCGCTCCAACTCCTCGAGCTCGAGCTCCAGCTCGAGCTCCAGCAGCGACAGCAAGACCCACGACGCCACGCCGGTGGGCTCGAGCGACAGCGGTGGCAGCAGCAGCGGCGGCTCCAGCAGCCACCACGGCGGCTCCAGCGGCCACAGCGGCTCTGGCGCGGTGAGGACCGTGGGGGCCATCCTGAACATCATCTCCTTCGTCGCGGACGTCGCGGAGACGGCGGAGCACGTGCGCGCCTACGAGGCGACGGTCGAGACCACCCCCCCCGTCAACGAGGAGGGCAGCCCGCCGATGTACTCGTACCGGCCGCCCGTCGCCGAGCAGCAGCAGCGCGTGGAGGAGGGCAACCGCAGCAAGGTGCTACTCCGCTTCGGCGTCGAGGGACAGGCGCTGGGCGAGGGCTCGGCGCTGGGGGTGAACCTGGGCATCGAGGGAGAGTGGTTCGGCGTGTCCGCAGCCGTCTCCTCGCTCACCCTGCGCGCGGATGACGGGACGTCGGGCGTGGACAGGATTGGCCTGTACTCGGGGCACCTGACGTTCGCGCTGTACTCGAGCGAGCACGGGCGGCTGCGCGGAGAGCTCGGCATGGCCATTGCGCGCGCGCCGGACGCCACCTTCGTGGGCCCGAGCGTGGCCGCCTCCTTCGAGCACTGCCTGGTGGGCGCGCTCGACGTGGAGAGCCGCGGGCAGCTCGTGCTCATCCCCTACCACCAGGTGGATGGGCAGGCGGGGCTCGCCCTGCACCTGGGCGTGCTGACGCTGCGCGGCGGGTGGCGGGTGACGATGCTGGATGACGCGGGCCACGTGGACGGACAGCTCCACCGGGACTACTTCAGCGGCCCCTACGCGGGCCTCGGCCTGAACATCTGACCGGGCCCGCCCCGCCCCTTTCCCCGCGTGAAGGAAAAGGGTGGGGGCCGCGCGGGCTCACTTGCCCGAGATACCCTCGGAGGCGGCCTCCATGGGCGCGCCGGCCGAGGTCCCCACGGGGGTGCCCTCCTTCTTGCCCCGGCGCTTGGGCGGCGGAGCCAGCTTGGGCGCCGAGCCGAACAGCCGCTCGTACGTCTCCGGGGTGTTGATGTTGACGACGACGCCCGGGTCCTTCACGGGGATGCGGCGCACCTGCATCGCCTTGATGGCCCCTTCCAGCGTCGTCTCCCCCGAGTCCCGGTCGCGAATGCGCTCGGCGGCGCCGCGCGAGAGGATGATGGGGAAGCCCGCGGCGTTCTCGAACTCGGGGCGGATGGCCTCCACCGAGTCCCCCATGGCCTTGATGAGCGACTTGAGCGTGGTGGCGCGCAGGGAGGGCATGTCCACGGGGTGCAGGAGCACCACGTCCGCGCCGTCCTCGAATGCCGCCTCCAGTCCCGCCTTCACCGAGCCGAGCTGACTGTCCTGCCACCGCTCGTTCTCCACGAGGTGGATGGCGGGATGCTGCTCCCTCACGGCCTCGGCCTCCTTGCCGATGACGCCGATGACCGAGCAGCCGGCCTTGCCAAACGTCGACGCGAGCGACTGGAGGAAACTCCTACCCCCCTCGTGCTCGAGGATCGCCTTGGGGTAGCCCATCCGCCTGGCCTCCCCCGCGGCGAGGATGATTGCCACTGCCTTCATGCCACGCCTCCTCAGGCCCCCACCGGTTGGCGTGGGGGCGACCTGCCCAAGGCTGGCAAGCGTCGAGCGATCTCGCCGCGCACCCGGGGGCAGGTCGTCGAGAACACGGCACTTGGAACAGCCAAGGTGTTCACCATGCACGGAAGTGCGAGGCTCTTCCGCCCATGAGCGAACTTCCCAGCTTCATCACCCGGCTCTACCCCCATCGCTCCAACTACCTCCCGCTGCGTTTCGGGCGGATGCACTACGTGGACGAGGGCACCGGACGCCCCGTGTTGCTGCTGCACGGCAACCCCACCTGGTCCTTCCTTTATAGGAAGGTGATGGCGGGGCTGGCGGGGGCGGGCTTGCGCGTGGTGGCGCCGGACCTCATCGGCCTGGGGCTGAGCGACAAGCCGCGCGAGCTGTCCGCGCACACGCTGCGGCGCCACGGCGAGTCCCTGTTGGAATTCGTCCAGGCGCTCGACTTGAAGGACGTGGTGCTCGGGGTACAGGACTGGGGAGGCCCCATCGGCGCGTGGATGGCGGCGCGTGCGGGCGGCCGGGTGACGGGCCTGGTGGTGATGAACACCTCGCTGCTCGCGCCCGTGCGCTTCCGCACCACGGCCTTCCACCGCTTCTCGCACCTGCCGCTGGTGAGCGATGTGGCCTTCCGGCTGTTCAACTTCCCGCTGCCCATTCTCGGGCGCACGCAGGGAGACCCGGCCTCCATCTCGGGAGACGTGGCGAGGGCCTATGCGTGGCCGCTGCGCCATGTGAGGGACAGGGCGGCGCCGCTCGCGCTGGCGCGCATGGTGCCCAACCACCCGGAGCACCCCACCGTGGCGGAGCTCACCGAGGGCGAGGCCTGGGCCCGCTCCTTCGCAGGGCCCGTGGAGCTGGTGTGGGGAGTGAAGGATCCCATCCTCGGCCGGGCACTGCGGCGTCACCGCGAAGCCCTCCCGCGCGCCCGAGTCACCGAAACCGCCGCCGGCCACTTCCTCCAGGAGGAGGTGCCCGGGGATGTCGTCGCCGCCCTTCGTCGGGTGGCGGACGCGCGCTAGTGCACCCAGCTCGAGCGCGAGCCCTGCCCGCCGGGCACGAACACCAGCCGCGACGGCCGCTCCTCTGCAATTCCTTCCGAAGCGATGGCCGCGCGAGCGGTCAGAATTTCAGACATGCGGGCCAGCGGGAGCGTGGACCAGATGCGGTGCAGTTCTTCCTCGGACACATGGCCGAGGACTTCCCCGTGTCGCTCATCCACCACTGGCAACAGGTGCACGCCGTAACGGTGCATCACCTCGAGCGCGCGCATCACCGTATCCCGCGGATAGAGGATGATGTCAGGCATTGCAACGATTTGGGGCTCGGCGGTGCGGTGCGTCACGGCTACCTCCAGGATGAGAGCCCACGTGGGCCCTCCCCCGCCGTAGCAATCCCCCTGCCGCGCGCCCGCCCCTCCCTCCGGGGCCCCCCCCAGCAACTTTCGCGGGGATTGAGAGATAATCCTCCACCATGTCCGTGAAGCCCACTGGCTCGTCCATCCCGACCCCCCTCCGGCGCCAGCCCGAGACGGCTCCCTCCAACCCGCTCGCGAAGGTGGGCCAGGCGCTTCAGCACGCGGCCCAGAGCGTCAACACCCACGTCCATCAGGTGGTGGACGCCTTCGAGGCGAAGCTGCCCGCGCTGAACCGTCCGGCTGGAGCGACGCCCTGGGCGGGCATCACCCTCACGGGCAAGCCGCTTCAGATTCCGCTCGACGCGCTGAAGAAGGTCGACATCGGCGACCTGCGCAACGTGCTCGAGCGCATCTTCCCTCCGAAGGTGCACGACGATCAGGGCAAGCAGCTGGTCGAACAGACGAAGGACTTCCGCGACACGCTGGGCAAGGTGCGCCAGCTGACCCTGGAGCTGGGGATGACCTCCCCCGCCACCCCGCGCTACGCCGAGCTCCAGAAGCAGCTGGCCACGACCGAGGGCAAGCTGAAGGCGGACTACGGCTACACCCGCACCACCGCGCCGCGTCCGGGCGCACTGTGGGTGGATCCGCAGTTCTTCGCCAAGGAGCTGCCGGGCGGAAAGCTCAACGCGAGCCGCTTCCCCACGGGCACCCCGGTGACGAAGCCCCCCGCGCCCATGGACTTCCTCTTCGGCCAGGGCCCGCGCGAGCTGAAGCTGGGTGAGGGCTCGTCGGTCCGCACGGCGCGTACGCCCGAGCAATACCGCGCGGCGGTGGCGGCCCGGCGCGCCGAGCTGGGCATGCCGGTGAAGGACGGAGAGCCGGTGGGGGTGCACCTGAGCCTCCAGGGCGGCGGCGGCAAGGGCAAGCGCTACGGGGCGATGCTCGCGGAGATGTATGACCTGGGCGTGGTGCCCACGAGCCTGAGCGGCACGTCGGCGGGCTCCATCGCGGCGGCGTTCGCGGCCTCGGGCGCGGGCCCCGCGGAGATTCAAGCCCTGGCGAAGGATCCCCGGTTGAGCGACCTGTACGACTGGGACCTGGACATGAAGGACGGAGGCCTCCTCAATGGACAGAAGGCCTTCGACCTGGTGGACCAGGAGCTGCGCCGGCTGACGGGGATCACGGACCGGCCGGTGACGTTCGCGGACCTGAAGGTGCCGCTGCAGATTCTGGCGACCAAGGACTACGACTCCGGCGCGGGCTCGGGCGGGATGACGACGCCCAAGGACCGCATCTTCGTCTTCAGCCAGGAGACGACGCCGGACACGCCGGTGGCGCTGGCGGTGCGCGCCTCCATGGCGATTCCGGGCGTCTTCGAGCCGGTGCAGGTGGTGGACCCCACCACGGGCCGGCGGATGCACCTGACGGACGGCGGCGCGCTGGACAACCTGCCCATGGGCTACAACAAGAACGACCTGCCGCAGATTGGCGCGTCGCTCTCCACGCGCTCCTCGGGCCACCCGGCGAGCCACAGCGACACGACGAAGCCGCTGCCCGGGGGCAACCTGGACACGACGAACGTGCTGTGGAACGCGCTCAACGGCTACACGCTGATGAAGGACTCGGCGTCGGACTACAACGACTACCTGGACCGGACGCAGCCCAAGTCGAACCAGTTCATGCTGTCGCTGCCCACGTGGGACCTGAACGACCCGAGCAAGAGCGACAGCACGCTGAAGTTCGGCTACGACGCCAAGGTGGACCCGGCGCTGGACGGGCAGTCGCGCGAGGTGACGCGGGGCTTCCTGCGCAACTTCCTGGACGACCTGAGGGTGCCGGGCTCGAAGGGGACGAACTACTCGGCGAACGTGCCCAAGGACGTGCGCTTCGACCTGCCGGTGGACGTGAAGGGCAAGCACTACCAGGTGAGCTACACGGGCGGGGACATGCTCGTGGCGAAGCCGGCGGACGGCGGCAAGCCCATCGAGCTCAAGGTGGGCAAGCAGCGCATCGAGGCGATGTACCTGGACAACCAGGCGTACGGGGACCTCAAGTCGCAGCTGGCCTACACGCTGAGCAATCCCAAGAGCGTGAAGCCCTCCTGGCTCCCGTTCTGAGCCGGGCCAGAACAGAAGGGGCCGCCCCGGGTGTGCCCGGAACGGCCCCTCGGAAACCCTCACCGGCCAGGGCCGGGGGGTGCGCTCAGCGGCGCGCCTGGCGGGCCTGGTGCCGCTGGAAGTCCTCGTGCCAGGCGGCGTCGAGCTTCGTCAGCACCTCGCTGGCTTCACGCACGCGCTGCTTCTCCAGCTGCGTCTGCATCAGGCTGTCCCCCACGAGATAGCCATTGGCATACATCGTATGGGCCTCGGGGCCCACGCTGGCGAGCTCCTCCGGGGTGCCGAGCGCGAAGTTGAACACGTCCCCGGAGTAGGGCACGCGCTCCACGTTCACCAGCGTCGCGGTGCCGGTGCGGGTGCGCAGGGCCTCGCCCGCCTTCAGCTCGCCGGCCTGCACCACGCCGTGCTTCGCCGTCACCATCGGGTGGGTGGCCGTCACCAGCGCCTCGCCGCCGCGGTCATCGCGCAGCTTCACCATGGGCTTGCTCTCGCCGCCGCGGGACACCGCCGTCACCGTCAGCGCCAGGCCCTTGTCGTTGGCCAGCAGCTTGTCACCCCGCTTCACCTGCTCCACCGCCACCGTCTGGCCATCCGCCTTCATCACCCGCGTGCCCTGCGCGAGGCAGGCGTTGTTCCAGTCGACGTTGTAGATGTCCATGTAGCGCGAGCGGATGTAGGGATAGGGCCCGCTCAACGAGCCGGGGGAAGTGGCGCAGCTGGCCTTGAGGGTGGAGCGAATCATCAGGCGGGTGGTCTGGTACGCGCTCAGGCAGTCCTTGCCGAAGTCCGCCAGCCCGTCGATGGGCGCATGCATCCGCGAGGTGTAGTAGCTGTCGCGGTAGGGCGTCTTGAAGGGGATGCTGCCCTTGGCGACGCTCGTGCCCGGGTCCTTGCCCGCGGCGCACACGCCGCCCTTCTCCATCAGGACGATCACCACATCGCTGTCGAGCGAGTTGACGGTGCAGTCCTCGGGCACGGTGACGAGGTACTCGCCGCGCATGGGCAGGTAGAGGTGGGAGGTGTCATAGCCTCCCGCGGGCTCCCAGTAGGAGTTGCGGGCGGCGGTCCAGATGTCGGTGCGCAGGCTGACCTCGGCATCCACCGCGGCGAGGCCCGTGTAGGGCCGGCCGAAGGGGGTGAAGACGCCCGTGGCCGGGTCCTTGCTGCCCGAGGTGTAATCACAATCCATGAAGCCGGCGATGGCGCCGCGCTCGAGGCAGGTGCGGATGGGGTTGTCCGAAAGGTGCCGGCCGATGAGCTCCCGGGGGTGCGAGAACTCCAGGTTGTTGATGTTGATGACGCCGGTGGCCACCACGGACGACTCGGTCATCGCGTAGGAGAAGTGCGTCTCGCCGGTGGCCTCGTCGAAGGCCATGGCCACCGAGTCCACCACGAGCATCTCCCCGGTGCCCACCTGCATGCGGAAGTCGACCGGAGGCGTCTCGAGCACCGTGCCCGCGTACTCCTCGAGGGACTGGGTGCCGAGCACGCGGAACTGCGTCTGCTCGGGGTTGGTGGCGAAGGCGGTGACGTCGGCGTAGGCGTAGTCCGAGCCGTTGAAGCAGGAGACGAGGCTGGTGGCCTGGAAGCGGGCCTCGGTGGAGCTGCCCGTGTCCACGTCGGTGAGCGGCAGCAGGTGGCCGCACCACTCGGTGTCCTTGGACTCGACGGCGCCCGTGGCGGTGAGCAGGTCCTCGCGGGCCGTGCTCGGGCCACCGCTCTTCTTGTCCTTGCGCGCCTTGTCCAGGCGGCGGAAGAGCTGCGGCGAGTTCTCCGGGGTGTTGCCCGCCGCCTTGAGGCGGTCCTTCACGAAGCCGTACTGCGTGTCATCGGCGAGGTCGATGGGCATCTGCCTGCCGCCCGCCTTCTTGTGTCCGCCCTGGCCCTGGGCTTCCACCTGCTGCTGCCACTGCGAATAGAGCCGGGCCATGTGGAGCGACTCGGCGGCCATGGCCTGGCGCTCCGCCTCCTGCGGCTGCGCGGGCGCCTTCTGCTGGCTGCAACCGGCGCCCAACATCGTCAGGCCCACCAGGGCCGAGAACAGACGCGGGAGCGCCCGGAAGGAGGACTTCGAAGACACGTTCATGGGGTTTCACCTCTAGGGGACGACAGCGGCAATCGGCTCCTCCCGGGCACCCGGGAGGACGAACGTGGGGAGGAGAGCGGGGGGCCGCGGTGCTTCGGGAGTGCCCATCGCTCATCTCGCCCGTTCGTCCAGCAACGTGGGGATTCCTCTCGGGAAGTGAAGCCAGGCGGAGAAAAGCATTTCCCTGCATGTCTAAACAAAGACACCTATCTGGAAAAACCCGCGAGCAGCAGACAATGACTTGCATCCGCCGGGATGGGCGCCCAGGCGGACGTGAACGGATTTCAGGAAACCCCTGCCCATGTCTGTAGAAAGGATTGGGTAAAGCTTTTCCCACACCGCCCCGCAAAGCGAAGGGGCCGCCCCGGTGCTCCGGGACGGCCCCTCGAGACGGGCACGAGGCCCGCGCGCTACTTCTTCGCGTGCCGGGCGCGCGACAGGCGGAGGTCCTCGTGCCAGGCGCCATTGAGCCGCGCCAGCACCTGCCGGGCATCCACCCGCTTCTGCTTCTCCAGCTCCGTCTGCAGCAGGCTGTCCCCCACCAGGAAGCCGTTGGCGAACATCGTATGGGCCTCGGGGCCCTGGCCGGCCAGCTCCCCGGGCGTGCCCAGCGAGAAGTTGAAGACGCGCCCCTCGTAGGGCACGCGCTCCACGCTCACCAGCTTGCGCACCCCGGCGCGGGTGAGCACGGCCTCGCCCGTCTTCAGCTCGCCCGCCTGCACCACGCCACGCTGGGCCGACACCAGGGGGTGCGTCTCCGTCACCCGCACCTCGTGGCCCTGGTCGTCACGCAGCTTCACCAGCGGCTTGCTCTCGCCCCCGCGGTGCACCGTCGTCACCGTGAGCGCCAGGCCCTTGCCATTGGCCAGCAGCTTGTCGCCCACCTTCACCTGCTCCACCGTCACCGGCTGGCCATCCGCCCGCGTCACCCGCGTCCCCTCCGCCAAGCACACCCGCTTGTAGTCCACGGGCTTCACCTCCACCTTCGCGGGGCACCGGAAGGGCTCGGGTGCTCCGCCCCACGGATCCGGGCAGGTGCCCTCGGCGTAGGTCCAGATTTCCAGCCGGACGTTCTGCGCGTTGTCCACGCAGTTGCCCGTACCGAAGTCCATGATGCCGTCGAAGGGGTACTCGCCGGGCATGGTGGGCGTCACGAAGGGCAGCTCGCCCTTGCCCACCAGGGTGCCGGGAGACGAGCCCGCCGCGCACCACCCGCCCGAGTCCATCAGGATGGCGGCCACCTTGCTCGTCACCTTCGTCACCGTGCACTCCGGGAGGATGTGGGGCCGCACCACGCCGCGCGCGGGCACCTGGAAGCGCGTGGGATCGAAGGGCTTCACCGCCGGCTCCCAGTAGGCGCTCCGGTCCGGAATCCACGTGGG
This sequence comes from Archangium sp., assembly GCF_045802675.1. GTDB lineage: Bacteria > Myxococcota > Myxococcia > Myxococcales > Myxococcaceae > Archangium. The sequence continues at coordinate 243,748 of NZ_JBJMQO010000042.1, read as the reverse complement.
CGTGCCCCCGCCCGCGGCGGTGGCCTTGGAGGCGGCGGCGTCCACCGCGGCGATGCCCGTGGCGCCCGAGCTCGGGAAGGGCTCCCAGGTGCCATCCGGCAGCACGCGCACCGCGCCGTAATCACAGTCGAGGAAACCATGCACGCTGCCGCGCTCCAGGCACACGCGGATGGCCTGGTCCCACGGAATCTCATTCAGCAGCTCGCGCGGGTGCTCGACGACGATGTCCCCATCCATGTCCATGGAGGCGGGCGTGGCCGTCACCGACGTATAGGTGAGCTGCTCCTGGCCCGTCAGCTCGTTGAAGGCCATGGCCAGCGAGTCGGCCAGCAGCTGCTTGCCGCCGTCGCGCGCGAGGGACACGGTGAGGGGCGCCGTCTCCAGCACCTTGCCGGCGTACTCCTCGTCGTACGCGGAGTCGAGGTGCTCGAACACCTGCTGGTGCGAGTCCGTGGCGAAGGCGGTGAGGTCCACGTAGGCGTAGTCCGAGCCGCCGAAGCAGGAGGTGAGGGCCGTGCCCTGGAAGCGGGCCCGGGTGGCGTCGCTGCCCTCGGCGCCAATGGGAATCATGTGCCCGCACCACACCTCCTCGCTCGCCTCCGGGCCGGACACGCCCGCGGCCCGCGCCTGGCCCGGCGTCCCCATGGGGCGCTCGGGCGGAGCCTTGCGGCCGTGCAGCTCCGCCAGGTGCTTGAAGAGCCGCGGGGCGTTCTCCGGGCTGAAGCCCCGGGCCTTGAGCCGGTTGAGCACGAAGCGGTACTGCACCTCCTCCGAGAGCACGAGCGGCATCTGCTGGTTGGCGCCCGTCTTCAGCCCCTGCGAATGGAGGGAGCGCTGCCATTGCGCGTAGAGGTCCGCCATGGCGCGCGAGTCCTCGGCGAGCACGCGCTTGTCGAAGGACTCGGCCGGTGGTTGCCGCTGCTGGCCGCACCCGGCCCCGAGCGAGGCCAGCATCATCATCGTCAGCACGGCCGCGGGGGACGGCCAGGGACTCGTCTTCGTGGGACTTCTCATGGCTCTTTCCATTCAAGACATTGGGGATGTGGACGCACCTCCCCTCTCCAGGGAGGAGGAGCCCTGGTGCAGCGGCCACTCGTGGGGTTGCTTGGGTGGGTCGGAGTGCACACGCCCGGCTCGACACTCAACGTGTGTCCGGAGTGCACGCCGTGCAGTGGGAACGGTGTTGCGTGTGAAGCCCCGGACACCCGGGCCGGGCCCGCGTCCGCGGTCCGACGTTCAAGGGTGTCACTGGATGGACGCGGCCCACCGTTTGTGAACGGGGGCCGCAATCCCTCTCAAGAATTCAGAGGCTGGGTGGGAAAAGTTTTTCCCTACTTCTTCTTCACCGACTCGAGCAGCTTGTGGAAGCCCTTCTCGGCGCTGGCGACGGTGCGCTCGGGGCCGGTGAGCTTGAAGAAGAGCGGGCCCTGGGGGCCCTCGACGATGGCGCCCAGCAGGCGGTGGCCGGGCTTGGGGGTGGAGGGGCCCATCATGGGGCCGCCGCCGGTATAGGTGCCCTTCACGTCCACGGTGGTGACGGCCAGGCCGTTGACGGTCTCCTTCTTGGTGTGCGCGTCCTTCTCCATCACCGGGGTGCCGTCCGCCTTCTGGAACTGGCCCAGCCAGCGCTTCACGTTGGCGTCCACCGCGCCGCCCTGGCCCTCGCCGAAGTAGAAGAGGGCCAGCTCCGCCCCGTCCGTGTCGCCCTTGGCGGGAGCGATGCGGTAGGTGGCCACGCGCATGGGCCGAGCGCCCTGCGACTCCCAGCCCGCGGGCGCCGTCCAGGTGAGGCCGCCCGCCTCGGGAGCGCCCTGCGGGGCCGGCTGCGCCTGCGGGGCCGCGGGGGGAGTCTGCTGCGTCTGGGCCTGGGCCACGCCCACGGCCGCCATCATCATCACCGCGCCGAACAGTCTTTTCATGCGTCCAACCTATACCGGGCCGGGGGCCCCAGCATCGCCCCTTTCCCACCCGACGCGACGGGTCGGCCCCACGCCCGCCGCCCGGACGCCGCGCCCCCTCCTCCCCGCGCCTCTCTGTCTGGGAATAGACGCCTCATGGCCCGCGAGGCGGGGATGCGACTCCATTGGGTGCGACTCAAACTTACCGCCCTGATGACTCGACGCGTCACGTCATGTGTGGGTTCCTCCAGGAGCGACGAACGTGCTACGCCCTGCACCGTCGTCTCCTCCACATCGAGAGGTTCCCTTCCATGAGGAAGCTGTGGGTCGTCGGGGCTGTCGCCCTGGGCAGTGCCGCGTGTGCGCCCGAAGTCCAACCCCCTGAGGTCAACCCCGCCGAGCTGGTGGTCGCGCAGTTCGATCCCGGCGCGGTGCCGCCCGTCGTCCCTACGCCGAACGACCTGGCCATCAACCCGAAGACGGGGCTGGTGGAAGCACCCATCGATCCCAACTCGCCCCCCGCGCAGCAGGAGTTCACGCGCGACTACCTGAACACGCTCGACGGCTTCCCCGCGTCGGCGGTGGCCTCCACGCCCATTCCGGACGTGGACCCGGCCACGCTCAGCGCGAGCAACGTGCTGGTGCTGGACCTGCGGCCCGAGCTCCACCTGCCGGCCGTGACGCCGGCGCTGGGCTATGACTCGCAGAAGGGCCTGCTCACCGTGACGCCGCCGACCTCCGGCTGGCCCAAGGGCGGCCGCTACGCGGTGGCTGTCATTGGCGGCGCCAATGGCGTGAAGGGCACCGGCGGCAAGACGCTGGTGGCCTCGCCCGCGTGGGCGCTGCTGCGCTTCCCCACGCCGCTCGTGAACTGCCAGGAGGGCGTGGAGCCGAGCCCCGACACCTGCCGCGCCGCCACGCCCGTCATCCCCAGCACGAAGACGGACGAGACCGAGCGCCTCCGGGACCAGGCGGCCACCGCGCTGCGCCTCGAGGCCCTGCGCGCCGGGTATGCTCCGGTGCTCGACGTGCTGGAGACCCAGGGCGTCAAGCGCGACGACGTGGCCATCCTGTGGACGTTCACCGTGATGAGCCTGCCCGAGCTGGTGTTCGACCCGGCCAACGGCGTCATCCCCTTCCCCAATGACCTGCTGCTCGCCCGCGACGCCTCGGGCACGCACGTCAACCTGCCCATTCCCCCGGGCGCCTCAGAGGACGTGAAGACGCTCTACCAGGGCCTCAACCTGCTGGATGGCTTCTCCACCACCTCCCCCATCGTGTCGGAGAACAGCGACACGCGCGGCGCCATCGACGTGGGCAAGCTGGACGCCTCGCTGCTCACCGCCTCCACGCGCTTCCTCAAGGTGACCGCCACCGGCGCGGTGCCCCAGGGCGGCGTGAAGGTCTGCCTGGACTGCAAGAGCAGCCTGAAGGCGGACGGCACGCAGCCCAACAATCCCTCCCAGCTCCAGCTCGTCCCGAGCATTCCGCTCAACGAGAAGACCACCTACGCGGCGGTGCTGACGTCGGGCCTGAAGAACGAGCAGGGCAAGCGCGTGGTGCCCGCGGGCGCCTTCGCGCTGCTGCGCTCGAGCGCGCCGCTGGTGGACGCGAGCAACAAGAGCACGGTGTCCGGCGTGCTGGACGCGCAGGCGATGCAGCTCGAGGCGGGCCGCCAGGCGTTCAAGCCACTCATCGACGGACTGGTGAAGGGCGGCATTCCGCGCAAGGACCTCACCCTGGCGTGGGCCTTCACCACGCAGAGCACCGTGAGCACGCTCAAGCAGCTGCACGACCTGCCCGTGGCGATTGGCTCCGATGCGCGCCTGCCGGACGCGCCGAAGTACGTGGTGGACGCGAGCAGCACCTTCTTCCCCATCATGGATGCCAAGAGCATTCCGCGCGGCAACCTCGCCAAGGTGCTCCAGGGCGAGCTCGTGGTGCCCATGGCCCTCACGGGCCCGGGCGGCATGATTCGCCCGGACCTGCTGGCCACGAAGAACCCGGACCTGCTGCGCTACGACCGCATCCCCTTCCTGCTGTTCGTGCCCAACTCGGCCGAGCCGGCGGGCGGCTACCCGGTGACCCTCTTCGGCCACGGTCTGCGCGGCAACCACCAGCACGCGCTGGCCATCGCCAACACGCTGGCGACCACCGGGCGCGCGACCCTCGCCATCGACTCCGTGAAGCACGGCGAGCGCAGCTCGTGCGTGGGCTCCGCCGTGCTCTTCCAGCCCACCACCCCCACCGCCACCGATGACTTCGCCTGCGCCGACCCGGCGAAGCAGCAGTGCGACAGGGAGCCGGCCAGCCCCACCTACGGCCGCTGCATCGCCCGCACCGGCGTCACCACCCCCGCGGCCTGCGACCACACCAGCGCGACGGCCGACCTCACCTGCTCCGGCGTGAACCAGGGCCGCTGCCTCGACGGCGACGTGTGCGAGGGCGGCACCTTCCGCAAGAACTCGGACGGCTCGGTGACCATCTCCGGCTGGAACATGCTGGACCTGGCCAACTTCTTCGTCACCCGCGACAACTTCCGCCACCAGGCCCTCGACCTCGCCCAGGTCTCCCGCGTCCTCAAGGGCGGCATGAACGCGAGCCTCTCGTCGGCCGGCGTCACGGTGGACGCCACCCGCATCGACTACGTGGGCCAGAGCCTCGGCGGCATCCTCGGCACGCTCTACACCGCCGTGTCTCCGGACGTGCACAGCGTGGTGCTCAACGTCCCTGGCGGCTACCTCACCCAGGTGCTCGCCGAGGCCACGGACCCCAACTTCGTGGCGATGAAGACGATTCTCTACTCGACGCTTGCCTCCAAGGGCATGCCCCAGGGAAGTCCGGCGTTCGACACCTTCGTGCGCAGCGGGCAGTGGATTCTCGACCCGGGAGATCCAATCAACTACTCGTGGTACGTCATGAACGGGACCCAGGTGCCGGCCGATCGCGAGGCGTTGGTGCAGTACATCACCCGCGACACCATCATCCCCAACTCCACGACCCAGGCCCTGCTGAACTCGGCCAACCTGCGCGGCGGCAGCTCGAAGTTGCTGAGCTCCATCAAGTACGACCCCTCCGACACGGAGCTGCCCCCCAACTCCCGCCACGGCTTCCTCTTCAGCAGTACCCCCACTGCCGTACAAGCACAGTCCGACGTGGTGCAGTTCCTCCAGCCGTAATCACGCAACGCGAGAAAGGACTCGCGCATGAAGAAGACACTCACGGTTCTGACCCTGCTCGCCGCCGGCACCAGCCAGGCGGCGGGCCTCGCCATCGACACCCAGAGCTCCCGTGCCACCGGCATGGGCTCCACGGGCGTGGCGAGCACCAGGGATTCCTCGTCCATCTATTACAACCCGGCGGGCATCCTGGGGATCAACAAGCTGGACGCCCAGCTCGGTGATACCCTCATCCTCGTGAACCTGGGCTTCACGCCCGCCATCGCGGGGGCCCCGGAGCAGGACCAGAACACCGCCGCGCCACCACCGCACGCCTACTTCGCCTACAAGCTCACCGACCAGTTCGCGGCGGGCGTGGGTGTCTTCACGCCCTTCGGGGCCAACAGCAAGTGGCCGGCTGACTTCGTCGGGCGGCAGATCGCCCTGGAGTCGAGCGTCACCACCTTCGACATCAACCCGACGCTGGCCTACGCACCGCTGAAGTGGCTGCGCATCGGAGCCGGGGCGCAGATCATCTACGGCTCGGTGGGCATCACGCGCTCGCTGCCGCTGGGCACCACGCCCGAGAGCACGGTGAAGCTGTCCACCAACGACTGGGGCTTCGGCTTCAACGCGGGCGTCCAGGTGGACGTGTTGCCGGAGCTGCTCACGCTGGGCGCCACCTACCGCAGCCGGGTGGCGTTCCACACCCAGGGCACGGCGGACTTCCGGGACATCCCGGCGCCGTTCGCCCCGGTGTTCGCCGACACTCCCGCCAGCCTGGACGTCACCATGCCGTCCTCGGTGGGGCTGGGCGCGTCCTTCACCCCGGTGAGCAAGCTGACGCTCGCCGCGGACGTGAACTGGATGGAGTGGTCCACCATCCAGGAGCTCCTCTTCGTGCTGGAGAGCCCTCCTGGAGGCGCGCCCAACCAGCCGCTGCCCAAGCGGTGGAAGGACATGTGGAGCTTCCACGTGGGCGGCGAGTACAAGGTGATGGACGCCCTGGCGCTGCGCCTGGGCTTCATCTACGACCCGACGCCCACCCCCGAGGAAACGCTCACCCCGGACCTGCCGGACGCCAGCCGCCTGAACTTCACCGCGGGCCTGGGCTACAGCATGTCCAACCTCCGGGCGGACCTGGGCTACCAGCTCGTCCTGCTGCAAGACCAGCGCAGCACCTCCGAGCTGCTGCCCGGCACCTATTCCGGCACGGCCCATGTGATTGGCCTGACACTCGGTTACTCGATGTGACACGCCAGCCCTGCTAGAGGGCATGGTCTGCGATGGGGCCCGGCACCACCGAGTGCCGGGCCTCTTCTTTTTTCCCTTCGAGAGGTGCGAGGACGTGAGCCCCCACAAGCCCGGACGCAATGACCCCTGCCCCTGCGGGAGTGGCAAGAAGTACAAGGCCTGTCATGCCGCCGAGGACAGGGCCCGGGAGTCGGCGGAGGCTTCCGTGGCGCCCGCCCAGGCCGCCCAGGCCGCGCTCGTGCGGGATGCGCAGGCGGCGATGGCCATGCTCGGGGATGCGGACATGACGCGCGTCTCCGAGACGTTGGACCGGCTGGGCGAGCTGCTCGCCGAGTGGGGCCCCGTCCCCGGCCTGCGCTTCGACGCCGCGGCCTTCGACACGCATGTCACGCGCGAGCTGGCGCGCCTGGAGGACGCCGTGGACCGGGACCCGGGCCAGGCGCGCAACGCGCTGCGGCTGGGCACGGTGCGCGAGCTGGGCACGCGCGCGTTCCTCGAGAAGCTGCGCACCACGCTGCTGGCGCGGGCCGCGGCGCCCGGGCTGACGTCGGAAGACAGACAGGCGCTGTGCCTGGGAGCGCTGCTCGCCTCCACGCCGAAGACGGGCGGCTTCCAGCCCGAGGACCGGCCCGTGCTGGACGTGGTGTTCGGCGTGCAGTTCCGCGAGTGGGGCGCCCGCCATGGGCAGCAGCTGGCCTCGAAGCTGGAGAAGCTCGCGGAGAACGCGGACCTGCCGGACGAGGCGCGCGACGTGCTGCGCCAGGCGGGCGAGGGGCAGATGGAGCCGCTGGTGAAGTACGTGGAGTCGGACCCGAAGCTGGCCGCGCGCATCGCCCAGGAGGCCCGTGAGCGCGCCGAGCGGGTGGAGGCGGCCATGCGCCAGCCCAACACGCCCTCCGTCTTCACGCCCGAGGAGCAGCTCTGGCTCACCAGCGTGCTGTGGGAGCCCCTGAATGCGCTGAAGGCGCCGATGGACGGGCCCGCGCGGGGCAAGGCGGTGGCGGCCTTCCTGGCGGCGGTGCGCGAGGCGCTGGACTCGGACAAGGAGCTCCTCGCGGGCCTGCTGGAGCGGATGCGGATTCTGTCGAAGGACGTGGCGCTCGGGGATATGACGCGCGACTTCTATACGGACGCGGCGGTGTCCTTCGAGGCGGAGCCGGTGCGCATGGTGCTCGCGGCCATCCTCACCTCGCGCGCCGAGCCCCAGGCGCGCTCGGCCGAGGAGCAGGTGGTGCGCGCGGACCTGGAGGCCAGGACGCGGTGGACGGCCGAGGACCTCGAGCCCTACCGCGAGCTGCTCGCGCGCATGAACCTGCCCGCGGGCGCCGAGCGCATCCGCCGCACCCAGGAGTGGCTGCGCGCCCACCCCATCGCGCTGTGATGCTCAGCCGCGCTGGAACACCAGGAAGTACTGGTCGGGGAGGAAATCATGCACCCGGGCCCGCCGGTAGCCGGCGGCCTCGAATTCCTCGCGCACCTGCTCGGGTGACAGCTTGTGTTGCGGCGGCGGCCCCTTCTGCGAGGCCTCGCGGAAGTCGATGATCACCACCTGGCCTCCGGGCCGCAGCTTTTCCCCGAGCTTCTTCAGGTACGCCACCCGCTGGCCGATGTGGTGGTACGTGTCCACGATGAGCACCATGTCCACCGGCTCGGGCAGCTTGGGATCCGTCGGCTCGGCGAGCACGGCCTCCAGGTTGCTCAAGCCCTCGCGCTTCGCGCGCTCGCCCAGGTAGCGCGCCATGTCCGGCTCGATGTCCACGCCGTACACCCGGCCCTGGGGCACGGCCCGCGCCAGCCGCACCGCGAAGTAGCCCGTGCCCGCGCCCACGTCCGCCACCTTCGCATCCGGCGGCAGCGCCAGCGCCGTGATGACCTCGTCTGGCTTCTGCCACGCGTCACGCTCGGGGTCATCGAAGCGCCTGGCCCACTCCTGCGCGTCCTCGAAGCGATGCGGCATCGCTCCGTGGTGCGCTCCGTGATGGTGCTCCGTGGGAGAGGGCTCCGCGGCTTCGCGGTGCGTGCACGCGGTGGCGGAGAGGAGCACCGTGGCGCAGAACAAGCGCAGGGCTCCATGGGAGAGGAAGAGACTCGGGTTCACGGGGCTATCTCCTTCAGGGGGCGCCAGGCGCACGGTCTCGCGATGGAGCACCCTGAGTGACGGGTCCAAGCCAGGTTGAGTAGGTCCCATCAGGGGGGGAGGCTCCGGGCGCGTTTTCCCGCAACTGGTCCGATGGTCGTACCAGTCTGGACGAAGCGCGACCGGAAGGGGCCTCGTTCCTTGCCGCGAGCGCACCCCTGACAGGACCTTCCCCACCGAGATACGCGTGCTGGACAACCGCGTCCGGCAGGGCGGCGTGCTCGGGCCCCCTCACGGCTCGGGGAAGATGAGCAGGCCGCGCGAGGTGTCGACGACGTACACGTACCCGTCTCCCGGCACGCGCATGCCGATGGCCCCCTCGTAGAAGCTTACGCCCCGCTCCGGATCCGTCTCCCGGAAGGTGTTGTAGTACGCCACCTGCTTCGGCTCCTCGGGCACCGACACGTCCAGCACCCGCACCCCGTGCTGGTAGTGCGCGATGTACAGCCGCTCGCCCTTGAGCACCATGTTGTGGATGGAGGCGTTGTCCCCCAGCTTGAGCTCGCCAATCCGCTTCGGGTGCGCCGCGTCCGTCACGTCCAGCACTCGCAGGTGCGCGCCCCAGTTCTCCCCGCCCTCGAACGCGATGAGCCGCTCGCCGAACCTACCCACCGCGTTCGCGTGGCTCGTCGCGTACGGGTAGGAGAATGAACCCAGCCGCTTCGTGTGCGCCGGATCCCTCACGTCCACGATGACGTACCCGCTCGACCAGTGATTGATGTACAGCCGCCCGTCGAACGCCAGCGCGTCATGCGGATAGCCCACGCCAGCGGTGTCGGCGGCGCCCGGCTCCATGTACTCGCCGAGCAGCTTCGGATCCGTGGGCTGCGTGATGTCGAAGATGAACGTCTTGGGCACCGGGCTCGGGGCCATCGCGTACAGCCGGTCGCCCTCCACGAAGACGGTGTGCACGTCGAGCTGCCCCTGTCCCGAGGGCACGTTGCGCACCTGCTGCGGATCCGCGGGGTTGGAGATGTCGAAGACGATCGCCCCCGAACTCTGGCTCCCCACGTAGAGCGCGTTGCCCTTGGCCCACACGCCGTTCCAGTAGTTGTCCGTGGGCAGGCTGATGACCTTCTTCAGCACCGGCGCGGACGGGTTGCTCACGTCGAACACCGTGAGGCCGCCCGGCTCGCTCCCATTGCGGATGGACACCACGTAGGCGTGGCCCTGGGTGACGTAGACATCCACGGGCAGGCCCTGCTCCACGAACGACTCGGAGGTGAGCCGCAGCCCGGAGGCCTCCGACTCGCCCGCGCGCGGCTCCCACTTCACCGCCATGAAAGTGCCCGCGCCCGTGACACTGCCATTGCGGCAGTTGGCGTAGCAGCCGTACAGCCGGTTGCCCTCGGCGCGGCAGCCCACCAGTGAGTTGCGCACCGTGACGGTCGAGGACGTCGAGCGCGTGCTCGACAGGAAGAAGCTCGAGTCGGAGATCCGCCGCTCTGGAGGAACGCCCCGGAAGGAGTCGAGGCTGCGGTCCGCCGAGATGCGAAAGGAGCCCGCGCCCATGGAGGGCAGCTCGCTGTCGGTGCGGTACACCATCGTGTAGATGCCATCCGCCGGCAGACTGGCCAGCGAGGCGCTATCACACCCGGAGAGGTTGAAGGAGGCCTCGTCCCCGCAGGTGAGCGCAGGGTTGCTGTAGTTCGCGCACGCGGCATAACGGCCTTCATCCACCCAGTCCGATAGCGAGTCGGTGGTGGGGGGCGGAGCCGACTCGTCCTTGTTGCAGCCGGACAACGACAAGCCTCCAGCCGCCAGAACGATCCAGGTGCCAGACATCCATCTCATGTGAGCGTTCCCTTTCGTGGCTCGGAGCGCCCACCATACCGCCCCCCGTGCGAGGGGGCGCCTCGCCTCCGACCCCGGGCCTCCGAGCACGCCCGGCGAACGAGCGGGCAGCGAACACATATCGGCTCCCCCACCCCACACCCCGGTATACGGTGCACTTCACGACGTTTATCGTGCGAGCACCGCTCACCGAGAGTCTCCTCATGAAACTCCTGACTTCGCTCTGCCGCGGATGGGTGCTGGCGACGCTCGTGCTGCGGGCCGCTCCCGCGTTCGCGCACGCGGGCTACCCCGACACCACCAGCGTCACCCTTCGCCGCGACCACCCCGAGGACCTGTTCGTCGGCGCCACCTTTGGCGCGGTCATCTCCCGCGACAGCGGGAAGACATGGCACTGGGTGTGCGCCGAGGCCATGGCCTATGGGGGCTGGCGCCCGGAAACCTTCCTCTGGCAGCCCGAGGGCACCCTGCTCGCGGCCACTGGCGCGGACCTCACCCGCTCGAGCGATGGCGGCTGCACGTGGCAGGTGCACCCGTACTTCAAGTCCCGGGGCCTGTGGCCCATGGGGCTCGCCTCGCCCGCGTCCAACCCCGCGCGCCTGTGGGTGTCGACGGGCCGCTCCGGCTCGCCCAACGGCCTGTTCCGCAGCGACGACGGCGGAGAGACGTTCACCCCCACCTCGCTGCAGAGCAACACGCCCAACGCGCTCGACAACTCCATCTTCACCGCGGTGAAGGTGGCGCCCTCGGAGCCGCGGCGCCTCTACGTGTCCGCCAGCACGCCCACTGGCCTGCACCTCTACCGCAGCGACGACGAGGGCGGCACCTGGGAGGACATTCCCCAGCCCTTCCCCGACTACCAGTCCGAGTACTCGCGCGCCTATGACCTGTTCGTCCTGCGCGTGGCCGACACGGATCCGGACCGGCTCTGGGCGCGCATCTCCTGGCAGGGCTGGACGTACGTGATGGAGAGCCGGGACGGAGGCCACACCTTCCAGTCCGTCCTCCACCCGGAGAACCAGACGCGCGACGGCATCGACGAGTACCTCATCGGCATGGAGGTCTCCCCCGACGCGAAGACACTCTGGGCCGCCACGCCCACGCGCCTCTTCCGCGTGCGCGAGGGGGACCCCGCCGCCACGCTCATGCCCCTGCCCGACGGCAACGCGTGCGTGGAGCGCCAGGGCGACGTCCTCTACGTCTGCGGTGCCACCCGGGTGCACGACTGGGCCCTGGCCACCACCACCGACGAGGGGCAGACGTACACGCCCCTCTTCAACCTGCCCGACCTCAAGGCCCCCGCATGTCCGGCCGGCACGCCGGTGCACGACATCTGCCGCTCCCGCTGGCCCCAGTTCGCCGCGCAGCCCGACATCGGCGCCGACCCCACCCTGCCTCCGGAAGGGCCGCTCCCGGATGGCGGTACACCGGACGCGGGCTCGTCCGAGGACGCGGGCACCCTCACCGAGCCTCCCGTGCCCCAGCCCTCGACCGGCCCGTGCGGCTGCTCGTCGCCCGGAGGGCTGCTCCCCGTGGCCGGCCTCTTCCTGCTCACCCCCTTCTCCCGCCGCTCGCGACGCAACCCGGAGACCTGAAAGCCATGAACGTGAGACACCTGAGCACCGCCTGCGTGGCCGCCCTCGCCCTGGCCACGTCCGCCTGTGACACGGCCGCCACCGAGTGCGGTGAGCCCCTCTACGCCGGCAAGGCCACCGACGAGGCCTGGCGCGCCATGGTGGACGTGAAGCAGCGTCCCACCGACTCCTCGCGCGCCGTCACCCTCCTGTCCCCCACCGAGGGCCAGGTCTTCCCGGCCGAGGCCACGCCCCCCACCTTCGAGTGGTCCTCGCCCCTGCGCGCCTCGCTCGTGCGTCCCCAGCAGGGCGCGCTCGCGCTCCAGGTGGCGCCCCGCGCCTCGCGCTCCTTCACCGCGTGGCTGGGAGACCTGCTCCTCCCCTCGGCCCACGCGCACCTGCCTCCGTTCACCGGGGACCTCTACTGGGTGGAGATCTCCACGCCCGGCGCCAAATGCCCCCTGGCCCAGGTGCTCACCTCGGACCTCTCCTGGCAGCCGGACGCCACCACGTGGGCGGAGCTCGGCAAGCACCCCAGCGAGGACCTCTCCGTGCAGGTGATGAGCGCCTACCTCGTGCAGAACGGCGTCACCGAGGGCCCCTACCGCCTCGAGACGCCGCGCCTCTTCCGCCGGAGCACTCCGTGAGACGTCCCCTGCTCGCGCTGCTCGCCCCGCTGGCGCTCGGGGCGTGCAGTGGCACCCGCGTGCCGGAGCTCGAGTACGGCGCCGATGTGCCGTGGCCCTCGCGCCAGGAGCTGCCTCCCATTGGCGGCGGGCGCATCGTCGTCACCAACAGCCTGGACGACACGCTGAGCCTGTTGGACCTCGACACGCTGGGCGCGGCGGACTGGGGCGAGCTCGCGCGCGTCCCGGTGGGGCTCAACCCCGTGGAGCTCGAGGGGCCGCACCACTCGGCCATGTCACCGCGCGCGGACTCCTACTACGTGGGCCTGTCCTATTACGTGCCCGGCGCGGGCTCGGGTCCTCACGGGGCGCACGGCTCCGGCACCGCGGATGGCTACTGCCTCAAGCTGGATGCGAAGGACAACCGGCTGGTGGGCTCGGTGCGCGTGGACCGCAACCCGGGCGACCTCATCATCAGCGCGGATGGCCACACGCTGTACCAGACGCACTTCGACCTGCTCAAAATCACCGAGGCGGCCAAGGCCGGCATCACCGATGAGCGCAAGATGGACTCGCGCCTGGCCATCCTCGACGCGGACACCCTGGCACGCAAGGCGATGGTGCCCGTGTGCCCGGCCCCGCACGCGGTGCGCCTGTCGCCCGACGAGAAGCGCGCCTATGTCGCCTGCATCTCGGACGAGGTGGCCGTGGTGCGGCTGGATGACCCCAGCTACCCCGTCACCCGCATCAAGCTGACGGACAGCGCGGGCACCGCCCTCACGCCGAGGTACTCGCCCTATGCGCTCACCCTGTCGCCCGTGGACGGCTCGGTGTGGGTGAGCACGCTCAACAGCGATGTCGTCTACGCGCTCGATCCCGAGACGCTCGCCATGCGGCCCGAGCGCAACGTGCCCAACACGCTCCACCGGGGCGGCGTCCCCATGTTCGGCGCCTTCAGCGCGGACGGCCGGACGCTCTACATGCCCTACCAGAAGTACGACGAGGTGGCCGTCATCGACACCACCACCACGCCGCCCACGGTGAAGGGCAACATCGCCCTGGGCCCGAGCGGCTGCCTCAACGTGCACCAGGTGGAGCTGACGCCCGACGGCACGCACGCGCTGGCCGTGTGCGAGGGCGACCACGTGGGCCCGGGCACGCTGCACGTGCTCGACCTGGAGACGCTCACGGTGGCGAAGACGGTGACGATGGGACTCTTCCCCGACTCGGTGGGAATCCTCCGGAGGAAGCCATGAAGGGGTGGGCCTGGGGCGTGGCGCTGCTCGTGGCCGGTTGTGGCCCGACGCCCGCGGCCGAGTACGGCGAGGAGCTCTTCAGCGACCCGAAGCTCTCTCAGAGCCAGTACAACACCTTCTCGTGCGCCACGTGCCACGCGACCACGGCCACGCCTCCCGCGGACAAGCTGTACACCGGCCTGTCGCTGCATGGCGTGGCCTCGCGCCCCCACTGGTGGGGCGGCTACGAGACGAACCTGCTGGACGCGGTGAGCTTCTGTTACACGGCCTTCATGCGCGGCACCGCGCCGCTCGCGCCCGAGGACCCCAGGAGCCGAGCCCTCTACGAGTACCTGGCGAGCCTCGGCCCGGACGCGAGCACTCCCGCGCAGCCCTTCACCCTCGTCAAGGACATCGACGACGTGCCCCGGGGCGGCAGCGCGCGGGGCGCGGACGTGTACCGGGCCGCCTGCCAGGAGTGTCACGGCGCGGCCCACACCGGCAAGGGCCGGCTCACCCCGCTGGCGCCCGTCCTCCCCGAGGTCTCCCAGGAGTACGGCGAGCTCTTCCCCGGCGTGTCCCCGGGCGTGGTGTTCATCGAGAAGGTGCGCCATGGCCGCTTCTTCGGCGTGGGGGGCAACATGCCGCCCTACAGCCAGGAGGCCCTGTCCGACCAGGACCTGGGCGCGCTGCTCGCGTTCCTCGGCCTCTAGCGGGGGAATGCCACGCGGGTGCAATTCTTTGATGCGGGCGGTCCAGTGCGCCACCCAACGGGCCACCGGACCCCATCACACGGCAATCTCTTTCATGCTAAGAAAGCGGGCGCAACGCGAGCCGCCAGCATCTGGCGAGGATGAGCAACCCGCGTGCGGGGGAGCAACTCAATGAGCAGCACGTCGACGGCGCAGCCGACCCAGGGACCCGGAGCACAGCGCGAGTTGGAGCAGCGGCTCGCGGCGCTCGGCCCCAAGGACACCACGCGCGGCTTCCTCTTCGGCTCCGCCCTGGAGGTGGTGAAGAGCCATGGGGACCTCGAGGCGCTCAAGCGCTGCACCGAGGCGGCCGGCGGCGGCAGCTTCACCGCCTTCTTCTCCTACCCCGTCAACACCTTCCTCAAGCTGACCTACGCCTGCGCCAACGAGCTGAGCGGCAGGTACGGCGGCTTCGACGGGGCCATGCAGCAGCTGGGCTTCCGCGTCGCGCCGCGCTTCCTCGAGTCCACCACGGGCAAGATGCTGCTGTCGCTGGTGGGCAAGGAGCCCAAGCGGCTCGTGGACAGCATGCCCACCGCCTACAAGACGGCGTGGGACCACGGCACCTGCTCGCTGGTGTGGAGCGGGCCCAAGAGCGGCCGGCTCACCTACGTCAACGCCGTGCCCGTGCACTACTTCGCCGGCTCCGTGCTGCAGATCCTCGCCGCCGCGCAGCTCAAGAACACCAAGGCCATCGGCCGGCAGCTCAGCCTCACCGAGAGCACGGTGGACTTCTCCTGGGAGTAGCCGCACCCCGCGCCCCGGCCGCCAGGAGCCAGCCTCCCGGCGGCCCGCGCACCGCCCTCAGGCCACGCGCGCGCGCTTGAGGGCCGTCTCGGACTCGGCGCCCTCCTGGTAGCGGCCCGTCTGGATGGACCAGTCCACGTTGGCGCGAATCCAGCGGCGCACCCCCGTGACGAGCGTGGCCACGTTCTCGGCGTGCTCGCCGAACGAGGGCAGGTTCTTCTCCAGCTCGAGGAAGTGGTGCACGGCCTCGTCGTGCATCTCCACCGCCACGTCGATGGCCCGCTGCAGCTCCACCCCGTGCTCCTTCTGGAGGGAGAACACCAGGTTGGGGTGGAAGTCGTCCTTGAGATCCTGCGCCAGCGAGAACAAGTCGTTGGACCAGGCGATGATGTCCGTGGCCGTCTGGATGAGGTCCACCAGGGCCGGGTGCGCGAGCACCTCCTCGGGCAGCAGGAAGCCTTCAATGGCCTCCACCTGGGTGAAGCCCATGTACGTGCCCACCGACAGCCGGCGCAGCTCGATGTACGTCTTCACGTCGAGGCACTGGCGGTTGCCGCGGACCTCCGCCTCCCAGATGGTGCCCTGGAAGTAATAGGCGCACGACTGGATGAAGCGCTCCATCCACTCCGCCGGCATGCGCTGGGCGATGTTCTCGCGGATGCTCGCCAGCAGCCACAGGAGCGGCGGCGCGTCGTGATAGGGAATGGCGCCCTTGAGCACCGCCAGCGCCATCTCGCTCTGCTGGCGCACCCAGTCGGCGGGCACCTCGCCCACGTCCACCTGGTCATCCCACGAGAAGTTCCAGATGAGGAAGTCGAGCGCCGCGCGAATCGCTTCCTGCGTCGCCTCCGGGTGGCAGCGGCCCAGCAGCGTGGGGAAGTGGCTGCGCTGCAGCTTGCGGAACACCGAGTGCCTCGCGTGGACGCCCAGGTACTTCGCCCAGCGCTCCAACGCCTCGCCCTCGATGCAATCCATGAGGGGGTTCAGCTCCTGCGGGAACGGGCAGTACAGCTTCGGAAGATGAAAGGCACTCATGGTTGCTTCCCCCACACCACCTGCGAATCCAGCCGGATTCACGCTTGTGCAAGGCGCGGACCCACGTCCCGGGTCGCGGTGTCTCACACGACCGGGACGGCTCCGCGCACCCGACCCCCGAGGGAAGGGGGCGTAGAATTACACCCTGGCTTTCGCGGTCTTCCTGTTTTCTCACGCTTTCCCGGGAGGTAGAATCGGACCCCCAGGTCAGCAATGCCCCACCCGCCCCGGGGAGGCGCGGGACGGGAAGATTCCAGCCGCACCAGGTGCCCCGGCGTCCAGCGTGTGCTGTTTGCGTTGGGGGTGAAGGTTTCGGGTTCACGCCAGCACTCCCCGTGGAGGCAGAGCGCCGAGCCGGTTCCAGTCCCAGGTGCGCGCGGACCCAGGCCCAAGCGGCGCCCTGCTCGGGTGCCTGCCCCCATCTCCGGGACCATTCCGCGACCCGGGAGCACTGCCTATTCCTTTGGAACATCCCTGGTACGCAGGCAGGAGACTTCCATGGGTAGGACCTACAGTTTCGAACCCTTCCTCGCGCAGCAGCCGGCGCAGACCTACAAGGGCTCGGGCCCCCGGCTCGGCAACGAGGAGCACAAGATCGCCCTGAGCAAGGAGGAGGAGAAGGCGGCCCTCGCCCAGCCCTCCACCCACTACGGGCAGGCCCACGCCGAGACCGTGAAGCGCTACCGCGCCAAGGCGCAGACCCGCAAGCGCGCTCCGGTGAAGACGGCCGCCACCGCCAAGGCCAGCCCCGCGGCGAAGAAGGTCAAACCCCCGGAGCGCCCCGCGGCGGCCCAGCGGACGGCGGCGCCCAAGCGCGTGGTGACCAAGGGCAAGGCCAGGCCCGAGGCCGCCGAGGCGAAGGCCCCGGCCCGCGAGAAGGGGGCCGCCGCTCCCGCCGGGAGGGGGGGCAGCCTCGGGCGCAAGGTGGTGGCGCGCGCCGCCGCCGCGGCCAGGAAGACCGTGGCGCGCGCCGTGAAGACGGCGAAGAAGGCCACCGCGCGCAAGCCGGCCAAGAAGCGCTGAGCACACGCGCCACCGGGACGCTAGGCTCGGGGGCGCCATGCGCTACTTCGGAGTGGAAGAGGCCAACCGTCTCATCCCGCTGCTCACCCGCACCTTCGAACAGGTGCGGCCGTGGGTGGCGCGCGCGCACGTCATCGTGCGCGAGCTCGAGTCCCTCCAGGACGCCGGGGCCGGACCGCGGCGCACCGCCCCCCTGCGCGACGAGCGCGACACGCTCCTCGAGCGGATTCAAGCCGAGCTGGAGCAGTTCCAGGAGCTGGGCGTGGAGCTCAAGGCCGCGGATGGACTGGTGGACTTCCATGCCCTCAAGGGCGGCCGCCCGGTGTACCTCTGCTGGCGCTATGGCGAGCCGGCGGTGGCGCACTGGCACGAGCTCGACGGGGGTTTCGCCGGCCGCCAACCCATCGTCCACGCCCACGAGTTCGCTCCCTCCTACCTGAGCTGAGCACAGGGGCGCCTGTCTCCCCGCCTGTCCCCGACCGTGGTTCCTGTACCGGAGGAGGCTCCCTACCTTCCGACGAGCGCCGGAAACACACCCGCCGGCTCAGGAGACAGGCATGCGCACGTACAGCTTCGACCATTTCAAGGCCGACAAGCCGGAACCCAGCACGACCAATCCGGGCGGTGCCGAGCAGACGCCCCCCGCGGAGCAGGCGAAGCATGGGGTGCCCGCCTCGGAGGAGGGGCAGATCCACTACGGCCGCCAGCACGCGCGCACCGCGGAGCTGTACCACCAGCGCCGCGAGGAGCGGGAGCGCGCGGAGAAGATGGGTGTGTCGCCCTCGGGCGCTTCCGCGGACGGGGCCGAGGTCCAGGCGGAGCCGATGGGCGGCGAGGCCCCCCCCATGCAGGCCCGCGAGGAGCCCACCGCCCAGGCGAAGGAGGACGTGAAGGCCGAGGACACCGGGCACGAGGGCCTCAAGGGCCTGGCGCAGCAGGCGGTGTCGAGCGTGCTGGAGGCGGCGCGCGAGGCCGCCAGGGGCAGCCCACTCAAGAGCGCCCGCAAGCTCGCCACCGGGGCGGTGACGGGCGTGTTCCGCGTGGCCCGTGAGGTGTCCGCCCGGGCGGGCAGGACGGGCCCGGCCAAGACCGAGGTCGAGGAGAAGATCGACAAGAAGGACGAGACGAAGGGCGGGACGAAGGCCGGGACGAAGGGACCGAGCAAGAAGCGCCGGGCCTGAGTTCCAGCCCTCGACCCACGCACCGCCCATCCCCACCTTGGGAAGGGTTCGCCTCGGAGGAATCGCATGTTCCGACCCCTGACCGTGTTGGTGACCGGAGCCACCGGGAAACAGGGCGGTGCGCTGACCCGCCTGCTCCTCAAGCGGGGACACCGCGTGCACGCCTTCGTCCGCTCTCCGGACTCGCCCGCGGCGAAGGACCTGGAGCAGCGCGGCGCCGTGCTCACCGCCGGTGACTTCGACGAGCCGGATGGGCTCGAGCGCGCCATGGGAGTCGTGGACGCCGTGTTCGCCATGGCCACGCCCTTCCATGGAGGCGGCAGCGGGCTCGAGGACGAGGTGCGCCATGGCCGCCACCTCGTGGACGCCGCGAAGCTGGCCCGCGTGCGCCACTTCCTCTACTCGTCGGTGGCGGGCGCGGACCAGAACACCGGCGTGCCCCACTTCGACACCAAGCACGTGGTGGAGGAGCACCTGCGCCGCAGCGGCCTGCCCTACACCATCGTGGCCCCCGTCTTCTTCATGGAGAACTTCCTCGGGCCCGCCTTCGCCCAGCGGCTGCACGAGGGCGTGCTCTCCCTGCCCCTGGCGCCCCACCGCGGGCTGCAGATGATTCCCACCGCGGACATCGCCGCCTTCTGCGCCCGGGTGCTCGAGTGGCCCGAGGAGCTCTTCGGCCGGCGCATCGAAATCGCCTCCGACGAGGTGACGGGCGAGCAGGCCGCGGCCCTCATCTCCTACGTGAGCGGGCACAAGCTGCGCTTCGAGGAAGCGCCGCTGGAGGCCATCCGCTCGCGCAGTGAGGACCAGGCGCGCATGTTCGAGTGGCTCCAGCGCGAGGGCTACCACGCGGACAACTCCGGGCTGCGCCGGGACTACCCCGAGGTGGGCTGGCACACCTTCGAGGACTGGGCGCGCGTGCAGGACTGGGACGCGCTGCTGGGCACCACCTGGCGCGGCTCCGTCGCCGCCGAGCCCTCGGCCACCTAGTCCGTCCACCGGGCAGCCCCCGGCCGCCCTCGCGCACGCGCCCGGGCCTCCTCCTACCTTTCCAGAAGGAGGTCCCCCATGCGCGCGCGTACCCTGTGGCCCGTGCTCGCGGCCCTGCTCGGCGCCGCGGGTTGCTTGACCGAAACGACGTTACAACCCCTCTCGACGACTCCCTCCAACAACCCGAAGGGCGCGGCCAGCGCCGAGGCCAACGGCGTGCGCCTGGTGGCCTATGGGGCCGCGTGGCACGGCACCCCCTCCGACCTCGAGCACGTCGTCACCCCGGTGGGCGTGCGCCTGGAGAACCAGAGCGGCCGCCCCCTGCGCATCGATCCCCAGGACTTCGTGCTCGTGGGGGGCTCGCGCTTCGAGTACACGGCCCTCTCGCCCAACCAGATGCACGAGCAGGGCCTCGCGGCCACGGGCGGCTCGGGGTACGGCGGCAACATGGCCCTGTCCTTCGGCGTGGGCGTGGGCTACCCCGGCTGGGGCTACCCCGGCTGGGGCTTCCCCTCCGCGTATCTCTGGCACGGCGCGCCCTGGGGCTATGGCCCGGGCTGGGGTGGGCCGGGGTGGGGCTATTCCTCCTTCGGAATGGGCTGGTACGACCCCTTCTATGGGCCGTATGCCTACCGTCCGCCGGAGCCCCTGCCCACCCGGGACATGGTGCGCAAGGCCCTGCCCGAGGGCACGCTCGACACCGGCGGCACCCTCGAGGGCTTCGTCTACTTCCAGAACGTGGGCAACCGCGAGGGCCAGGTCACCCTCCAGGCGCACCTGGTGGACGCGCGCACCGGAGAGCACTTCGCCACCCTCTCGATTCCCTTCGGTGTGCACTCGTAACGCCGCGCCCCGCTAGTGCAGCAGCGCGGGGCGCTCCGTCATCGCCATCGGAGGGTGCGGCAGCAGCGAGTCCTCGCCGATGAGCCCCACCTTGCGGCGGATGGCCTCGCCCTTCAGGGGCAGGCCGAAGAGCGGACCGAAGAGGCAGACGTCGAAGGCTCCGGCCAGCAGGGGCACCAGGCCCACCAGCGCCAGGCCCGCCCCCTTGCCGGAGCGCGAGGACATCCCGCCCATCACCAGGGCCGCGCCCACCAACATGCGCGACCAGCGTCCCGTCCTCGAAGCCATGAACCCCACCATCATCAATCACCTCCAGGCCCGAAGAAGATGGGCATGCGAGGGCCCACCACACCAGCACCCCTGGCCGCTCGCCGCCTTCGTGTACCGGCCAACCCTCCGTGCGTGCCTGGTTGCCCGCCCGGTGACGAGCGGCCGCCACGTCCCTAGCTTGATTCCCGGGGCCACGGCCCCACCCGAGGGAGGAGAGAGGGTCCATGGTGGAACGTTCGGAGCTGCACGAGGGGATGACGGTGTTCACGCACCGCGGCGAGAAGCTCGGCCAGGTCATCGAGGTGACGGACGAGGCGCTCATCGTGGAGAAGGGCCTGCTCGTCTGGCGCAAGGACTACGCGGTGCCGCTCGATGACGTGCGCGAAATCGTCGCCGACGAGGTCTACCTCCACCACGGCCCCGACAGCCTCCTGTCCGGCCCCCGGGAGATTTCCCGTCCGGCGCGGCGCACCACGCACTGAGGCCGCGGACGGCCGGGCGGGCTGCGTCCGGGACCCATCACAGCACGCGAAAACGACTCCATCTTCGTAGCAATCCGTCACGAAGGTGGGTGCGTCTTGGTCGAGCTGAGAGACATGGGGTCCGCCGGGTTCTTCACCGCCCTGGAGGCAGAGCGCCTCTCCTCGCCGAAGAGCGCGCGGAACCTCTCTCCCCCCGAGCCCGCCCCCGTGGACGGAGCCGTGCGAGCGGAGGGCGCCGACACGACGCTCGCTCAGGCCCTCACGGCGGAGGAGCTGCTCGACACGGCCCTGTCCCGCTCCGACTCGTGGCTGGAGGCGCTGCGCTGGAAGGCCTCGTGGTCGCAGCACTTCCAGTTCGCCGGACAGCTGCTGCCGCTGCTCGGGGGCGCCGCCTTCCTCACCCAGCTGTCCGAGCACAGCGGCATCGTGCGCGACATGCTCGGGCTGGTGACGTTCCTGGGCTCCATGGTGGGGCTGTGCTCGCGCTACGCCGAGCGCACGCTGCTGCAGGGGCACACGGCCACGGAGCTGTTGCCCCAGCTCGTGGAGACGCGGGCCCACGGCGAGCGGCTGCGCCAGGCGCTGCGCATCTGGCGCCGCTCGGGCCAGGACTCGCGGATGGGCGAGGAGCTCGCGGACCAGGCCCACGCCGTGGCGCACCGCCTCCACACGCTCGGGCCCATGATTGGTGACAGCCCCGTGCGCGCGCTGCTGCTGCGGCTTCAGGCCCCGAAATCCACGCGCTGAACCGAGTCGTCCGTGCGCGCGCCCTGGTAGACGTGCCACGCGGCGACGAGGTCCTGGAAGGGCAGGCCCACCGCGCCGAAGAGGGTGACCTGTCCCGCGTCGGTGCGGCCCTGCTTCGTGCCGGCCAGCACCTCGCCCAGCTCGGCGTGGATGACCTCCTCGCCGAGCCCCACGCCCGCCGGCGCGCCCATGGCGACGTTGAGCGCGCGGTGATCGCAGAAGAAGGTGGACTGGCGCAGCAGCCCGGCGGAGAGCTCGGCCTTGCCCGGCTCGTCCGCGCCCAGCGTGACGATGTGCGTGCCGCCGCGCACCATGCCCGGGAAGAGGAAGGGCTCGCGCGAGGGCGTGGAGGTGATGACGATGTCCGCGTCCTCCACCGCCTCCTCCACCGACTCGGCGGGCCGCACCGGCAGCTGCAGCGACTGGTACATGCGGGCGGCGAACTCCACCGCCCGCGGCAGGTCCACGTCATGGACGCGCACGTGGCTGAGGCTGCGCACCAGCCGCAGGCTCTTGAGCTGCATGGAGGCCTGGGGCCCCGCGCCGATGAGGGCCACCCGGGCGGCGTCCTGGCGGGCGAGCACGTCCGAGGCCAGCGCCCCCACCACGCCGGTGCTCAGCGCCGTGAGGTGCCCCGAGTCCATCACCGCCAGCAGCGCCCCCGTCTCCAGGTCGTGCAGCTGCACCACGCCCTGGATGGCCGGAGTGCGGCCCGGGAACCTCGCGTGGACCTTCACCGTATAGGCGGGGATGCCGGGCAGGGTGCCGGGGAACATCGCCCACGCACTGCCCTCGCCGTGCAGGGGCGCCCGGGCGCGCTGGGGCTCCGCCGGACGATGCCCGGCGTCGGCGCGGAAGGCGTCGCGCATCTCGGAGAGGAGGGTGAGGGCCTCGATGTGACGGATGACGTCGGAGCGGGTGAGGAGGAGCGTGCTCATCTTCCCCCCAACCTAACCCTTCCCCCTCCTTCCGGGGCGGGCGTATCGCACCGGAACCGGACCGGAAGGGACATGTCCCCGGCGGGAGGGACGGCCAGGGCGCGGAGCGGCAGGGAGCTCCGCCGCGCGGCGAGGGGAACACCAGGGGCCCTCCGGACTCGCCGTCTTGGATCTCTGGTCGAGGCCAGGGAGTTCCAGCATGGGCAATGTCGAGGCTGCCGTCGGTGGGCCGCCTTGGGGGGAGCGCGCGCATGCGGGACCAGGAACCACCTCAACCGCACCAGGGCCCCGGGTTGGCGGACTTCCTCCGGCGGCACCGCGAGGACATCCTCTCGGACTGGGAGCGGGCCCTGCGCGCGCGCCACCCGGAGGAGCTGCCGGAGGGCGCATGGCTGCGCGACTACATCCCCCAGTTCCTCGACCAGCTGGCGGACGCGGCCGAGCACCTCCACGACCCCGAGCCCCCGCCGCTGCCCCAGTCCATCTCCGACGAGCACGCCCTGGAGCGGCTGGAGCTCGGCTACGAGCCGGGAGAGGTGGCGTTCGAATACGGGTTGCTGCGCAGCTGCATCCTCCGGCGGCTAGAGCGTGAGAGCCACTGGCCGAGCTTCACCGAGCTGGAGCTGCTCGACGAGAGCATCGACCAGGGCGTCATCCAGGCCGTCAGCAGCTACGCGCAGATGCGCGAGCGGCTGCTCCAGGCGCTGGAGCGCGTGTCGCGGGCGGCGCTCGAGAGCGAGGACGTGGACACCTTCCTGCCCAAGCTGCTGCGGGTGCTGATGGAGGTGGCGGTGTCGGTGGACGGCGCCTCCATCCTCCTGCGCGAGGGGGACCGGCTGCGGCTGCGCGCGGCCGCGGGCCTGGGCGCCGCGCGGGCCCTGGGCGAGGACTTCAGCCTCCCCGTGGACCAGGGGCTCACCGGCAAGGTGGCCACCGAGCGGCGGGCGCGCGAGGTGCGCTCGGTCGCCACCGACCCGGAGCTGGGCTACGACTTCTTGCGCGAGCTCGGCCTGCGCGCGGCCTACAGCGTCCCGCTGCAGCACGGCGAGGAGCTCATCGGCGTGGCGCACATGAGCTCGCGCACCGTGTTCGACTTCAACGATTCCGACAAGCTGCTCTTCCGCGCCCTGGCCAACCGCGCCACCAGCTTCATCGTGCAGGCGGAGCTGACCGAGCGCGAGCGGCTCGCCCGCGACGAGGCGCGGCGCTCGCTGGCCCAGCTCGACACGCTGCTGGAGGCCTCACCGGTGGGCATCGCCTTCCTGGACCGGGAGCTGCGCTACCTGCGCGTCAACGAGACGCTGGCGGAGCTCAACGGCCACCCGGTGGCCTTCCACCTGGGCAGGCACGTGCGCGAGGTGATGCCCCCCTGGGCCCTCCCCATCTACGAGCCCATGCTTCACCAGGTGCTGGACACGGGCCAGCCGGTCTCCAATTTCGAGTTCACCAGCCGGCCCCACGAGGGCCAGGGCCCCACCCGCTACTGGCTGGGCAACTACTACCCGGTGCGCGCCAAGAGCGGCGAGGTGCTGGGGCTGGGCTGCGTGCTGGTGGACATCACGGCGCAGAAGGAGGTGGAGACGGAGCTGCGCCACTCGGGGGAGCTGCGCGAGCAGCTCATCGGGGTGCTGGGGCATGATTTGCGCAACCCCCTCAACGCCATCAGCGCCTCGGCCTTCCTGCTGCAGCGCACCGAAGACTTGAGCGGAGGAGCGCAGCGCGCGGTGGAGCGCATCCGCACCAGCGCGGCGCGGATGGCGCGGATGCTCAACGATATCTTGGACTTCGCGCGCGGCAGCGTGGGGGGAGTCCTGCCCGTGCATCGCGAGCGGGTGAACCTGCACGAGCTCTGCCGGTGCGCGCTGGAGGAGTTGCAGGTGGCCTACCCGAGCCAGCGGATGGAGCTGGACCCGCGGGGGGAGGGCTGGGGGTGGTGGGACCCGGACCGGATGGCGCAGGTGGTGGGCAACCTGGTGAGCAATGCCTTGCATCACGGGAGGCCGGACACGCCAGTGCGCGTGGAGGTGCGCGACGCCGGGAGCGAGGTGCGGCTGTCGGTGCACAACGAGGGAGAGCCCATTCCCCCCGAGCTGCAGGCGATGCTCTTCCAACCCTTCCGGCGAGGCACCACGGGCAA
The DNA here is from genome assembly GCF_045802675.1 of Archangium sp. Taxonomy (GTDB): domain Bacteria; phylum Myxococcota; class Myxococcia; order Myxococcales; family Myxococcaceae; genus Archangium. The sequence goes on along the minus strand of NZ_JBJMQO010000042.1, from coordinate 218,927 downwards.
GGCGGCCACCCGCAGCGTGGGGCTGGGGCTCTACATCGTGCGGCAGGTGGCGAGGGCGCACGGGGGCGAGGTGGAGGTGCACTCGGCCCGGGGCGAAGGCACCACCTTCACCGTGCGCCTGCCCCGCGGTGGCCCCGAGCCCCGGCCAGAAGCCGGCGACCCGTGGCCCGGACCTCTTCCTGAATGACTCGGGAGACGGGCCGGGAGCACGGCGAGCCCCCGGCGCGCGCGCTCACTTCGCGGGCGGCACGAGGGCCAGGGTGTGGAGCGCCTCGGCGACCATGCGGGTGGTGACGTCGAGGTTGTCGAGCGAGATGGACTCGTCCGGGGCGTGGCCCGTGTAGAGGTCGCCGGGGAAGGCGGGCCCGAAGTCGACGGCGCGCGGGAAGAGGCGCGCATAGGTGCCCCCGCGCACGGACACGGGCCTGGCCTCGGGCGCCCCGCGCTGCCGCTGGTAGATGCCGAGCAGCGTGGTGACGAGCGGCCCCGAGGTGTCCGCCACATGAGGATCTCCCACGTACCGGCCGCCCTCGCCCGGCTTGGCCTGAGACTCCTTCACCCGGCCGCCGGAGTCCTTCGCGAGCCGGGCCGCGGCCTCGTCGAGCGAGGCATTGAAGGCGGCGGCGTCCCTGCCCTGGGGCCGGCGCATGTTGATGCCCAGGCCCACCTTGCCGTCCTTCACGCGCAGCACGGTGGGCGCGACGAGCAGGCGCGCCCGGTCTGGTCTTCGACCATTACGTGAAGGTCGGTGACGTCCTCGGCACCGGCAAAGCCTCCTACGTGAACGTGAATGCCGTCACGGTGAGCCTCGCTTCCGTCCAGCAGCACAAGCAGAGCAAGCCCAAGAAGCTCCCGCCCGACAGCTACTCCAAGGTACAAGCGGCGTTGAAGTGAGCCTGCCCCGGTTTCGGGCTTCTCCCACGTGAACGAGACCGAAGGCGGCGAGGCTCTCGTAGCCCACCGCTTGGGCCGTCCGCGTAAGTGGGTGCCGCCGCGTCGAATCCCGGGGCAATCGCCCGGGGGCCCGTTCGTCCTCCTCGTGGAAGGCGCAACCCGCCCGCCCCCCACCGAGGAGCTTCGTCCCATGTCTCCGTCGTCCCGCTTCAGCCGGCTCGCCACCTCCGCGCTCGCCTTCCTCCGCCGTCACGACTGGCTCGCCTTCCTTCTCCAGCAGGTGCTGGTGTTCGCCCTGGCCGTCGTCCTGCTCCAGGGCGCGCGCCTTCTCACCGGCAAGAGCATCCACGGCGGCAAGGACATGATGGGCCCCGTCGAGTTCGTGGCCATGCTCGTCCTCTTCTCGGCGATGATCGGCGCCTCGGTCTGGGTGTACCGCAAGGTCGCCGGCCCCGAGGCCCCGGCGCTCGGGCTCGTGCCTGGCGTCCGCGGTCTCGGGCACTATCTGCTGGGCCTGACGCTCGGCCTCGTCGCGGCCGGGTGGCCCCAGTTCGTCTCGCTCGCCACCGGCCAGATGCAGGTCACCGAGACCCTCTTCTCCCGCTTCGAGGCCACCGGCATCCTCGGCATGCTCGCGCTCGGCACCGTCACCCTCACCGCCAACAGCATCGTCGAGGAGGCCACCAGCCGCGCCGTTCCCTTCCAGCTCTTCCGGCACCGCGCGCTCCTCTTCCGCGTCCTCGTTCCCGCGCTCCTCTTCGCCGCGCTCCACCTCGCCGACGAGCCCTTCCGCCCCGGCGCCTTCTACAGCCGCACCATCGCAGGCATCGTCTTCGGCCTCGCCTACCTCCTCACCCGCGACATCTGGTTCGCTTCCGGCCTCCACACCGGCACCAACCAGGCCGTCCTGCTCGCCTCGGGCAAGTGGCACATGGGCGCCCTCTTCCTCGCCTCCGGCGAGCGCTTCGGGAGCGCGTGGGCCGACTCCGTCTCGTGGACCCTCCTGGCCCTGGGCCTCGGGTGGATGCTCTTGCGGCGGCACGGCCCGGCCCGGGCCTCGCGGGAGGAGCGCGTCGCGGGTGGGGTGCAAGCGGTTGCCGGGGTGTAGCAACAGGCAGGGCCTGGAGCGGCTGTGCCACTACTTGGCCGGAATACGCACCCCTCTCCCGCCTATACGCCGACCCGCTTCGTTTTAGAGGATTTCTACGTACCCATCCGTGCCATGGACGCGAATCCGCTGCCCATCCTTTATCAGCCTGGTGGCATTTTCCACGCCGACAACCGCCGGTAAGCCATATTCGCGTGCGATGACCGCGCCATGGGTCATCAGCCCACCGACTTCGGTGACCAGACCTTTTATGGATACGAACAACGGTGTCCAGCTCGGGTCGGTGAAGGCGGTGACCAAGATATCTCCCTCTTCCAGCACAGCGTCTTCCACGTTCAAGATGACACGCGCGCGTCCCTCCACAACGCCGGAAGAAACGGGGAGACCGGCCATCGCTCCGGCCGGCAGACTGTCTCGGTTGTATTCACCCGCGATGATCTCGCCATCGGACGTAATGACGCGCGGCGGCGTCAGTTTTTCATACAACGTGTGCTCGTCTTTTCGTTCGCTGATGATCTGGTAGTCCAGTTCATGTGTGCGCACGACGTCGCGAAGCTCTTCGAAGGTGAGATAGTATATATCTTCCTTTTCTCGAATGACGTTGGCTCGCACGAGTCGTTCGGCTTCTTTCAGCAAGGCCTGCTTGTAGACGAAGTAGCGACTGACCAGGCCGTATTTGGGATATTCACGATAACCGATGAAATTCCGGACCAGGCTGATCATTTGCTTTGTCTGTTCGGCCTTCTGTTCACCATCCGGTAATTGCTTCAATCGTTCCAACAACTCTTGTTCTTTCTTCAAAGCCGCCTGTCGCCCCTGCTCGAACTTCTGGCTGCCGGCACCGGGCGCGAAGTTTTTGATGTTCCCGAGAATCATGGGGACAAGCGTAGTTGGTTTTTCGCGCCAACGAGGTCTCGTAATATCGATCTCTCCGGCACACCGCATCCCATACTTATCGAGATAAGCATAGATGGCGTCCCGGGCATCCTGGCCACCCTTGAACTTGACCAGCTCATCCAAAAAGTCATCATCTTCTACATGCTGGATATATTCGACCACTTCCGGCCAAGGGCGAATCACGTCCGCGACATCCAATAGCGCCAGCCCCATTTCCGAAGTGACATTGTTTGGTACGGATTGAGAAAGCGTGTCTGCTACGCCTTTTTCACCCAACCATTTCTCGATGTTTTCATTGATCCATACCGAAGCATCCATGGCAGTCATGAACACAGCCGTACTCCGGGGATCAACTAAAATCCTCTTCAGCTCCTGAACATCTTCTTGGATGAAATCAAGCAGCTCGGAGCCTGATTTCGTTTGGATGTTTCGTTTCAATGCGTCTATCGATGCTTGATTATTCTCAATCAAACCAGAAACGATTTTCGGATCGTTTTCGATTCGCGGATGGAACTCCGAAGACGGCGTGCCTTTATTGTTCTTGCTGGAACTCCGCTCGTTCTTGTCATCTGGCGACGATTTGATGAAATCGCGTCGCTCGATGACGGTCATGAGTGCATCTTTCATGAGCGGATCGTGTTTTCCCATGACCTCCAGCAACATTTCCCTGCTGGCGGGTGAAGCCAGATTATTGGTGACATCAACAAACAACCTTCCGCCAGCTTTGTACATGGGCCGGAGAGCCGTTAACTGGAACAATGTAATCCCCAAGGGCTTCATGGGATTGGTCATCATTTGCTGATGGCCGACAGATATATAAACGTGATTGTCCTGGCCGTTCGCTTCCGGGATGGGATATAAAGTGGTGATTGGCCGGCTCTGAACCAGGTAGAATTCATCGCCAACCAGGCACCATTCGATGTCCTGGGGGCAGCCGAAGTGTTCTTCGATCTTCCGGCCCATGCGCGCGAGCTGCAAGATCTGCTCATCCGTCAGCGCTTGCCTGTTCTGCCACTCGGGCTCGAGCGCCACTTCTTTCGTGCCGCCATCGTTCAAGGCATGAATAGCCAGCTTCTTGGTGGAGACCTTCTTGCCGATGAGCTCGCCGTCACGCACTTTGTAGATATCGGCATTGACCAGGCCGGAGACCAGGGCCTCGCCGAGTCCGAAGCCGGCATCGATGGATGACACCTTCCGATTGGACGTGACGGGATCGGCCGTGAACAGGATCCCCGCCGCCTGCGGGAAGACCATCTTCTGCACCACCACGGACAGGTGGACTTTGCGATGGTCGAAGCCGTTCTGAAGGCGGTAGGTGACGGCCCGCTCGGTGAACAGCGATGCCCAGCACTTGCTGATGTGCGCGAGGATGGCCTTCTTTCCGATGATGTTCAAATACGTATCGTGCTGGCCCGCGAAGGAAGCCGTCGGTAGATCCTCCGCGGTTGCGCTGGAGCGGATGGCGTAGGCATTTTCTTCTCCCAGTCTGGAGAGAAGGCGCGTGATGTCTTCGAGGATATCTTCAGGGAGGGCCCTCCCTTCGATGGCGCCGCGGATTTCACCGCTCAGTTGACCGATCTCGTCCCGGTCTTCCGCCTTCAGAAGCGACAACTGCTCAAGTAAATCGCCGATCGACGGTATTTCCCCGATGATTCGTTTGAAGGCTTCGGTGGAAATGCAAAAGCCATCCGGCACGCGGATTCCTTCGATCTTGGAGAGCTCCCCCAGGTTCGCGCCTTTACCTCCGACAACCCTGCGTTTTGTTTTGTCCAGGTCCTGAAAACCAAGCACATATGAACCCATATGTTCGCGCCTCCCATTTCCGTGAAGTCCGGCCTCGGCGGCCGATCATGCGGGACGACCCCCGTGTTGCGGCAAGCCCCCCCGCCACGAGGTCCTCGCGGGCGGCCCACGGTGCGAGGTCCTGCCGCCGCGGCGCCGCGGCCAGAAGCCCGGGAACCCAGCGCGCCAGCTGTCCTGACGTTTCCGATGGCTCTCGGGTCAACGCACTCGCTCGCGGCGGGGAGCCGGAGCCCCTTCGCCCCGAAGCTCCACGCCTCGGGCGACGCGCTGCCGGAAGTCCCGGGGGCGCTCGCCACAGAAGGCGTGGAAGGCGTGGGTGAAGGCGGCGAGGCTCTCGTAGCCCACCGCGTAGGCCGTCTGCGTCACCCGCGCCCCCTCCTCGGCGAGCAGCTCCATGGCGCGCAGCATCCGCGCGTCGTGGAGGAAGCGGCGCCACGTCGTCCGCGCCTCCTCCTCGAAGCGCCGCGCGAGCGTCCTCCCGGACAGCCGTGCCGCTCGGGCCGCGTCCTCGAAGGAGATGGGCTCTCCCAGGTGCTCGAGCGTGAAGGCCATGGCCCGCTCCAGCTCCGGCGTGCGCGCCCGGGGCAGCCGCCAGTCCCGCGCCTCCGAGGTCCACTCGGAGAGCAGCCGCGCCAGCGTGCCGAAGAAGCTGTCCGCCAGGGCCTCCTTGCGCGGACGCTCCGGACCCCAGCGGGTGGAGTACAGGAGCAGCTCGCGCGCGAGCGGCTCGAGGACGAACACGCGGCATTCGCCCTCGGGAGGCCGGGGCACGAGTCCCGGCGCCAGGTACACCGTGCGCAGGCTCACCGGCTGTGAGGCATGCACCCGGTGCCGCGTCCCGGCACGCAGCCACGCCGCGCGCTGGGGCGGAAGGAGCCACTGCGCCCGCTCCACCTCCAGGTGCAGTGCGCCCCGAGCCGAGTAGAGGAGCTGGTGCTTGCGGTGGACGTGCCAGTCCGAGCTGAAGGGCGACAGCTCATCGGCGAGGCAGAACGCCGGAGCCTTCACCGCGTCCACATCCACCAACGGTCTCGCCACGCCGCGTCCTCTCTCGCATCAGCCTTCCGCCCGAGGGCCTACCGCGTGTCGCGAGCCACGTCCGGGAGCGCCGCGTGGCGCTCGAGCACCTCGCGGAAGGGTCCTCGCGAGGCGTTGGAAACACAGACGAGCACTCCGTCCAGCGAACCACAGACGGCGCGGCCGGCGGTGTGCTCCAGGAAGCGCGCGGCCACGCGGGCATGCACCACGTAGACGGTGTCCGGCTCCAGCCGTCCCGCCTGGAGGGCCTCTTGCTCGCCTCTGCACGCCGCCAACGTGGAGGGCTCGTCGAGCCGGGCCACATACCCGCTGTTGAAGGTCATCCCGTTGCGCCAGGCCTGCCAGGCGTAGGGGAGAATCCCGGCGTTGCTGAACAGGCCCGCGCAGCCCCGGCCCGCGCCGTCCTCGCGCTTCGCGGGGTAGAGGGCGAGGTGCTGGTACGTACCCGCCGCCAGCGCCCACGTGGCGTCTCCTCCGGGTGCGGCTTGCACGTGCGCCTCGAAACGGGCGCGGCAGCACTCCCTGGCGGGCACCTCGGTGGCCTGCAACACCACGGCGAGCCCCAGCGCGGCGGTGGCCCACGCGGGACGCTCCCGCAGCACGCGCAGCAGGCCCGCGACGGCGCCGAGAATGCACAGGTAGTGCAGCGGCCAGATGAAGCGCCCGGACGAGCGGAAGACGCGGCCGAGCGGCGCGAGCACCGGCTCGGTGGCCCGCTGCACGCTGAGCACCGTCCACCCGGCCACCTGCAACCGGGCCGAGAAGGCGAAGAGCGCCAGCAGCCCGCACGCCACCAGCAGCGGCTTCATCCCCGGCGGCAGCAGCGGCCCGTACACCTCGCGCTTCGCCCGCAGCACGCCGAGCACCGCCAGGCCCAGCACCAGCACCCCGAGGCCGAGGTACGCGGCGCCCTCGTACTGGTTGGCGCCGGTGGGAAGCTCCGGCAGCACGCGCGACATGCCGCTCGGGTTGAAGAAGGTGAGGAGGTTGGCCGAGTACTGGTTGAAGCCCACGGCGGACGTGGTGGCACGGGTGAAGTAGCCAAACAGCGCCATCACCCCGAGCGCCCCGCCGCACAGGCCCGCGGCCCAGGCTCCGGCCCTCGCGCCCGAGAGGACGCCCCGCACGCGCCAGAGCAGCGCGAAGGCCAGCACGAGCGCCATGGCGGCCAGGTACACGTGGAAGCCCGCGGCCAGCACGATGACGAGCGCGGCGAGGCGCAGCGTGCGCGAGGCGGCGTGCGCATCGGGGCTCGGCCGCAGGTGCAGCCAGAAGAGGGCGAGCACCACCCAGTGCGCGCACAGGGAGGGGTGGCCGAGGCGCAGGGCCAGCGCCGGGGACATCACGAAGAGCAGGCCCCCGAGCACCTGCGACACCGGGCGCGACGTCAGCCGCGAGACGACGAGCGCGCCGAAGAGTCCCTGCAGGGTGAAGCAGAGCGCGAGCCACGGGCCGTGAATCTGGAAGGCCGCGGGCAGCAGCGGGGAGAGCAGCTTGAAGAGCGAGCCCCACCAGGGCGTGGCATCGGTGAACGCCAGCGAGGAGCCCAGGGGGTGGACGAAGCCCCGGGCATCACCCAGTGGGAGGCTCCACGGGCTGGTGCGCGAGTAGAGCCAGCCCAGCAGCGGCGCCGCCCAGTCCTCCTGCAGCATCCAGTCGAGGGAGCCGGGCAGCAGCGGGGTGGGGCCGACGAGGTACACGCCCCAACCCAGGCCCGCCAGCGCGCACAGCACCGGGGCCAGCCACCGGCGAAGGGAGGACGGGGGCGACTCGGTGAGGGGGGGCATGGCCCGCGCAAGGTAGACCACCGGGGCGGGGAAGCGGAAAGAACCCGCTCCCCCCTGCCCGCCTGCCTGCCCTCACCCCGCGAGCACGGAGCCCGCGGTACGGCTCAACGACTCAGCGGCTCATCGGCCGCGGCGGCCACGCACCGGCACGGGGACCGGCACGCGGCGCAAGTGACCCCCGGACTGGTCATCCTCGTCGCGCTCGGGCACGCCCGCGCGCACCAGATGCCGCGACAGCCGGCCCACCAGCATCAGGCCCGCCATGCGGAAGTCGGAGAAGAGCGACCACAGCGGGTACTTGAAGGTCGCCGGGCGGTTCTTCTCGAGGGTGAAGTGGCTCACCCAGGCGAAGCCGTAGCCCGACACGAGCGCGGCCGGCACCAGCGCCACGTTGCCGGTGAGCGCGGAGGTGGCCGCCAGGCTCACCGCGCACGACGTGCCCAGGAAGTGCAACCAGCGGGTGACGGGCAGCGAGTGCTCACGCAGGTAGTACGGCCAGAACTCGGCGTAGGTCGGGATGCGCTCGGTCATGGGAGAATTGTGCGTCCGGAGCCTCCCCATTCGTCAACCCTCTGCCACGGCTCTTTGGCGATCCGGTGTCATTCGGCCTAGGCTTGGGGGACTCCGGGAAGACGGATCGTGAACGACTGGACGCCCAAGCCCAATCCCTCCGCCGCTCTCGCGAAGTTGCCGCTGACGCCCGAGGAAGGCTTCGTCCTGTCCCGCCTGGACGGCGCCACACCCGTCAAACACCTCACGGCCCTCACCGGATTCCCTCCCGAGCGCATCCAGGCCATCCTCGCGCGTCTGCTCGAGCACGGGGCCGTGCTACCCGCTCCCACCTCCGCGCCCCCACCCCGCACCGCCGCGCACCCACCCCGCACCGCCGAGCCCGCCGAGGCCGAGCCGCCCGGGGCCGGCGCCGAGGAGCCCCTCACCGAGGAGCGGGAGACGCCCGAGGAGGCCACGGCGGACGCCATGGAAGACGCCTCGACGGAGGTGGCGGCGGGCAACTGGCGGCAGCTCTTCGAGCGCACCCTGCACCCGCTGCCCGCGGACGAGCGCGCCAGCCGGGCCCGGGCCGCCGAGGACCCCGAGCTGTCCGCGTTCTGCTTCGACCCCGTACCCGCGGTCATCCAGTGCGTGCTGGAGAACACGCGGGTGGGGCTGGCGCACGCGAGGCTCATCGCCCGGCACCACCACAACCCGGTGGGGCTGGAGGCACTGTGTGGCCGGGCGGCGTTCGCCTCGGACGCGGGGGTGCGCCGGTGGCTGGTGCGCAATCCGCAGCTGCCCTCGGGGCTGTTCCGCCGCCTGTGGAGTGGCCGCCGGTTGATGGAGCAATACAAGGTCGCGCTGGACCGGGACATCCCCGAGGGCACCCGCCGCACCGCGCGCGAAGTCATGCGCACGCGCTTCAACACGGCGCCCGCCGAGGAGCGCGTGGAGCTCATCCTCAACACCGAGGGCCGGGTGCTGGCCTCGCTGGTGGGGCTGGCGGTGGACGGCAAGACGGCGTCGCTCTTGTGTGGGCGCACGTACCGCTCGCCCATGCTCATCCAGAACCTCGCTCGCTGGAGCGCGGCGCCGCCGGTGCTCATCGCCCACCTGCTCAAGCAGGAGGCCGTCCGGCGGCAGCCCCAGCTGCGCATGCTGCTGCAGCGCCACCCCAACGCCCCCGCGGATGCGCGCCGCGGGTAGCGCCGGGCGTCACTCGAAGATGCGGCCCTCGAGCGCCTCGATGGAGGCACGCACCTCCTTGGGCACGGGCACCTTCTCGTAGCCGGGGTAGTTCAGCGTGACGAGCACCGCGCCGCCGCGCGCGTAGCGCACCCCGGTGCTCGCGTCGTCCACCGCGTACTCCATGATGAGGCTCGTGGTGCCGATGCGCGACACGCGCGCGCCCACCACCAGCTCCGCCGGGAAGACGACGGGGCGCAGGTACTCCGCGTTCGTCGCCGCCACGATGGGGCCCACGCCTCCATCGGGCTTCTGCATCTCGGCGCTCACCAGCCCCACGCGCGCCATGTACGCGATGCGGGCCGCCTCGAACCAGGTGAAGTACCGCGCGTTGTTCACGTGGCCGTACGCATCCATCTCGCCCCACTGCACGGGGAAGCGCACGGTGATGGGAAAGTCGTTCATGGAGCGCTCATGCACCACGCCGGGCGCCCCAGGGCAAACGGAATCTGCCGAACGCCCGCATGCCTGGTGGCCGGAGGAGGAAGCGCGGGCGAGTACCCATCAGGTCCTCTTCCTGGCCGGAGAGTTGACCCGAGCACGGGGCTGGGGGACCGTCGTGTCCAGTGACACGTAACGAGCCAGGTACCGCGAAGAAGCCGCGTCCCGAGGAGACGGACGAAGCGCCCCCGGAAGCGCACGCCGAGGACTTGCTCCAGGACGTCAGCGCCTGCGACGACACCGGCACCGCCACCCGGCCCGAGAAGCACGCGGACATGGTGCGCTGGCTCCACCCGGCCATGCTCATCCGCACCGGCCTGGACGCGCTCGTGGCCGCCATGTTCGGCGCCCGCGCGGACCACCGCCTCATCGAGGCCGTGGTGCGCCCGCAGCCGCCCTACTTCGACTACTCGGCCGAGTCCCCCGGCGAGGACTTCTGGCTCGACTACGTGGCCGACACCGGCGACGGGTGGAACCCCACCTACGCAGTGGCGCGGCTGATGGCACTGCCCAGGCTGGAGGTGAAGGACGCGCAGGGCCAGGCCCACCCCACCGAGCGCGGACGCATCCTCGTGCTCGGCGGGGACCAGGTGTACCCGGGCGCCAGCCGCGAGACGTACGAGGAGCGACTGGTGCTGCCCTACGAGGAGGCGATGTCGCGCACCCCCTCGCCCAGCCCGGACCTGTTCGCCATTCCGGGCAACCACGACTGGTACGACGGCCTGTCCGCCTTCATGCGGCTGTTCTGCGCCAACCGGTGGCTCGCCGGCCGGCGCACGCGCCAGGCCCGCAGCTACTTCGCCCTCAAGCTGCCCCAGGGCTGGTGGCTCGTCGGCACCGACGTGCAGCTCAACAGCGACATCGACGTGCCCCAGGTGGAGTACTTCCGGCAGGTCGCCTCGCACATGAAGCCGGAGGACCGCATCATCCTCTGCAACGCCGAGCCCGCGTGGATTCTCGCGGCCACCTCCAAGCGGCGCCGGGGCTACCTGGAGAACAACCTCGAGTACCTCCAGGAGAAGGTGTTCGGCCGGCGCATCTGCCTCTTCCTCGCGGGAGACCTGCACCACTACCGGCGCCACGAGGGCCCGGATGGGCGGCACAAAATCACCGCGGGCGGCGGCGGCGCCTTCCTCGCCCCCACCCACGCCCCGAGGGCCCGCCGGCTGCGCGACGGCTACGTGGTGAAGAAGAGCTTCCCGGACGAGCAGACGTCACGCAAGCTCGCGCGCCAGAACCTCCTGCTCATCCGCCACAGCCCGCTCTTCGGGTTGATGACGGGCGCGCTCTACCTGCTGCTCGCGCTCGCCACGTACACGGAGATTGGCGCCTTCGGGATTACGCAATTCCAGGACGCGATCGCCGCCGTGGGCTCCTCGGTGGTGACGCGCCCGTGGTCGCTGACGCTGGGCATCGCCACGATTGGCGGGCTCGTCGGCTTCGCGGACAAGGCCCTCGGGCGCTGGCGCGTGCTCGCGGGCGGACTGCATGCCCTGGCGCACATCCTCGCCGCGTTCCTCGTGGCGTGGGGCTCGGTGTACTTCACCGTCAGCGTGCTGCACATCTGTCCCGAGGTCATCCATGGCACGGCGCTCGTGCCCGGGGTCGTCCTGTGCTCCGCCGGGTGGACGCACGTCTGGGCCAAGTTCCTCCTGGGCGGCCTCTTCACCTTCCTCGGCGGCTTCCTCATCGGGCCCTTCATCATGGGCCTGTACCTCACGGTGAGCGTCAACGGCTTCCTCGCCCACTCCAACGAGGCCTTCATCTCGCTGGCCATCCCCGACTGGAAGAACTTCCTGCGGCTGCGCATCGACAGGGACGGTCAGCTCACCGTGTTCCCGGTGGGCCTCGAGCGCGTGCCTCGCAAGTGGAAGCCGACGAAGGCCGGCCCCTACGCGCCCGCCTACGAGCCGGATGATCCCGAGGCCACCGAGCCCGCCCTCATCGAGCCGCCCGTGCGCGTGACACCCCGCCGCGGCTGAGCCCCGCGCTCCCGCGCCCTACTCCCAGAGGGGCGCGGAGCACTCGCCGCACTGGCGCTGCGCCAGGTCCAACCACTCCAGCGCCTCGCCGAGCACCCGCGCCGTGGGCCGGCCGTGCACGTCCAGCACCCGGTAGAGCTCGCCGAAGCGGCTGGCCACCGCCAGCACCGCCGTGCCCGGTACGCGCTCGAAGCACTCCGCGAGCTTCCACGTCACCGTGCCCGCCTCATCGTCCCTCAGCGCCCCGGGCAACAGCGGCGCTCCGGACACTCCGGGCATCATCACCGTGAGGGCCTCCACCTCCTCCTGGCGCCACGCGGGCGCCCTCGCCCTCAGCTCCCGGTGCAATCCCTGGCACGTGTCACAGTTGGCGTGCAGCACCGCCAGCAGCAGGTCCCGCCGCTGCCAGGCCTCGCGCGTGCCGTGGGTCTGGCCGTCCTCGGCCTCGAGCTCGAACAGGGGGATGTGTCGTCGCAGCGCCATGGGCCACCTCCTCTCCTTCGATAACACCCGGCCGCCTCCCGAATCCCACCTCCACCGCTGTTGGAATACCCCGAAAAATCGGACAATCCAGGCAGCGCGCCCGCCGGAGATGGTGTAAAATTACGGCATGACTGGTCGCTCCTCCTCCGTACAGCCCCGCTTTGCCCTCACCTGCCTGCTGGCCGCGTGCGTGGCCCTGGGGGGTACCGGGTGTGTCACGACGTCCCGGACGGCCACCGCGATGACTCCCGCGTCCGAGCCCGTCGCCGAGATCGCCCCGGCCCCGGCGCCCGAGCCCACGCCGGCGCCCGTCGCGAAGGCCGAGAAGCCCAAGGCCGTGAAGCGCGCCGCGCCCAGGCCCGCCGCCACCGAGCCGAAGGACGAGCCGAAGGCCGAGGCGAAGACGCTCGTATCGGCGAGGACACCCGAGCCGCGCCGGCCGCAGACGGACGGCACGGCGTCGCTGTCTTCCGAGCCGGTGCCCTTCGAGCCGGCGGGGATGACGCGTCCCCAGAAGGTGAGCGGGAGGGAGCCGCAGCTCACCCCCGAGGCGAAGGCCGAGCGCGTACGAGGCACCGCGCTGGTGCGCTGCGTGGTGACGCGCGAGGGCCGGGTGACCCACTGCCGGTTGCTCAACGGCCTGCCGTACATGGATCAGGAGCTGCTCGAGGCCGTCTCCTCGTGGCGGGTCACGCCCGTGATGGCGCAGGGCCAGCCGCTGGACGTGGACTACACCTTCGTGGTGCGCATCACCGGGTGAGCGGGGCAGGGCGCTGGATGGCACCCGGGGCCGAGCGGCGTTAAACGGTTCGCCATGCCCATGGGTACCGTCTTTGGTGGGAAGGCCCACGGCCTGCGCCTCGAGCGCATGCGCGCCTCCTCCCGCTACCTCGAAGGAGTCTTCCAGAACACCGCGGCGGTGAGCCCTGGGCTCAAGCCCGGCACCACGTTCTCGACGATGGGCGAGTTCATGCTCGGCGGCCAGCGCCGCACGCCGCCCGCGCCCCTGCCGGTGCACAGCCCGCTCGCCACGTGGGCCCGGCCGGTGGACACGGAGCTGCGCGCGACGTGGCTCGGGCACTCCACGGTGCTGCTCGAAATCGACGGGCTGCGCGTGCTCACCGATCCCGTCTGGGGCGAGCGCGCTTCCCCGTGGGCCTTCGCCGGGCCCAAGCGCTTCCACCCGGTGCCGGTGACGCTCGCGCAGCTGCCGCCGCTGGACGCCGTCATCATCTCTCACGACCACTACGACCACCTCGACTACCCGACCCTCCTGGAGCTGGCGCGCACGGACGTGCCCTTCTACACGTCGCTCGGCGTGGGCGCGCACCTGGAGGCCTGGGGCATCCCCCCCGAGCGGATTACGGAGCTCGACTGGTGGGAGTCCGCCACGCTGCCTCGTGGAGAGCTGCGCCTCACCGCCGCGCCGTCCCAGCACTTCTCCGGCCGTGGCCTGGGAGACCGCAACCGCACGCTCTGGTCGTCCTTCGTCATCGAGAGCCCGAAGCACAAGGTCTTCTTCAGCGGCGACACGGGGCTCACGCCCGAATACGCCGGCATCCGCCAGAGGCTCGGGCCGTTCGACCTGGTGCTGCTGGAGGTGGGCGCGTACCACCCGGCGTGGGGCGACATCCACCTCGGGCCGGAGAACGCGCTCAAGGCGCTGGAGCTGCTCGGCGGCGGCGCGTTCCTCCCGGTGCACTGGGGCACCTTCAACCTCGCCATCCACGCGTGGGACGAGCCGGCGGAGACACTGCTGCGGCTCGGGCAGGAGCAGCGGGTGCGGCTGGTGATGCCGAGGCTCGGCACGCCCGTGGAGCCCGCGCGGGTGGAGCCCGTCGAGCCGTGGTGGCGGTCCGTCGGCGCCCGGGACACAGCGCGGCCCGTGGCGGTGGACCCCGCGGGGTGAGACTCAATCCGGTGGCAGCGGCGTGAAGGTACCGCCCCGGGACTCCACGGCCTGCTGCACGGCCTGGTCGAACTCCTCGCGGGAGGTGAACATGCGGATGCCGCCCAGCTTGATGCCCGCCATGGTCACGCCCATCTCGACCACGCTCGAGCCAATCAGCACGCTCAGCGAGTTGAGCCGCGTCACCAGCCGCAGGCCCAGCTCCGTGAGCTCCGTGCGCGCCTCGGTGGTGTAGAGCTCCATCCCCTCCCAGTCGTGGAAGACGTCCACCGTGCGCGCGTTCTTGGAGACGACCTCGTTGATGGCCGCCACGGCGACGCGGGCGAACTCGAGGTCATAGAGGCGTCCGCGAAACCGCAACACGAGTACATGAGGGGCGGGACTCCAGAGGCGCAACTCCCCGTTGGGGGCGGTCCACGTCCGGGTTCCATTCGGGAGCGACCTGGAGATCATTGAAGGGAGGCGCAGTATGGAGGGGGAGTGCTCGAAAGTCGCGCCCCGCGAAGCCGGACGGGTCCACCTCATGACAGGTCCCCGCGGCAGCACCCGGGGACGTGGCGAAGGACGTCCCCGGAGGAGTGCTCCGTTCAGGCGACGGTGAGGATGTCCGCGCCCTGGTCCGTCACCAGGATGGTGTGCTCGAACTGGGCCGTGCGGCTGCCGTCCGCCGTCACCGCCGTCCAGCCATCGTCCCACACCCGGTGGTGCCAGTGGCCGAGCGTAATCATCGGCTCGATGGTGAACGTCATCCCGGGCTCGATGATTGTCTTCGCCTCGGGGTCGAAGTGGTGCGGAATCTGGAGCGAGCTGTGGAAGCGCTCGCCGATGCCGTGGCCGCAGTAGGCGCGCACCACGCCCATGCCGTTCTTGGTGGCGTGCGCTTCGATGGCCTTGCCGATGACGTTGAGGGGCTGGCCGGGCTTCACCGCCTCGATACCGAGCATGAGGCACTCGCGCGTGACGCGGATGAGCCGCTCGCTGTCGGCGTCGACGGTGCCCACGGGGTAGGTGGCCGAGCAGTCGCCGTGCACCCCCTCGAGGTAGATGGTGATGTCGAGGTTGACGATGTCCCCGTCCTCGAGCGCGCGGTTGTCGGGGATGCCGTGGCAGATGACCTCGTTGACCGAGGTGCAGATGGACTTGGGGAAGCCGTGGTAGTTGAGGGGGCTCGGGTAGCCGCCGCGGCGGATGTACTCCTCGTGTGCGAGGGCATCGAGCTCGTCGGTGGTGATGCCGGGGCGCACGTGGGCGGCCGTGGCGTTCATCACCTCGGCGGCGGCGCGGCAGGCGCGGCGCATGCGGGCGATGACGTCGGGGCTCTTGATTTCAGAGGGAGGGAAGAAGCGGCCGGGCCGGCCAGACACCGCGTAGTCGGGACGCGGGACGTTGGAGGGCACGGTGCGCATGGGGCTGATGACGCCCGGACGGACGCCGCGCGAGTGGGACTCGGGCCCTCGCTTGCGTGCCTCCACGGTGTCCGCGCCCCGGTGGCACTTCTTGTACTTGGTGCCGCTGCCGCACCAGCAGGGGTCGTTCGGCTTCGGCAACACCGCGGGTGGAACCCGCACGCTGGAGGTGGAAACGTCGGTCATGTCTTGGAGACATAGCCTCTGAGGCCGGATCGCGCACGCCTTCTCGGCGGCCCGCCCCGGGAGCCGTCGGCCTTGGACACACCGTGGCGGGTCGGCTGCCCGGAGGCCCGGTGTGCGAACATCCGCCGCTTCCCCGGGTACGCTCATGAGCACCGCATGTCCCCTCCCCTGAAGATCTGGCCGAGACAGGCGATGTCCTGACGTCCAAGACGAAGACTGACATCGAGAGCGCCTTGAAGAAGTGCGCCGACCAGGCGGATGAGCAGGTCAACCGCAAACAGTTCGGTGGAAAGAGCCCCTCTCGCAGCCAATGCCAGGAAGAGGTGGAGCAGGATCCGTGTGACAGGAACAGGCGATTGACCCGGGCCATGCAACTGGGCAGGGAGAAGCACCGCCTCGCCCTCCAGTGCACGGCAGAGAAACTGGGAGGACTGATACCAGGGCGCTTCAGTCTGGAGCAGCGCTACCGCGGCGATCCCCGAACGGGGAAAAAGGAGTTGGTCAGCCCCGAAGAGGCACGCACTCTCCTGCAACAAGGGTGCGGCGACGAGCTCGCGGGCACGATCGTGCCCGACGTGGTCATCCACTCGGGCGATCCGCTCGAGATCCTGGCCGTCTACGATTTCAAGTTCCCCTGCCCCGAGACCAACAGCCCCACATGGAGGGCGTACGAACAAGGCCCCTTCGCGGGCTCGACCCAGGGAAAGATCTATTTCGCCATCTTGAACATCGTGCCCAATCTGGTCGCACCGCTACGGGAAATCATTCCATGGCTCAAATCCCAGTGATGAAGCTCCACACGAAAGAAGGAGAGTTCGTGCTGCGCGAGGGGCTGAGCATCTGCTTCTACCTGCGCCGTTCCCACCCGGAAATCGCGCAGGCGGTGATGCACTCACTGGAGACGTACGTGCGCGTGGTGGGGCCCCAGGCGCTCGGCTGGTACGTGGACCCGGAGGGCGACTGGCAGGAGCTCGATGCTGCGGGCTGGGCCCACAACCGACTCAAACTGCTCGAGCGCGGCAACCCCATCCTCCGGCTGAGGGATTCTCCGAGCGGCGTCAGCCACCATGCCTTCGATTACTACGGCAAGTCGCTCGATTCCCCGTTGTTCGTCAACAACCCGGGCGCGGTGTGCGCGGTCTCCTTCCGGCTCCCTCCCGAGTACCTGGAGAAGCACGGGCCCGCTCACGTGCGAGAGCTGGCGCTGGAACTGGCCGCTCCTCTGCCCTTCAACTCCGGCCACGCCAGCCTCGCATTCAATGCGCTGATGCAACTCCCGGGCGGCACGGAGGAACTCCGTCCGTGGTGCTTGCGCTACCCAGGGATGAACATCCAGGCGCTGGAAGACACCGCCTGGGAGATCGGCACGAGGGTGCGAGGAGCGTACTGGCTGACCTTCCTGGGCCAGCCGGTGCTCGGCGAGCTGGGCGGTGCGGCCGGTCTGCGCTCCCGCCTCTCCTCGCCCGACATCTCCGTGCGGGAAATGGACGGCGAGCGGGCCGTCGTCACCCTCGGGGAATGGCCCGAAGCAGGCGACACCGAGCAGGGCCTCGATCTGCCTCTCCACCGTCAGCTGGCGCGCGTGCTGGAGCCCTGGCTCTACCAGCGCAAGGTCCCCTGGAATGGCTTCTCCCCGGAAGACATGCGCCGCTGGGAGCGCCGCTTCCTCGATTGAACGCGGCCGCACTCAGCTCAGCCCTTCGCCTTTTCAACTCGCGGCGACTGGCCCGCGTTGACGCCCCACTCGCGACTTCTGGATGCTCCCAGGTCCAAGCCGCGCTTCCAGGGGGGGTGTCATGCGTGCCGATTCCTCGGGCTCTCGACTCCGTGTCACCTTGAGGCCCTCCGGCCCACGTGCCCTCGGTGTCGCGCTCCTGCTCCTGCTCGGAGGGTGTGCCACGCACGCTCCGCTCGCGGGGCTCCTGCCGGGCGTCCGGCGGCCTCACGCTTCACGGAATCCCGCGGCGCTCCCTCCCGCGGCTCCCTCCCAGCCGGCCTCCACCGGGGCCTCGGTTGCTCCCAGGCCCACGAGTCCCTGACCCGAACCCGGGAGACTCGATACCCTCACCCCGTCCCTCTCCCGGAGGGCGAGGGATGATGGGCACGGTGCGTCCCGGGTGCGTCCGCCCTCAGCCCCGCACCTGCGCGCTGCACGCCATGCAGTGACGCGCCTCGGGAATGGCCCTCAGCCGGTGCCGGCCAATCGCCCCTCCGCACCTCGCGCAGTGCCCGAACCGCCCCTGCCGGATGCGCACCAGCGCGTCGTCGATGTCCCTCAACTCCCGCTGCTCCCGCTCCGACAGCTTCTCCAGCACCTCCCCCGCGCTCTCCTCCATCGCCTCGTCCACGGGGTCCGGCTCCCTCCCACTCCTCCGCCTCAATCCCTCCGCCTCGGCCACGTTGGCGCGCAGCACGCCTCGCAGGCTGCTCCGCCTCTGCAGCAACGCCGCCCGCGCTTCGTTCTCCCACGTGTCCATCATGGTGCTCCCCCGCTTCTTCCCCGGCGCGCCGCATCGGCCCGCCGATCGTGACCCGCCTCCCCATTTCAGGAACCGTGCCTCGTTCCTCCGCCCCTGAAATCCCGTCGGTCACGCGCAAGCTTTGCGGGCCGCCCCGAGTCCCTCCGCACCCCTTGCGCTCCGCGCCCGCCTCCCCTCTCCCACTCGCGCTGGAACAGCCCTTGCTCCGAGTCGTGGCGGGCATCTCCACCGGTGCCCCGCCCACCGCCGCTCGAGGTCTCCCGGCCCATGTCCTCCCTCTCCACCCACCCCGCTCCCGGCTCGCTCCCGCAGGGGCTCCTGCCCCGCGAGCACGGCGCGTACTTCCAGCTCGGCCTGCCCCTGGCCACCGCCCTCTTCGCTTCCCGCGCCCCCGCCAGCGCGCTCTGGCTCTCCGGTGCCGCGCTCGCCTGCCTGCTGGCCCATGAGCCGCTGCTCCTGCTGCTCGGTCATCGGGGTGCCCGCCGCGGCGAGCGCGATGGTGGCCGGGCCCGCGGGTGGGGCCTCCTCGTGGGGGCCCTGGGCGCGCTGTGCTTCGCGGTGGGCGCCGCCTCGCTGCCGTCCGAGGCCCGGCCCTTCCTCGCGCTGCCCCTCATCCTCGGGGGCGAGGTGCTCCTGCTCGCGTGGAACCGCCAGGAGCGCTCGCTCTCCGGAGAGGTGCTCGCCGCCCTCGCGCTCGGGGCCTGGGCCGTGCCCGTCGCCATGGCCGGGGGCGTGCCGGCCCCCACCGCCCTGACGCTCTGGGGCACCTACGGCCTGTCCTTCGGCCTGGCCACCCTCGCCGTGCGCACCGTCATCGCCAGCCACCGGCCCCGCGCCAACCGCGGACAGTTGCGGTGCACCGGCGCCGTCCTCGTGGCCGCCGTGCTCACCACCGCCGTCGTCTGGGCGCTCGAGTCCGGCCTGCACCCGCTCCAGGTGGCGGCGCTGCTGCCCGTGGGCCTCGTGGCGCTCGGGTTGTGCGTGGCCCTGCCCTCGCCCCGGCGGCTGCACGCCATCGGCTGGACGCTGGGCCTGGCCGGTACCCTCACGCTGGTGCTGCTCGGCGTGGGGCTCTCATGAGGCGCGACACACGGCTGCGCGGCCGGCCGGAGAAGCGGGGGCCGCGCGCTCCGGCACGGGGCGCTCGAGCGCGCCCCTAACGCGCCGAGGCCCTCTCCGTGGCGAGCCGCTGCGCCCGGCGCTCCACCGCGCGGATGGTGTCCATCACCGCGTCCTTCTGGCCCAGCCCCGCGAGGAAGCCTGGAATCGAGCCGCCGGGCTCCACGGTGAAGCGGTAGACGAAGCTCACCTTGCCCTCGCCGCGCGCGGTGAAGTGCCAGCTGCCCTCGTTGTGGCGCAGCCGCACCACGCCGCTGCGCGCCGGCAGGGCCTCGTTCTCCGGGGTCCACTTCTGGTGGAACACCCCCGTGCCGTCCGCCGCCAGCACCTGCTCGTCCACCACGCGCAGCACGAAGTCGCGGTTGGAGATGACGGGCAGGTCCAGCCGCGTGTACGTCACGCGCGCGCCGTCCGCGGCCGAGAGCACCCGCGACTCCTTCACGTACGGCATCCAGTGCCGGAAGTTCTCGTGGTCCCGCAGCGCGGCCTGCACGTCCTGGATGCCCGCGTCCAGCACGCCCTCGGCCCAGATTTCCCGGCCGCCGGGGATGTCCGGCCGCTCGCGCACCCGGATGACCACGTCGCCGTCCGCCACCGTCTCCCACTCCTCCTCGGCCCTGGCGCCAACCGCCACCAACGCCACCACCAAGGCCAGCAGGCCCGGCAGGCTCCTCATGTTCGACTCCCCTCATTTCGAGGCGGGTCCCGAGCCGGTTCCCCGCCACCACCAACACCCACGCCGCCAGAAGTATCGACTTTTGGCACCGGCCAGGGCACGAAGGTAGGCATATGAGCACCCACCTGACAGCCCCCCCGCCGGAGCGCGGCCTCTTCTGCAATCGAACCCTCAACATGAGGGCCATCAAGGCCATCGGGTATGACATGGATTACACGCTCATCCATTACAAAGTGGAAGCGTGGGAACAGCGCGCCTATGAACATATGAGAAACCGGCTCGTGGCCCAGGGCTGGCCCGTGGCGCATTTGACATTCGATCCGTCGCTGGCCATGCGCGGGCTCATCATCGACACCGAGAAGGGCAACCTGCTCAAGGCCAACCGCTTCGGCTTCGTGAAGAAGGCGCTGCACGGCACCCGGCCCATGGACTTCGAGTCCCAGCGCAACGAGTACGCCCGCACCATCATCGACCTGGCCGAGCGCCGCTGGGTGTTCCTCAACACGCTCTTCTCGCTCTCCGAGGCGTGCCTCTACGCCCAGGTGGTGGACCTGCTGGACGAGGGCAAGCTCTCCGGCCCCATGGGCTACACGGACGTCTACGAGCACGTGCGCCGCAGCCTGGACGCCACCCACATGGAGGGCGCGCTCAAGGCGGAAATCATCGCCGACCCGGGCCGCTACGTGCTCGCCGAGGCCGAGACGGCGCTCGCGCTGCTGGACCAGAAGAACGCGGGCAAGAAGCTGCTGCTCATCACCAACAGCGAGTGGGCGTACACGCTGCCCATGATGCACGCCGCGTTCGACCCGTACCTGCCCCAGGGGATGACGTGGCGCGAGGTGTTCGACGTCGTCATCGTCAGCGCGCGCAAGCCCGAGTTCTTCACCACGCGCTCCTCGCTCTTCGAGGTGGTGACGGCACCGGGCCAGGAGGGCCTGTTGCGTCCGCACTCGGGGCCGCTCAAGCCGGGGGTGCCCTACTTCGGCGGCAGCGCCACCGAGGTGGAGCGCTCGCTGGGCATGAGCGGGGATGAAATCCTCTACGTGGGCGACCACATGTTCGGCGACGTGCACGTCACCAAGAACGTGCTGCGCTGGCGCACCGCCCTCGTCCTGCGCGAGCTGGAGGACGAAATCCGCGCCATCAGCGCCTTCCGCGCCACCGAGGCGCGGCTCGCCGAGCGCATGGAGCAAAAGGAGCGGCTGGAGGCCGAGTCCTGCCAGGTGCGCCTGGAACTGCAGCGCCGGCGCCTGGGGTATGGCCCCCGCGAGCCCTCGCCCCCGGACGAGCAGCTGCACGCCCGCGCCGCCGAGCTGCGCCTGCAACTGGAGCAGCTCGACGCGGAGCTCGGCCCCATGGCGCGCGCGGCCAGCGAGCTGTCCAACCCCGTCTGGGGCCTGCTCACGCGCGCGGGCAACGACAAGAGCCACCTGGCGCGCCAGGTCGAGCGCTACGCGGACATCTACACGTCCCGGGTGAGCAACTTCCTCTTCGCCACGCCCTTCGTCTATCTGCGCAGCCCGCGTGGCAGCCTCCCTCACGACCCGAGCACCCCCGGCGGCACGCCCGTCTTCCCCGCCACCACCGGGAACACCGCCGCGCCCTGAGGCCGGCTCCAGCACCGCGCCAGCCCCAGCACCACGAGCACGAGCGGCACCGCGCACACGAGGTCCGTGGTGTAGTGGAAGCGCCCCACCAGCGTGGCCACGATGAGGCCCACGCCCGGCAGCAGCATGACGCGGAAGACGCGCCGCTCGAAGCGGAAGGCATACGCCAGCACCACCAGCGTGGTGCCGGTGTGCCCCGAGGGAAAGCAGTCCTTGGCGAAGGGCGGCTCGCGCATCATCGAGTCCAGCAGCGGCGTGAGCCACACGCCCTTCAGCGGCTGGGGAAACGCGTCGAAGAGGAAGTAGCGCGGGCCGATGGCGGGCACCAACGCGTAGCCGAAGTAGGTGAAGGCGAAGAGCAGCCCGAGCGCCAACAGGTACTCGTCGAAGGCCTCGCGGCGCCCGGAGAAGTACAGCACCGCGCCGAGCATCAGCGGCCAGAGGAAGTGGCCGTAGTAGCAGAGCATCAGCAGCTCGGTGAGCCAGGGCGGCACCCACGACCCGAGCACCACCGAGGCCCACGCCCCCAGCAGCCGCCACTCCAGGGTGGCCAGCGGCGCATCCTTCAGCACCGGCGTGAGGGCATTCACCAGCGGCGCGAGGAACTCATGGCTGAGCGCCAGCACCGGCAGCAGCCAGAAGGAGGCCACGAAGCCGAGCAGCCGCCGCCGGGGAAACGAGGCCTCCAGGGTGCGCAGCACCAGCGGCCCGAGCGCGAAGAGGGCGAAGTGCATGGCGGCCCTCGGTGCCCCGGGCGCCCACCGCGCCGGCCCCACCAGCGCCAGGGCGGCCAGCGCGCACGCGGTGACGATGACCACGTCCACGCCCCGCAGGTGCACCACCCGCGCCTCCCAGAAGGTCCTCGGAGACGCGCTCCACCGGCCCGCGTCCCCGTCCGCTCCCCACTCCCCGGCGGCCACGATGGGCCCGCCCCCCTCGACGCTCTCCCTGCCCAGCACCTGCACGGGACGTCCCATGACCTCGACCACCCATTAGTTAGCTATTGGTAACTAACTAACTACTCCCGGGACGCGGAGGGAATCAAGAGGCGCCCAGTCCTACTGTGTGCGCCGCCACAGGTCCTGCAGCTCGCGCGAGAGGTTGCTCTCCACGTCCTGCGCCTCGCCCTCGGAGATGTGCTCGCGCAGGCCCTGGAAGACGGCCCGGACGATGGTCTCCACCTCGGACACGTCCTTGCGCAGGTCCTCGGCCACCCCCTTCAGGAAGTCATCCCGGCTCTTGCCCAGCGCGCGCGGGGGCTGCTGCGGGTCCTGCTTGGGCAGCATGTCCACCAGCTTGCGCGGCAGCTGCGCCTGGAGGTCTCTCGCCTCGCCGGGCTGGATGCGGTGCAGCAGCGCGTGGATGACCGACACCGCCGCACACTCGGCCAGGCCGGCCTCGAGCTTGCCCACCTCGCACAGGTGCTTGATGAAGGCGGCGTAGGTGGAGCCGAGGTGGGACTCGTGGCGCTTCGCGCTGCGGCTCTGCGGGGCTCCCGGGGGGGTGTCGGCCATGGTGCGCTCCTGGGGTGTCGTTTCCAGGAAGGTGGCCATGCTCCAGAAGGCGGGTGGAGGGTTGATCGGAGGGGGACCGGGCCCGACTGCCGCCTGGGCAACGGGCGGGCGACCTGGCCGATCAGCAGGGGATGTCAGACCGCCCCAGTATGAATAGCGTCGTGAGCCATTCGACCACCAGCGGCGCGTTGCGAGTCCTGCAGCAGGGGGACCTTCTCGGCGGGGCGGACCTGATGCCTCTTCTGGGCAAGAGCGGACGGAAGAAGCGGGCCCGTAAGTCCGGGGCGCCGCCGAAGATGGGCTTTGCCACGGCGCTGGCACTGGTGGTGCGTCACGGCCGGCAGCTGGCCAAGGAAGTGGGCAAGACGGCGCTCTCCCGCTGCCCCCGCTGCGGCCACGTGGGCCCGACGCAGCAGGACTTCGGCACGCGCATCATCCGCGGCGAGCGCCGGCCCCAGTCCTGGTGCCGCAGCTGCCGCAAGACGCACCTGCCCCCTCTCAAGGCCGTGCCCGAGACCTCCGGCCGCGACACCAAGGTCACCCGGGGGGACGCCGCCCACGAGAAGCCCGCCCGGCCCGCCCGCTCCCGGCGCTCGGCGGCCCCCGCCCCGGCGGCTCCGGTCTCGGACCCGAAGGACGGCTGGCTGTTCCCCCCCGAGGTGCTCAGGGGCAAGCGGCGCCAGGACTCGTAGGGCGCCTCCCCGGCCCCCGAGCCGCCACCCGAGGCCCCCGGCCGCCCCCCGCTGGGATGACGGCAGGGCCCTCCGCCCTCATTCCTCCCTTGAAGGAGGCAGAGCACATGGCGGTTCGAACGGACACCGTGGGCATCAAGAACCTGCGCCAGGCGGACGCACACACCGCGCAACCCAGCCAGCACCCCAGCAAGGGACGGCCCCTGCCCTTCCGGGATGAGCTTCCCCTGCTGCACCGGGAGCGGCTGCTGACCCGGGGACGGCTGGGACCCGCCGCCGAGCCCCACCTGCCCAAGCGGGCCCACACCGTGGCCCCGGTGCGCGGACGCAAGAAGCCCCCCAGCCAGATGCACCTCAAGCGCGACGGCGGCTGAGCGGGCGCCGGACAACAAATCCGAGACGCGCGCGGCCCCCGGTCTATGCTGGGGATGAATGGGCGATGCGCTGTTCTCCTCGGAGTTCGAACCGGCCGACACACGCCACTTCTGGCGGCTGTGGTTCGCGGACCTTCTGGACCTGGCCACCTCGGCGCTGCTGGGCTGGGCGGCCCTGCGCGCCCTCGACGTGGAGCGCACCCCCCGGGCGCTCGTGGTGGCCACGGGGGTGGTGTGGCTCCTCATGTCCCTGGCCGGCGGGCTGAGCGGGTGGACGCTGTGGCGCGGCGTCCTGGGCGTGCGCCTGGAGACGGACGGCGGCGTGCCGGGCCCCGCGCGCGCGCTGGGCCGGGCCCTGCTCGTGCCGGTGGAACTGGTCGTCTCGCCCTTCCTCCAGCGGCGCTACGCGGACCGCTTCCTCAAGGTGCTGCCCGAGTCCGTGCCGTTTCTCACCAAGAAGTGGCAGCGCGGCCTGCCCTGGCAGGGCTTCTGGCTGCTGATGGTGTTCGCCTCGGCGTGGTTCCTGGTGATGCCCACGAAGACCGAGGCGCTCACCTACCTGAAGAAGCTGGACGGGTGGCGCTGCTGCCACCGGGACACCCCGCCCTCGCCCTTCCAGTGCTCCTCGTCGGTGTCGCGCGCGGTGAGCGCGGCCCGGAGCGGCGACGAGAAGGCCCTGGCCGTGGTCGCCGACTGCCCGAGGGCCTCGGCCCAGATGGGGCGCTGAGCCTGCGAGCGCCCGTCCGGGCGGGGACGCGGCGGGGGGATGGAAAACCCGCCCGGGCGTCCTTACCTCCCATGCAGGAGGCCATCACACATGGCGGTTCGGACTCGGGAAGCAGGCATCAAGAACAAGCGACGGGTAGCGGACGCGGACACGCCGCAGCCCAACCAACAGGCGGTGGGAGTCGGCAAGGGGCGCAAGACGGTCCCGCGAGACCAGGCCGCGGCCCTGCGGCGCCAGAAGCTGATGCGCAAGGCCAAGCCCGGCCCGGCCATGACGGAGCCGGTGGGCCTGGGGCCCGCCACCACGGAAGTGCGGCCCGGCAAGAGGACCGTCACCCGGCGCAAGGCCAAACGCGGCAACCTCGTCTAGCCCTCCCGCCCCATCCATCCACCCATAACCCGACAGATGGACCGGCCCTGGCCAATCCGGCCGGCCATCCCTACCTCACTCATTGGGGAGGTCCCATGCCAGAGAAGACCAAGCAACTGCGCGCCAAACGCGCCAAGGCCAAGGGCACGACCATGACGGTGATGGCCGCGGATACCGGTGCTGTCCCCGCCGGCAAGAGCGCCCACGCCCTCAAGAAGAGCCGCGGCATCGTCGGCAGCGCCCGCACCACCGAGCGCTCCGTGAGCCGGCGCCGCCCGCCCGGCGAGGGCAAGACGGCCCAGAGCCTCAAGCTGCCCCTGCCCGAGACGGGCAGCAGCACCTCGCGCCGCAAGACGATTCCCGCCGAGGCCGCCGCCCAGTACCGCGAGGGGCACCGGCGCAAGACGGTCCCCACCGAGGCCGCCGCCGCCTACCGCCGCGAGGAGCGGCCCAAGGTGCCGCGCAACGAGGCCAAGCAGCGCCAGGAGACGCGCAGCAAGCGCGGCTCGCCCGTGCAGGGCCGCAAGAAGGCCCCGAGCGAGATGGAAATCACCCACCGCGGCGGGCCGCGCAAGCGCCTGCCCCTCCACGGCGGCTGAGCCACACCGCCACCACGCCCCACGCCAGCGCTCCCGCACCGGGGGCGCCCGTGCACCCCCTCTCCTCCCGCGTCCCGGGCAGCGGCGGGGCGCACGGCGTGAAGCAGCGGCACGCGTCCGGGCCCTCGGGCTCCAGGCGCGCGCATATGCCGCCAGCGCCGCATTGCGCGTCCCGCGTGCAGGCCGCGCCGTAGTCCCCCTCCTGCAACGCATGCTGGAGGCAGCGGCCCGGCCCGTCCTCCGTGGTGCGCTCGCAGGCGAGCCCCGCGGGGCACTCGGCGTCGCGCGTGCACGGGGCGGTGCAGAGGGACTCGAGCGCAAGGAGCTCGCCCGGCGGCTCCGGGTGCTCGGCGAGGAAGGGGTGGACGAAGTCCTCGAGCAGCGTGTCCACGCGGACGTTGAAGGCCTCCGTGCGGCAGGCCACGTCGCCGCTCGCGGTGACGCCCACCAGCACCTCGCGCCCGTCCGCGCCGCGCGCCAGCACCGGCCCACCGCTGTCTCCCACGCAGCTCATCGCCGGAGCGGGGCCCGCGCGAAACGCGCCCGGCTCCACCCGCGTCACCGTCAACGTGCCCTGGCGCCGCTGGCCCGCGGGCGCCTGGGCGTCCTTCGTGTCGCCAAAGCCCACCACGCGCACGCCCTGGCCCGTCTCCAACGCGCCCCACCCGGACTCGGGCAGCGGCAGCGGCGGCACGTCCACCGGCCGGGCCAGGCGCAACAACGCCGCGTCCTTCGCGTGCGTCGTGTGCTCGTAGGCCGGGTGCCGCACCGCGCCCACCACCCGGACGAAACGGCCGCCGGGCGCGGGCTCCGGCAGCAGCCGCTCGCCGAGGAACACCTCGTAGTCGCCCTCCGTGCCGAAGACGTCCAGGCAGTGCGCCGCCGTCAGCACCACGTCCGGGGCAATCAACGCCCCCGAGCACAGCAGCGTCACGGTGTCGTCCGCGCAGCGCGAGCGGCGGGCGAGCAGCGCCACCACCGCCCCATCCTCCGGCGCGTCCGTGCCGCCCACCACCCCGGCCGAGCGGGTGCCCGGGGACGGAGTGGGCTCAGGTGGAGAAGCACTGGGGGCACAGGCCGCGCAGAGCGTCCACAGCATCAGCAGCGGAAACGCCCGGGCCATCCCGCCCTCACGGTGCCTGTGGTTCCTGGTGCGCCGCCTCGTCGGCCAGGGCCGCCGTCTGCTCGTTCAGCTGGCCCAGCCGCGCCTGGTGACGGGAGAGCTGCACCGCCAGCCGCTTCGCCTCCGCCGTATCCCCGCGCGACTCCGCGTCCTTACGCTCCTGCTCCAGCCGCGCCACGTCCCGCGTCATCACCTGCGTGAGGCGCACCATCTTCTCGTGCTTCCACGCGGCCGTCTGCGGCTTCTCCGGCTCGATGGGGTCGTTCCGCTGCGGCGGGGGGTTGGCCACCTCGGGCTCCGGCGGCACGTCTCCGGGACCGAGCGGCACCACCGTCGCCCGAGGCTGCGAGGCCTCCGCCACGCGCGGCCCGGCGGGCTTCACCGCCGGGGGCGTGGCCGGCGCGGACACCTGGGCCAGCGGTGCGGACGCGGGCGCGGCGGACACCGCCCCGCGCGACATCTCCTTCACCGAGGGCCCCGCATGCGGCCCCGGCCAGAAAAAGCGCAGCATCAGGGCCGCCCCCAGCAGCAGGGCCGCGGCGAGCGGGGGAACGAATCGGGACCGGTTGTTCATCGCTCGTCCATTCTCTTCCGAAGCGGGCCCCTCACAGGCGCAACTTCCAGCCGTCTGGATGCTGCTCTACGCGCAGGAGCAGCGGTTGCTCGTGTACCTGCCCATCCCGGGCAATCCGAGCGCGCACCACCACCGCGTTGGGGTCTCTGCCATCCACCTTCGCGTCCAGCACCTCCACCAGGGAGAAGCCGTGCTCGCTCAGGTCGTCCACCGTCGCCTGGCAGGTGTCGGCCGCCTTGCCGGCCAGCAGGGGGCCGAGCACCGCGCAGTCCCGCGCGGGCAGCGCCTCGAAGAAGCGCTGCACCGTGGAGCGCGCGGCCTCGGTCTTCCTCGACTCCGAGTTGCAGGCGAGGGCGGCCAGCAGGCCCAGGACCAGCGCGGCGCGCGGCACCGCCCTCACCTTTGGGAAGCGGAGCAACATCAGTAGCAGTTGGGAGCGTACAGCTCGTCGTCGCTGGCCGAGGAGAACTGGTCGTCGCAGTAGGCGCTCGCCAGGGCGTGGCCGTTGCGCACGCAGCCGTCGTGGTTGGTGGCGTCCAGCGTGTACTGGGTGTCACCGCCGCAGCCGCCACCGCAGCGGCCGAAGCAGATGCCCATCACCTTCGGGCGGCTCCAGTGGTCCGGCTCGCCGCACACCCAGGAGCTGCCGCTCAGGTAGTACTCGTCGCCGCTGCAGCTGGTGTGGTCACCGAGCTGGGCGATCTGCTGGTTGCCCGTGAAGTCGAAGCCGCCGTGCTGACAGTCGTGCTTGGCGTAGGAGTACCAGTTGTAGACGCCGCCGCAGCTGCCCGTGAAGCTGCCGTTGCACTTCGCGTAGCTGCACAGCATGGTGTAGCCACGGCCCTGCTCGCCCATCACCGTGCGCTGGAGCTCCACCGTGGTGGGGTGCTCGGCCCACAGGCCCACCGCGCGCCGCAGGTACCTGGCCTCGGCCGTGGCCGCGTCACCCGCCGGCAGCTGCGCGTTGAGCGCCGCGTACAGGCCGGAGAGCAGCGCCCGGTCCCCGTCCAGCATCTGCGTGCCCTGGCCGCTCTCCTCCGCGAAGCCGTCCAGGTCCGACACGCCGTTGGCCACGTCCAGCAGGCCCGTGAGCGTCATGCCGTTCTGCCGCACCTCGAGGCGGTACACGCCCGGCTCCACCTCGCGCGAGGAGAAGCGCGCCTCGGCGCCCTCCTGCACGAAGCGGCCCGACAGCCCGCCCGCCTCCTGCGCCAGCTCCAGCCCGTCCGCCGCGTCCGTGGTGCTCACCGGCGCGCTGCCCTGGCCACCACAGCCCCACAGCATCACCGCCGCGACTGCACCCAAGAATTTCCGCATATGGCTCGTATCCCTCTTGTGCCGGAGTCTTCCGGAATCACAGAAAACGAGAGAAAGCCGGGTTTAGTGGAACTGTCACATTCCATCAAGTCGAATTGCGTCAAATCGGAGAATGGGACCGGGCGAAGAGGGGCAGGGCCCCGGCGGCGCGCACGAGGCCCGGAGGCTCCTCGGGGAGCGACTCGTGGGCGCCGAGGGCGAGCAGTCCCCCGGGCACCAGCCGCTCCATCAGCCGCGCCAGCACCTCGCGCTGCACGGGCCGGGCGAAGTAGGTGAAGGCCACGTTGCGGCAGAGCACCAGGTGGAAGGGGCCCCCGGGCATGCGCTGGCGCAGGTCCTCGCACCGGAGCTCGAGCCCCTCGCGGTACTCGGGCCGCAGGCACAGCTCCCCCTCGAGCGGGGTGAAGGCCGCGTCCACCCATGCGGCGGGCAATTCGCGCAGCGTGGGGCGCCGGTAGCAGCCGCGGCGGGCGCGCTCCAGCAGCGAGGCGTCCGCGTCCGTGGCCACCACTTCCAGACGGACGCCCGGGAAGCGCGGCCGCAGGCCCAGGTGGAAGAGGACGGACACGGTGTAGGGCTCCTCGCCCGAGGCGCACCCCGCGCTCCATACGCGCAGCACGCGCTCGCCCCGGGCCCGCGCGGCCTCCAGCACCCGGGGCAGCAGCGGCTCACGCAAGGCCTCGAAGACACCCTGGTCCCGGTAGAAGCGCGAGATGGTGACGCGGCACAGCGCGTCCAGCAGGGAGCGCTCGGCGGCGTCCGCCTCCAGCCGCTCGAGGTAGGCGGCCAGCCCCGCCACGCCGAGCTCCTTCATCCTCCGTCCCACCCGCTTGCACACCTGCCCCCGCACGCGGCGGAAGCCCTCGTAGCGCAGGCCCAGACGCGGCGCGGCCCACCGCAGCAACTCGAGGCACTCGGCATCCGTCACGCGACTCCTCCCGTGCAACCCCCGCGCGTGCAATCCGGCGCGGGGCCGACAGGAGAGCAGCTTCCCCGCGCCCGGAAGTCATCAGTCCCCGCGCGCTGTTCAAGGCGCGACGCGCGCAACGTCCGCTCGGACAGGAAGTCTCGCACCTGCAACTGAGTCACAGTTGAGGCCTTTTCGGGCAATCCCCATTTTTCCCCGATAAGCGCCGGCGCGGCCGGAAGGAGACAGCTCATGACGCGAGACTGGAAGCGAACGGGCAAGCACCTGGGACTGCTCCTCGTGTGGGCCGTGCTGGCCGGTTGTGGCCCGGAAGAAGACGCGTCCCGCCCGGTCCAGGACGGCGACACGCTGGGGGCCAGCGCCAAGGCCGACTCCCGGGGCGAGACGCGCTGGGTGCGCCGCGTGCACAGCGCGGGCGAGGCCGACACGCCCGTGGCCGTCGTGCACGACGCGCAGGGCAACGTCCTCATGCTGGGCAACTACCACACGCCCGTCGACCTCGGAGAGGGCCCCGAGGGCAACCCCGCGGGGGCCACCGTGCTGTCCGTCTCCCGGTACTCGCCCGGTGGCGGGCTGCAGTGGACGCGGATCCTCTCGGCCCCGCCGCGCGCGGGCACCAGCCCGTACGTCCGGGGCCAGGCCCTCGCGGTGGACAGCCACGGCGCCCTCCTGCTGCTGGGCTTGCAGAGCGGTGGGCTGGAGCTCGGGGGAAGCGTGCTGCCCCCCGGGGCCTTCCTCGCGCGGCTGGAGGTGAACGGCACCCCGAGCTGGGCCCGTCCCCTGCCCACCAGCGCCACGGAGCTGGCCGTGGACGAGCGGGGCAACCTCACCCTCGCGGGCGTGCTCTCGGGCCGGGTGGACTTCGGCAAGGGCCCCATCACCGGCACCGGCAATCCCTACCTCGTCCAGTTCGACGCCGCGGGCGCGCTGCGCTGGGTGTACGTCGACTCCGCGCGCGGCGTGCCGATGGACCTCGCCCAGGACGACGCGGGCAACTTCTACCTGTCCGGGGGCGGCTTCCTCCCGCCCTCGCCCCTGCTCTCGCCCTTCGTCACCCGCGTCTCCTCCGAGGGCGAGTACCTCTGGACGCGGCGGCTCGAGGGGGCCTCGGGCCTGGCCATGAGCGTGGCGGCCCACGGGGGCCACGTGGTGGTGTCCGGCTCCTTCACGGGGACCCTCGTCTTCCGCGGTGAGACGCTCCGGGCGCCCACGGCCCGCGGCTTCGCGCTCGCCTACGACCGGGACGGCAACGAGCGCTGGGGCTTCCTGCTCGGCAGCAGCTGGGGCCTGGTGGCGATGGATCAGGGCTCGGGCGTGGTGGTGGCGGGCCGCTACAACGGAGGCGAGGACTTCGGGCTCGGCCAGGGCGCGCTCGAGGGCTTCCCGGGAACGAACAACCTGTACGTGCTGCGGCTGCAGCGCACCACGGGACAGCTCCAGTGGATGCACTCCTATCCTTCCGCGTCGGCGCAGCCCGCGGACCTGTCCGTGACGCGCCAGGGGCTGGCCGCCCTCACCGGCACCTTCCGGGCCCGGGTGGACTTCGGCACCGGCCCGATGGATCCACTCCCGGGCGGCAACGCCTTCCTCCTCCAACTGGAGCGCTGAGACCGAGGCGGAGTCCCACATCGCCCCCGAGCACGCGCACACCCCACCGTGACGCGTGCCACGCCCCGGACGAGGCGCCGCGCTTCCTCGTGAGGACTCGCGTCTTCCCACTCCTCCGATGGCTTCCCGACAGCGCACACTCCCGAGGACAGCGGTGTCTGTCCAGGGCCGACGGTGCGAGTGATTGGTAGCGAATTTGCTCCGGACTTCCTCCGAGCCCCCGTGAGGAGGAGGTCCGACGTGCAC
This sequence comes from Archangium sp., assembly GCF_045802675.1. Lineage (GTDB taxonomy): Bacteria > Myxococcota > Myxococcia > Myxococcales > Myxococcaceae > Archangium. Next base: position 187,300 of record NZ_JBJMQO010000042.1, on the reverse strand, counting down.
AAGCTCGTCTCTCACGGCTGGCGGAAGAGGCTGGCGGGCGTGGCCTGCGTGCTCCTCGCCGCTGGCTGTGCCCGCAGTGAATGGCCAAACGCGAAGGTGTTGCCTTCCGGGGGCACCCAGCAGCCCGCGCCGGAGCCCGGGAATCCGGCCTGCCAGGGGCCGAGCGACCCTGGCCGCGTCACCCTGCACCGGCTCAACCGCGCCGAGTACGACAACACCGTGCGCGACCTGCTCGGCGACACCACGCGCCCGGCGCGCGACTTCCCCTCGGATGACCACGGCTACGGCTTCGACAACAACGCGGACGTGCTCAGCCTGGGCCCGCTGCTGATGGAGAAGTACTCGAACGCGGCCGAGAAGCTCGTCGAGGCCGCCTGGAAACAGGACGCCTCCCGCGCCACGCCCCTGGTGCGCCTCTGCGCGCTGGAGCCAGCGGACCCGCTGCCCTGCGCTCGCCGCATCCTCGAGCGCTTCGCCCGCCGCGCCTGGCGCCGCCCCGTCACCCAAGCCGAGGTGGACCGGCTCACCGCCTTCCTCCCGCTCGCGAGCTCGCGCGGCGATGGCACCGATACCGGCCTGAAGCTGGCGCTGCGCGCGGTGCTCCTCTCGCCGCACTTCCTCTACCGCGTGGAGCTGGACCCGGATCCGCGCTCGACGGCCTCGCACCCGCTCAATGATTACGAGCTCGCGAGCCGGCTCTCCTACTTCCTGTGGAGCAGCATGCCGGACGAGCCGTTGCTGGGGGCGGCGGACGCGGGCACGCTGCACTCGCCCGAGGAGCTGGAGCGGCAGGTGCGCCGGATGCTGGCGGATCCGAGGTCCGAGGCGCTCGTGGACAACTTCGCGGGCCAATGGCTGTACACCCGCGCGCTCGAGTCCTTCCACCCCGACCCGCTCCTCTACCCCTTCGACGACGGGCTGCGCGAGGCCATGCGCCAGGAGACCCAGCTCGTCTTCCGCGAGTTCCTCCACGGCGACCACCGCGCGCGCGACCTGGTGGACGCGGACTTCACTTATGTGAATGACCGGCTCGCCCGGCACTATGGCCTGCCCGCGCCCGGCACGGACGAGCTGCGCCGCGTGAGCCTCGCCGGACACCCGGAGCGCTCGGGGCTGCTCGGCCAGGGCTCCATTCTCGCCGTCACCTCGCATCCGGACCGCACCTCGCCGGTGAAGCGCGGACTGTGGGTGCTCGAGCAGCTCATGTGCAAGGCACCGCCTCCGCCTCCGCCCAACGTCGAGGGCCTGCCGCCACCGGTGGACCCGAAGATGAGCATCAAGCAGCGCATGGCGGAGCACCGCTCCAATCCCTCGTGCTCGGGGTGCCACGCGATGATGGACCCCATCGGCTACGGGATGGAGAACTTCAACGCCGTGGGCGCGTGGCGGCAGAAGGAGGAAGTGAGCGGCGCCGCGGTGGACCCGAGCGGCGAGCTGCCCGGAGGTGTGCTGTTCAAGGACGGCGTGGAGCTGCGCGCCATCCTCAAGGCGGACCCGGAGCTGGACCTCTGCATCACCCAGCACCTGCTCACCTACGGGCTGGGGCGAGGGCCCCTGAGCAGGGATGCCTGCACGCTGGAGAGCATCTCGAAGAAGGCCGAGGCGCGCGGAGGCCGGCTCTCGGACCTCCTCCTCTCCATCACCCAGAGCGAGGCCTTCACCCACCGCCGCGGCGAGGCGGAGAGCACGGGCACGGACGTGGAGGGCTCGAAATGAAGAACCTCAAGCTGTCACGGCGGACGTTGCTGCGGGGCATGGGGGCGCTGATGGCGCTGCCGATGTTGGAGCAGATGGTGCCCTCGCTGGCGCGTGCCGCCGGGTCCTCGGGCGCGCCGCGCCGCCTCGCCGTCTTCTACGTGCCCTGCGGCATCAACATGGCCCAATGGACGCCGAGGAACACGGGGCGCGGCTGGACGCCGTCGCCCACGCTGCAACCCCTGGCACCCGTGAAGGACGACGTGCTGGTGCTCTCCGGGCTGTCGCACGAGCCCGGGCGGCCGGACCAGTTCGGCCACCACGCCGCGGGCACCGGCGCCTTCCTCTCGTGCGTGAAGATTCACAAGACGGACGACGCGGCCGACGTGCGCGCCGGCGTCTCCATGGACCAGCTCGCCGCGAAGGCCCTGCGGCCCCACACGCGCCTGCCCTCGCTGGAGCTGGGCAACGACGGCGGTGACGGCACGGGCTCGTGCGATGCCAACTTCAGCTGCGCCTACGCGCGCAACATCGCCTGGGCCGGGCCCACCAGCCCCCGCGCCAAGGAGACGAATCCCCAGGACGTGTTCGACCGGCTCTTCTCGGGCTTCGACCCGGACGCGACCCGGGCGCAAATCGAGAAGCGCAAGGCCTACGAGCAGAGCATCCTGGACTTCGTGCGCGAGGACGCCCAGGCCCTGAAACAGCGGCTGGGAAGCAGGGACAACCAGAAGCTGGAGGAGTACTTCACCAGCGTGCGCGAGCTGGAGCTGCGCGTGGCGGCGCTCGACCAGGAGGGGCCGCGCTGCGCCAAGGGGCCGAGGCCCGAGCCCACCCACGACGTGCGCGCGAAGACGAAGGTGATGTGCGATTTGATGGTGCTCGCCTTCCAGTGCGATCTCACGCGCGTGGCCACCTTCATGCTCGGCAACGGGCGCAGCGACCGCGTGTATGACTTCCTCGGGCTGACGAGCGGGCACCACACGTACTCGCACCACCAGCACGTCCCGGAGAACCTCGCGGCACTGGCGACGATCGATCGCTGGGAGATGGAGCAGTTCAGCTACCTGCTGCAGCGGATGAAGTCGGTGCAGGAGGGCGAGGGCACGCTGCTGGACAACTCCCTGGTGTACTTCGGCAGTGAGGTGGCGGACGGCAATTCGCACGGGCACTCGGACATGCCGGTGGTGCTCGCCGGACGGGGCGGCGGCACGGTGACGCCGGGCCGGCACGTGCGCTACGACGGACAGCCCATCGCCAACCTCTTCATCTCCATGCTTCAGTCGGTAGGCGTGAGCATGGAGCACTTCGGCGACGACGGCTCGAGGCCCCTGCCCCACCTCGAGGAGTGAGCCCGCTCACACGCGTCTGCCCCAGTGGCGTCGAGCTGGTGCAGCGGGAGGGACACCTCGGTGCGGCGGGCCAGGGACACGGACATGACAGGCTCCTTTCACAGGAGAAGGACCGTCTTCGCCGCGGAAGCTACGGCCCGGAGCCCGACACCACGCGCCAGAACGGTTTGCCGTTCGCGCCACGCGGTGGCCAGGGGGGGAGGTCCTGTCAGGGGTGCTCTCGGCGCAAGGAACGAGGCCCCTTCCGGTCGCGCTTCGTCCCGACTGGTACGACCATCGGACCAGTTGCGGGAAAACGCGCCCGGAACCTCCCCCCAGACAGCACCTCCCCCACCTGGCTTGGCGTGGCCCGGGTGGGAACGCGGAAGAACGAGGTGCGCTTTCCGCGCGAGGCCCCGCTGCACCTGCCCCTCACCCACGCCAACGAGAGGTTCCTCGCCTTCTTCGAGCAGCAGGCGAAGGCGAAGGTGGAGCGCCTGCCCTCGCCCCACCGGTTGAGCGAGCAGGTGCTGGCGGCGCTGCGCGGCTCTACCTGGACAAGCGCCTGAGCATCGCTCCAACCCGACGACCTTCCACCGCGCCTTCAAACGCTGGACGGGCGAGAGCCCCGAGCAGCACCGCGGCGGGTAGCGCGGTGCGTTAGCGTTGGGTGCACAAAGCGCGCGTGCCTCGGGTGGTGTTGAAGTGCGCGCGTGTGTCACTCTCGCGGCCCGGGTGCACCGACTCCCGAGGTGATTCATGCCATCTGCCGCCGCAGCCTCCTCGCCCCAAGCCGCTCCCCGGCGGATGCGCTACGCCCCGCTCGAAGCCCTGCTCAAGGGCCTGGACATCGCCGAGCGCTCCGCCGAGATGCGCGACATCATCCGGCTGTGCGGTGGGACGGATTACGCGCCCTCGGAGATTCCGGTGGAGCGCTTCGCCGAGGTGCTCCACTACCTGGCGCGCCAGCGCTTCGGGAACCTGCCCGCCTCCGAGGGACTCTTCAGCGTGGGCTCGTGCCTCTTCGAGGGCTACCGCAAGACGCTGCTGGGACAGATTCAGCTCGCGGCGCTGCACCTGCTCGGCCCGGAGCGGCTGGTGCGCAAGATTCCCGAGTTCGTGGGCCGCAGCAGCAACTTCGGCCAGCGCACGGTGGAGAAGGTGGGCCCCAACGAGTACCGGGTGCATTTCCACGGCGTGCCCCTGCCGGGCGACTACTACAACGGCATCCTGCACGCGGTGCTCCACGCCACGGGCGTGAGCTCGCCCCAGTCGAGCTGGGAGCAGACCGGCCCCGAGGACATGACGTTCCACGTGCGCTGGTAGCGCGCCGTCGCGGTCCCGGGATTGCACAGCGCGCGGGTGATGCGGAAATCTCACTTCATGGTCACCCGTCGCCCTCCCGAGCCGGAGTCCACCGAGCGAAACGACCCGTCCGTCGAGGCGGCCTACCAGGCGGCCCCCGAGGAGATGGTGGCGGAAATCATCGACGGGGAGCTGTTCCTCAGCCCCCGCCCGGCCCGGCCCCACGCCAACGTGTACTCGAACCTCAGCGGCATCCTCCTGGCGCCCTTCAAGTTCGGCAGGGGAGGCCCCGGAGGCTGGGTCATCATCGCCGAGCCCGAGCTGCACGTCGGCCGCCGGCCAGACAAGCTCGCACCGGACCTCGCGGGCTGGAGGCGCGAGCGTCTGCCGGATGCCGTCGGAGGGGAGGACGCCCCGGCGTACTACGACCTCGTCCCGGACTGGGTGTGCGAGATTCTTTCCAAGAGCACGCGCAGCCGGGACCAGGGCGCGAAGATGCGCATCTACGCCCGCGAAGGCGTGCGGCACCTGTGGCACGTGGACCCGGTGGCCCGCTCGCTCGACATCTTCCGGCTCGAGGACAACCAGTGGCGTCAGGTCGAGTCCTTCACCGGCGAGGGGCGGGTCCGCGCCGAGCCGTTCGACGCCATCGAGCTCGAACTGGCGCTCGTGTGGTCCAGGTGAGATAGAGCGGTCCCCATGTCCGAACAGACTCCGGGGACCGCCCTTCGCTCGCTCTACCCGCCCATCGAGCCGTACCGCACGGGCCGGCTGCGCGTCTCAGACATCCACGAGCTGTACTTCGAGGAGTCCGGCAACCCGGATGGCAAGCCGGTGGTCTTCCTGCACGGCGGCCCCGGCAGTGGCACCGAGGGCAAGCAGCGCCGCTTCTTCGACCCCGCGCGCTACCGCATCGTCCTCTTCGACCAGCGCGGCTGCGGCAAGAGCACCCCGTTCGCCTCGCTCGAGCAGAACACCAACTGGGAGCTCGTGGCCGACATGGAGAGGCTGCGCGAGCACCTCGGCATCTCCCAGTGGCAGGTGTTCGGCGGCTCGTGGGGGAGCACCCTCGCGCTGGCCTACGCGCAGACGCACCCGGAGCGCGTGAGCGAGCTCGTGCTGCGCGGCATCTTCCTGCTGCGCAAGTGGGAGATCGGCTGGTTCTACCAGGAGGGCGCCAGCCGCCTCTTCGCCGACGCGTGGGAGGACTACGTGAAGCCGATTCCCCCCGAGGAGCGCAAAGACTTGCTGCGCGCCCACTACCGCCGGCTCACCAGCGAGGACCCGAAGGTGCGCCAGGAGTCGGCCACCGCCTGGAGCCTCTGGGAGGGCCGCACCAGCGCGCTCCGGCCCAACGCGGACCTCATCGCCCGGTTCGGCGCGGACGAGTTCGCCCTCTCGCTCGCGCGCATCGAGTGCCACTACTTCCTCAACGACGGGTTCCTCGAGCGCGATGGCTGGCTGCTCGACAACGTGGGCCGCATCCGCCACATCCCGGCCGTCATCGTCCAGGGCCGCTACGACGTCGTCTGCCCCATGCAGAGCGCCTGGGAGCTGCACCGGGCCTGGCCCGAGGCGCAGCTGCGCATCATCCCCGACTCGGGCCACTCCGCCTTCGAGGTGGCCACCCTGAGCGCGCTGGTGGAGGCCACGGACGGCTTCGCGGCCCGGCGCTGAGGCACGGGCGCGGGCTCACCCCCGCGCCGAGAGCACTTCCAGCAGCAAGCGCGCGGCCAGCTTCGCGGTGCGCGCGTTCTCGTCGTGGGGCGGAGACAGCTCCATCAAATCGGCACCGAGCAGCTTCGGCTCGGCGGAGACGGTGCGCACCACGTCGATCATCTCGCGCGAGGACAGTCCGCCCACGCTCACGGCGCTGACGCCCGGGGCCACGGCGGCATCGGCGGCGTCGATGTCCACGCTCAGGTAGAGCGCATCCGCGTCCACCATGATGCGCGAGAGGGCCTCGCGGGCCACGGCGGCGGCACCGCGCTCGGCGATGTCCTCCACGGTGTAGAGGTGGATGCCCTGCTCGCGCGCCCACGAGAGGTAGTAGCGCGAGTTGGCGAAATAGCGGATGCCCAGCATCGCGGTGCGCGCGCCGGTGAGGATGGAGCTCTCCAGGGCGCGGCGGAAGGGCGTGCCACTGGAGAGCGAGGACGCGTTGTCGTACTCGCGCACGTCCAGGTGGGCATCGACGGTGACGAGCGCGAGGCGCAGGTTGGGACGCGCGGCGGCGAGCCCGCGCAGCAGCGAGCCCGTGAGGCCATGGTCCCCGCCGATGAAGACGGGACGGGCGCCGGTGGCGAAGAGGTTGCGGGCGGCCTCCTCGACGCGGGTGTGCGTCGTGGCCGCGTTCATGGACGTGAGCGCGAGGTCGCCCAGGTCCACCACCTCCCCGAGCTCGCGCTGGCCGTCGAAGGAGCCATAGGCGCCGAGGGCCTCGCGCAGGGCCTTGGGGCCGAAGCGGGCGCCGGGGCGGGAGGGAATGCCGCCGTCATAGGGCAGCCCGAGGAGGACGGGCCGGTCCTGGAGCGGAGCGCCGGGAGCGAAGGGGCGCAGGAGGGCGGAGGCGCGGGGGTCGCGGGGGTCGGCGGCTGGACGGAGGCCGGCGAGAGGGTCGTGCGGAGTATCCATCGTGGTGCATCCTTGCCATGAATCGGGCCCACGTCGAAGTGTTGGACCCCACAGGAGACCCCCATGACTTCATCCCAGTACCGCCTGCTCGCCCTGTCGCTGACCTGTCTGGCGGCGGGAGTTGCCGGCTGCGGCGCCAGCGAGGCCGCGACGAAGCGCGGCGCGGACACCGGCGCGGGCTCGAGCCTGGCCACGGAACTGGTGGCCGCGCACAACAAGGCCCGGGCGAGCGCGAAGCCCACGCCGAAGCCCGCGCTGCCACCGCTCACCTGGTCACCGGAAGCGGCCAGGGTGGCGCAGGCGTACGCGGCCGAGTGCAAATTCGAGCACAACAAGAACCGGGGCAAGTACGGGGAGAACCTCGCGGCCGCGGCGCCACCGGGCTCGAAGACGAACGCGGAGGTGGTGCAGGACTGGATGTCCGAGGCGTCCGACTACTCGTACACGAGCAACAAGTGCGCGCCGGGCAAGGTGTGCGGGCATTACACGCAGGTGGTGTGGCGCAACTCGACGCAGGTGGGCTGCGCGACGGTCATCTGCACGAAGAACTCGCCCTTCGGCGCGGAGTTCCCCAAGTGGCAGCTCTGGGTGTGTGATTACTCGCCGCCGGGCAACTACGTGGGAGAGAAGCCGTACTGAGAGCGCTTTCCTCGGCGGCTGCCGCAAGGGCAGCCTCCACCGGGAGCTCCCCAGCGAGGTGTCCGCCGGGACTCCCGGCAGTCGAATGGAGCCGCCGCCGGCTCACTTCTTCAGGTGCTCGGCGAGGAACGTCCTCACCTGCTCCCACGCGGCCTCGGCGGCCTCGGCGTTGTAGCGCCCCGGTGCCGACGGGTTCGCGAAGGCGTGCGGCGCGTCGTACTTGCGAATCTTGTGCGCCACCCCCGCGTCCGACAGCGCCTCGTCGAACTCCTCCACCACGTCCTGCGGAATGGACTCGTCCTTCGTGCCGAAGATGGCCAGCACCGGCGCCTTGATGGACTTGAGCGCCTGCGTGTCCGTCACCGGCCGCCCGTAGTACATGACCACCGCGCTCAGCTCGGGAATGGCCATGCCCGCCCGGAGCGACCACCCGCCCCCGAAGCACCACCCCACCACCCCCGTGTGCGTCGACTGCACCCGGTTGGCCGTCATCAGGAACGCGTTCGCCGCCTTGAGAATCTCCTCCGAGCGCTTCGGGTCCACCGTCTTCATCAGGGCCATCGCCTCCTCGGGCGTGGTGGCCACCTTGCCGCCGTACAGGTCCACCGCCAGCGCCGCGTAGCCCTCGGCCGCCAGCCGGTCCGCCCAGTGCATGATGTGCTCGTTGAGCCCCCACCACTCGTGGATGACAATCACCCCCGGCACGGGCGCCTTCACGTGCTCCGGCAGGCTCAGGTAGGCCCTCGCGCCCGCTATCTCCACCATCTGCCCCTTGCGCGGCGGCGCCTCCTCCGTCTTCAGCTCGTGCAGCGCCTGGAACTGCTTCTCCGTCAGGCCGCCGAGCTCCCCGTGCCGCGCGTCCGCACCCGCGCCCTGCTTCGTCGCACAGCCACCCAGGGCGAACAGCAGCACCGCCCCACACCCCCACAGCGTCCTCGGGCTCATCGACAGCTCCTCTCCTCCGGGCCGCGTCCATGTGGGCCCTGGAGCCCTCCTGGCGTAGCGCGCCCGCCCCGCGCATGCCAGGGCACAGTCCCCCAGGTGCGAGAAAGACGACGGGCCATCCGGTGCCCGCCCCGCGAAGGGCAGGCCACCCGATGGCCCGTGGGCGCATCGCTCGCCGCGCGGCCGGTTACTTCTTGGCCGGCTGACCCTGCGGGGCCGGCTTGCCCGGCTGACCCTGGGGAGCGCCCTGCGGGGCCCCCTGGGGACCGCCCGGCTGGCCCGGCATCGGCATGGGGGCCGGGGCCGGCTCGTTCTTCTGCACGTCCAGCAGCTCCACCTCGAACACCAGCGCCGAGCCGCCCGGGATGCCCGGCGTGCCGCGGTCGCCGTAGGCCAGGTCGGACGGGCACACCAGCTTGGCCTTGCCGCCCACCTTCATCTTCTGCACGCCCTCGGTCCAGCACTTGATGACGCCGTTGAGGGGGAACTGCGCGGGCTCATTGCGCTTGTACGAGCTGTCGAACTCCTTGCCGTCCGGCAGCGTGCCCCGGTAGTTCACCTTCACGATGTCGCTGGCGGCCGGCTGCGCGCCAGTGCCCTCCTGCAGCGGCTTGTAGATGAGGCCGGACTCGGTGCGCTGGGCGCCCGGCTCCTTGGCGGCCTCCTCCAGGAACGTCTTGGACTTCTCCTTCTCCTTGGTGGCCTTGGCCGTGGCGCGGGTGCGCGCCAGCTCGGAAATCTTGGGCCCTTCCGTCTGCAGGTCCACGGCGGGCTGCTGGTTGGTCAGCTGCGCCGTCATGCCCGCCTTCACGTACTCCAGCTCCTCGGGCGTCATGTCGAAGCCCTGGAGGTTGCGCCCCACGCTCAGGCCGAGCGCGTAGAACGCCTTCTGGTCGTCCGTCTGCGGCTTGGTGCCCTTCTCCTGGTTGCAGCCCGTCACGGCGAGCGCCGCCGCCAGCATCACGATCTTCCGCATGTGTCCTGCCTTTCTAACCAGGGCAGCAAGCGCTGCCCGTGCGGGCGCCCTTATACAGAAGGGTCGGCCCCTCGGGGAGCGGCGCGTCCTTATCTTTCGCCGGTGAGCCCGGGGCGCCGGGAGGGCGGGCCCGCCGCGCCCCTCCCGGGAAGGGACCCGCACCTGGGGTGAGCAGGGAGGCACTCGGGGCATGGACATCGACGTGCGGCGGGTCCTGGACTCGTTGGGAGACCCACTATTGGCCCTCGACAGGTCGGCCCGCATCCTCCATGCCAACGCGGGGATGAAGGAATTGCTGGGCTGGTCGCGGCTGGAGCTGCTGGGCCGTCCGCTCTCCCAGGTGATTCCCGGGGGAGTACCCGGGCTGACCCCGGAGCGGCCGGCCGCCCCTCCCCCGGGCCGCGGCTGGGAGCCCCACCGGCCCCTGTCCCGCCCCCCCCACCGGGTGAGCGCCCTGCGGCGCGATGGCCGCCCGCGGGAGGTGGAGGTGCGGCTGTCGCCCTGGCCCGGGGCGGAGGCCGAGGGCGTGTGCATCCTCTCCTTCCACGCGCTGGACGCGCAGCAGGAGCTGGAGCGGCAGCTGCGGCTCTTCCGCCGGCTGCACCTGCTGGACGCCGCGCTCACCCAGGCCTTCTCCCACGCCACGGACGAGGAGGAGGCGGCCTACGCGGTGCTGCGCGCCTGCGGGGAGCTGGAGGGCTGGACGCTGGGCACCTACTGGCGGCTGGAGCCGGGGGCTGGGGTGCTGATGCCCCTCACCCTGTGGACGGCGTCCCCCGGCCTGGGCGACTTCGCCAGCACCACCCTGGGGCGCACCCTCACCCCGCCCGAGGGCCTGCCCGGCCAGGCCTGGGTGCGCCGCGAGCCCGTCTGGAGCCGGGATGTGACGCGGGACGGGCGCTTCCTGCGCGCGGACGTGGCGGCGCGGCAGGGGCTGCATGGCGGGCTCTTCTTCCCGGTGCTGGGGGGCGGGAGCCGGGTGTACGGCGTGGTGGAGCTCTTCAGCCGCGCGCCCCGCGAGGAGCGAGAGCCGGACGAGGCCGTGGCCAGCTCGCTCGGCCACCACTTCGGGCGCTTCCTGGACCGGCTCCGCCTCACCGAGCGCGAGCTCACCCGCGACACGGCGGTGCGCGCCCTGTGGGACGCGGACCTGCTGGGGCTGCTCATCAGCAACGCCCACGGCCGGCTGCTGGACGCCAACACCACCCTGCTGCGGATGCTGGGCTACACGCGCCAGGACGTGCGCGAGGGACGCCTCAGCTGGAGGGTGCTCAGCCCGCCGCGCCAGCGCCTGGCCCTCGAGAGCGCCCTGCGGCGGCTGCGCGCCGACGGCGTGCTGCACTCCTTCGAGGGCGAGCTGCGGCGCAAGGACGACAGCGCGGCGCCGGTGCTGCTGGGCTCGGCGAGCCTGGGCAACGGGCGCGTGATGACGTTCGTGCTGGACCTCTCCGACTGGAAGCCGCAGGAGGCCACGGGGCCCCATGAGGCCGATGCCCGGCTGCACGCGCTCATCGCCCACGCGCCCGTGGTGCTCTTCGCGCTGGACCGCGACGGCCTCTTCACCCTCTCCGAGGGCCAGGGGCTGGAGGCGCTGGGGCTCAAGCCGGGGCAGGTGGTGGGCATGTCCGTGTTCGACCTCTACCGGGGCGAGCCCACCATCCTGGCCCACGCGCGCCGGGCGCTCGCCGGAGAGGAGTTCTACGCGGTGGAGTCGCTGAGCACCGGGCTCGTCTACGAGACGCACTGGGTCCCCCTGAAGGACCCGGAGGGGCGCCAGTCGGGGACCCTCGGGCTGGCCACGGACGTCACCCAGCGCGAGCGCGAGGCGCACTGGCGGGCCCAGCTCTTCACCGAGGCCGAGGAGGCGCGGGCCGAGGCGGAGCGCGCGGTGCGCCTGCGCGACGAGTTCCTCTCCGTGGCCAGCCACGAGCTGAAGACGCCCCTCACCTCGCTCAACCTGCAGCTGCACGTGCTGCTCAAACGGGCGCGCCAGGGCGGGCGGCCCGAGGACGCCGAGACGGTGGAGCGGCTGGAGAAGGCGCGGCGGCAACTGCAGAAGCTGGCGCGGATGATGGATGACCTGCTGGACGTGTCGCGCGTGGCCGAGGGGCGGCTGCGGCTGGAGCTGGGCGAGGTGGAGCTGGTGCAGCTGGTGCGCGAGGTGCTCGAGCGCTTCCAGGAGGAGGCGCAGCGCTCGGGCACGCGCCTGGAGCTGGCGGGCGAGGGGCCGGTGGTGGGACGGTGGGACCGCTCGAAGCTGGAGCAGGTGGTGACGAACCTGGTGTCCAACGCGTTGAAGTACGGAGCGGGGGCGCCGGTGGAGGTGCGGGTGCGCTCCAGCGGGGCCATGGCGCTGCTGGAGGTGACGGACCATGGCATCGGCATCCCGCCGGAGGACCTGGGGCGCATCTTCGGCAAGTTCGAGCGGGCGGTGCCGGTGCGGCAATACGGGGGCTTCGGGCTGGGGCTGTACATCGTGCGCCAGCTCGTGGAGGCCCTGGGGGGAGCGGTGGACGCGGAGAGCACCCGGGGCCAGGGCTCCACCTTCCACGTCGCGCTGCCGCTGGCGGGGCCCGAGACGCGGCTGCCCCCTCCCGCCCCCACCGCCGGGGACCTGCATTGAGCCGGGCGCTCCCGAGCGGCGAGGCCCCTGCTGGCTGGTTGGACGACAGGCGGGCCCGCCTTCGTCGAGTCCAGCGGACCCCGGCCGGCCCCTGGCCCAGGGGTTACATCTTCTCTTCTCGCCGTTTCGGACCTCGTTTGATACGCCGGTCCACCCAGGGCCCCCGGAGGGAGGTAGCGTGCCGCCAGCAGCCGACGCACAGCGCACCAGCGTTCTACTGGTGGATGACCACCCGGCGGACCTCGACGCGCTGGAACGCCATCTGGAGCCCTTCGCGCTGCACCTGGTGAAGGCGTGCTCCGGAGAGGAGGCGCTCGAGTTCCTCGAGGGAGAGGAGTTCGCGCTGGTGCTGATGGACGTGCGGATGCCGGGGCTGGATGGCTTCGAGACGGCCCGGCGCCTGCGCGAATACGAGGCGGAGCAGCGGCACGTGCCGCTCATCTTCCTCACGGGCACGCCGCGCGACGCGCGCTCGGTGGCCCACGCGTACGCGAGCGGGGCGGTGGACTGGCTGAGCAAGCCGGTGGAGCCGGACATGCTGCGCGCCAAGGTGCGCGTCTTCGTGGACCTGCACCGCGAGCGCGAGGCCCTGCGGCGCCAGCAGGCCGAGCTGCTCGAGCGCGAGCGCGAGCTGGCGGAGGACCAGCGCCAGCGCGTGGAGGCGGAGCGGGAGCGGCTGGTGGTGGAGCTGCGCGAGGCGGTGCGCCTGCGCGACGAGTTCCTCTCCGTGGCCAGCCACGAGCTGAAGACGCCCCTCACGCCGCTCGCCCTGCGCCTGCAACTGATGGAGCAGGGGTTGCGCGCGCCGGTGCTGGAGCCCGGGCGCCTGCGCGAGCACGTGGAGGCGGCGCGGGGACAGGTGCGGCGGATGGCGTCGCTGGTGGACAGCCTGCTGGACGTCACGCGCATCACCAGCGGCCAGCTCACCCTGCGCCGCGAGCGGGACGTGAACCTGGCGGCGCTCGTGCGCGACGTGGTGGCGGGCTTCGAGATGCAGGCGGCGCGCGTGGACTGCCCGCTGAAGCTGGAGGCCCCCGCCCGGGTGCTGGGCCACTGGGACGTGCTGCGGCTGGAGCAGGTGGTGACGAACCTGCTGACCAACGCCCTGAAGTTCGGCGCCGGCTGCCCGGTGTCCCTGCGCGTGGAGGAGGACGCGGGGTGGGCCCGGCTGACGGTGCGCGACGAGGGCATCGGCATGGACGAGGGCGTGCGCGCGCGCATCTTCGAGCGCTTCGAGCGCGGCGTGTCCGAGCGGCACTACGGCGGCCTGGGGCTGGGCCTCTTCATCACCCACCAGGTGGTGGAGGCGCTGGGCGGGCGCATCCTCGTGGAGAGCGCACCGGGGCGGGGCTCCACCTTCACCGTCGAGCTGCCGTGCGTGCCACCCGAGGGAGACGGCGGCCCGCGGCATGCCGCCTGAGCGCCGGGAGCATTGGGAGGAGCACACATGACGCAGAGCGGAAGCGAAGGCATGGGGGTGGGCCTGGCGCGGGCGGAGGTGGAGGTGACGGTGGGCGCGCCGCGCGAGCGGGTGTGGCGGGCGCTGGTGGACGAGGCGGGCCAGTGGTGGCCGCGGGACTTCTACGTGGGCCGCGAGCCCAGGGGCTTCATCATCGAGGCGCGCCCCGGGGGCCGGGTGTACGAGGACTGGGGCAACGACGCGGGGGCGCTCTGGTACACGGTGCTGGTGGTGCAGCCGCCGGAGGTGCTGGAGCTGGCGGGGTACCTCACGCCGGCGTTCGGCGGACCGGCGACGACGACGGCGCGGCTGTCGCTGCGGGCCGAGGGCGACACGACGGTGGTGAAGGTGGAGGAGGCGGTGTTCGGCCGCGTGGACGAGCACACCGTGCCCCGGCTGCGCGAGGGGTGGCGTACGCTGCTCGGCGGCGGCCTGAAGGCGCACGTCGAGCGCCGTCAGCCGTAGACGACTCGAGGAGGAATCCGCATGCGCATCACCATGTCCCCCCAGGACTACGCCACGGCCTTCCGCCTGCTCGCGATGACGGGCCGGCACCACGAGAACATCGGCCAGGTGTTCGAGCAGCACGTCCTTCCCAAGCTGCCCCCACGCCCCTCGCTGCTCGACGTCGGCGCGGGGCCGGGCACCGTCACCCGGCGGCTCGCCCCGCACTTCGGCGCCATCACGCTGCTCGAGCCGAACCGGGAGCAGCTCGGCGCGTTCCAGCTCGAGGGGGCCCGCATCGTCCACACCACCCTGGAGGGCTACGACTCGCCCGAGCGGTATGACGTCGTCCTCTGCTCGCACGTCCTGTACCACGTGCCCCTGGAGGACTGGGGTGGCTTCGTCGACACGCTGCTCGCGCGGGTGAAGCCCGGAGGCTACTGCCTCATCGTCCTCGGTGCCGCGCGCGGGCAGAACTACGAGCTGCACCGCGACTTCACGAAGACGGTCATCTCCAGCGCGCAGCTGCTCGACACGTTGAAGCGGAAGCAGCTGCCGCACGAGGTCGTCCCGGTCGTGAATGGCTTCTCCGCGGCCACCCTCGAGGAGATGGTCACCCTCTGCCGCTTCTTCGTGCTCGAGGACTGCTACACCGCCGAGCAGCTCGCCGCCCTGAGCGCGGACGAGGCACGCGGGCTCGAGGAGAAGATTCGCCGGCACGCCGAGCGCTGCCACACCGCGGACGGGGTGTACCGCCTGGAGCAGGACGAGGACATCGTCCTCCTCGCCCGGCCGTAGCGAAGCCGTAGCGGGCCGCCTGCCCGGCCGCCGTGCCACCGGGCCGGCCCCGGATGTCCTTCCGTCTCATGGCCCGGCGCCCGCCCGGTGCCCAACCTGCGCCGAGCGGGTGCCACGGCGAGGAGGAACGATGAAAGCAAGCAAGGGAACGGGCGTGCTGCTGCTGCTGCTCGTGGGACTGCTGGCGGGAGCGGAGGCGGCAGCCGGGGAGCAGCGGGAGCGCCACGGCTGGGACATCACCGTGGAGGCCAACACGGACTTCCCGCTGTCCCTGGGCGGGCGGTTGGGCGTCGAGTCCCCCTGGCGGCTGCGCCTGTCCACATCGCTCGGCTACCTGCCACCCGCGTACCTGCGCCTGGCGAACGACGTGGCGGTGGGGATGGGCGCCTATGAGCGCAGGGTCGCGGACCTCATCGAGGACTCGCTGAAGAACTCGCTGGTGTGGCGCACGCACGTGGGCTGGCGGCCCTTCCCGGGCGCGGGCTTCTACGTGGAGGGCGGCTACGGGATGGTGGCGCTCGGCGGCGAGTCGAACCCCGAGGAGGTGCTCGTGTCGCTCACGGACCTCACGCCGCCCACGGGCGAGGAGGTGCTGAATCGCGTGTACCGCGTGCGCTCGGTGCTGCACATGCTGGACGTGGAGCTCGGCTGGCGCTGGGGCCTGGGCTCGGGCTGGACGGCGCGCACCGCCCTGGGCGCGGCCTTCACCCTGGACTCCAACAGCCACGTGGAGCCCCAGTTCGAGCCGAGCAACCCCGTGCTCGTCTCCCTCTTCTCACGCCTTGCCGAGGGCTATCTGGACCGGACGTTCGAGAAGTACGTGAAGCTGCCCGTGGTCTCCTTCTCCATCGGCTACGCCTTCTGAGCACCGGGTGGGGTGACGGCCGGGGACGGGTGCCGTCTCCTTACCTCTCGCGTTACCCAACGTGTCGGGTTACAACTTGACACCCGACATGAAGTTGTGGCCAAATCAGGATTAAGCCTATTTTGCCACAATGGGGGTGTACCGTGCGAGCCTGGAAGGTCGTTTTCGGAGCCTGGGCGCTGCTGGGCGCCGCCGGATGTAGCCATTCGGAGGCGGCACGGCGGGAGGAGCCGGGTCCCTCGCTGGGCCTGGCATGTGTCCGGGGTGTCGAGGACGCGTGTGGCGCCACCGAGTACGAGGAGGGCACGCGGACCAAGGGCGGCACGGTGTCGCTGCGCATCTGGGCGCTCATCGCCCAGGGGCAGTTCGCCGAGGCCCAGGCGCTGATCGCCGAGTCCACCGCCGCGGGCCTCATCGAGCAGCAGCAGGCGGCGCGGATGCTCGAGCGCATCACCCTGCTCAACACGAGGCTGGGGCAGATACCGGCCACGCTTCAGCGGGTGCGGGACTTCCCCTCGCAGCTGCGCGACTTCTCCCTCTTCCAAATCAAGCAGCTGCTGGAGCAGCGGGACTACACCCTGGCGACGCAGGCGCAATTGAAGCTGGCCGAGAAGCTCATCGAGCAGCAGGACCGGTTGATGGAGAAGGTGCCATGACGAAGACGTCCTCGCACCCGGAGGTGGCGGAGCTGCTCGCACGCCTGAGCGAGGCCCGGCGCGGCGGCGGCGCGGAGGAGACGCGGCTGGAGCAGGTGCGGCGCTACCGCGAGCTGCTCGCCGAGTGCCCCACCTTCACCCCGGCGCTGCTGGAGTTGGGCCGGCTCCTCCAGCTCACCGACGAGCCGGGGAAGGAGCCCGAGCAGTTCCTCGCGGAAATCCAGGCCCTGCTGGAGCAGGCGGTGCAGGTGTCGGGGCGGGAGGCGAACACGGTGGTGGAGCTGGGGTACTTCCTGGACACCCTGTGCGGCGCGCCCCAGGAGGCCCTGCGGCTGTACGAGGAGGGGGCGGCCAGCGCCCTGGAGACGCTGGAGGACGCGTGGGCGGGGCTGCTGCGCGGCTGGGTGCACGAAGGCTCCCAGGCGTCGCTGGACAAGGCCCTGCGCCTGGCCGAGCTGGCCGAGAAGCTCTTCCCGGACTCGGGGCGCCTCCAGGGCGTGGTGCACGACGCCCGGCAGGCGGCGGGCAGACGTCCGGGCGAGGGCAGTGGCCGCACGGATTGACTTGAGAAAGCCCCGGGGGCTCGACCATTCTCCGCTCCCATGGGACGCATCTTCGAAACCCGTAAAGCCACGATGTTCGCCCGCTGGAACAAGATGGCGAAGTTGTTCACGCGGATCAGCAAGGACATCGCCATCGCCGTGAAGGCCGGTGGCCCCCACGCGGAGAACAACCCCACCCTGCGCCGCGCGCTGCAGAACGCCCGCGCCGCCAACATGCCCAAGGACAAGGTCGAGTCCGCCATCAAGCGCGCCAGCGGCCAGGACGCCAAGGCCTACGAGGTGGTGGTCTACGAGGGTTACGCCCCCCACGGCATCGCGGTGATGGTGGAGACGGCCACCGACAACGTGGTGCGCACCGTCGCCAACGTCCGCATGCACTTCAAGGACTGGGGCGGCAACATGGGCAACACCGGCAGCGTGGCCTTCATGTTCCAGCGCATGGGCGTCTTCCGTCTGGCCCCCGAGGGGTTGGATCTGGACGCGCTCGAACTGGAGCTCATCGACCACGGCCTGCAGGAGATGGGCGAGGGCACCGGCGAGAAGGGGGAGAAGCAGCTCATCATCCGCTGCGCCTTCAACGACTTTGGCCAGCTCAACGACGCCCTCGAGTCGCGGGGCATCCACCCGCTGTCGGCCGAGTCCGAGTACATCCCCCAGACGCCCGTGGAGCTGCCCGAGGACAAGGCCACCGAGGTGCTCAAGCTGGTGGACGCGCTCGAGCAGGACGAGGACGTGCAGCGCGTCTTCCACAACCTGGCGTAGGCCCGCGCTTCAACCCATGAGTCCGCTGCGGCCCGCCACGCGCGAGGACAACCCCCGGGTGCTGGAGCTGTTCGGCGCGGTGCCGATGCAGGGCGAGCTGGTGCTGGCCACGCAGCGCTCGCCGGACTTCTTCGGCCTGTACGACATGCAGCGCGGGGCCGCGGAGCTCTGGGTGCACGAGGTGGAGGGTGGGCTGGACGGGATGGGCGCCATCCTGGTGAGGGACGGCTGGCTGGAGGGCCGGCCGTGCCGCGTGGGGTACCTGGGAGACTTGCGCACGCGCTTCTCGGCGAGGCGCAGCCGGGGCCTGGCGCGCTTCTACGGGCCGGTGCTGGAGGAGACGGCGAAGCGGCTGGGCGTGGAGGTGTTCCTCACGGCGGTGATGGCGAGCAACGCCGCGGCCCTCCAGGCGCTGGTGAAGCGCAAGAAGCACCGCGAGGCCCAGCCGCACTACGCACTGCTGCGGCGTTTCTCGGCGGTGTCGGTGCACTTCACCCGCCGCCGCACGCCGAGGCCCGGCCGCTACGAAGTCCGGCGCGCCACGCCCGCGGACGTACCGGCCATGGCGGCGATGCTGGACGCGGACCACCGCACGCGCCCCTTCGGCTACCGCTACGACAGCGGCGAATTGGAGCACCGGCTGGAGCGCTGGCCGGGCCTGGGCGTGGAGGGCTGCTACCTGGCCTTCGACAGCGGCGGGAAGCTGGTGGGGTGCACCTCGGTGTGGGACCCGGACGCGGTGAAGCGCTACCGGGTGATGGCGTACCGGGGCTCCATGCGCTGGGTGAAGTGGGGCTACGACGCGATGGCCACGGTGCTGCGCGCACCGCGCCTGCCCGAGCCCGGCACCGACTTCCGCTACTTCTACCTGTGCAACACGAGCATCGCCGCAGAGGACCCGGCCATCCTGCGCGCGCTGGTGGAGCGGGTGTACGCGGACCACCACGGCAAGGGCTACCACTTCTTCTCGCTGTACCAGGGCGAGGGAGATCCGCTGGCGCCCGCGCTGGAGGGCTTCTTCCAGCGGCGGTTGGACTTCCACCTGTACGCGGTGACCCCGGCGAGCCTCGCGCGCGAGCACTTCCCCGAGGGCCGCACCGGCTTCGAGATGGCCCTGGCCTGAAAGACGAGGACGGGCCTGCGTTTCCAGGTTAGTGGGGGGCCATGAGCGAGCGGCGCGGTGCGGATGCGTTTTGCTTCCAGGTGATGATCGCCCTGTGCATGACCTGGGGTCTGCAGCAGGTGGCCATCAAACTGGCGGCGGCGGACATCGCACCCATCATGCAGGCGTCCACGCGCTCGGGCATCGCCGCGCTGCTGGTGGCCCTGCTGATGTTCTGGCGCGGAGGCTGGGAGGGCCTGCGTCAGGGCACGTGGCCCGCGGGCCTGCTGTGCGGTGTGCTGTTCTCCCTGGAGTTCCTGTTCATCGCCCTGGGCCTCGAGCGCACCACCGCCGGGCACATCTCGGTATTCCTCTACACCTCGCCCATCTTCTCCGCCCTGGGACTGCACCTGCTGCTGCCCAGCGAGCGCCTGCGCCGCATGCAGTGGCTGGGAATCGGCCTGTGTTTCGTCGGCATCGCGGTGGCGTTCGGAGGCGGCGTCTCCCTGGCCCAGATGGATTCACGGATGTTGCTGGGCGATGCGCTGGGGCTCCTGGCGGGCGCGGCCTGGGGTGCCACCACCGTGGTCATCCGAGCCTCGAAGCTGTCCGAGGCACCGCCGGGCCTGACACTCTTCTACCAGCTCGCCGCCGCCTTCGTGCTGCTGCTGCTGATCGCCATCGGGAACGGACAGGTCAGCCACTTCCAGCTCACCCCGCGAGCGGTGGCCAGCGTGCTGTTCCAGGGCGTGGTGGTCTCCTTCGTCAGCTACCTCATCTGGTTCTGGCTGTTGCGCCGGTATCTGGCGTCGAACCTGGCCGTCTTCTCCTTCATGACCCCGCTGTTCGGCGTGACCATGGGAGTGCTGATCCTCCATGAGCCCTTGTCGTTGAACTTCGTCGGTGGCGCCGTGCTGGTGCTGTTGGGTATTACGCTCGTGAGTGGTGAAACCTTGTTCCGGCGGTGGCTACAGTCATGAGAGACAAGCAGATCTTCCAGGACGCGTACTTCACCGTCCTCGTCGACGAGCAGATCGGCATCGTCCGCACCATTCGCAGCAGCACACCGTTCGCCTCGCTCGAGGAGCTCGACGGCGTCTTCGCGCGGCTCGGTGACGCCCTGGATGCACTGGGGCGCTCGCGGTACGGACTGCTCGCCGACCTCCGGGCCGGTCCTGGCCGGAACGATCCCCAGTTCGAAGCCGCCATGGAGCGCCTCCGCCCTCGCTGGACCGGCGGCTTCCGGAGGGTCGGCGTGCTCGTGCGCAGCACCGTGGGGCTGCTGCAGATCCAACGTCACGCCCGGAGCGATGGCTTTGAACGGATGATCTCCAAGCACGAGGACGAGTTGCTGACGTACCTCACCCGGGACGTCTAGAGTTGGCGCGTGACAACACGCCTGAAAGGATGCCGATGATCACCGTGACCGCGTTTCGCTGGGTGCCCCCGCTCGCACAGGGGCTCGTGAGGGATTTCCGGGTGCGATGGGCGCTCGAGGAGGCGGGGCTTCGCTATCAGGAGAAGCTGATCGGACTCGGCCAGGACCAGGCCTCCGAGGAGTATCGCCGCCAGCAGCCCTTCGGCCAGGTGCCGGTCTACGAGGAGGAGGGCCTGACCCTGTTCGAATCCGGCGCCATCGTGCTGCACATCGCGGAGAAGTCGGAGGTGCTGATGCCGCGCGAGCCCGCCGCCCGGGCACGCGCCATCACGTGGATGTTCGCGGCCCTGAACTCGATGGAGCCGCACATCTGGAGCTTCGTCGCCGTCGACAGCTTCTTCGCGAACGAGGAGTGGGCGAAGCTGCGCCGCCCGAGCGCGCTGCAGCTGGCCGAGAAGCGGCTCGATGAGCTCGCCACGTGGATGAAGGGCCGGGAGTGGCTCGAGGACCGGTTCACCGCCGGAGACCTCCTCATGTCGAGCGTGCTCCGCATCCTGCGCAACACCGACCTCCTCGCCGCGCGCCCGGCGCTCGAGGCCTACCGCCAGCGCTGCGAGGCACGGCCCGCCTTCCAGAAGGCACTGGCCGACCAGCTGGCGCCGTTCGCGAAGTACGCGCCTCCAAAGGCGTGAAGGCATCATCCGCCCGCCCCTGGACTGACGTCTCCTTCACGAGGTCAGTCCGTGGGGCCAGGGCAGCGGCGGCCTGAGCACGGCCCCGGAACGAGGATTGAACGAAACCGGGGCATGGGGCTTCGCGCATGGAACGAATGGGACCGGGAGATGCGCTCCCGCGCGAGCCCCCGCACACTCAGTACGAGGCGAGCGGCGGCCGCACCATCACCAGCTTCGGGTAGGCGCAGTGGAAGCCGGCCTTCTCGTAGCTGCGCTGCGAGGCCGTGAGGGGCTCCGTCGAGGACGCCACCACATCGCACCCCCGCTCGGCCGCCCAGGCCATCCGCGCGCGGATGAGCGCCAGTTGCAGGCCCTGCCCCCGGTACGGCGGCGCCACGCCGTCCGCCGACAGCAGCGCCACGCCCTCCGTCGCCGACGCCACGCCCACGCCCCGGGGCTCGCCCTCCTGGAGCGCGAGGAAGCACGTGTTGCCCCGGGTATGCACCAGGCCCAGCCCCCCGGACAGCTCCGCCTCGGAGCCCGCGGGCCGCCCCAGGTACGCGACGAAGAAGAGCTCCGCCCAGCGCCGCTCCTCGCCCGGGAGGATGGGCCGCACCTCGATGCCCGGCATCGGCGGCGGCAGCGGCGAGGGTGTGCGCCACCACACCTGGAGGAAACGCTCCACCCGGTAGCCCCGCGCGCCCAGCTTCGCGGCGAGCGAGGGCTCGCAGAAGGGATTCAGCTCGATGCGGACCGCGCCCCCGCCCCGGCCCAACAAGCTCTCGATACGGTCCAGGTCCGCCAGCCCCACCATGCCCTCCAGCCCCACGCCCACCGCCACCGAGTACGGCGAGCGCGCACCGAGGAAGATGGCCCGCCCGCCCGCGACGTACAGCGAGGGCACCCCCTGCCGCGCGGGGAAGGGCGTCCGGTCGATCTGCTCCGCCTGGGCGTTCTCGATGCGCCTGGCCAGCACGCGAGGATCCACCCCGGGAAGAGACACGGCTGTCATGCGAGGCCTCCTGCGGCGAGTCTGCTCGCAAGCGCCCCGGCGGGTCGAGCGTGCTTGCGAGCCATGCGTCCGCCACTTCATGCTTCGGCAATGCCAAGACTCCGACTCCTGGGGGGACCGTGCGCCGCCCTCGCCCTCCTGGCCAGCACCGGCTGCACCGCGGGCCGCGTCACCGCCCCGCCGCCCGAGCCGACGCGGACCTCCGACGCACCGCGGCTGGACGAGGCCGCGTCCCACTACCAGCGGGCCTTCTCCCTGGGCGGTGAGGGCAAGGCCGCGGAGGCGCTGCCCGAGGCCCTGCGCGCCACCGGGCTGGACGCGGGGAAGAGCCGGTACTGGGAGCTGCTGGGCATGCTGTACCTCCAGCTGGAGAAGCCAGCCGAGGCGCGCGCGGCCATCGACAAGACGCTCGCGCTGGAGCCGGACAACGCGCAGGCGCTCTTCGTGCTCGGCATGCTGCACCTGGACGAGGGAAGGGCCGACGAGGCGCTGGCCGCCTACGAGAAGGCACGCGCGGCCAGGCCGGACTTCACGCTGGCGCACTACAACGCCGGGCAGCTGCACCAGTTGCGCGGCGAGGCGGCCGAGGCGCTCGAGTGCTTCCAGAAGGCCGCCGGGCTGGAGCCGGAGGACTGGAAGACGCGGGCGAAGCTGGTGCAGATGCACCAGGCGCTCGGGCACAAGGCGGAGCGCGACTCCGAGCGCGAGTCCCTGCTGCTGCTGCGCCAGGCGGGCAAGGTGGACAAGGAGTACTTCGTCCGCGAGCAGTTCAGCGTGGACGGCCAGAACGTGATGGCGGTGGAGAACTTCGAGCTGGAGGGCGACTGGGCCCGGCGCTACGAGTTCCAGGTGTTCAAGCCGGGTGCGGAGCGGCCCTCGCTCGTCCTCTCCCTGGGCTCGTATGCCTTCGTCAACGCGTTGAACCGCGAGGACGACGCCAAGGAGGGCGGCAAGAAGGAGAAGGGCCCGCGCCTGTTCCACCTCGACGGCTACCACCCGGACAACTCGCACGACACCTACGGCTTCTTCCAGGGCGAGCCCTCCTACGACGAGACGCGGGAGCAGGTGCTCGCCATCCTCCAGGGCGAGCTGCGGCCCATGTCCTCCACGAAGCCGCCCCCGCCCTGACACGGAGTGCGGGTGCCCGGGCAAGGATTGGGCCCCGGGCACCGGCTCGCATACGCTGCGCGTCCCAGGAGATGACCCATGTGGGCTCGCGCATTCTTCGAAGACGCCACCAAGACGAAGGCCGCTGACGAGGTGAAGGCCATCGAGGCCCGCACCGCCGCCGAGGTGGTGGTGTCCGTCCGCCGCACCTCCGGCCACTACCGGCACACCGACTACCTCGTGGGCTTCGGCCTGGCGCTCGTGGCGCTGCTGGCCATGCTCTTCCTGCCCCCCGAGTTCGACCTGGAAATCTTCCCGGTGGGCCTCGTCATCTCCTTCGCCCTGGGGGCGGTGCTGACTCCCCGGCTGCCCGGACTCCGCCGGCGGCTCACCTCGCGCAAGTTGCAGGAGGAGAGCGTGCGCACGGCCGCGCGCGCCGCCTTCGTGGAGCTCGGGGTGTCGCGCACCACGGGGCGCACCGGCCTCCTCGTCTTCGTCTCCCTCTTCGAGCGGCGCGTGGAGGTGGTGGCGGACACCGGCGTGGACACCGCGGCCATGGGCGAGGAGTGGACCCAGGCGCTGGCGAAGCTGTCCGCCGCCGTGGCCTCCTCCGAGTCCCCCGAGCCCTTCTTCGAGGCGCTGCGCCTGCTGGCCCCTCCGTTGGAGCGGGTGCTGCCGCGCTCCGCCGATGACATCAACGAGCTTCCCGACGCTCCCCACGCCGCGTGAGAACCATGAACCGCCTTGGCAAATGGCTCGTCTTCACCTCGCCGCTGTTGCTGGCGCTCGTCCTCGCCGCGCCGGAGGGCCTGGCCCGGCCCGGAGGTGGCAACACCTACCGCGGCTCGAGCTCCTCCAGCAGCGGCTCCTCGCGGAGCTACTCCAGCAGCGGCTCCTCGCGGAGCTACGGCTCCTCGAGCAGCTCGTACAGCGGCTCGTCGAGCGGCTCGTCCGGCGGGGGCTCGAGTGACGGCAGCGGCTTCTGCTGCCTCGTCTTCGGCGTCCTCGCCGTCGTCATCGTCATCTCGAGCGTCTCCAACAAGAAGAACCCGCCGCGGGCCCAGGACTGGAGCACGGTGAAGCAGCGGGAGCAGCCGCGGCCCTGGTCACAGGAGCGGGAGAAGCTCGAGCGGCTGCGCACGGTGGGGCCGGCGGGCCCGGACGGCAGGCCCGTCCCGTTCGATCCGGACTTCTCGCTGGTGCCCTTCGAGGACTTCCTCTACGCGCTGTACGCGCGGGTGCACACGGCGCGCGGCGGGGGCCAGCTGGAGACGATGGCCGCGTACCTCTCCGAGAAGGCGCTCCAGACGCTGCGGGGCGTGGGCGAGCCGCAGCGGGTGGAGGCCATCGTGGTGGGCGCCATGAAGTACCTCTCGGTGAGCGCCATCACCTCGGGCAGCCTGCGCGTCAGCGTGCGGATGCGCTTCGAGGCCAACTACACCGAGGTGTCCGCGTCGGGCCCGCGGAGCTTCTACGTGGCGGAGGAGTGGCTGCTGGTGCGCTCCACGCAGGTGAAGTCGCGCTCGCCGGAGAACGCCCGCGTCTTCAAGTGCCCCAACTGCGGCGCGCCGCTGGATGGCATGCAGGGCAACACCTGCTCCTACTGCCAGAAGACGGTGAACACGGGCGAGTTCGACTGGGTGGTGTACGAGGTGACGGAGGTGGAGCGGGAGAGCCGTGGCCCGCAGCTCGGCGGCGACACGCCCGAGGAGGGCACGAACCTGTCCACCGTGAAGCAGCCCCGGGTGGACGAGCGCATGCAGCGGCTGTTGCAGCAGGACCCGGAGATGTCCTGGGAGGCGCTCACGGCGCGGCTCGGGTTCATCTTCCAGGAGCTGCAGGTGGCCTGGTCCGAGCGCCAGTGGGAGCAGGTGCGGCCGTACGTGAGCGACAGCCTCTTCCAGACGCAGCTGTACTGGATGGGGGCGTACGAGCGGGCGGGGCTGCGCAACGTGACGCAGAACGCACGCATCACCCAGGTGGAGCTGGCGCGGGTGGTGTCGGACCGGTACTTCGTGGCCCTCACCGTGCGCGTGTTCGCCACCGGCCTGGACTTCACGCTGCGCGAGTCGGACGGGAAGGTGGTGGGCGGCAGCCAGCGGCGCGAGCGCCGCTACACCGAGTACTGGACGCTCATCCGCAGCTCGACGGCCCGGGGAAAGCCGAGCACGGAGAAGCGCTGTCCGTCGTGCGGCGCGCCGCTGTCCATCAACATGGCGGGCCAGTGCACGCACTGCTCGGCGCGGGTGACGTCCGGCGACTTCGACTGGGTGCTCAGCCGCATTGAGCAGGACGAGTCCTACCAGGGATGAGCAGCAGGCGGGCAGGCGTGTTGCCCCGGTGAGACGGCAGTGGGTCCACCGGGGCTTCGCGGTTAGAGTCCGCGGCCCGTGTCGCTGCCCACGCTGCTCACCGCCGAGAGTCTCCGAGCCACCGCTGGAAACACCTTCGCCCGGGGCGAGGCGTACTGGCGCGAGGGCCGGGTGCGCTCGTGCGTGCTGCGCGACGACGAGCTCGAGGGGCTGGTGGAGGGCACGCAGCCCTACCGCGTCCGGGTGTCCGCTCCGCGCGGCTCGCTGCTCGCCCGCTGCACGTGCCCGGCCCGCGAGGAGGTCTGCAAGCACGCCGTCGCGCTCGGCCTCTCGTTCCTCGCCCAGCGCGGCGTGGTTCCGGAGACGCCACCGGAGCCGGCCGGCGGGACGGGCTCGCGGGAAGGGCCCTTCTCCCTGCGCAAGGACCTGGAGCAGTGGGCGGAGGCCCATCACGTCCGCTACGCGCTCTCCGTCTCCGCCGAGGTCCTCCTCCCGGACCTGCCGCTCAACGAGCCCCAGCGCAACGGGCTTCGCTACGCGCTCAACGGACTGGCCCTGCGGGACGTGGGCTCGCGGGAAGGCGCGCAGCGGCATGGGGGCGCTCGCGGCAGGGGACTCGAGACGGCGCTCACCGAAGCCACCTGGGACTACCTGAAGGCCGAGGCCACCTCCGTCCAGCAAGCGTCCGCCGAGGAGAACGCGCGCCGCGAGGTCCATCCGGACGCCGCGCTCGCTCCCCTCTGGTCGCGCCTGCTCGAGGTGCGGCGCACCCTCCGCCCCCTGGCGTCTCCGCGCTCCCGCGAGCGGCGTGCCTCGGGCACGTGGGGCTTCGATGCCCAGGCCCTCGCGCTCACGTGGAAGGAGCGGGACCGGGTGGTGCGCGGCGGCCCCGACTACTCCACGGTGAGCGTCTCCGCGCGGCTCACCTTCCCCGGCGGTGGCGAGGGCCAGGCCGAGTGCAGCTGCGGCGCCCGGCAACGGGGCTGCACGCACCTGCTGGGGTTGATCGACACGACGTTGGAGCTGCTCGATGACGCCAGGCGCGCCACCGAGGCCCGTGCGCTCGCGGATGAGCTCCTCCGTCCGAGCTGGGCCCGTGCACTGAAGGAACTGGAGCTCTTCGAGACCGAGGCCGCGAAGCCTCGCGCCACCATCGAGGTGTGGTGGTGCATGGAGCACGAGCTGGGGACGCTCACCGTGTCGCCGCTCGTGAAGAAGCAGACGCGCCGGGGGACGATGAGCTCGGGCGCGCGGATGACGGCGGCCCGGCTGCTCGAGGAACACCGGGAGCTGCTGTCCGAGGCCGACCTGCGCATCGCCGAGAACCTCGCCTCGTGGGCCCCTGCTTCACGGGCCGCGGGGACATACCCGTCGCGGGCCTTCCTCGCGCTCGTGGGCCATCCCCGGGCCGTGCTGGAGCTGCGCCCGGAGGAGCCGCTGGAGGTGAAGCGCGTGCGGCTCGGCTTCTCCGCCCTTCCGGCCGATGACCACATCCGCCTCGAGCCCTCGGTGGAGGGCGAGCGCTTCAACCCGAAGCTGCTGGGCACCCTGCTCCGCGCGTTCGCCCCGGGAGAGCCGCTCTTCACCGTCGAGGAGCAACGCGGGCGCTGCCTCCTCATCGACGTGAACGAGGACGCGCGCCAGCTGTGGAACGTGCTCGAGAAGCACGGAGACCGCTTCCCCCCGGAGAGCCACGAGCAGCTGCTCGAGCGGCTCTCGCGGCTGGAGGCGCGCCTGCCCCTCGTGGTGCCCAACACCCTCAAGGGCCGCGAGCTGAAGACGGAGACGCGCACCGTCGTCCGGCTGCGGCTGCTGCCCGACGTGTCGCTGGAGCTGGAGCTGCTCGTGCGTCCGGGAGAAGGCGCGCCGCTGTACCACCCCGGCGTGGGCCCGAGGGACGTGCTCCTCTCGCGCGGGGGCGAGCGCGGTTACGTGCGCCGGCAACTGCTGCAGGAGAACGAGCGGGCCCGCGCCGCGCTCGGCCAGCTCCCGCTCAAGGGCGCCGAGGAAGGTCCGCCCTTCTGCTTCCGGATGGGGGACACGGACGCGGCGCTGCGGCTCGTGGCCGCGCTGCGCGATCCTCCCGGCGACATCGACGTCGAGTGGCTGGACGAGAAGCCCCACATCACCTCCTCCGTCGGCCCGGAAGCGCTGAAGGTGCAGGTCGAGCGCAAGCGGGACTGGTTCGGCGTGAATGGAGAGCTGAAGGTCGAAGCGGGGCGGCTGGAGCTCGCGGTGCTGCTCGATGCCGCGCGCAGGCAGAAGCGCTTCGTCCGCGTGGATGCGTACCGGTGGGTGGAGCTCAGCGACACCCTGCGCCAGCGGCTGCTCGCGGTGTCGGACCACACGTTCATCGGCAAGAACCGCGTCGAGCTCTCCCCCGGAGCCGTCCCGGCCATCAACGCGCTCGTCGACGCGGGCGCCGAGGTGAAGACGGGCCCCGAGTGGCGGTTGCTCACGCAGCGGCTGGCGCACTCGCTCTCGTTGAAGCCCAAGCCGCCCACGGGGCTGAAGACGACGCTGCGGGACTACCAGGTGGAGGGCCATGCCTGGCTCAGCCGCGTGGCCGCCTGGGGCGCGGGCGCCTGCCTCGCCGACGACATGGGCCTGGGGAAGACGGTGCAGGCCATGGCCCTCCTCCTCGACCGGGCGCGGCTCGGCCCGGCGCTCGTGCTCGCGCCCACGTCGGTGGCCTACAACTGGGTGCAGGAGCTCGAGCGCTTCGCTCCAGGGCTCCGGCCGGTGCTCTACGCCGAGCAGGCGGACCGGGCGAAGTGCCTGGCGAAGCTCGACAAGAAGGACGTGCTCATCGTGAGCTACGGGCTGCTCGTGCGCGATGCGGCGCTCCTCGCGGCGCTCTGCTTCTCCACGCTCGTCGTCGACGAGGCCCAGGCGCTCAAGAATCCGAACACGCGGCGCGCGCGCGCGGCACGGCAGCTCCAGGCGGACTTCCGCATCGCCCTCTCGGGCACGCCGCTGGAGAACCACCTCGGCGAGCTGTGGAGCCTGTACGCCATCGTCTTCCCGGGCCTGCTCGGAAGCTGGGAGCAGTTCCGCGAGCGCTTCGCCGGCCCCATCGAGCGCGGCAAGGACCCCGAGGCCAACGCGGCGCTCGCCCGCGTGCTGCGTCCCTTCCTGCTGCGGCGCACGAAGCAGGAGGTGGCGCGTGAGCTGCCCGCGCGCACGGAGATTCAAGTCCCCGTCGCGCTCTCCGAGGAGGAGTGGGCGCTGTACGAGGACGCGCGTCTGGCCGCGGTCGCCGAGGTCAGTACCCAGGGCAAGGGGCTGCGCGACGAGCAGCAGCGCTTCCAGGTGCTCGCGGCACTGACGCGGCTGCGCCTGCTGGCCTCGCACCCGCGGCTCTACGACTCCGAGTCCCAGGTCACCTCCTCCAAGATGCGGCGCGTGCTGGAGCTGCTCGAGGAGCTGCGCAGCGAGGGCCACCGGGCGCTCGTCTTCAGCCAGTTCACCTCGCACCTGGCGCTCGTGCGCGAGGAATTGGACCGGGCCGGCTTCACGTACCAGTACCTCGACGGCTCGACGCCCGCGGGGGCCCGGGCCCAACGCATCCAGGCCTTCCAGGACGGCGCGGGCGAGGTGTTCCTCATCTCGCTCAAGGCCGGCGGCACGGGCATCAACCTCACGGCGGCCGACTACGTCATCCACCTGGATCCGTGGTGGAACCCGGCCGTCGAGGACCAGGCCACGGACCGGGCGCACCGCATCGGCCAGAACCGGCCGGTGACGGTGTACCGGCTCATCGCGCGGGGAACCATCGAGGAGCAGATGCTCTCGCTGCACTCGGACAAGCGCGCGCTGGTGGCGGGGGTGCTCGAGGGCACCAACGCGGCGGCGCGGCTCACGACGAAGGATCTGCTCGCGCTGCTCGCGGCGGGCGAGTCTCCGCGCGAGGGAGCCGACGACGGCGAGGGCACGCCAGCGCGCACGGTGCACTGACGTCCGCCGCGCGAGCCCTCACCCGGTGTCCCGGCCGCGCTCCCGCTCTCCCACCCGCTCGCGCTGCACCGGCAGCTCCAGGGTGAAGGTGGCGCCCTGGCCCAGGCCAGCGCTCGCGCACGAGAGCAGGCCGCCCAGCTCCTCGGCCGCCACAGCGCTGGTGTGCAGCCCGAAGCCGTGCCCGTCCTTCTTCGTGGTGAAGCCGTGGGAGAACAGGCGCGCGAGGTGCTCCGGCGCCACGCCCACCCCGTTGTCGCTCACGGAGATGCGCAGGCGCCCTTCCCCTCCCGGCTCCACGCGGATGGTGAGACATGGGTCCTCCCGGCCGCTGTCCTGCATCGCGTGGCGCGCGTTGCTCAACAGGTTGAGCAGGATTTGCAACAGCCGGTGCCGGTCCACCCAGACTGGAGGCACGTCGGCGTACTCGCGCCGCACCTCGATGTGCAGCCGCTCGAGCGAGACGGATTGCAGGCGCAGTGCGCCGTCGAGGACCTCGGGCAGGGACACCCGCTCCACCAGCCCCGAGTGGCTCGCGTACTGCTGCTGCATGGCCACCACCATGCGGATGTGCTCCACGCCCTCGTGCAGCGTCCGCACCTCCTCGAGAATCCCCTCCCGCTCCTTCCCCAGCTGCGCGATGGCGGCCTGGAGGTAGGCCGGGAGCGTCCGGCCCCGCGGGTCCTCGGCGAGGAAGGCGCCCAGGCCCGCCTCGTGCTCGCGCAGCAGCTCCGCCGCCTTCTCCAGGCCGGCCATCCGCAGGCCCCGCAGCCGCTCCTCCAGCAGGCTCGCCGATACGTTCACGCTGTTGAGCGTGTTGCCCACGTTGTGCAGCACGCCCGTGGCCACCTCCGCCATGCCCGCCTGCCGCGAGGCATCCACCAGGCCGCGGTGCAGCTCGCTCAACCGCGCCTCGGCCGCCTTGCGCTGCGAGATGTCCCGCCCGAAGACGGTGAGCTTCACCACCCGCCCCTGCTCGCTCAGCACGGGGCTGACGATGAACTCCATGGTGAGGTAGCCCCCGTCATGCGTGGGGAAGCCCATCTCCTCGTGCACGAGCTGTCCCGCACCGGCCCGGGCAATCCACTCCCTCCAGCGCTCCTGCCGATCCGGAAGGGACAGGCCGAAGATGAGCTCGCCTCGCGGCAGCTCCCTCCCGAAGCGCCGCAGGAAATAGGCCCGCGCCGCCTTGTTGATGATGATCAGCCGGCCTTCCAGGTCCAACGAGCACACGACGTCATCCGTGCTCTCGATGATGCTGACCAGCTCGCTCTCGCTGTCGCGCAGCGTCCGCAGTGCCCGCTGGCTCGCCGCGTGCGTCTCGGCGCGCGAGGCCAGGAACAGCCCGCTCACCGCCCAGCCGCATAGCTGGAACATGGCGGCCAGAGCGCTCAACAGCCAGCCGCTGCCGCTCGCGTCCGGGTCCGCATGGAGCACATGGAAGAGGAGCGCGTTCGAGGAGGAAATCAGGGAGAAGAACAGCCCCAGGCGCCACCCCAGCAGGTAGACCGAGGTCACTGGGATGAGCATGCCCAACGCATGCGTGGCCATGGCCAGCGAGCCCAGGCTGAAGGTGCAGACGAGGTCCGCCCCCGAGATGACGGAGCACACGAGCAGTGAGGGCAGCCGCGTCGACGCGCCCCGGCGCAGCAGCGACAGCGCGACCACGAAGCTCGCCACGCACACCCCGCCCACGAGGCTCAGGCTCCGCGCGTGGGGGGTGAACCACGCCAGCACCACGAACAACACATCCAGCCCGAACAGCAGCGCGCACACCCCCACGAGCAACCGGGCCCGGCTCAGCTCGATGGCGTCCCCCCGGCGCAGGCGCACCGAGAGACACGCGTCCAGCCACGTCCGGATGCGCGCCCAGACTGTCCGGCTCGCGGCTCTCCGCTCCCGCTGCCACGAACCTCTGGACGCGTCAGCGCGTCCATCGGAAATGCTCGCCATGGGCGCTGACCATGCCCCAACAGGGTGGAGGCGAGAAAGCCACCCCCGTGCGTTTCCCGCACCGCGGGTACGGATGCCCGCGCCCCCTCCCATGCCGGGAGTGAAGGGCGCGGCTCAGGAGGCCAGCGCCGCCGGCGCTTCGAGCGCGCGCTCGCCCATGGGCAGCAGCAGCGAGAAGGTGGTGCCCTGGCCCTGCTCGCTGTGCACGCGCAGCTCCCCGCCCATCTTCTGCACCAGCGAGTGGCTGATGGACAGGCCCAGCCCCGTGCCCGAGCCCGCGGGCTTGGTGGTGAAGAACGGGTCGAAGATGCGCGGCAGCACCTCGGGAGCAATCCCGTGGCCGGTGTCCGAGACGTCCACGCGCACGAAGCCGTCCTCGGACGAGGTGCGCACGCGCAGGGTGTGGCGCTGCGGCGCGCCGGGCTGCATCGCCTGGAGGGCGTTGATGACGAGGTTGAGGAACACCTGGCTGAGCCGGCTCTCGCTGGCGAACACCGCCGGCAGCTCCACCCCGTAGTCCTTCTCCAGCTTCGCCGTGCGCTTGAGCTCCGTCTGGGCCATGCGCAGCACGAAGTCCAGGCTCGCGTTGACGTCCACGGGCGCGAGCGACTCGTCCGGGGCGTGCGAGAAGTAGCGCATGTCGCGCACGATGTCCCGGATGCGCTTGCACCCATCCAGCGACTCGGCGAGCACCTCCTGGGCCTCGACGAGCACATCCGCCAGGTGCGCCGGGAAGCCGGGCAGCGCGGCCAGCTGCCGCTCCAGGTCGTCGCGCCACCCCTGCAGGTAGCTCAGGTTGGAGAGCACATAGGCGATGGGGTTGTTGATTTCGTGGGCGATGCCCGCCGCCAGCGCCCCCACCGACGCGAGCCGGTCGTTCTGGATGCTCTGCTGCTCCAGCCGCCGCTTCGCCGTCAGGTCATGCCCCACGACGAGCAGGCGCCGCGAGGAGCCCACCTCCTGGAGCGTGGCGGAGAGGTCCAGCACCACGCGCTCGCCCCGCGCGGACCGCAGCCCCACCTCCACGCGCACCGAGCCGCGCGCGAGCAGCGTCTGGAGCGCCTCGCGCAGCGGCTCGCGCTCGGACTCGGGGGCCAGCTCCTCGAAGGAGGTGCCGAGCAGCGCCGAGGGCTCGCGCTCCAGCAGTCGTGCGGCCACCGGATTGGACTCCACCACCCGCCCCGCGTCGTCGAGCAGGAAGACGGCATCCCCGGAGGACTCCATCAGCTGCCGGTCGCGCTCCTGCGTCTGCTTCACCTGCAGCCGCAGCCGCAGCAGCAGCTCCACCTGGCGCTTGAGCGCGAGCAGGCCGCGGCGCTGGTCCTCGCTCAGCACGTGGGGCACGCGATCAATGACGCACAGCGTGCCCAGGTTGAAGCCGTCCTCGGACTGGATGGGCACCCCGGCGTAGAAGCGGATGTAGGGAGCTCCCGCCACCAACGGGCAGGCGGCGAAGCGCGCGTCCTTCGTGGCGTCCTCGATGACGAAGACCTGCTCCTGCTCGATGGCGAAGGTGCAGAAGGAGATGCAGCGCTCCGTCTCCTTCACCCCCGGCAGGCCGGTGATGGCCTTGAACCACTGCCGCTCGCGGTCCACCAGGCTGATGAGCGCGATGGGGACACCACACATGCGCGCGGCCAGTTGGACGAGGTCGTCGTACTCGGACTCGGGAGGCGTATCGAGGATGCCGTAGCGCTGGAGCGCCTGGAGCCGCTGTTCTTCGTGCAGAAGGCCTGGGGGAAGCATGCGCTGTTTGATTTGCATCCCAACCCCGCATGCGGCAGTGCTCCGCGGCACCACTGTGGGAAGGGCGACACTCGCGTGGTGTGTCCTTCAACACAGAGAGAGCAGCCAGCCTGAAGTCCGCCAACGCCGCTGGAAGAAGGGGCCACGGAGCAGCGGAGAAGGCCTCCCGGAAGCCCGCGCGGGCCGCTCAGTGATACGCGACGAGCGTGACCCGGACCCGGCTCTTGCCGGCGAAGCTGGGGAGCCCGGTGAACCCCACGCCCAGGGCGGATGGACCCGCGACGGTGCGCAACAGCTCGAAGCGCCACTCGCTCACCACCGCGTCGCGGCCCTTCAACACCTCCGGCGGCGGTGGCCCCGCCTCCTCGCCGAGCGCCTGCACGGACGACACGGCCGCCCCGTCCAGGCCCGGATCGCCCGAGGACGCGAGGAGTTCCACGGCGAGCACGTGCCCATCGGCGGCCTGCGTGAGACGCACCCCCACCACGCCATCGGTGCGCGTCCATTCGTAGGGCAGAGAGTAGGCCAACCGTTTGTAGGCGTCCTCGACCACGGCCGGTTGCGAGGGCAGGCTCGCGAGTGGATCGGGCCGGCGCAGCTGCGCGAGCGGGTCCTCCATCGTCGCGGAACGGGAGAGCACGCTCGAGACATCGCGGGCCTTCTGGCGCACCTTCGCCCCGAGCTTCGCCTCGCGCTCGGCGTCCGCCTGGGCCTTCTCGAAGCGGCGCAGGAGGGTCCGGCCCACGCCGCTGAAGTACGAATGCGACAGGCCGTTGCGGGTCCGCGCTTCGGCCATGCTGTCGCGGACCGTTCCGGCGACGAGCTCCTCGGGAGAGGCGGGGTGCTCGGGGGCGTGGAGGCGGGTGCCCGGCGGCCCGGGCTCGGCGGGCGTGACGGGGAGGGTTCCGTTGGGCGGCGGCACCAGCGTCTCCGCGC
Organism: Archangium sp.; assembly: GCF_045802675.1. Taxonomy (GTDB): domain Bacteria; phylum Myxococcota; class Myxococcia; order Myxococcales; family Myxococcaceae; genus Archangium. The sequence continues at coordinate 153,431 of NZ_JBJMQO010000042.1, read as the reverse complement.
CCGGAAGGAGCGAGGGCCGCGAGGGGCTGTCCTCCGCTCGGGGGCTGTCGTTGGCCAGGGGCGCGGGCGTGGGAGCCGCCTCGGGCACGTCCTCCTGCGGCGGGCGATCGCTTCGCTCCACGCGTGTCCGCTGCTTCGGCGCACGGCGGGGTGGTACCGGCGGAGGCGGTGGCAGCGGAGCGGTGCGGACGGGAGGAACGTCGACGACGTGTACCTCCACGGGGACGTTGAAGGCACGCGAGGGCGGAGGGGGCGGCGCTGGAGGCCGCGTCCACAGCCAGCCCAGGAGGCACAGATGCAGCAAGAGACTCGCGGCCAGGGCGAGCCGCAGGCCACCGGAACGTCTCCTCTGGATACGTGGCTTCGTGGACACCGGGCCGCGGGCCCCCCACTCACATGTGTCCTTCCTCTACGCGAGCGTCAACCGGCCATTGCGTCCCGCTGTCGGGGGGTGCACGCCCCCGTCACTCCGCGTGGGCGTCGAAACGGTTGTGCCGTTGCGTGTCGCGCATGAGGCCGTACACGAGCAGCGAGCACAGGATGCAGCCGGACACGTACCAGAAGAACCAGCTCTCGTGGCCCTGGAGCTTGAGCCACGTACCCAGGTACTCGGCCGTGCCGCCGAAGATGGAGACGGTGAGCGCATAGGGCAGGCCCACGCCCAGGGCACGGATGCTCGCCGGGAACAGCTCGGCCTTCACCACCGCGTTGATGGACGTGTAGCCCGACACGATGACGAGCGCCGCCAGCACCAGCAGGAAGGCCGTGAAGACATCCTTCGTCCGCGTGAGCGCCGTCATCAGCGGCACCGTGCACAGCGTGCCCATGACGCCGAACCACATCAGCACCGGCCGGCGGCCCACCTTGTCGGAGATGAAGCCGAACACCGGCTGGAGCAGCATGTAGATGAACAGGGACACGACCGAGATGAGCGTGGACTGGTCTCGCGTCAGGCCCACCGAGTTCACCAGGAACTTCTGCATGTAGACGGTGTACGTGTAGAAGGCGAGCGTGCCGCCCATGGTGAGCCCGACCACGAGGGTGATTTCCTTCGGGTGGTTGAGCAGCTCGCGCATGGGCCGGTGCGCCGTCTTCCGGGCCCTCTCCGCCTGGAAGGCCTCCGTCTCCTCCATGTTGCGGCGCATGTAGAAGCCGAACACGGCCAGCGCGGCACCGCACACGAAGGGGATGCGCCAGCCCCACGCCTCGAGCTGCGCGCCCGTGAGCACCACGCGCTGTAGCACCAGCAGCGTCAGCGTCGCGAGCAACTGGCCCATGATGAGCGTGACGTACTGGAAGGAGCTGTAGAAGCCGCGGTGGCGCGAGGTGGCCACCTCGCTGAGGTACGTGGCGCTCGTGCCGTACTCACCACCGAGCGAGAGCCCCTGGAGCAGCCGCGCCAGCACGAGCACCACCGGCGCCAGCACGCCGATGTCCGCGTACGTCGGGCACACCGCGATGACGAGCGAGCCCAGACACATCAGCGTGACCGACAGCGTCAGCGCCGCGCGGCGCCCGCGCAGGTCCGCGTAGAGCCCCATCACCCAGCCGCCAACGGGCCGGATGAGGAAGCCGAGCGCGAACACCGCCGCCGTGTTGAGCTGCTCGACGACGGGGTTGTCGCTCGGGAAGAACGACTTCGCGAAGTACAGCGAGAACGCCGAGTAGATGTAGAAGTCGAACCACTCGATGAGGTTGCCCACCGAGCCGCCGAAGATGGACAACAGCCGCTGCCGCATGCCGCGCTCGGCGGTGGCCGATGATTCGGTGCTGGTCGAGGACACGGACTGGGTCGGGTTCACGGGGCCGAACCTATATCAAACCCCGCGCCCCGCTCCGCTCAGGCCGGAAACAGGTGCCCGCGCAGCTCGTCGAGTCCCAGCGGCGAGCACAGCTCGGGCGAGAAGAGCACGTCGAGCGCACGCTGGGCGAGCGCGGCGGCGGGCGCGGCGACGAGCACCCGGCCACACTCCTCGAGCTGCTCGCGCACCAGCCCGATATCGCCGTACAGCTCGGCGAGCTTCATCCGGTCCTCGACGGACAGGTCGCGCTTGAGCTCCGCGGTGACCTGGCGCAGCTGCACCGAGCGCCCATCCGGCCGCTGCACCATGGGCTCGGGCTCGTCCTCGTCCACCTCCTCGCCGAGCAGCGGCCAGATGTCCGTGAGCGCCGTGGGCGACTCGACCACCAGGAGGCCCACGCGCCGGGCGCACTCCTGACACGAGGCGCCACCGAAACGCGGCAGGTTCAACGCGGGAGAGGCTTCAGCGCCACAGAAGAGACAGGCGGCCACGGCCGGACGGGGAGTGGAATCCATGGGGCTCTCCCGTAACGTCCTCGCGCCATGGAGGCCAGCACTCCCGCTCCATTTCGCCTGCCTGCCCGTCTGGCCTGCCTCCAGGTGGACAAACCGCGGGCCGCCCGCGTCCGTCGGCCCGTCCCTGCCGCACCGCCCGCGCCGTGGCCATGTTCGAGCAAAATTCCTCACGAAAGGCGGGGCGGAGATGAACGAGCAGAATCCGGACGACAAGAAGGGAACGCGTCAGGGCGCGGGCGAGAACCAGGACGAGCAGATCCGACACAAGGGAGGCGAGCGCTCCACCTCCGAGGAGAAGCAGTCGGGCCCGCAGCCCGAGGGCAACGGCGGCACCGGCCAGCCCGCGGCCTTCCCACCGCACAACTGAGCGCGAGGAGGCACCATGTCTTCGGAGTGGGCGCAGGAGGCCGAGCGTCAGGCGAAGGCCATCACGCGGGACCTCGTCGAAGTGGGCAAGGTGAAGGGCTTCCGGGTGCTGTACCAGAAGCGGGAGGCGCGCTTCGTGCTGCACGCCCGGACGGCGACGGCCTACTTCTCGGCCCACGATTACCAGACGCCCCGGGGCATGGACTGGCTGCAGCTGCGCATCGACATCCTCACGCGCGTACGGCAGGGAATGCAGCAGGGCGAGCAGGACGAAGCCGAGTCCACGCCCGCCCCGTGAGGACGCACAGTGTGGAGCCGCGTCGCTCCAGCGGCTTCACGTCTTCAGGATGAACCGAGCGCCTCTCCCTCGAGCCAGTCTCAGTGCTTGCAGAACCAGTCCCACATGACGCAGTGGCCCAGCTTGTCGTTCTCGACGCACTCCTTGCGCCAGATCTTGCATCCCGGCGTCTCGCCGGGCAGGTCCTCGAGCTGGCTGCTCATCGACTCGCTGAGCTCCAGTCGATTTCCCTGAGGCAACCCGAGCAGGTCGCGCATCTCGTCATCGCAGACGAACACGACGTTCCCCGGGTTTTTCTCCGCCCGCTCGAGCTGCTCACGCTGGCTCGTCATGAAGGCACGCTGGTCGGCCGTCAGCTCGAACTTCGGAGGCAGTTGGTGGTTGCGGTTGGCCTGGATGAGCTGCTCCAGGTAGCCCTTGATCGAGGCGCGCTGCTCCCGCGTGAGCGCGGGCAACCGGATCTCGATGTCGCTCTTCATGGTGTGCTCCCCCTGTGATGGACGAAGCGTAGCAAACAGAGGCCGAACCGGCATCCGACGCTCACGCCCAGCAGGCACAGCCCACCGCATCACCGCCTTGGGTTCTTTAGGGTTGCGGACCAGGGCTGGCGTCCATGAGCGGCGCCAGACGCGAGGAACGACATGGACCCGAAGAAGACGCGGACGCAGTGGCGCGGTCAGCGCGGTGTGACCCTCATCGAGTTGATGGAGCTCCTCACCTTTCTTGGACTGATCACGGCGGCGGTGGCCGTGGTCATCATTCCAAGGATCGAGGAGCCCGCGCAGGGCATCGCCACCACCGCCTCCGGCGCGAACGGCACGCCGGGTGGAGAAGGGCCCCACGCGGATGGCTCCTCACTCGGCCTTCAAAGAGACGCCGCGGTGAGCCAACAGCCCTGACTTCACTTCCCGGTGGGCTACCGCGACAGCCCGTCGAAGTGCGTGTCGAGGCGAACCCGAGCGTCGGGGCGGTTGAGCTCGTTGACCTTCGGCGACCCACTCCTCACGGGCCGCGGAAGGCGGCGGCGTTGCGGAGCGCGCGGAAGGTGGCGGTGCCGACACGGTAGGTCTCGGAGACCTCGGCCGCGGTCGCGAACGGCCGCTCGGCGATCAGGGAGTCGACGACAGTCTGGTTGATCTCGAAGGCGAGGATGCCGTGCAGCTCCTCGGCGTTCGCCTCGTTGGCGAGGGCGACGATCGCGGTGGCCTCGGTGGCCGAGGTCGCGATCTGGTCGTAGATGCCGCTGCAGCTCGCGCCGACGAGGCTCGCGGCTCGCGCGGCGGTGAGGAGTTGCTGGAGCCGGGTCTCGGCGACGCCGTTGACGGCGACCACCGACGCGATCGAGCTGAACGGCGCGACGGTGCGCGCGTCGACGATCGCCTGGGCGACGTTGCTCGGCAGGTAGGCGTCGAGCGCGGCGTACGACGCGGTGTTGACGTAGGTGAGGAAGCCGGCGCACTCGGGCGCGGTATCGCCCTGATCGTAGTCGTAGGTGAGCGGGCCGCACTCCTCGGGATAACCGTCGTGGATCGCGGCGCCGACGACCGTGGTGTTCCAGTAGAGAACCGCGCCATACGGGTTGTCGCCGACGTGGTAGTCGACCTGGACGTAGCGCTGGCCGGTGCCGCTGTCGCGCAGGATGGTGGCGCGGAGCTCGTGATCGTCGGCGTGGAGGAAGGCCTCCTCGACGGTGGTGATGTCGTTCCAGGCCGACTCGCGGAACGCGGTGACAAACTGGGCCTTCTGGAGCGCGGTCAGCTCGGGAATGTCGGCGGTGGTGTAGGTCCGGACCGACAGCACCTCGTCGCCGAGGCCGCAGGCGCCGATCGACTGCGCGGCGCTGCCGAAGTCGGTGGAGTCGGTGGAGTCGGTGGAGCCGGCGGCGCAACCGGCGGCGGTCACGGCGAGGAGCGAGGACGTGATGAGCGCGAGATAGAGCCTGCGATGCATGTGGGTTCTCCTGGGGGCAGGCAGACACTCTAAAGCAGCGAGCCCCCAGGGACGAGGGCGCCAATCCCCATGGGTTGCCAGGTCTTCCAAGACATCGCACCCGGCTCAAATCCAGAAGACGATGTCGCGCTCCTCGTCGCCGGGGCCCGGGCCGTGTCCGCCCTCGCGCAGCCAGCCGCGGTAGGCCTCGATGTCCGCGTGGAGCAGGTCCGCCTCGGTGCCCGTGAAGACGCCGCCGCCGGGGCCATTGAGCAGGCCCTCGCGCTGCACCTTCATGATGTTCACGTCCTGGAGGATGACCTGCGTGGTGTACCACTTCACCAGCGGCTTCAACGCCCGCGCCACCAGCGCGCGCGGCAGGTCATACGGCAGCCGGTAGCTGATGGCCGTGTACACGAGGCTGTCCGTGGGACCGATGGGCGTCACCTGTGAGTTGATGGCGAAGCCGCTTCGGTCGCCCCACATGTAATCCACGCGCGTGACGTTCGGGACGAAGTAGTGGTCCGTGTGGACCATGGGCAGGCCCCCCGGATTGAAGAGGCGCCCGAGCCCCGTCACGGTGTCCTGCTCCTGCTTGTACGTGACGAGCACGCTGCCCTCGGAGCGCTTCACCGTGGCGGGCACGCGCTTCTTCGCCACGCGGCGGAACCAGCCCTCGTGGACGAAGACGGTGTGCGGCACGTCCATGAAGTTCTCCACGAGGTTCGTCACCCCGTTGGGGAAGCGCGTCACCATGAAGTACACGGTCCACTTCGGCTCGCCCCAGTACGGCACCCGGAAGGCGGGACGGCGCGCGCGCGTCGAGTCCCCACCCATGAAGACGAACACGAGCCCGTCCTGCTCCAGCGTGTCGAAGCGCTGCAACCGGCCGAGGTCACACGGGCGCACCTGGAGGCCCGCGCTCGCGTGGCCGTTCGCATCGAGCACCTCGCCGCACTGCTTCGGCCCGAGCGAGGGAACCTCCACCACCGCGCCCGACGCGTCATACACCCAGCCGTGGTACGGGCAGCCGAGCCGCCCATCGAAGACGGCTCCGGCGGACAGGCGCGCGTTGCGGTGCAGGCACCGGTCGCGCAGGGCCACGGGCCGGCCATGCTCGTCGCGGAAGAGCACGACGCTCGTGCCGAAGACGGTGCGCGAGAGCGGCTTGCCCGCGGGCAGCTCGGTGGAGAGACAGGCGACGTACCAGAAGTCCTCGAGGGCGCCGCAGCGGGTGAGGTCGGCCTCGGCCTCGAGGTCCACCGCGGGCGCGGTGACGAGCGCGAGGCTCGGGGCTTCGTTCGGGTTCCTCATGGGTGCTTCGCTCCTCGGTGGGAGAACCAGGCGCTCCAGCCCGCCTGGCGATGAAGGTCGGTGGGTTTGATGTCCCCGGCTCGCTGCCCGAGCGCGATGCAGCGGGCCTCGTAGTTCCGGGTACCCTCGGTGACGCGGACGGCGCGCACGGGCCCGAGCTGGCCGAGTTCCCGGGCATAACGGTAGTGGTAGCCCTCGCGGAGCGCGTGCTCGAGGGCGTGGGCGGCCTCTTCGAGGCGCGTGTCGGGCGCCTCGGTCTCGAGGAAGAGCCGGTAGGCCGGAGGCGCGCCGCTGTCCCACTCGGGAGCCACCATGGCGAAGGGCGGGCGCTGGCCGCCGAACGCACCGGGCAACAGGGACTCGAGCACGGCGGAGACGCGCGTGGCGGCGAGCTTCTCGCCGACGAGGTCGCTCACGGTATCCGCGCGGCCGAGGAAGCGCAGACACGGCGTGGCGTGGTGGTAGCCCTCGACGCGGACGAGGTCTCCGATGCGGTAGCGCAGCAGCCCGCCCGAGGTGGACAGGAGCACGGAGTAGGTGCGCCCCACCTCGAGCTCCTGGGCGAGCCGGGGACGGGCCTCGGGGTGCTCGGGGTCGAGGAACTCGAAGAAGTGGCTGCGGATGGCGAGCACGGGGGCGGGGGCACCGAAGAGCGGGAGCGAAACCACCCCCTCGGTGGCGAGCAGCCCCTTGCCCTGGACCTCGACGCCCTCGAAGCGGCGGCGCGCGGGAGCGACGGAGTGCGAGGCCTGCGCATCGGTCCACATGCTGAGCAACGAGAGCCGGGGCCAGAGCGCACGTCCCTGAAGCCCGGAGCGGAGCACCTCGCGAAGAACGCGAGCCCGCTCGGGCCGGGGCTCGAATCGCATCCGCGATAGCACCGAGCCCAAGCTTCCCTCTCCCTCCGGGAGAGGAGGCCTGCACACCCCGCGTTCCAAATCCTCGGCCAGCCGCTCCCCGTGCCGCTCCAGCGCGTCCATGAGGAGCGTGAGGAAGCTCGGGTTCCACACGCTCAGGAGCGCGAGGTCCTCGCACGCCACGAGGAACCACAGCGTCACATACCGGCACGACTCGACGTCGGGCAGGTGGGCCACGGCGCCGGGCACGGCGAACACGCGCGAGAGCAACGGCTGCAAGAATCGCGGGAAGTACGCCGAGTCCTCCACGCTGCCCACGGGAATGCCTCCCGGGGTGCGCCCCTGCTTGCGGCCGATGGGCGAGATGGACCAGTAGCTCGGGCCCTCGCGGAGGGCGGGGCGCGAGTGCAGCAGGTCGTACAGCATGGGCGCGAGCGCGCGGTGGAACTCGTCGAGCAGCCCGCGCGTCACGGGGACGAGCTTGGACGCTCCCGAGGAACCGCCCGAGGGCTCGAAGCGGACCACCGGCTCGCGGGTGAGGACGCGCGGTGTCCCCGCCTCGAGCGCCTCGATATCCCCGAGCACCGAATCCGGCGTGGAGATGGGCACGGCGTCCTGGAGCTCGCGCGCGGTACGCAGGAGCGAAAAGCCCGGGACTCGCGTGGCCTGGGTGGTGTCCCGGGTGGCGCGGAGGACGCGGGACAGGCACTCGGCCTGCGCCAGCTCGGGACGGGTGAGGGCCCGGTGGAAGCGCAGCGCCGACGGTGCCTGGGCCGCCATCAGGCACGACAGCATGCGGCGTGACGTCAGCACGGATCCAACCCGGGGCTCGTCATGCCCTGGCTCCCACTCCCATCCACTTGAGGCCCCGGCGCGTCCACAGCCGCAGCTGCTTCATCGTCAGCTCCGTCAGTGCCCACAGCAGGTCCCTCGCGCGGATTTCCGCCAGGCACACCAGCTCTTCCCCATCCACGTGCCCGGGGTTGCTCTTCGCGAAGAAGGCGATGTCCGGATGGGCCGCCGCCGCCCGGTCGATCGGCGCCACCCCATCGCGCACCCGGTAGTGCGAGCTCCCGAAGCGCACCGTGCCTCTCGCCGCGTCGTACTGCGAGCCGAACCACCGCGCGGCCAGCGAGTGCACGAAGGACACGCGTCCCGCCGGAGCCTCCCAGTCGTGGCGCGGCAGGGTGCGAGGGAAGTGATTCACCGCGAGCAGGTACGTCTTGTAGCCCGCGCTCAGCAGCAGCCACAGCAGGGGGCGCAGGGGGCGGCGCAGCTTGCGCGCGAGCATGAAGCGCCCGAAGCGCACCTGAAGCTCCTTCTGTCCCCAGTAGTCCGGATGGATGACGGTGTCGCCCGAGAAGACGACCTCCACCGTGCGCCCCTCCACCTGCTCCTCGGCGACGCGCAGGGTGCTGAAGCCCACCAGCTCGCCCGAGCGCCGCGCGGACAGGAGAATCACATACTGTTTGTCGGCCAGGTCCCGGGCGAAGCGCTCGGCACTGACGCCCGCGTAGCACACCTGCATCAGCGCGAGCAGCTGCGCGCGCTGACGCTCGGTGAGCGACGCGCACGGGACGGTGGCACCCTTCAAGGCGGAGAGCATCGGGGCCTCCTAGTGGCTGCCCCGCAGGTCCGCGGTGACGGCACCCTGCGAGATGACGTGGTAGCGATCGGCCTCGAGCTGCACGGACTGCACCCCGCCGCCGTACCAGTGGATGGTGGCCGTCACCGGGCCCGCGTGGTGGCCGAGCCCGAAGTGCAGGCGAGGGTCGGCCGAGGCGCTGAGGCCTCCCATCAACCCCACCTCCTGCACCTGCTGCACGGGGTGGCCGCCCTCCTCGTAGGACACGACGACGCGCGAGCCCACGGCGCTCCGGGCCGTGCGCTGCCCATCGCCCACGAGCGAGAGGGCCACGAAGTGCGCCGCGTCCTTCCCCGCTCCGTCGCGCAAGGTGTTGCGGTACACGGACACGGGCCCGTGCTGGTTGGTGATGACGGCATCCAGGTCGCCATCGTTGTCCAGGTCCGCGAGCAGCACGCCGCGCGAGTTGTCCGGATCATCGATGCCCAGTTCCTTCGCCACATCGACGAAGTGACCGGGGTCCTCGTCGCCGAGGTTCAGGTACGCGCGCCGGGGCTCGTTCGGATAGATGACGCGCCCGCGGATGTCGCCCCACTTGTCCGCGTAGGTATGGACCTCGGGGCCGGACTGCATGAGCTTGTGATTGACGTACCAGTAGTCCTTGCGGCCCGAGTCGTACAGATGGTCCAGCCGGTCATCGAGGTGGCCATTGGCCTGCACGAGGTCCGGCCAGCCATCGTTGTCGAGGTCCCCCGCCGCCGCGCCCCAGCCGAAGCGCCGCTCGTTGAGCGCACCGCGGAAGGTGGCCTCGTCCTTGAACTCGGGGACGAAGGGATCGTCTTTGCCCGGGGACACCATCCACAGCAGGCTGCCCTCGGCCTGCAACGCGTGGTGCACGTTGGAGACATAGACATCCAGCCACCCGTTGCGATCGAAGTCCGCCACGGTGGAGTTCATCCCCTTGTACGTGTCCTTGCCAATCTCCCCGAAGAGCTTCCCCTCGACGCGGCGGAAGTGCTTGCCCTGCTCGTTGAGGTAGACCTCGTCCGGGCCGAAGTCGTTGGCGATGTAGAGGTCCGTCCACCCATCCTGGTTCAGGTCCACCGTGCTCACGGCGAGCGACCAGCGCGTCTCCTTCAGCCCCAGGGCCGCCGAGTCGAGCTTCTCGAAGGTGCCATCGCCCCGGCCGCGGTAGAGCACGTTGAGGCCGCCGTTGTCGGCGTTGTGCCAGCCGTTGTGGAAGAAGCGCAGCATGCGCCGGTCGCCGGGGTACTCGGGCGGTGGCAGCTTGAAGAAGTTGAACGGCGTGGGCTTCTCGTAGTCCGGCAGGTGCGTGGTGAGCGCATTGGCCACGAAGAGATCCAGAATCCCATCGCGGTCATAGTCGAGCAGCGTCACCACCATGCTCACCGAGTGGTCTCCCATGCCGGCCTTGGTGGTGACGTCCTCGAAGGAGGGCGTGCCCGTCTCGCGCATCATGTTGCGCAGCAGCTTCGAGGGCCCGAAGGCCACGGCGATGGCCAGGTCCATGTCCCCATCGCCGTCGTAGTCCACGAAGGTGCCACCGGCGGCGGCGCCCTCGGTGGTGTAGCTCGCGGCGATGTGCTCGAGCGCGGGCACCTTCACGCGCTCGAAGCGGAAGTCCCCGAGGTTGCGGAAGAGCGCGGCGCGGTCCGCGTCCGACTTGAGCGGATTCGTCAGGAACAGGTCCAGCTTCCCATCCCCGTCGAAGTCCCCGGCGGCCACCGCGTCGCCCACGCTCAGCACCCACTTGGCCACGTGCAGCACGCGTGGATCCACGCGCGTCAGCACATCCCCCATGGTGGAGCCGAGCCCCGTGCGCGAGGCCTCCATGCGCTCCATGTGGAAGGGCAGCGGGCGATTCAGCGCGCCCGGCGTCACGGCGAGCGAGTAGCCCGCGGCCAGCGCGGCCCCGAGTCCTCCCACCGCCGCCACGCGCTTGAGCGGCCCGGGAGAGAACAGGCCCGCGAAGTACGCGCGAGGCCCGCGCTGCCACAGGGCGCGCCCGTGCAGGAAGAGGAAGCGCACGGTGGCGACGGTGAGGGCCGCGTAGAAGAAGGTGAAGACGCTCTCCTTGAGGTGGAGCACCAGGTCCACCAGCGTGAGGGCGAGCGCGAAGAGCACCTGGGCCCGCGGCGTCTTCGGAGACGTGCCGGGATCGGTGATCATGTAGAAGGTGAAGATGAAGAAGGCTGGCGCCCCGAGCGTGCCGAGGAAGAGCACCTCGGGCGGCAGGTGGTGGCGGAGGATGTACGCGCGCAGGCCCGTCTGCAGTGCGTAAAAGAAGAGGAAGCTCAGCACCAGCCACGTGCGGCCCACGCGGAAGAAGAAGAGCACCAGCGCCGCCATGACGATGAAGGCAGACAGGGCGATCTCGCCATTGGCCCACTGGTAGGCCGGCGCGGCGGTGATGAGCTCGCGGGTGAGGAGCAGCGAGGTGGCCACGCCGAACATGGACGGATTGAAGACGTGGCGGCCCTCGTAGGTGAGCACGTACTTGGAGCCGATGGTGAGCCACACCGGCAGCAACAGCAGCCAGCTCGAGTGCGAGTAATTGAGCAGCAGCGCCAGCGAGCAGCACGAGATGTAGCCACTGAGCGGCACCACCTTCTCGCGGCGCAGCAGCCAGCCGAGCCCCGCGTCCAGCACGCTCCCGCTGACGACGATGGTGGCCATCTGCCACGGGCTGCGGTTGAAGCCGAAGAAGCAGAAGCCCAGCACGCCATAGAGCGTGAGGATGGCCGCGAAGGGGATGCGCGCGTCGCTCCACCTCGGCCAGACCCAGCCCCAACGCTCGACACGGGGCGTCGTGTGCACCACGGTGCTCAGCGGCACCGCGTGTGTCACTGCCTGCTCAGCTCTCATGGGATGCGCCTCCGAGCGCGCGCCGAGAGTGCCGCGCCCCCGTCCCTCTGTCCAGGTTGGGCGGGGGGCTTGCATGTCCCCCCGGAAGCCTGCCCACCATCTCGCTGATTCCCATGTCTCCCTCCACTGGCGCGGCCCTCGCTGCAAACTCCGGGCACACCGCGCGCCCCACTCCCACCGAAGGTCTCCTGCCGCTGCGTGCCCCGGTGCCCGTGGAGCTCCTCACGCGCGCCACCCTCCCGGGGCTGTACCGGCTCGCGGCCGCGCAGTGGGCATGGATGGGGCTGTGCTGGGCCGGCATGGTGCTCGTCCCCGAGGCCGCTCCGGTGCTCGCGCTGCTCGTCGCGGGAAGGCTCCACGCGCTCGGCGTTGTCCTCCACGACGCCATCCACCTGCCCTGGCGCCACAAGGGCCCGGCCCTGCGCGTGCTGGAGCTCTTCTGCGGCCTGCCCGTCGCCACCACGCTCGAGGCCATGCGCTACCACCACCTGCGCCACCACCACGACGCGGGCCTGCCGAACGACCCGTACCGCCGCCCTCCCGCGAGTCCCTGGCGCCAGCTCGGCGTGTGGCTGCGCGTCTGCCCCATCCTCCCCTTCTGGGTGCTGCGCGGTCCCTTCGGCCTGCTCGCGTGGCTGCTGCCGCCGCTGCGCACCCCGTACGCGCGGCTCTTCCTCCAGGAGCGCTCGGGCCGGGAGCTCTCGCGCGACGCCGAGGTGCTCGCCTGCGCCCGCGCGGAGACGGGACAGGTGCTCTTCCACCTCGGGGTGCTCGCGGCGGCGCTGCGCTGGCCCACTGCGGTGGGGCTCGGCTACGGACTGCCCTTCCTGATGGCCTCGGGGCTGTGCGCCTGGCGCCTGCTCGCCGAGCACACGCCCGAGTCCGTCCAGGGCCGCACCCTGCGCGACGTGCTCGCCTGCACGTCGGACCATGGGTTGGGACTCGTGGGCCGGCTCCTCACCGCGCCCCTCCACGTGGGCTGCCACGTGGTGCACCACCTGCATCCCCAGGTGTCCCTGCACCACCTGCCCCGCCTGCGCGCCTGGTACCTCCTGCGCTACCCTGACCTCTACCCCCGCCCGCGCCGGCCCTGATGCTCTCCCCGCTCTCCCGCGTCCTCATCCTCGCCCTGCTCGCCCTGGCCGCGCTGCTCGGCTTCCTCTTCTGGCGCAAGCAGAACGTGCAGCGCTCCCGCGGCGGCCGCATCTCCCCGCCCAAGCTCGCCTGGCTCTTCTACGCCATCTTCCTCTGGTTCCTCCTCTGCCCCCTGGTGGCGCTCGACGCGGCGGTGGAGCCGAACCTGCGCGGGGTGCTCGGCGGCTTCGGCGTCCTCATGTGGGTGCGCGGCGGGGCCGAGCTCTACATGCTCTACGTCTCCCACAACTGGAAGCCGCCCTACGGCATCGGCCACGACGTGCTGTGCATCGCGTTCCTCCTCGGCGGCCTCTCCTGGTACCAGCTCCACCGCACGGGCCCGCTCTCCCGCCTGGACGCGTGGGCGCTGTCGCTGCTGGCACTCGTGCTGGTGAGCCTCTTCGTCGAGGTGATGTACGCCACGCTCTTCTTCCAGGCGGTGGAGGGACACACCACGGGTGAAGACGGCATCTGGTTCGCCGACGAGGAGCAGGCGCGCTTCCGCCGCATCAACCGCATCACGCTGGCCTGCAACATTCCGCTGTATGCGGGACTCGCCAGCCTGCTCGCGATGGCGCTCGGGTTCGGGGTATAGGAGGTGCCCCAACTTCCTCCCAGGCCGGTGCGAGGAAGCACGCACCCACTCGGGGGGACACATTCCATGACTTTCAAGACGCTCGCTTCCGCCACCCTTCTGTTCACGCTGGCACCGCTGACCCTCGCCTCGGCGCAGTCCTCCACCTATCTCGAAACGGTCGTCTTCGAGGCCGTGGACAGCTACGCCTCCGCTGACGGGCGGCTGTCCGTCACCGGAATCGTCACGGGAGAGGCCACGCCCCGGACCCTCGCCGTCGACATCAACTACTCGTTCCCGGGCCACATCGAGCTCGGGCGCTCCTGCGAGCGGCTGACGCTCATGGCCATGACGAAGCCCGGCCAGTACCTCCTCCAGGTGAGCTACTACAACTACGGCGCCAGCGACCATCCGCTCAGCACCTGCCGCCTCACCCGCCGCTAGTCATTCCCTCGCACGCGCACGAACAAAGGCGGAGCAGAGATATGACGCGATGGATGTGGATGGTGCTCGCGCTCGCGCTGGGCGGAGCACAGCTCGGCTGTGACGGCGGCACGGCGGAGCCCGACCCCAATGGGGACTCGGACGGCGACGGCGTGGTGAACAGCGAGGATTGCGACGACACCTCGAACCAGCGCTGGAAGCAGGTGCGGGTCTACCGCGACGACGACAAGGACGGGCACGGCTTCGGCTCGGTGGTGACGCTGTGCATCGGCGACGGGTTGCCCACGAGCTTCGCCCTCGACGCGGACGACTGCGCGCCCGACGACGCCACGCGCTGGCGGCTGCCGGACGATTTCATCTACGCCGACAGGGATGGAGACGGCGTGGCCTCGGCCACCCCGCTGAAGCTCTGCGTCGGCACGGGGCTGCCGGGCGGCTACAAGGCGGCGCTGGCCGAGGGCGAGGACGACTGCGACGACGCGGACGCGAAGGTGTGGACGCGGCGCGCGCTGTACGAGGACGGGGACCAGGACGGCTACCCCGGGGGCGCGCTCGTGCCGCACTGCATGGGCACGACGCTCCCGGCGGGCACCTCCGAGACGGCGACGGACTGCGCGCCCGAGGACCCCATGCGCTACACGATGGTGGCCTACGCCTACCGGGACGCGGATGGGGATGGGCGCACCGTGGCCGGGAGCGGCGAGGTGTGCGGCGGTGCCACCCTGCCCGCGGGCTACCACTCGAGCCCCAGCGCCTCCAGTGACTGTGACGACACGCGCGCCAGCGTGTGGCAGCTGCTCGGCGTGTACGCCGACTCCGACGGCGATGGCGCGGGCAGTGGCGCGCAGGAGCTGCGCTGCTCCGGCTCCGTCCCCGAGTCCGGCTACTCCCAGCTCGGCTCGGACTGCGCTCCGGAAGACAACACGCGCTGGATGACGCAGGCCTACTCCCACCGCGACGCGGACGGGGACGGCGCACGGGTGGCCGAGTCCGGGCAGGTGTGCGCGAACAGCGTGCTCCCGTCCGGGTACTTCACGTCGGCGGGCTCTTCCGCGCCCGATTGCGACGACACCAACCCCCTGGCACGCGTCACCTGGAACGTCTTCGCGGACGCGGACCTCGACGGCATGGGCGCGGGCCCGGGCGTGACGCTGTGCGCGGGCACCTCGCGGCCCGCCGGCTACGCGGACACCCACACCGACTGCGCTCCCGACGAGCCCTCGCTCTGGCAAGGCGCCACCTACCAGTACCGCGATGCCGACGGGGACACCTTCACCGTGGCCTCCGGTGGCTCGCTCTGCATAGGCGCCAGCCTGCCCGCGGGCTACACCCACTCGCCCAAGGGCAACGACTGCGACGACTCGCGCGCGGACCTGTACCAGGGCTACCAGGCCTACGTGGACGAGGACGGCGATGGCGTGGGCGCCGGCAGCGCAGCCCCCTTCTGCACGGATGGCACCGTGCCCGCCGGCTACTCGCTGAAGGGCACCGACTGCGCCCCCACCGACGCGGCGAGCTGGCAGCGCCTGCCCTACAAGTACGTGGACGCCGATGGCGATGGCCGCACCGTCCCCTCCACCGGCGACGTGTGCACGGGCGCGACGCTCCCCGCCTCCTACGCCACCACCGCCACCGGCAACGACTGCGACGACTCCCACCCCGCCCTCTACCTCTGGCGCGTCCTCTACCCGGACCGCGATGGCGATGGCGTGGGCGCTCCTCCCCGCACCGTCATGTGCCTCGACGACGGCCCCGTTCCCCCCGGCTACTCCCTCTACGGGTTCGATCCCGACGACTCCAACCCCGCCACCGCCTGGCCCTCCGAGGAGCCCGAACTAGAAGTGCTCCTTCTCGACGAGTGACAATACGCTTACCCGTTCAGAAACGGAAAACAGGATTTCGCGGGGTTGTTCCCCAGTTGAAGAATCTCTGCTAATAGTGCCTTCAACGTAAAAATCTACAACCCCGGGCTCTTGTGCGTGTGGGTCGGACCCGCATGGCAGGCTGCCTGCATGACGGCGGTGGGGAGTCTCCGGGCGATCCCCCCCGCTCGTAGCCCGCCGTCATGGCCGTACCTCCCCCCCCCTCCACTCGTAGGAAGGATGGACGATGAAGGCCACTTCTCTGAAAACCCGCGTGACTCGCACCCTGATGATGGGCCTGTGCCTGCTGGCGGCGCCCGCCGCCCGGGCCAGTGGCGTCCTGGTGCTGGAGCCGCGGCTGTCCACCGTGAAGCCCACCAGCCCCGAGCTCGAGCCGGAGACGCCGGTGCAGCGACTGGTGGTGAAGTTCCACGAGGGCACCCGGGTGCGTCTGCGCGGCGGCCTCATCCAGGTGCTGGCGAGCGAGCGTAGCAAGGCCGAGCACGGCCGCCTGGCGCGCCTCGGGCTGTCGGAGAACAAGGTGCGCAAGGACCTGGTGTCCGCGCTGAGGGTGTTGGCGCTGGTGCCGCGCATGGGCCCGGCGGGGCGGCTCTTCCGCCAGGACGAGCTCACCCTGGCCGAGCACAAGCGCCTCGCCGAGGAGCGCTCCGGCAAGGAGATGGCGGACCTGGACCTGTACTTCGAGGTGCCGTTGCGGCCCGGCACGCTCGCACAGGACGTGAACGAGCTGGTGATGAAGCTCAACGCGCTCGACAGCGTGGAGATCGCCTACGCCGAGGCGGCCACCGAGCCGGCCTTCTTCGGCCGTAGCTCCGAGGCGGACGCGGCCCCGTCCGCGGACTTCGAGGCGCGGCAGGGCTACCTGGACGCGGCCCCCGGCGGCATCGACGCGCGCTACGCCTGGAGGCTGCCGGGCGGCACGGGCACGGGCGTGAACATCGTGGACGTGGAAGGGGCCTGGAACGACTCGCACGAGGACCTGCCCCGCTTCTTCTACATGGGCGGCGTGCAGTACGGCGACGCGGGCTGGCGCAACCACGGCACCGCGGTGATGGGCGTGATGGTGGGCCAGGCCAACGGCCACGGCGTCACCGGCATCGCCCACGGGGCGCAGGTGGGCAACGAGGGCATCGCCGGCCAGAGCATCGCGAGCGCCATCACCCGCGCGTCGCTCGCGGCGGGCCGGGGTGGCGTGGTGCTGCTGCAGCTGCAGGCCAAGGGGCCCCGCACCGCGCGCGACTGCACCTGCAACACCAGCCAGTGCAATGAAATCCCCCTGGAGTACTGGGCGGCCAACTTCGACGCCATCGCCCAGGCCACCGCCAACGGCGTGCACGTGGTGGAGGCCGCCGGCAACGGCGGCGTGGACCTGGATGACCCGGGCTACCACGGCGCCTTTGATCGGACGGCGCGTGACTCGGGCGCCATCTTCGTGGGCGCCAGCACCGCCACCACGCACGCGCCCATGTGCTGGACGAACCACGGCGGCCGCGTGGACGTGCACGCCTGGGGCGAGAAGGTAGTGACGCTCGGCTACGGCGACCTGTCCGCCGCGGGAGAGAATCGCGCGTACACGGCCACCTTCAGCGGCACCTCGAGCGCCGCCCCCATCGTGGTGGGCGCGGTGGCGGACCTCCAGGGCATCGCCCACGCCGTGGGCCTGGGCGCCCTCGAGCCGCGCGCCCTGCGCGAGCTGCTGCGCGCCACCGGCACGCCGCAGGCCCCGAGCACCTGGCGCATCGGCTCGCAGCCCGACCTGCGCACCGCCATCCCCGCGCTGCTCTCGCGCTGAGTGGGCACTTCCCCTCTCCCTTCTTCGGGAGAGGGCGTTGACTCAGGCGGAGATTACCTGCTCGTCGCCGTGGAGCAGCCAGTGCCTCGCGGCGTCGTCGTCGGTGAAGCGGCGCAGAATCTTGTCCGTCCCGCTCTCGCGCGCCACCCGGTTGAGCTGCAGCACCGCCAGCTGGCTCTCCACCATCTCCGCCACCCGCTTCACCCCGTTGTGCAGCCCGAACTGCTGCACGTCCCGGAGCATCTCCGCCACCTCCGGCGAGGTGGGACGGAAGGTGCGCATGTCCGCCTTGACCTTCACCTCGCGCCCGGCGAGCCCGAGCGTGGCGGCCTTCAACTCCTCGACGAACGTCACCATCTCGTCGCGCCGGATGAGCCCATCCAGGACGAGCTCGATGACCGCATGCTGCTTGTCGACGTCAATCCTGTACACGAGCACTCTCCTTCCGTGCGGGGAACACACGGCGGGGGGAAAGAAGCGGGTCTGGGGAATGCGGAAGTCTGTCATGGCCTTCCAACTGGAGTGCCAGCACGCTCGTCGAGCTGTCAGGTAGTCAGCCTCTCTCCACCACGGAGAGTAGCAACTCCAGGCACCGCGCCGCCGTGGCCCGGCGGATGGCGGCCCGGTCCCCGGTGAAGACGTGGCGCTCGTGCACGACGGAGCCGCCCCGCCGGGCCACCGCGAGGTGCACGAGCCCCACCGGCTTGGCCTCCGAGCCTCCCGACGGGCCGGCAATCCCCGTCTCCCCGAGCGCCAGGTCCGCGGGCGAGTGGGCCAGGGCGCCCTCGGCCAGCGCGCGAGAGACTTCCTCGCTGACGGCCCCGTGGGCCACCATCAACGGCACCGGCACGCCGAGCAGCTCCGCCTTCGCCCCGTTGGAGTAGGGCACGAAGCCGCGCTCCACCACGGCCGAGGCGCCGGGAATGTCGGTGAGGCACGCGGACACCAGGCCTCCGCAGCTGGCCTCGGCCAGCGCCAGCCGGACGCCCGCGCGACGGCAGGCCTCCAGCACGCGGCGCGCCCGCTCTTCCAGTCCAGACTCCATTCACCCTCTCGGTTCCGCGGTGGCACAGATGACGGGCACCAGCAGCTCCTCACGGTAGCCCACGCCGACGTACCCCTCTCCCCGGCGGATGTGCACCGAGGGGTGGGGGAAGGACCAGGTGCCCTCGAGCAGCCGGCCCGGCGCCAGGGAGAAGCCCGCCCGGCGCAGCCGCTCGAGCCACGTCTCCACCCGCTCGTGCCGCTCGTAGCGCTGGCTGTCGTCCACCGCGCCGAGGATGTCCTCCAGCTCGCGGCCGAAGAAGAGCTTGATGCCGTTGCGCTCGCGCGCGGGCAGGCCCAGCTCGTCCACCAGTTGGAAGTTGTGGGAGAAGTGGTGCCACACGTTGCGGAAGCGCTCGGTGAGCGAGTCGGTGACATGGTCCGAGTGGGGCTCGCACAGCACCACGGCGGCGGGCTCCACGGCGCGCATCCGGTGGAACACGTCCTGCCGGTCCACGCCCGCGGCCATGTGGTGCAGGGCGAAGGCCGCGTGCACCACGCGAGGCCCGGGGCAGCCGCGCAGCAGGGCCCAGTCCTCCTCGTCGAGCGCCTCGATGACCTTGGGGATGCCCCGGAAGCGCAGGGAGATGCCGAGCTCGCGCGCCGTGTCCGTGAGGCCCGCCTCCGCCTGGCGCAGGCTGTTCACGTCGGGCTCCACGCCCACCACCGTGAGGTGCCGGGGCGCCGCGCCCTGGGCCGCCAACGTCCGCAGCAGCGCCAGCTCCTGCCGCCCCGTGCCCAGGCCCACGTCCAGCAGCGAGGCCTCCTCGTGCCCCGACAGCAGCCGGCACACCACGTCATTGGCGATGCGGCCCGCCAGGCCCACCATGGGTAGCCGCTCGGCCACCAGGTTGAAGAGGGAGATTTGCGGCAGCTCGAAGCGCCGCAGGTAGAGGTTCATCTGCTGGGCCTCGCCCACCCCCAGCCGCCGGGCGAGCGCCGTGGCGAAGAGGAAATACTGCATGTCCTCGTCCACCGCGTCGATGTCCAGCAGGCGCGTGAGCGCCGCCAGCGAACGACGGGCCGCCGACGACCGGCCCTCCTCAAGCTCCTCCAGAGCACGTGACAACACCGCAAATTTCTCCGAGCGCACGTCTCCCACCTCCCGGCATCACGGTAAGGCCAGGGCCCCGTGAGCGAATTGATTGATGGAGTCTTCTTTGGATCCCGGCGGGGTTGGAGGAGGAGCGCGGGAGCTGTGACGCGGAGGCGTGTTAGCGGCGCCGGCGCCCACCGCCAAAGGCGATGAGCAGCACGCCGCCCGCCACGCCCGCGCCACCGAGGATGAGGTCGCGCTGGGTGCGGTCGGAATAGCGGCCGGTGACCTTCTCCAGCGCGCGCTCGGAGAAGGAGCCGGTGGCGCGGTAGGCGCTCACCAGGAGCATGGAGCCAGCGACGACGAGCACGAATCCCAGGATGCGGGCGATTCCCACGGCGTTTCCTCTCGGTGGTGTGCAACGGCCGGGACCTCCCGGCGCGGCGCGCAGGTTAGTGCGGAACGGGCGCCCGGGGGGTAGCTTCCGCGCGCATGGCGACCTCCCTCCTCGAGACCTTCCTCACCCGCGCCCGGCAGTCCCCCGCCTGGCCCGTCCTGGACTTCGAGCAGCAGCGCTTCACCGCCGGACAGCTCGCCACCCAGGTGGCCGCCTTCGCCAGCGCCCTCCAGCGCCGCGGGTTGAGGCCCGGCGAGCGCGTGGCCCTCTTCCTGGAGAACAGCCCCGCCTTCGTCCTCGCCTACCTGGGCACCTGGTCCGCCGGGGGCGTCGTCGTCCTCGTCAACACGCAGTACCGCATGGTGGAGCTCGGCCACATCCTCTCGGACGCCGGGGCGCGCGTGTGCGTCACCGGGGCCGCGGGGGCCGCCGAGCTCGTCCCCCTGAAAGAGCAGCTCCCCGCGCTCGAGTGGCTCGTCACCGTGGAGCCTCCCACCGCTCCCGTGCCCTGGCCCTGCGTCGGCTTCGACGCCCTCCTCGCCGAGGGCGACGCCTCGGTCTCCCTCCCGCTGCCCCAGGGCGAGCAGCTCGCGGTGCTCGGCTACACCTCCGGCACCACCGGCCGCTCCAAGGGCGCCATGCTGCTGCACCGCAACGTGCTCGCCAACGTGCGCGCCGTCACCGAGGCCTGGCGTTGGACCGCCCAGGACAGGCTCCTGCTCACCCTGCCCCTCTTCCACACCCATGGCCTCATGGTGGGCCTGCACGGCACGCTCTACTCGGGGGGCAGCGTGGAGCTGCGCCGCCGCTTCGCCGCCCCCGAGGTGCTCTCCGCCCTGCGCGACGAGCCCTCGCTGACGATGTTCTTCGGCGTGCCCACCATGTATAGCCGGCTCGTCGAGGAGGCCCGCCGCACCGGCGTGCGTCCGCGCCCGCTGCGCCTGCTCGTCTCCGGCTCCGCGCCCCTCAGCCCCCAGCTCTTCCACGACGTGGAGGAGACGTTCGGCCAGCGCATCCTCGAGCGCTACGGCATGACGGAAACCATCATGAACACCACCAACCCCTACGAGGGCGAGCGGCGCCCCGGCACCGTGGGCTTGCCCTACCCCGGCCAGGAGGCGCGCGTGGTGGACGTGCGCACCCGCCAGCCCCTGGCCGCTGGCGAGACGGGTGAAATCGAGGTGCGCGGCCCCCACGTCTTCGCTGGCTACTGGCAGCGCCCGGACGCCACCGCCGAGGCCTTCGACTCCGAGGGCTGGTTCCGCACCGGGGACCTCGGCCTGCGGGACGCGGACGGCTACTTCCAGATTACCGGCCGCGCACGCGAGCTCATCATCAGCGGCGGCTTCAACGTCTACCCGCGCGAGGTGGAGGAGGTGCTCGCCAGCCACCCGGGCGTCGCCGAGGTGGCGGTGCTCGGCCTGCCGGACCCGGACTTCGGCGAGCAGGTGGTGGCCGTCGTCGTCCCCCGCTCGCCCGCGCCCGAGCCCCAGGCCCTGGTGGAGTGGTGCAAAGACAGACTGGCCAGCTTCAAGAAGCCCCGCCGCGTCGTCTTCGTGGATGCCCTGCCCCGCAACGCGCTCGGCAAGGTGCAGAAGCACCTGCTGCGCGAGCGACTCCCTTCCCCCCCTTCCGTGCAGTAGCCAACAGTCCCCTGAACGTTCGGGCACCTTCAGACACTCGCAACGGAATTCTCCTCGGGGCGTAAGAAGGGCCGGTAGTGTCCCATGGGCGAGAGGAGCGGCGAGCGTGAACGAAGCCGAGCTGTCCGAGGAGCCTGCCCGCCGGGTATCGACGGGGTCCTCGGGGCTGGACACCATCTTGAATGGCGGGTGGATTCACGGTGGCACGTACATGGTCACCGGTGCGCCCGGCACGGGGAAGACCATCCTCGGCAACCAGCTGTGCTTCTCGCACGTGACGGGCGGGGGCCGGGCCGTGTTCGTCACCCTGCTCACCGAGTCGCACGGGCGGATGATGACGCACCTGCAGCGCATGCACTTCTTCCGGCGCGACGTCATCGGCCAGTCGCTGCACTACGTGAGTGGCTACGCCACGCTCAAGAGCGAGGGGCTCGAGGGGCTGGCGCGGCTGCTCTACCACTCGGTGCGCGAGCACCATGCCACGGTGCTGGTGGTGGACGGGCTGCTGCCGATCCAGGAGAGCGCCGGCTCGGCGTTGGTGTTCCGCGAGTTCCTCCACTCGCTGGGGGTGCACAACGCGCTGGCCGGCTGCACCACGCTGGTGCTCACCAACCAGCAGGAGAGCGCGTCCGACCCCCAGTTCGCCATGGTGGACGGGGTGCTGGTGCTGGAGATGCGGCTGCAGGGGCTCAAGGCGGTGCGCGCCGCGGAGGTGACGAAGCTGCGCGGCGAGCCGCAGCTCACCGGCCAGCACACCTTCGAAATCAACGACACCGGGGTGTGCATCCACCCGCGCCTGGAGGCGCTCTACGCGCACCCGCCCCAGGACACACCGGAGGCGGGGCGGCGGGGCTTCGGCCTGGAGCGGCTGGACGAGATGATGGGGGGCGGGGTGCAGCCGCACTCGGCCACCATGCTGTTCGGCCCGCCGGGCAGCGGCAAGACGCTGCTGGGGCTGCACTTCCTGGAGGCCGGCGCGCGCCAGGGCGAGCCCGGGCTCTACTTCGGCTTCATGGAGACGGGCCCCCGGCTGGTGGCGAAGGCCGCCGGGGTGGGGCTGGAGCTGTTGCCGTGGGTGCAGTCGGGCCGGCTGGTGCTGGAGACGCGCGCGGCGGTGGAGCCGCTGGCGGACGCCCTGGCGCACGAGCTGCTGGGCCTGGTGGACAGACACCGGGTGCGCCGGCTCGTCATCGATGGACTGGAGCCACTGGTCCAGGAGACGATGGGCACCCGGCGCACGGCCGGCTTCCTCACCGCGCTCACCAACGCGCTGCGCTCGCGCGGCGTCACCTCGCTGATGACCTTGCAGACCAACGTGCTCTTCGGACCCCGGCTGGAGGCGAAGCTGGAGGGCCTGGAAGCCATCGTCGACAACATCGTGTTCCTCCGGTATGTGGAGCTGCGCTCCCAGCTGTACCGGATGCTGTCCATCCTCAAGATGCGCGAGAGCGACTACGAGCCGGCGTTGCGTGTATTCTCCATCTCGTCGCGAGGCATCGACGTGGCCGAGACCTTCGAGAGCGCCGAGGCCATCCTCACCGGCCAGGCCCGGCCCCTGGACGTGAAGAAGCCCAAGCGCTCGCGGCGCAAGAAAGCGGAGCGGCTCATGCCCTCCCGGCGACGGAGCCGCGCATGAGCAAGCTCCTCATCGTGGACGACGAGGTGGCCATCCTCGAAGCCCTCACGGACATCCTCTCGGTGGAGGGCTACGACGTGGCCACGGCCGCCAACGGCGCCGAGGGCCTGGAGCACGTGCACAAGGCGCGGCCGGACCTCATCCTGCTCGACTTGATGATGCCGGTGATGGACGGCCAGGAGATGCTGCGCCGGCTGAAGGAGGACCCGGACCTGCGCGCCATTCCCGTGGTGGTGATGAGCGCCGGGCGGGTGTCCAAGTCGGAGCTGCAGGGCAGCCGCTTCCTCGCCAAGCCCTTCGAGCTGGATGACTTGTTGGACACCGTGTCCGCGGAGCTCAACAAGCCGCACTGAGGGACGCGGCCCACCGGGCCCCTACCCGCCCGTGGGCGCGCGGAACAGGTGCGCGCGGTAGTGCGTGAGCTCGGCGATGCTCGCGCGCAGATCCGCCAGCGCCGTGTGCCCCGAGGACGTCTTCTTCATCGGCACCATGTCCGGGAACCACGCGTTGCCCAGCACCTTGATGCTCGTCACGTCCACCTGCCGGTAGTGCAGGTAGCGGTCGAGCATCGGCATGTACTTCACCAGGAAGCGCCGGTCCGTGTGGATGGAGTTGCCGCACAGCACGCCCTCGCCCAGCGCGCAGTGCTGCGCCACCAGCGCCGTCACATCCCGCTCGGCCACCCGCAGGGACGTCTGCGACTCGCGCACCCGCTTGATGAGCCCGTTGCGCGTGTGCATGTCCTTCACCACCGGCTCCATCCGCGCCAGCACCTCGTCCGGCTGCCAGATGACGCGCTCCACCTCCGCCTTCGGCACCAGGTCCGGTCCCGTGATGATGACGCCAATCTCGATGATCGCGGACTCGTCGGGGTCGAGCCCCGTCATCTCCAGGTCGAGCCAGATGAAACACGGTGGGGAAGTGGGTGCCGGCATGGGGCTCTCAGTGTACCCGGGTTTTCAGAACGGGGGCGGATACCCTCACCCCGGGGGGCTTGCCCCCCTCTAACGAGGGGGGGATCCTCTCCCGGTGGGAGAGGGAGTGGAGGCACTGTCTTCCTCCAGGAACGTGTGCACGTCGATTTCCGACTCCATCGTCCGGTGCACCGGGCAACGGTCCGCCATCCGCACCAGCCGCTGCCGCTGCTCCGTGCTCAGCGGGCCCTCCAGCATCACCGTCCGGTCGATGCGGTCCACCTTCCCCTCCTTCGTCTCGCAGTGGCTACAGTCCTCGGCGTGCACCTTCGAGTGCCTCAGCCGCACCGACACGTGCTCCAGCGGCCACCCCTTGTCGTTCGCGTACAGGCGCAGCGTCATCGCCGTGCACGCCCCCAGCGCCGCCGCCAGCAGCCCGTAGGGCGAGGGGCCCGTGTCTCCTCCTCCGTACTGCGCCGGCTCGTCCGCGCGCAGCCGGTGCCGGCCCACCCGGATGTCCTGGGCGAAGGGGCCCTCGCCCGCCTCGTGCACCTCCACCACGCCCTGCGACAGCTCCGGCCCCGCCTCGCGCTGCGCCTCCACCTCCCCCGAGCCCACGTACCTCCCCGCCCACGCCCCCAACACCGCCGCCGCGAAGCGCGCGTCCTCCGGCCGGCTCAACAGGTGGTCCGCTCCCTCCAGCGCCACGATGCTCTTGGGCTCCCTCGCCGCCGCGTAGAACCGCTGCGCGCTCCCCAGGCCCACCACCCCGTCCCCCGTCCCGTGCAGCACCAGCAGCGCCCGGCCCAGGCCCTGAATCAGCTCCTCCATCGGTGACTCGGTGAGCGCGTCCAGGAAGCGCCGCGAGAGGCGCAGCGCTCCGTTCCCCAGCGCCACCCTCGCCTCGCCCCGCGCCCTCGCCTCCTTCAACACCGGCGCCAGCAGCCCGTGCACATCTCCCGACGCGAAGGGCGCTCCGAGCGTCGCCACCGCCCTCGCCTCGGGCACCTCGAGCGCCGCGTGCAGCACCGCCGTGCCCCCCAGGCTGTGCCCCAGCAGCAGCCGCGGCGCCTCGCGCGTGGTGCGCAGGTGCTGCACCGCCGCCAGCACGTCCTCCACGTCCGAGAAGTCGTGCACCGTGGGCCCCGCTCCGCCCGCCTCCGTGAAGTCGAAGCGCAGCACCGCCAGCCCGTGCCCCGCCAGCGCCTCGCTGATGGCCTTCGCCGGGAAGAGGTCTCCCCCGCACGTGAAGCAGTGCGCGAACAGCACGTAGGCCACCGGCTTTCGCGCCGGCAGGTCCAACCTCGCCTCCAGCCTCCGGCCGCCGGCGCCCTGGAACGTCACTCTCTCGGTACGGGTCTCCATGGGCCTCAGGGTCTCGTCTCGAGCTGCGGCGAGCCTCCGAGGAAGCGCACGAACCAGTCCCCCGCCAGCGCCGCCACCCGCTCCAGCGCCCCCGGCTCCGAGAACAGGTGCGTCGCCCCCGGTATCACCTCCAGCGACCGGGGCCCGCCCAGCTGCTCCAGCGCGTCCTGGTTCAGGTCCAGCACGATGTCGTCCGCCCCGCCCACGATGAGCAGCGTCGGCGCCCGCACCCGCTCCAGCGCGCCTCCCGCCAGGTCCGGCCTCCCACCCCTCGACACCACCGCGCCAATCGCCTCCGGCCGGTCCGCCGCCGCCACCAGCGCCGCCGCCGCCCCCGTGCTCGAGCCGAAGTAGCCCACCCGCATCCGCCGCAGCTCCGGATGCCGGAACACCCAGTCCGTCACCTCCCCCAGGCGCCTCGCCAGGAAGTCGATGTCGAAGCGCAGCGCCGCCGTCACCTCGTCCTCCGCCTCCTCGTCCTCCGTCAGCAAATCGAACAGCAGCGTCCCCACCCCCGCCATCCGCAGCGAGTACGCCACGGAGCGGTTGCGCGGGCTGTGCCGGCTGCTCCCACTGCCGTGCGCGAAGAGGACCAGCCCCTGCGCCCCGTCCGGTACCGCGAGCGTCCCGCCCAGCCTCACCTGCCCCGCCAGCACCTCGAATTCCCGCTCCACCGCCATGTCGCTCCTCCTCCGCTGCTCAAACCCACCAGCCGTCCCCGGCGTTCATCGCCGCCTCGGGACTGCCCGGCTCCAGGTGCTGCCCGCGCGCCCGCCCCAGCAGCTCCTGCACCTCCTCGTCCGACGTCTGGCTGAAGTCGTCGTAGAACTCGCCCACCGCCATCATGAACTCGGCCGGGTGCGCGCAGACGAGCTCGTCCACCTCGGGGCGCAACGCGTCCAGCGACTCCACCGCCCCCACCGGCACCGCGAGGACGATTCTTCCCGGCCGCCGCTCCCTCAACGCCCGGATGGCCGCGCGCACCGTGCCGCCCGTCGCCACGCCGTCGTCCACCAGGATGACCGTGCGCCCCTCGAGCCGCGGCGCGGGATGCGCACCCCGGAAGCGCGCCACGCGGGCCGTCACCTCCTCCGCCTCCCGCTCGGCCGTCTGCATCACCACCGTCTCCGAGAAGCCCAGCGAGCGCATCATCCCCCGGTCCAGGAAGAGCGCCCCGCCCTCGGCCACCGCGCCCAGCCCCAGCTCCGGCTGCCCCGGCGCCCCCACCTTGCGCACCACCCACACGTCCAGCGGCGCCTCGAGCGTCCGGGCGACCTCGTAGGCCACGGGAATGCCTCCCCGTGGCAGACCGAGCACCAGCGGCGACTCGGCCCGGTAGTGCGTCAACAGGGCCGCCAGCTGCCGGCCCGCGTCCGTCCTGTCTCGAAAGCGCATGGGTCCCCCCCGGGGCATGGGTCTCCCTCTAGGAGAAGCACGGCGCGAGCCATTGGCTCCCGACGCCCCACCGAGGGCCCGGCCACCCACTCGGCACGGGTGCACCACCCTCCATGCCCTCTCCCCCCCGGAATGAGGGATGATGCGAGCACCCCGCCCCGGCCCCCCGGGGCCGCGGAGGGGACCATGGACCTGACCGTCTTCAGCGGCACCGCCAACCGCCCACTGGGTGAAGCCCTCGCCCGGGAGCTCGAGCGCTCCCTCGGCAAGTGCCACATCGAGCGCTTCCCCGATGGCGAGCTGCACGTGGAGCTCCAGGAGGACGTGCGCGGGCGCACCGTGTGCCTGATTCAATCCACCGTGCCCCCGGTGGGCGAGAACCTGCTGGAGCTGCTGATGATGGCCGACGCGTGCTGGCGCGGCGGCGCGGCGCGGCTCATGGCGGTGCTGCCCTACTTCGGCTACGCGCGGCAGGACCGGCGCGCCACGCCCGGCGAGGCGCTCGGCGGCAAGCTGGTGGCGGACCTGCTGGAGCGCGGGCACTTCGAGCGCCTGGTGGCGGTGAACCTGCACACGCCCTCGCTGGAGGGCTGCTTCGCCATGCCGCTGGAGCACCTGGACGCGGCCCACCTGCTGGCCGAGGCCGCCCGCCCCCACGCGGGCCCGGGCGCGGTGGTGGTGTCCCCGGACCTGGGCGCGGTGAAGCTCGCCGAGCGCTACGCGCGCCAGTGGGGGCTGCCGCTGGCCATCGTGCACAAGCGGCGCACGAGCGGCTCCGAGGTGAACGTGCGGGGCCTGGTGGGCGAGGTGCGCGGGCTGCGGCCCATCATCGTGGACGACCTCATCTCCACGGCGGGCACCATCGCGGCGACGGCGGAGGCGGTGCTGGAGGCGGGCAGCGCCGATGACATCACCGTGGTGGCCACGCACGCGCTGCTGGTGGGCCCAGCGGTGGAGCGGCTGAGCCAGGTGCCCGTGCGCCGCCTCATCTCCAGCGACAGCGTGGTGCCGCGCACGGGACTGCCCTTCCACCACGAGGTGGTGAGCCTCGCCCCGCTCATCGCCGACGCCATCCGCCGCGTCACCGGCGAGCGGCGCTGACGCGGGAGGACCTCCCGGGCGCGTTTTCCCGCAACTGGTCCGATGGTCGTACCAGTCCGCACGAAACGCGACCGGGGAGGGCTCCGCGCCTACTTCACGCACGGCTCATTCGATGGGGGATTGTTCTCGCACTCAGCCTCGCCACGGCGTCCTTCAGTGCAGCCGTCGGGCCGGGCGGGTTCTTCGGCCGCATCCCGTCGGCTCATCGTCTTCTCCCCAGGGGCGAACCTGCTCCGGGGCGATTCACGCGCCCGCCCGCTCGCGCCGCTGCCTCAGGCTCTCGAACATGAGGTACGAGAGCAGCACCAGCCCCGCGAACACCGCCGTCGTCCCCACCAGCCACTCGTACGCCAGCGGCTCGCGCACGTGGTCCACCACCGTCTCCAACAACGAGCGCGGCCGGTTCACCACGTTCCAGCTGTTCCACCGCTCGAAGCGCCCCAGGTAGATGCCGTAGCCGCACAGCACCGACGCCGCCAGCACCCCTCCCCACGCCACCGCCCTCCCCCACCGCTCCTCCAACAGCCGCTTCCACACCTCCAGCGACAACAACCCCAGCAGCCACCCCGTCGCCGCGAAGCTCGCCAGCAGCGCCGCGTCGAACCACATCGGCACGCCCGGCCTCGGCTTCAGGTGGATGAAGTCCGTGAGCAGGTACGGCGCGTTCGGGAACGCCAGCAGCCACGCCCCACCCAGCGGCAGCAGGTTCCACCACCTCCCCCGCCCTCGCGCGTGCACCACCCCCGCCCCCAGCGCCAGCCCGTACGGCACCCACGCCAGGAACAGGTTCCACACCAGGAAGACGAAGCTCGTCCTCCCGCTCCACTCCAGCCGCAGGTGCAGCAGCACCACCGCCACCGCGCTGCCCAGTAGCGCCGGCAACAGCCCATGGTGATGCAGGAGCGACAGGAGACGGGAGCGCGGAAGTGTCTTCATGGCATTCATCGCGGGTGTGGACGGGTCAAGGTGACACCGGGAGGTGTGGCCCGGGAGCCACGTCGTCAGGGCCAGAAGGCCTCCCACCGAGGAACAGAGCAAGCCCCGGGCCATTCCCCCTTCCTCCCGCTAAGCTCCCCCGCCATGTCCGACACGCTCCTCTCGAACCTGGAAGCCGGGGTCCTCACCCTCACCTTCAACCGGCCGCAGAAGAAGAACGCCTTCACCGGCGACATGTACGACGCGGCCGCCCGCGCCCTGCTCGACGCCGACCAGAACGAGGCCGTGCGCGTCGTCGTCCTCACCGGCGCCGGCAGCACCTTCACCGCCGGGAACGACCTCAAGGACTTCCTCGAGCACCCGCCCACCGGCGAAACCAGCCCCGTGTTCCGCTACCTGCGCGCGCTCGCGCACCTGTCCCGCCCCGTGGTGGCCGGCGTGGACGGCGTGGCGGTGGGCATCGGCACCACCATGCTCCTGCACTGCGACTACGTGGTGGCCTCCGAGCGCGCTGTCTTCAGCATGCCCTTCATCAACCTGGGCCTGTGCCCCGAGGGCGCCTCCAGCGTGCTGCTGCCCCGCGTGGCCGGCATGGCGCTCGCCTCCGAGCTGCTCCTGTTCGGCGACCCCTTCGACGCGGCCACCGCCCTGCGCGCCGGCCTCGTCAACCAGGTGGTGCCCGACGCCAGCCTCCCCGAGGTGGTGCAAAAGCGCGCCGCCGCGCTCGCCGCCAAACCCGTGGAGTCCCTGCGCCTCACCAAGCGCCTGCTGCGCGAGCCCCTGCGCGCCACCGTGGACGAGGCCCTCGCGCGCGAGGGCAAGGAGTTCGTCCAGCGGCTCGGCTCGGCCGAGGCCCGCGAGGCCTTCAACGCCTTCCTCTCCAAGAAGAAGTAGCCCGGACGAAGCAGCCCGGGCCGCGCCTCAGGCCGCGCCTTCCAGCAGCACCGCCTCCGAGGCCGCTTCCCTCACGCGCTCGGCCGACAGCTTCAGCCGCCGCACCACCCGCCCCATGTCCCCGGGCGACATCGGCGGCCACACCCGGGGGGGCGAGCGCGGACGGCTCGGCCGCGAAGCCCCGTCGCTCGCGCCCGGCTCGTCCGAGGGGGACGAGTGGGGATTCACCAGGGGAGTCAGGCCGTCGTCCTTCTCGTGCGCCATCGTCGCCTCCGCGGGGAAACCGCAGCCGTGATTGCCGGTCAAAGGCTAGGGGTCCCCTCCCGGACGGTCAAGGCAACCGGGCTCTGGCTGGAGAATCTGTTTTCCACCCAAAACCCGGAAAGCCCCGATTGTCGGACGAGCGACAGCGCTCAGCGGCCCGAGGGCGCCGGCAGCTTCTTCGGCGAGGCGAGGAAGGACTCGAGGGAGGTGCCCTGGGCCGCCTTGAAGGCGATGCACAGGTCCACGCTCTCGAGCACCTGGGCGAGCGTGCGCGGGCCGCCGGGAGCGCGCGCCATGCGCTCGGTGAAGAAGGCGGCGGCCTCCTGGCGGTGCACGGGGTCGCAGTAGGAGACGGCCGACAACGCCAGCCCCTCCACGCCCTCCTCGGGCAGCCGCGCGGCGAGCGCGTCGTAGTTCTCCTTCACGAAGGCGAAGGCCACGTCGCGCGTGCGCACATCGAAGCCGGCCCGGAAGAGCAGCCAGCCCACCTCGCGCACGTCCGTGCCCGGGTCCAGCACCAGCTTCAGGTTCTCGCGCACCAGCGCCGGGTCGTTGAAGCCGCCCAGCGCGTCGGTGAGCTGCTCGCGCTTCTTGCGCTCCTTCTCCGAGCGCAGGGCCGCCATCAGCTTGCCGTACAGGGCCGCGTCCCCATGCGAGGCGGCGATGCCCAGCGTGGTGCCCACCAGCTCCGGGGCAATGGCCTTGCTGTCGCCCACCCACTTCTCCGTCAGCTTGAGCGCCTCGGCCACCAGCTTCGGGTCCCCGCCCTGCTCGCCGGCAATCCGCAGCAGCGTGGGCCGCAGCAGCCGGGTGTCCTCGTCCTCGTTGGCGCGCGGGGTGAAGCCCAGCGCCCGGGCCCGCGCCCCGTAGGTGTCGCGCAGGAAGCGCTCGCGGTCGGCGCGGCGCGCGTCGGAGAGCACCGTGGGCCGCAGCAGGCCCACCAGCTCCAGCGACGCCTGGAACACCTGTCTGTCCTTCTCCCCCGCCAGCCCCGGCAGGAGGCCCAGCGCGTCCGAGGCCGCCATCGTCCCGGCGCTCACCAGCGCCTGCACGTCCCCGAGCAGCGCCACGCGCTCGGCGCGCGAGAGGTGGTGGCTCTCCGTGGACAGCAGCCGGCCCAGCATCTGCGCGTCCAGCGAGGTGCGGTAGTAACCGGCGCCGTCCGCGTTGGGCAGCAGCCAGGTGGGGCAGCCCTTCGCCTCGGGGAGAGGCAGCTCGGCCGTCTCGCCCTGCAGGACGGTGCAGGCGCGGCCGGACACGTTGCCCGAGCCGTAGCGCACGCACAGCGGCACCTTCCACGTCTGCTTCGCGTCCGCCGCCGAGCCCACCGGCAGGAAGCGGCTCTGCGACAGCTTCACCGTGGGCACCTTGCCCGAGCAGTCCAGCCGCGCGCTCACGAGCGGCGCGCCGCCCTGGTCCAGGAAGGAGCCCAGCACGCCGGACACGTCCTGGCCCGCCTCGGCGGACAGGGCGTCGAGGAAGTCCTTCGCGGTGGCGTTGCCGAAGGCGTGGGCGCGCAGGTGGCGCTGCACGCC
This sequence comes from Archangium sp., assembly GCF_045802675.1. Lineage (GTDB taxonomy): Bacteria > Myxococcota > Myxococcia > Myxococcales > Myxococcaceae > Archangium. The sequence continues at coordinate 121,892 of NZ_JBJMQO010000042.1, read as the reverse complement.
GCGCTGGAAGACGTCGCGGCCCAGCCAGCTCTCCGTCATGGCCAGCACCGTCGAGCCCTTCCCGTAGGTGATGCCATCGAAGGCGTTGAGGACGTCGTCCTCGCTCTCAATCGGCTGGCGGATGCGGCGCGCCGACAACAGGCTGTCGGAGCCCAGCGCGTACGAGCGCTCGCGCACGCGCTCGATGGGGGCGTCCCACGTGGGCTGCGCGCCCTCGACGAGGCGCGGCGTGGCCCAGGAGGCGAAGGCCTCGTTGAGCCACAGGTCGTCCCACCACGCCATGGTGACGAGGTCGCCGAACCACTGGTGCGCCAGCTCGTGCATCTGCACGTTGTAGAAGCGGCGCTGCCGGCCGATGGAGTCCTCGGCGGGCTTGGAGAGGATGAGCCCCGTGTTGAACGTCACCAGGCCCGGGTGCTCCATGGCGCCCCCGAAGAGCGGCACGGCGAACACGTCCAGCTTCTCGTACGGGTAGGGAATGCCGAAGTACTTCTCCAGGTGGCCGAGAATCTCCGGCGTCACCTTCGCCGCGTAGGTGCCCTCCACCGCGCGGCCCTTGGGGGTGATGATGCGGGTGCGCACCGCCTTCTCGCCCGAGGGCCTGGCCTCGAGGAAGTCGAAGGGGCCCACGCCGAAGGCGATGAGGTAGCTGGGCAGCGGCTGGGTGCGCGCGAAGCGGTACGTGGTGGTGCCCCCGGCGCCCGGCTCCTCGTTCACCAGCGGCGAGTTGGTGACGGCCACGTTGCCCGCGGGCACGTGGAAGGTGAGCTGCCAGGGCACCTTGAAGCCCGGCTCGTCGAAGCACGGGAAGGCGCGCCGCGCGCCGAGCGGCTCGAACTGGGTGTACGCGTACCAGTCCCCGCCGTCCTGGGCGCGGAAGGGCCCGCTCGTCTCGCGCTCGGAGAGCGTGCCCTCGTAGACGAGCCGCAGGTGCGCGGCGCCGGGCAGCAGCGTGCGCTCGGGGATGAAGCCGAGGAAGTCCCCCTGGCCCTTCGTCTGGGTGACGGCCACGGGCGCGCCGCCCACGGTGAGCACGGCCTCCTTCACCGTGACGCCATGGCCGAGCAGCCACACGGCGTCGGTGGCCTCCTTCACGTCCAGGTCGATGTCCACCACGCCCTGGAAGCCAGGCTTGGAGGGGTCGACGGTGAGCTCGACGGCGTAGGAGGTGGGGCGCACCTGGCCAGGCAGGCGCAGCGTGGGAGAGACGGGCGCGGGCCGGGCCGCGGGGGCCGGAGTCGCCTGGGCCTGGGCCGCGGGAGCGCTCGCGGAGTCTGGAGTGGGCACGGGCTGGCGGGCGCCGCAGGCCGTCAGGGCGGCGAGCAGGGCGAACGAAGCACGTCGGTTCGTCTTGGGCATGGCCGGGGGTCTAGCCCAGGACGGGCGGGCAGGGTAGCGACGGCCAGTGGGAGCCCCCTTGCCTGCCATCCCGCTTCCAGGTGGAGTGCGCCGCCGTGTCCCTCCCCGTGCCCGCTCCCGAGTCCCCCCGCCTTCCCCTCCCGCTGCCCCCCGCCCGCCTCACCCAGGTGCTCGGTGAGCGTCCGTCTCCGCTCATGGGGTGGCTCGCCAACCGGCTGATGGACGCGGTGTGCGCGCTGCCCGCCTCCCTGCGCGATGCGCTCGCCCGCTTCGTGGGCTGGCTGGCGTACACCCTGGGCATCCGCCTCCACGTGGCCCTGGAGAACCTCGCGCACGCCTACCCGGAGAAGAGCGAGGCCGAGCGGCGGGCCATTGCCCTCGGGGCCTACATCACCATGGCGCGCGTGGTGCTCGAGTCCATCGACGCGAAGGACCACCTCGAGCCCGCGTGGGAGGAGCCCGAGGTGCGTGGCCCGGGCTGGGAGGCGCTCAAGGCCAACATCGCCAGGGGCCAGGGCGCGCTGCTGGTGACGGCGCACTTCGGCAACTGGGAGCGCGCGGGGAAGATGCTGCTGCGCCGGGGGATTCCCCTCAACGCGCTGGTGCGGCCGCTCAAGGGCGCGCTCAACAACCGCATTGTCGACAACCGCATCTCCGCGGGCGCGGGCCTCATCTACCCCAAGGGCGCCATCGCCCAGGCGCTGGAGGCGGTGAAGCTGGGCGAGACGGTGCTGATGCTGCTGGACCAGTCGCTGCCGGCGAAGGCGGCGGTGTTCCCGCCCTTCTTCGGCCGGCCCGCGTCCACCACGCCGGCCATGGCGGTGGTGGCGCAGCGCTCGGGCTGCCCGGTGTTCGTGGTGATGGGCATCCGCGACCCGAGCGGCCGGAAGATGTGGCTGGAGGTGTCGGAAGCCATCGCCCCGCCCCAGGTCGCGGGAGAGCAGGACGCCCTCACGGCGCACACGGCGGCGGTGACGGCGGTGCTGGAGCAGTACGTGCGGCGCTACCCGGACCAGTGGCTGTGGCTGCACCGGCGCTGGAAGGTGCAGCCGCCTCCGGAAGGCTCGGCCGCCCCCCAGGGTTGAACCCACGAGAGCGATGACGCGAACCCTCTTCATCGGAGACGTGCACGGCTGCGCGGAGGAGCTCGACGCGCTGCTGCGCGAGTGCGGCTACCGCCGGGGAGACCGGGTGGTGCTGGTGGGAGACCTCGTGGCGAAGGGGCCGGACTCGGCGGGCGTGGTGCGCCGGGCGAGGGAGCTCGGCTTCCTGGCGGTGCGCGGCAACCACGACGAGCACGTGCTGCGCTGGCACGCGGGGAAGCAGCCCGAGGGCAAGAAGCTCAAGCCCGAGCACCGGCAGGTGCTGGACACGCTCGAGGCCGAGGACTGGGCCTGGCTGGAGTCGCTGCCCCTGCACCGGCACTTCCCCGAGCTCAACGTGCGCGTGGTGCACGGGGGCTTCGTGCCCGGCGTCCCGCTGGAGGAGCAGAAGCCGGAGCTGCTGCTCAACCTGCGCAGCATCACCCCCAGGGGAGAGCCCTCGAAGAAGATGGACGGGGGCGCGCCGTGGGGAAGCCTGTGGAAGGGCCCGGAGCTCGTCATCTTCGGCCACGACGCGCTGCGGGGCGTGCAGCAATACCCGCACGCCATCGGCCTGGACTCGGGCTGCGTGTACGGCCAGCGCCTCACCGCGTACGTGCTGCCCGAGGGCCGCTTCTACTCGGTGAAGGCCCGGCGCGCGTACATGGGGCTGTGAGGCTCACCCCTCGGGCGGGCGCACCACCATCACGGGCCGGTCCGCGCGCGCCATCACCGCCTTGGCCACCGAGCCCATCGGCGGCGTCCTCAGCCCGGTGCGCCCGTGCGTGCCCAGGCAGATGACATCCGCGCCGAAGCGCTGCGCGGCCCGCAGCAGCGTGTCCGCCACGTCCTGGCCCACCAGCACCTCCACCTGCACCTTGCGCCCGTTCGCATCCGCCTCCCGCGGCACCAGCTGGTGCATGCGCTGGCGCAGGTCGCGCTCGGTCTCCGTCATCTGCGCGCCCTCGCCCACCGTCACCAGGTACACCGTGCCGCCGTTGGGCAGCAGCGAGAAGGCATACGGAATGGCCCGGTTGGCCCAGTCGGAGAAGTCCGTGGCCACCAGCACCGAGCGCAGCGGAGGAATGGGCACCGAGGCCCCCCGCGCCGCCACGCCCACCGGCACGCTCGCCACCGACATCCTCGCCAGCCGCAGCGCGTGGTGCGACACGCTCCACAGCTTGCCGAGCGCCCGCCGCTGGTGCGTGCCCACCACCAGCACGTCCACCTTCTCGTCCGCCGCCAGCGCCACCAGGTGGTCCGCGATGCGCCCCACCCCGGACTCCACCCGCAGCCGCACCGGCGGCTGGCCCTGCCCCTCCAGCGGCGCCACCAGCGAGCGCACCTCCTGCTCCAGCGAGCGCCGCAGCTCCGGCGTCACGTCCTGGAAGGCATTGGGGTGCGCCAGGCCCATGCGCTGGTACTCCTCGTGCGGCCAGTAGATGCGGCCGGCCACCACCTCCACCTGCCCGTAGCGCCGCAGCGCGCGCAGCCAGTCGCGCGCCGCCTCGAAGGGCAGCGAGCGGTCCACGCCCAGCATCACCTTCAGCGGCCGCTTCCCCGCCACCCACGCCTCGAAGGGCCCCGCCTCGCGCACCACCAGCAGCGGCACCGTGAGCGCCGTGGCCAGCCGGTCCACCGTGCCGCCCACGCCCAGGAAGGGCGAGGCGCTCGTGGGCCCCGCCGTCACCACCAGCCCCGCCCCCTTCTCCGAGGCGAAGCGCGTCAGCTCCTCGGCCGGCTCGCCCGTGAGCAGCTGGTGGCTCACCCGCGCGCCCAGCTTCTCCAACCGCCGCACCTCGTCCTGCAGCGCCGAGGCCGCCGTGTCCTGCAGCGTCTGGCCGAAGGCGCGCGCCAGGTCGCCCGGCAGCACGTGCACCAGGAAGAGGGGCTCGTCCAGCTTGCGCGCCAGCTCCGCGGCGGCCGTGGCCGCTCGCTGCGCGGCGTCCGAGAAATGGGTGGCACAGAGGATCGTCATGGCGGCTCCAGCGCGCGGGCCCTCGGGGGGCCAGGTCATTGAAAAGATCGGTTCACATCTCGTGCCGCGCACTCTAGCCAGCCCCCGCCTGCCGACGGGATGAATCGCGCGCCCCCACGCCCCGCAAAAGCCGCATGCGCGACGGAGCCCACCGCAAAGCCTGCGCGCCCGCTCCTGGAGCGCACGGGCACCCGGCCCCGGGCTCGCGAGGGCCCGCATCGCTACCTTCACCCGAAGAGCCCCTGGAGGTTTCCATGTTCCGCTGCGCGTCGTGTGGCGCCTTCAACCGCGTGCGCGAGCCCCATCCCCCCGGCCAGCCCACCTGTGGCCGGTGCCAGCGGGCGCTCGACCTGTCGGGTGCACCCCAGGAGGTAGAGGGGGAGGACCTGTGGCGGGCCGTGAAGGCCTCGCCGGTGCCCGTGCTGCTGGACCTGTGGGCACCCTGGTGCGGCCCGTGCCGCGCCGCCGCGCCCATCCTCGCCGCCGTGGGCCATGCGCAGGCCGGCAAGCTCCTCGTGCTCAAGCTGAACACCGATGCGAATCCCCAGGCCTCCAGTCAGCTCGGCGTGCGGGGCATTCCCACCTTCGTCGTCTTCTCCGGCGGCCGCGAGGTGGCGCGCCGCAGCGGACTGATGCCGCAGCCGGAGCTGGAGCGCTGGGCGCTGTCGGCCGCACAGGGAGGAGGACCCTGGGCCTCGGCCTGAGGGGCGCGAGGAGGGACGAGCATGAGGATGCGATTCCGGGACCGGGGCGAGGCGGGGCGGATGCTGGCCGAGCGCCTGGGAAACATGTGGGGCGAGGCCCCGGTGGTGCTGGCGCTGCCGCGAGGCGGGGTGCCGGTGGGCTACGAGCTGGCGATGGGGCTGGGGGTGCCGCTGGAGGTGCTCGTGGTGCGCAAGCTGGGCGTGCCGTGGAGGCCGGAGCTGGGGATGGGGGCCATCGCCGAGGGCGGGGCGATGTATGTGAATGCCGACGTGCTGGAGTACGCGGACCTGAAGGAAGACGACGTGCGAGCGGTGGCGCGGCAGGAGGCACGCGAGCTGGCGAGGCGGGTGCGGCTGTACCGGGGCGGGATGCCACTGCCGGAGCTGCGGGGCCGCACGGTCCTCCTGGTGGACGACGGACTGGCGACGGGAGGAACGGCGAGGGCGGCGGCCCGGACGGTGCGAGCACGGGGGCCACGGAAGCTGGTGCTCGCGGTGCCGGTGGCGGCGTCGGAGATGGCGGACGCGCTGCGCCACGAGGAGGTGGACGAGGTGGTGACGGTGCAGGAGCCGGACATGCTGGGCTCGGTGGGCGCGTGGTACGAGGACTTCCACCAGGTGGACGACGAGGAGGTGCTCGCGCTGCTGATGGAGTCGCACAACCTCGGAGCCTCCCCGGCCCCGTGAGAGCAATCACCCCTCGCCCTCCGGGAGAGGGACGGGGTGAGAGTAGCGCGGGCCCCGGGTTGAACCCAGACACTCGTGGCAGGAAAGCCGTGCGACGAGGCGCTCCGTGCAGTAGAGGCACCGGAGCATGGCGCCGCCCTCTCCCACCGAGTCCCCCACCGCTCGCGTCTGGCCCTGGAGCGAGCGGGTGCTGGCGTGGGCGCTGGTGGTGACCGCGGGGCTGGCGCTGGCGTACCACGCGGGCTACCTCGCGGTGCCCATCGTCGACGACGCGGCGATCTCCCTCGCCTACGGGCGCACCTTCTTCGAGGGGCACGGCTTCCGCATCACGCCCTACTCGCAGCCGGTGGAGGGATTCTCCAATCCACTGTGGACGGTGCTGCTGGGTTTCAGCCGGTGGCTGCCCCTCGCGCCAGAAACCTTCACGCACGTGCTGGGCCTGCTCCTCGGCCTGCTGGCGCTGCCCGCCTTCGCGCTGTGGGGGCCCCTCTCGGAAGACCGGCCGCTGCGCGTGGAGGACGCGTTGGCGCCGTGGGTGGCCGCGCTGAATCCCTCGTATGTGTATTGGATTGCCAGCGGGATGGAGACGGGCCTCCAGGCCTTCCTGCTGGGGCTGTGCGGGGCGCTGCTGCTGCGCGGGCTGCGCACGGGCACGGGGGCGGGCGTGGGGTGCGCGTTGGGCCTGCTGTGCCTCACGCGGCCCGAGGGCGTCCTCTACACGGCGGCGGCGGGCGGGCTGTGGCTCGTGCACCGGGCCGTGGAGCGGCGCTGGACGGGACGGCAGGCGGCGGGCATCGCGGCGTGGCTCGCCCTCCTGGTGGGGGGCTGGCTGGTGGTGCGCTGGGGCTACTTCGCCGACGTGCTGCCCAACACGTACTACGCCAAGCGCCTGTGGCTCTTCGACGGGGCCACCTACGTGCGCGGCTTCCTCCAGGCCTACCCGGTGCTGCACCCCGTGGCGGCGGCGGGGCTGGTGCTGGGGCTCGCCGGAGGCGGAGCGGGCGGGCGCCGCGGGGCGCTCGTGGCGCTGTTCGCGGCGAGCGGCGGGTACTTCGCCTGGCGCTCCGGGGACTGGATGCGCGAGTGGCGCTTCGTCGCGCCGCTGGTGCCACTGCTGGGCGCGGCCATGGCGGTGGGCCTGTCCGGGGTGCGCCGGCTGTCGGCGAAGGCGGCGGCGCGAGGGCTCGTGTGGCCGGCACGGGTCGCGGTGACGCTGGCGTTCGCGGCGGCGGGGCGGGTGCTGGGGCCCGCGCTGCGGGACTCGCTGGGCCGGTCGCCGGGGGTGAAGGCCACGCCGGAGCTGCCCTACGCGTTCATCGCCGAGCAGGCCCGGAAGGTGGACAGGCTCGCCGAGTCCCTGGGACAGCGCCATCCGCTGGTGGGCCACCCGGACATGGGCGGGCAGGCCATGGTGCTGCGGCAGGCGGACATCCTCGACGTGGCGGGGCTCGCGGACTACGCGATGGCGCACCACGCGGGCAACCTTCCGGCGATGGAGGACTACCTGGTGTCGGAAGGGCCGCCCGTCCTCCTGGACGCGCATGGCCCCAGCGGGCACCTGCGCCAGCTCCCCCAATTGATGGCGCGCGTCCACCCGGTGGGCGGGCCGGCGTACCAGCTCAACGGCCTCACCGCGACGGAGGACCCCCGCTGCCCGGGAGGCAAGGCCACGGTGCTGGCCTCGAGCGCCGAGGAGCTGGCGCACCAATTCGAGCAGGACATTGAAGAGAGTCAGGCCCAGCGGGGCCTGGGACGCTGGCGCTGCGCCCGGGCCTACAAGGCCACGAGCGAGCTGCCCTCGTCCCGCGAGCGCGAGCGGCTGGCGGACCTCGCCCAGGCGCGCGGGGAGGAGTGGGTGAAGCAGGGACAGCTCCTCCCAGCGCTGCGCCTCTACTCCCTGGCCACGCTGCTGGACGACGGCAACGCGCACCGGCGCCGCGAGACGGAGAAGCTGCGCGAGCGCGTGTTCCCACCACCCCCCCGGCCCTGAGAGACCGCCCGCGAGCGCGGCTCGGGAACGTCAACGTCCCGCGAAGGTGCCACCGTCGATGTTGAGCGCATGGCCCGTGACGAAGGAGGCGCCCTCCGAGCACAGCCACACCACGGCCTCGGCGACCTCGCGCGGCTGGCCCACGCGGCCGATGGGGTGGGAGGCCTCGACGGCGCGGGCCATCTCCGGGTACTCGCGGAAGAAGTTGTCGATGAGCGTGGTGCCGCCGATGACGGCCGGACACACGGCATTCACACGGATGTTCTGCTGCGCGTACTCGAGCGCCGCCGTCTTCGTGAGGCCGAGCACCCCGTGCTTGCTGGCGGTATAGGCGCCCAGCCCCTTGTTGCCCATGAGCCCGGACATGGAGGACATGTTGACGATGGCGCCTCCGCCCTGGGCGAGCATCTGCCGCAGCTCGTACTTCATGCACCGCCAGACGGACTTGAGGTTGGTCTCCAGGACGGAGTCCCACTCGTCCTCGGAGTACTCGTGCATGGGGCCGGGCGTGACGCTGGTGCCCGCGTTGTTGAAGGCGACGTCCAGGCGGCCGAAGTGCTCGACGGCGCCGCGCACCATGGCCTCGACGTCGGCGGTCTTCGTCACGTCCGTGCGGATGGCGAGCGCCTCGCCACCGTCCTTGTGGATGAGCGCCACCGTCTCGGCGTTGCCCTCGGTGCCGCGGCTGGCGACGACGACCTTCGCGCCCGCGCGCGCCATGGCGATGGCCGTGGCCCGGCCGATTCCCGAGCTGGCTCCCGTCACCAGCGCGACCTTTCCTTCGAGTTGCCTCTTGTGTGTCATTGCCTGCTCCAGTTGAAGGGCGGCGGCACGTTACCGCGCACCTCCCACGAAGAGGGCATCGGCGTTCAGGCCGCGAGCTTGTTGCTCACGTGCTGGAGCACCGCCCGGTGCGTCGAGGGCAACCAGAGCAGCGGGAAGCCGATCTCCGGCCAATACATGGGGCTCCAGCGCCCGTGCCTGATGCTTGCTCATTGCCTGTGTCCGTTCACGCGGGCTGCGCCTACCTCGGCAACGTCTACCTGAACGGAGAGGGAGTGAAGGCAGACGCGGTCCAGGCCGTCAGTTGGTATCAAAAGGCGTGCGCGGGCGGATACACCGAGGCCTGCGCCAGCGCGAGGAAGTGAGCGCCTTGGAGCCCCCGCGGAAAAGGGCCCGGACCCCTCAAGGTCTCCCTCGGGATTCCGGGCCCTTCCGCGCCCCGCGCTCTCCTACTCCTTGAAGATGGCCACGGCGGGCACGCCGTCCGAACCGATGTAGCCGCGGTACATGCCCGACGAGTTGAAGGGCATGGCCACGTTGCCCTGCGCGTCCATGGCGATGACTCCGCCCTCGCCGCCGGCCTTCACGAGCACGTCCATGACGACCTGGTTGGCGGCCTCGAGCAGCGGCAGCTCCATGTATTCCACGCGGGCGCAGATGTCGCGGGCCACGCCGTAGCGGATGAAGTACTCCCCATGGCCGGTGGCCGAGACGCCGCAGCGGGGATCCGCGTAGGTGCCCGCGCCAATCACGGGCGCATCCCCCACGCGGCCAAAGCGCTTGTTCGTCATGCCGCCCGTGGACGTGCCCGCGGCGAGGTTGCCCGACTGGTCGAGCGCCACCGCGCCCACCGTGCCGAACTTGTGATCGCTCCCGGCCTGGGTCTCGTAGAAGCTCGAGGGCCCCTGGGGCTGGCCCTGCTCGGGCGGCGCCTGCTGCTGCTGCTTCTCCGCCTCGAGCGCGCGCTGCAGGCCCTGCCAGCGCTCCTCGGTGTAGAAGTAGCTCTCGGGGACGAGCTCGATGCCCTGCTGCTTCGCGAACTCCTCGGCCCCATCGCCAATCATCATCACGTGCGGGGACTTCTCCATCACCGCGCGCGCCAGCGTGATGGGGTTCTTCACGTGGTGCAGGCCCGCCACCGCACCGGCCTCGCGGGTGCGCCCATTCATGATGGCGGCGTCGAGCTCGTTCTTCCCGTCGTGGGTGAAGACGGCGCCCTTGCCCGCGTTGAAGAGGGGCGAGTCCTCCATGACGCGGATGGCGGCGGTGACGGCGTCCAGGCTGGAGCCCCCCTTGGCGAGCACGGCATGGCCGGCCTGGAGGGCCTCGGTGAGGACGGCGCGCACGGCGGCCTCGCGCTCGGGGGTGAGGGACTCGCGCTTGATGACGCCAGCGCCGCCGTGGATGACGATGCCCCAGCGCGGGGCGGGCTTGGAGACGTCGTCGGAGGAGCTCATGCGCTTCTCATCTTCACGTTTGGAGGTGAGGGAGGTGGAGCAGCCGAGCGGCAGCAGCAGGGCCACCAGGGCGGTGGCGGAGAGGGCACGACGGAGCGGAACGGGCATGCGCGGAGACCTCGGGGGGATGACGGGCGAGGGTCTATCATGCGTGCGTCCCTCTCTGTCCCCGGCTCTCGTTTCCCGATGACCGGGACTGACGTGTCAACGGCTCCGCCACGAGCGCGGCTGACATGACGGCTGACGTGTCAGAACGCGTGTCCGCCGGGCTTTTCCCTCTGTCAGCCCCCCTGGCGGCTCCTGGCGCGACGCGTGCAATCACGTCCCGCATACCCCTCGGGCGCTGTTTCCCGTGCCCCGGGGGAGTTTCCAGGAGCCCGTCATGCATCCCTCTTCCACTCCCTCTCCGCGCCGGGTGTCCCGGCGTGGTGGGGCCCTCATTTCCCTGCGCGCGGCACTCGCGCTGCTCATCGCCGTCACCTCGGGCTGCACCCGCGGCGACACCTCCGAGGCGTCCGCCCGGCCCGACACCGCCGCGAGCGCTCAGCCGCTCTTCACCAACGGCAGCTTCGAGGACGGCTCGCTCACCGGCTGGAGCGTCTCCACCAACCTCAACCCCGGCATCGCCACGATTCCGCCCGCCAGCACCGCGGACCTCAACCTGCAGCCCGGTGGCTTGGACTTCACCTCCGCGAAGCAGGCCCCGGGCGGCCCCGAGAGCGAGATTCCCGCGGGACTCGACTCCAGCGCGTCGCTGCGCTGGCCCCGGTACGGCAAGTGGGCCGCCGTGGTGAACGAGCTGGGCAAGAACCGCAACGTCAACCGCCTGGTGCAGTCGGCCACGCTCGCCTCGTCCGACGTGGACCCCGCCGACGGCAAGGTGCACGTGCGCTTCGCGCTCGCCCCGGTGCTCCAGAACCCGGGCCACTCGCAGGAGCAGCAGCCCTACATCTACATCACCCTGCGCAACGTGACGCGCAACGAGGTGCTCTGGAATACCTTCAACTTCGCCAATCAGGCCGGCGTGCCCTGGAAGACGACCGCCACCAACGTCCAGTACACCGACTGGCAGGCCATCGACGTCGCCCCAGGTGACGCGAAGCTCTCCGTCGGCGACACCGTGGAGCTCGAGGTCATCGCCGCCGGCTGCCAGCCCGGTGGCCACTGGGGCCACGTGTACGTGGACGGCTTCGGCTCCTTCCTCCCCGGCCTCTCCATCGCCGCCAGCGCCGCGAAGTCGGCCAACGCGGACTCGGACCTGACGTACACCTATCTCGTCAAGAACTCGGGCTCCGACCCCGTGGACAACACCCACGTCACCATCCACCTGCCGGACCAGACGTCCTTCGTCTCCATCGACACGCCGCCCGGCGTCACCTGCACCCACGACAGCGTCACCCGCACGGTGACGTGTGACCTGGGCTCGATGAACCCCACCGCCAGCACCCACTTCGACGTGAAGGTGCACATCGACCCCTCGGCCACCGGCACGGTGTCCCACGGCGACTACTCCGTCAGCGGCACGGGCGTGTCCCCGCTCATCGGGCCCCTCGTCCAGACGGCCATCACCTCGGGCGCCACCTACGCCGACCTCTCCGCCTCCATCACCGACGGCGTCGTCGCCGTGGGCTGGGACAAGCCCGTGCACTATGAGCTCACCGTCTCCAACGGCGGGCCCAACGCCGTCACCGGCGCCGCCATCGACCACGACTTCCCCGCCGAGCTCACCGGCGTGTCCTGGACGTGTACCGCCTCGGGTGGCGCCACCTGCCCGGCCGCCTCGGGCACCGGCCCCCTCCACACCACCGCCGACCTGCCCGTGGGCGGCAAGCTCACCTACAGCGTGGACGGCAAGGTCGTCCCCGGCTCCGGCTCCGGCACGCTCAGCTACCGCGCCTCGGTGTCCGTGCCCTCGGGCATCCAGGACCCGGATGACACCAACAACGTCGCCGTGGACAGCAACGGCATCGGCACCCTGCACACCCTCACGGTGCAGAAGGACCCCGCCGGCAAGGGCAGCGGCACCGTCGTCACCAGCCCCGCCGCCATCAACTGCGGCCCGGGCTGCGCCTCGGCGAGCGCCGACTTCCGCGAGGGCACCCAGGTGAGCCTCACCGCCACGGCTCGGCCCGGCAGCACCTTCGCGGGCTGGAGCGGCGGCTGCACCGGCACCACCAACCCCTGCACCCTCACCGTGGACGCGGCCGCCACCGTCACCGCCCTCTTCACCGTGAATACGTACCCCGTCACCGTCAGCAGCGGCCCGGGCGGCACCCTCGTCTGCCCCTCGCCCGTCGAGTACGGCCAGTCCGTCACCTGCACCGTCACCGTGACGCCGGGCTACGCGCTCGGCTCGCTCTCCGACAACGGCGCGGACGTCACCTCCTCCGTCAGCGGCGGCACCTACGTCCTCACGAATGTCACCGGCGCCCATGACCTGGAGGCCGTCTTCACGAAGAGGCCGGGCACGGACTGGGGCGGCGCCTGCACCCAGGACAGCGAGTGCTCCACCGGCTTCTGCGCCGATGGCGTGTGCTGCAACACCGCGTGCGATGGCCAGTGCGAGGCCTGCGGTGAGGCGGGCAACGTGGGCACCTGCGTCGCGGTGACGGGCTCGCCCCGGAGCGGCCGCGCGGCCTGCGGCTCGGATGGCACCGAGTGCGGCGGCGTCTGCGATGGCACCGTGCGCGACACCTGCGCCTACCCCAGCGAGTCCGTGCAGTGCGGCACCCCGAGCTGCTCCGCGGGCACCGCCGTCACGGGTGGCACCTGCAACGGCGCGGGCGCCTGCACCTCCGAGACGGTGAGCTGCGGCAACTACGCCTGCGGCGAGGTCGCCTGCCTCGCGGCCTGCGTCTCCGATGACCAGTGCGCGGCGAACGCCTTCTGCCTCTCCGGCCAGTGCAAGCCCCAGGGCGAGCACGAGAAGTGGCTCGTGCAGGGCAGCGGGTGCTCCAGCACCGGTGACGTCGCCTCGGCCTGGCCGATGCTGCTCGGCACGCTCGCCACCTTCCTGCGCCGCCGCCGGAAGACGGGGGCCGCGGTTGCCGCCGCCGCCGCGGTGGTCTCCGTGCCCGTGGCCGCCCAGGCCCAGGACGACATGAGCCGCTCCTTCCTCGTGGAGCGCTTCCAGCCGCAGCCCGGCCGCGATGACCTCCTCGGCGTCCAGTCCGCGAACGTCCCCGAGCACCTGTCCGCCAGCGTCCGGCTCTTCGCCGACTACGCCAACCAGCCCTTGCGGCTCGTCTCCGCCGAGGACTCGAGCTACCAGCGCCTGCTCGTGGGGGGGCAGACGTACCTCACGCTCGCCGGCTCGCTCGCGCTGTTCGACCGCTTCGAGATTGGCGCGGCCCTGCCGGTGATGGCCTACCAGTCCACGAGCCCCGCCGGGATGGTGGACCCCCAGCTCCAGGCGGGCCTGCCCACCACGGCGCCCTCGGACCTGCGCCTGTCGCTGAAGACGGCACTGGTGCGCGCCGAGGACTTCGGGCTCGCGCTGTCGCTGCCCGTGTCCCTGCCCACCGCGCCGAAGGACTCGTACCTCGGCGGGGGCAGCGTCACCTTCAACCCCACGCTCGTGGGCGAGTGGCGCGGTCCCCGGGGCTCGGCCCTCATGGCCAACGCGGGTGTCTTCTTCGGCCGCCCCCAGCAGTTCCTCAACCTGAACCTCGGCACGGCGGTGACGTACGGCATCGGCGGCAAGGTGGACCTGGTGCCCAGGTGGAAGCTGTCGCTGCTGTCCACGCTGGCCGGTGAGGTGGGACTGAACAAGGTCTCCGTCCCGACGAGCCCCCTGGAGCTGATGCTCGCCCTGCGCTGGGGCTTCGTGCGCAACCTGGAGATGACGCTGGGCGGTGGCCCGGGCCTCACCAACGGCTTCGGCACGCCGCGCTACCGCATGCTCGCGGCCCTGAGCTACGCCCCCTCGGCCTCGCCCCGCCCGGTGGCGCAGCCGGCTCCGGCTCCGGCGCCCATCGTCGCCGCCCCGCCCCCGCCGCCGCCTCCTCCCGCGCTCGTCGCGCATGACGACGAGGGCCGGGTGATGGCGGGCCAGTCCCTCACGCTCGACATCCTGCGGAACGACGAGGGCCTGTCGGGTGAGACCCTGCGCGTGGCCGAGCTGGGGGTGACATCCGCGGGTGGCATCGTGGAGACCACGCCCGAGGGCGCGCTGCGCTACACCGCGAAGGAGGGCTTCTCCGGCCGCGACACGTTCACCTACCGCGTCACGGGCAGTGGCGAGCGCTCGGCCACGGCGAACGTGGTGGTGACGGTGGATGCGCCGCCGCCTGCTCCGGCTCCGGCTCCGGCGAAGGTGGTGGTGGAGAAGGGCAAGCTGCGCACGCTCGAGAAGGTGTTCTTCGCCACGGCCAAGGACAACGTGCTGCCCCAGTCGCAGTCCATCCTCGACCAGGTGGCCGACGTGCTGACGAGCAACCCGGACATCAAGAAGCTGCGCATCGAGGCGCATACCGACGGGGCCGGCAAGCCCGCCTACAACAAGGACCTGTCGCAGCGCCGCGCGCAGTGGGTGCGGGTGTACCTCATCCAGAAGGGCATCGTCGCGGAGCGTCTGGACTCGGCGGGCTTCGGCATGGAGAAGCCCATCGACACCAATGACACGGCCGAGGGCCGCGCCAACAACCGGCGCGTGGAGTTCGTGGTCGTCGAGTAGGCAGGCAGGGCCCGAGGGAGTGGCGTGTGGGTTCCCCCTCGCATTCCACCTCCTCGGGCCCGCCGGTATGCTGGGCCCTGTGAGCACCCCCGGGGCGAGGCAGGAGCGGTACGAGGAGGAGTTGCTCCTCGCGTTGGACGAAGGACTCATCTCCCACGAGGAGGCCGCGGACCTCCGTGAGGAGGCGCTCCGCCTCGAGCGTGGCCCCCTGGAGCTGCTCCGCGAGAAAGACATCCTCTCCGAGGACACCCTCGTGCGGTTGCGCCAGGAAGTCTCCCGGGAGGACACGGACCGGCACGAGCGCCCGGCACCGGAAGGTCCCAGTGGCGGCGCCAGCGGCTCCCAGCCCGAGGAAGGCATCACCCTGGCTCCCGGGACTCCCGGTGTGGCCACTCCCTCCCCCGCCAGCCCGAGCGCCCCGTCTCCCTCGGGCAGCGGCCCCTCCGCGGACGCGCCCCGCGAGCCCGCTTTCCCGATTCCGGGCTGGGAGCGCTACCAGCCCGTGCGCTTCCTCGGCCAGGGCGGCATGGGGCTCGTCTTCCTCGCGTACGATCCATTGCTGCGCCGCAACGTGGCCCTCAAGTTCGTGCGCGGCGAGGACCCCGAGCTCGCGCGCCGCTTCCTCGCCGAGGCCCGCGCCCAGGCCCGCGTCCGCCACGAGCGCGTGTGCGAGGTGTACGAGGTCGGCGAGGTGCACGGCCGGGGCTTCATCGCCATGCGGTACGTGGAGGGCCAGTCCCTCGGCCAGCTCGCGGGCTCGCTCACGCTGGAGCAGAAGGTACTGGTGCTGCGCCAGGCCGCCGAGGGCGTGCACGCGGCCCACCGCGCCGGGCTCGTCCACCGCGACATCAAACCCGCCAACATCCTCGTGGAGCGCACCGAGGACGGGGGCCTCGTCCCCTTCGTCATGGACTTCGGCCTCGCGCGCGACTGGCGGGACGAGGGCACGGCCTCGGGCTCGGTGCTCGGCACCCCGCACTACATGGCGCCCGAGCAGGCCCGTGGCGAGGTGTCCCGCCTGGACCGGCGCGTGGACGTCTACGCCCTGGGCGCCTCGCTCTACGCGCTGCTCACCGGCCAGCCCCCCTTCACCGGCGCCAACGCCCTCGAGGTCATCACCCGCATCCAGTCCGAAGACGTCCGTCCCCCGCGCGCGCTCGACAAGGACCTGCCCGCGGACCTCGAGGCCATCATCCTCAAGTGCCTGGAGAAGGAGCGCTCGGCCCGCTACGACTCGGCGCGCGCGCTCCTCGAGGACCTGGAGCGCTTCCTCTCCGGCGAGCCCGTGCTGGCGCGCCAGGGCCTGGGCTACCGGCTGCGCAAGAGGGCCCGCAAGCACCGGGTGGCCCTGTCGCTGGGCTCCGCCGCGCTGCTGGTGGTGTCGCTGGCGCTGGGGCAGGCGGTGCTCGCCCGCCGCGAGGTGGCCGAGCGCGAGCGCCTCTCCCGCCGCTTCACCGAGCGCGTGGAGCGGATGGAGGCCTCGGCCCGCTACTCCGCCCTCTCCCGGCTGCACGACACGCGCGAGGACCGCGAGGCCCTGCGCGCGGACATGGACGCGCTCGAGGCCGAGGTGCGCCAGGCCGGCCCCCAGGCCGCGGGTCCGGGCCAGTACGCCCTGGGCCGCGCGCGGCTCGCCCTGGACGACCTCGAGGGCGCGCGCGAGCGGCTCGAGACGGCGTGGGCGCTCGGCTACCGCGAGCCCCGGGTGGCCTGGGCGCTCGCGCTGGTGCTGGGCAAGCTCTACCAGGAGCAGCTGCTGCTGGACGTGGAGCGCCGCGGCCCCGAGCAGCGCGAGGCCCGCCGCCGCGTGCTCGAGCAGCGCTACCGGGACCCGGCCCTCGCCTACCTCCGCCAGGCCGAGGGCCCCGACCTCCCCGCGCCCCCGCTCCACGTGCGCGCGCTGCTCTCCTTCTACGAAGGCCGGCTCGAGGAGGCGCTGGCCCACCTGGACGAGCTCGGCCACGCCCAGCCCTGGTTCTACGAGGGCCCCCTGCTCCGGGGTGACATCCTCCTGGCCCGCGCCACGCAGCGCTGGAACCAGGGCGACAGTGCCGGCTCCCAGGCGGACCTCGAGGCCGGGCGCCAGGCCTACGCCGCCGCCATCGCCACCGCCGAGAGCCAGCCCGAGGTGCACTACGCCCTGGGACGGCTGGAGCTCGCCGCGCTCGTCATGGAGCTCTACGGCCAGGGCAACGTCCTGCCCCACTACCAGCGCGGCCTCGAGGCCCTCTCCCGCGCGCTCTCCGCCGCGCCGGACTCCTACCGCGCGCGGCTGCTGGAGTCGTACTTCCACCGTCGGCTCGCCGAACAGCGCACCAGCCAGGGCGGCAACGACGTGGAGCCGCTGCTGGAGAAGGCCATCGCCTCCGCGCGCGCCTCGCAGGCCCTCGCGCCCCCGCGCGCCCGCGTCCCCTTGCAGCTCGCGCTCGCCTACCGCCTGTGGGCCCGCTACCGCCAGCAGCACTCGCTGGATCCCCGCGAGCAGCTGCGCCTCACCATCGAGTCCTTCGAGCAGCTCGGCTCCGGCGAGCGCGACTACGCCTTCCACGCCAACCTCGGGCTGGCGTACAAGGTGTGGGCCGACTACGAGGCCGAGCATGGGGGAGCGCCGCTCGTCCACCTGGACAAGGCCATCGACACGTACCTCGCCGCCATCCACCTGGACGAGCGCCAGGCGGATGCGTGGATCAACCTGGGCAGTGCGTACCGCCAGCGGGCCTCGAACCCGGGCGCCCCCGACGTGGCGGGAGACCTGGCGCGGGCCCGGGACGCGCTCGAGCGGGCGCTCACCCTCAACCCCACCAACGTCGTGGCCTGCTACCAGGGGGCCTATGCCTCCGAGCTGCTCGCCCACTGGCGCCGCGAGCACGGCGAGGAATACGGACCGGACCTGGAGAAGGCCCTGGCGCTCTACCGCAAGGGGCTGTCCATCAACCCCAAGCTGCCGCAGCTCCACAACGGCCTGGGCGCGGCGCTGCTGTGGCGGGCCGAGCAGGCGTGGGAGGACGGGGGGGACACCGGCGCCCCGCTCGCCGAGTCCCGGAAGGCCTTCGAGCAGGCCCGGGACGCGGCCCCCCAGCAGGCCTGGGCCTACAACAACCTCGGCGAGGTGGAGGCCGTGCGGGCCACCTTCCAGCTCGCGGGGCGGGAGAACCCAGGGCCGAGCGCCCATGCGGCGGTGGACGCCTACCGCGAGGCGCTCGCGCGACAGCCCGGCGATGCCGACCTCTGGGCGAACGTGGCCCGCGTCCACGTGCTGCTGGCCACCTGGGGGCTGGAGCAGGGGGGAGATCCCCGGCCAGACGCCGCCCGGGCCGAGGAGGCGCTGAGCCACGCCCGCGAGCTCAACCCCCGCCTGGGCAATGGCTGGCGTTACCTCGCGGAAGCGCGCGGCGTGCGGGCCCGCTGGCTGGCGCGGCGCGGCCAGGCGAAGGAGGAGGACTTCGAGGAAGCGGCGAAGGCCTTCCAGCAGGCGCTGGAGCTGGAGCCCCAGCGGCAGGAGTACCGGCTCGCCGCGGCGGAGCTCCACCGGGCGTGGGCCGGGTGGAAGCAGCAGCGGGGCGCCGACCCCGTCCCGGTGTTGAAGCGGGGCCTCGAGTTGGCCGAGCCGCTCCTCGCCGCGAGGCCCCAATGGGCGCGGGCCCGGGCCGTACGCGCCAGCGTGCTCCTGGCACTGGCCGCTACCGCCGCGCCCGCCGGGCAGCAACGGGCGTGGCGGGAACAGGCCCGCGAGGACCTGGAGCAGGCGCTGGCCCACAATCCCCACCTCGAGCCGGCGTGGCGGGACATGCTTCCCACCTCACGCCAGCCCGTGGCGGACGCTCCGGTGCCCTGAGGCACCGGGTGCCTACTTGTCCTTCTTGGGCTTCTTGTCCTTCGGGGGCGGAGGGGGATCCGTCGTCACGTCCAGGTCGCCCCGCTTCGTCTCATGCTGGGGAAAACGCTTGCGCGTGTGCTCGTCGGGCGTGACGGTGTACGGGTAGTTGCCCTTCGCGGCGGAGGCGGCGACCGTGTGAGCGCTCTGGGACGTCAGCGAGGAGCCGCTCTGCAGCGTGAAGGGGCCCTGCGCGGTGAAGCAGTCGGCCGAGTCGAAGGACACCTCGAAGGTGCCCTGGACGTCGTCCGCCAGCTGGAACGTCACGAGGTCGCCCTGTTGGACATCGGCGGGGTTGGGTCGGACGGCATCGGACAAGACTTCGATGATGAGGACGTTGGGCATGGGTACGAGCGCTCCTATGTCCCGCGCGGGGACGTTGAGATGAACGTTGCCGGAGGGAAGTTGCAGTCACCGTACCAGCGGCCCTGACCTGCGCTGGCCCTCGGAAGCCCGTGGCCCCCGTCACGCCGGAGCCCCCGCGGACGCGTCATGGACACGTCACGAGGCCCGCGCGGACGTGTCAGCCACCGAGTCCCAGCTCGCGCACGCGGCGCTGGAGCGCGCGCTTGGAGACCTCGAGCCGGCGCACCATCTCGTCCAGGTCGCCCTGGCACTCGTGGAAGCAGCGGGTGATTTCCTCCGGGCTCAAGTCCCGGGCGGTGCGGATGAGGGTGCTCTTGTCGATGAGCACGTAGACGGAGGAGCGGGGAATGCCCAGCCGGTCCGCGGTGGCCTTGAGGTCCCACGAGCAGGCGCGCAGGGCCTCCAGCAGCTCCTGCTCGCCCACGTCCGAGGGCTTGCGCCGGGTGGGCTTCTCCGCGAGGGCGTCCGGCGCCTCGGCGGTGGACGGGGCGGGCGCGGACAGGCTCTGCCCGGGGATGGGGATGGCGGCGGAGTCCAGCTCCTGCTCCAGCCGCGAGTCGATGCGCAGGCCCTGCAGGCCGCGGCTGCCGATGACGAGCTGCCGGGCGACGTTGCGCAGCTGGCGGATGTTGCCGGGCCACGCGTAGCGCATCAGGCGCATGGCGAGCGAGGCGGGCAGCCATGGCTCCGAGCGGGGATCCGCGCTCGTCAGCCGCTGCACCTCGCCGGTGGTTTCCAGCTCCTGGCGGGCGAAGTGCATGAAGAGCGGGCCGATGTCCTCGCGGCGCTCGCGCAGCGGGGGCACCTGGATTTCGAAGCCGGCGAGCCGGTGCAGCAGCGGCGCCTTGAAGAGGCCCTGGCGGATGCGCTCCTCGAGGTTGGCATCGGTGGCGGTGATGAGGCGCACGTCCACGCGCACCGGGGCGTTGGCACCCACGGGGAACACCTCGCCCGTCTCCAGCACGCGCAGCAGCGCCACCTGCACCTCGGGAGGGGCCTCGCCCACCTCGTCGAGGAAGAGGGTGCCCCCGTGGGCGGCGCGGAAGAAGCCCTCGCGCTCACCGGTGGCGCCCGTGTACGCGCCCTTGCGCGCGCCGAAGAGCTCGGAGGCGACCAGCTCCTTGGAGAGGGCGCCCAGGTTGACGCTGATGAAGGGGCCGTCGCGGCGCGGGCTGAGCTGGTGGATGGCGCGCGCCACCAACTCCTTGCCCGAGCCCGTCTCGCCCCGGACGAGCACCGGCACGTGGAGGTCCGCCACGCGGGCGATGTCCTCGCGCACCCGGCGCACGCCCTCGCCCTGGCCCACCATGCCCAGGTCCCCCGGGCCGGACGCCGCCGCGGAGGAGAAGGAGGCCAGGTGCAGCAGCAGCACCACGCGCTCGGCGAGCACGAGCGGCACGCCCGAGGCCAGCTCCTGGGGCGAGAACTCCCGGCCGCCGGTGACGGCCTCTCCGGCCACGTGCACCGTCGTCCCATCCTCGGGCACGAGCAGCCGCAGCCCGCCGCGGGCCCCGGGCTCGAACTGCACGGGCTTGCGGCTGATGAAGGGGTCTCCCAGCGGCAGGGCCAGCAGGCTGCCGGGGCGGGAGAAGTCCGGCGCATTGCGTGAAAGCGACGCGGTCCTCCCCACGGTGGCGAGCATCTCGAGCAGCAGCCGCTCGCCGATGCGCTGCGGCTGCGGGTGGGAGACGATGGTCAGGGCCGGCACGATGCGCGGCGCGAGCGCATCCTTGCCGCGCGTGGTCACGGCGGTCGTCGAGAGGTCGTCGGAGATCTTCAGCTGCATGGGACCCGATCGGGGCGGCAACACCGTTGGGAAGTGTACACCGACCCGGTACGGGGTTGTCCGCACCCCGAAGACCCACAGGGTGGGACACGAATCCCATCTTCTCAACCTGCAATACGGTTAGCAGTTGCAACAACAAGGGGTGTTCGAGCCGGCCCGTCGAACACCCGAGGAGTGCCCCTGGCCGGGCCTACTGCGCGCAGTAGGTGTCGCGGTTGATGATGGCCGTCACGTTGACCACCGAGCCCGGGCGGATGACGAACTCGCTGGCGCCCACGTGCTTCGTGTCCTGGCTGCACCAGTCATAGGTGTAGCCCAGGCCCGTCCACGGATAGCGCGTCGTCTGCCAGAAGCCGTAGCTCGAGGCGTAGTTGTTGGAGAACCAGTTCTTGTGCTCGGTGGACGCGCCGGCCGGGAACTGCAGGCCGCACACCGAGTCGGAGATCTCCGGATCCGGGCACGGGCGGAACATGTCGCCCGGCTTCACCCACAGCTCGACGAACTGACGCCCGTTGTCGGACGCGTTCGCGGGCGGCAGGCCGAGGAACTGGTTGATGCGCACGATGCGGGCCGCGTCGTCCGGCAGCGTCTTGCACAGCTCCTGGAGCTGCGGCACCGCGGTGACCCAGACTTCCCGCGACAGCGTGTTGTCGCCCTGCGCGTAGCCCGTGTACGTGGTCCACGCGACCATGCGCACCGCGCTCTGGTCCGCGTTCCAGAACAGCTTCGGATTGCCCGGGGTAATCGCCCACAGGCCGTCGACGACGTCCTCCTGGGTGGGCTCGACGGCGTCGCTGATGGACGCGTCGTAGGTCTCCTGGGTGCAGGCGGCCGGCTGCGGCTCCGGCATGGGCTCCTGCTCCTCGGGACCACCGCACGCGACCAGCGACATCAGCACGGCGGTGACCGGAAGCCACCGCGGACGAGGCCTGGCATCGTGGAACATTCTCTCTTCGCTCCTGTAGGGGGGGATGTGGCCCGAGCGCTCTAGAGCAAAGACGAGGCCCCGTCGAGCCTCGGAGCCCACTCCACTCCCTGGCCCCGGAATCGGGAGGCCAGCGTGTGGATGAACCCTCGCACGAACAGCGACTGCCGGAGGAAGAGTCCTTACTGATGGTCGAGGCCATCAAGAAGCTCGACGCCCTCGTGCACTCGCGGCGGTGATGACGCAAGCTAGGCCGGTCGGCCCCGATCGGGTTCCTTCCGCAAACGGGCTGGGGCAGACTTCACGGCTCAACTCAGAGCAGGCGTACCGGGCGGGGGAATACGTGTCGCGAACACTCGTGGAGGATGTCGCAGCCGCCCTTCGAAGCAAGGACACCCTTATCATCGTGGGTTCCGGCGTATCCATCGGTGCGACACGCGCCAGCCCCTGTGCTTCCTGGGTGGGGCTCATCAAGAGTGCGGTCTCCTTCTGCATGGCCAAGAAGCTCGTCAACCACTCCGGGTGGGATGAGCGGGTCCTCAACCAACTCTCCGCTGGAGACCTCGATGAGCTCCTGGGCGCGGCGGAAGCCGTCAGCCGCAAGTTGGGCGCACCCGACAAGGGCACGTACAGGAGCTGGTTGAGCGAGTCGTTCAAGAACCTGAAGGCGGAACGCTGGGACGTGCTTCATGCACTGCGGGACCTGGGTGTCCCCCTGGCCACCACCAACTATGATCACCTGCTCGAAGACGCCACCGGACTGGAAACCGTCACCTGGCAGCAGGGACCCGAAGTCGAGCTCACCCTCCAGGGAGAGCAGAAGGCCATTCTCCACCTGCACGGAAGTTGGAAGGTGCCCGAGTCCGTCATCCTCGGTATCCGGGACTACGAGCGGATACTCGGGGATGAGCATGCCCAAGCCATCGAGAAGGCCATTGGCTCGCTCCGAACCCTTGTGTTCGTGGGCTGTGGCTCGGGGCTCGATGATCCCAACATGGGAGCGATGCTCCACTGGGTGAAGAAGATCGTCTCCAAGTCGACGAGACCGCATTACGTCCTTGTCCGGGACGGAGATGTCGCCGCACTCGAGAAGGATTTCCCCCGGACGGGGAAGATCCGCGCCGTTGGCTATGGGAAGGACTTCGATGCCTTGGGGCCCTTCCTGCGCTCTCTCGTCCCGGCCACCCCCTCGGGAGCGCTCACCACGGGAATGGAGGACATTCCAGAGGATGGCACCGGTCCGAGTGGCCATCTGGAAGAGCCAGAGAAGCTCCCCGCGCGCCCGCCGTACTGCTTCGGCCGGGACACCGTCCTGGAGGAGCTCGTCACCACGTTGCTCGAGCCCAAGGTCCAAGCCACTCCCATCCTCGGGCCGGCGGGAATTGGAAAGAGCACGCTCTCAAGCGCCGCACTCCATGATTCCCGCGTCGTGGCTCGCTTCGGGGATCGCCGCTACTTCGTCCGCTGTGAAATCTGCCGCACCGCGGACGAGCTGGTCGCGCAGCTGGCACGAGCCCTCCGGGTTCCACCGGGACGCAACCGGCGGGAGCGGCTGCTGTCCGAGCTGGAGCAGGAACCGACGCTCCTCATTCTCGACAACCTGGAGACGCCCTGGGAAGAGGATGGCTCCCAGACCGAGCAGTTGCTCCTCGAGTTGGACGCACTCCAGCCCGTGGCCCTCGTGGCCTCGGTACGAGGGAAGGCCCGTCCTTTTGGACCTGCCTGGCGCAAGCCCATCGAGCTGAAGCCGCTCGGACGTGAAGACGCGCAGCGCGCCTTCCTCGCCATCGCGGGAGAGCAGTTCGAGCACGATCCGCGCCTGGGAGAGCTCCTGAGTGTGCTCGATGGAATCCCCCTGGCCATCGGGCTGTTGGCCCATATCTCTCAGGTGGAGCCCAACCTCGAAGGCATCTGGGAGCTCTGGCGGAGCAAGCGGACCGCGGTCCTTGAGCGAGGAGAGAGAACAGGACGGCTCCTGAGCCTGGATGCGTCCTATGAGTTGTCCATCAGCAGCCGGCGCATGACGAAGAACCCCAATGCCCGGCGGCTGCTGAGCATCCTGGCCCTCCTGCCGGCGGGAATGAGGCACGAGGAGCTGAAGACGTTGCAGGAATCGTTGGATGCCCTCGGCGCCGCCCGGACGCTGCGCGAGGTGGGCCTGGCCTTCGATGATGACAAGCGCCTGCGCATGCTGGTTCCTGTCAGGGCGTACGTCAGCCACCACCATCCCCCCGAGGCCTCGGATCTCTCCCTCCTCTTCGCCCGCTACGCGCCGATGGCCCACAGCCTGGGCCCTCGCGTTGGACGCGATGGGGGCGGAGACGCGGTGCGCCAGCTCGCGGACGAGATGGCCAATCTGGAATCGGTGCTCCGCCAGGGCCTGCAGGAGAAGGAGCCTCACAAGGCCATCACAGCGGCGCTCGAGCTGAGACAGTTCCTGGTGCTTTCGGGATTGGGGACACCCCAACTGCTGGAGAGCGCACGTGAGGCCGCCCGCCGGATGGGCTACATCCACGACCAGGCCCACTGCACGTTCAATCTCGGGAAGTTCGCGCTGACCCGTACGAACTACCCGGAGGCCCGCCAGCACTTCGACGAGGCCCTCCGACTCTATTGGCGAGTGGGCAGCGTCCTCGGAGAGGCCCACTGCATCCGCAATCTGGGGAAGCTGGCACTGGCGACGTCCAAGCCCGACGAAGCCCATCGTCACTTCGAGGAGGCGCTCCGCCTCTATCAGCGCGTGGGGGACGTGCTCGGCGAGGCCAATTGCATCCGCAACCTGGGAGAGCTTGCCCTCGCGAGCCATGAGCATGAGAAGGCCCGCAAGTACTTCGAGGAAGCACTGCCGCGCTATCAGCGCGCCGGCAGCGTCCTCGGCGAAGCCAGTTGTGTCTGCAATCTGGGTGAGATCGCCTTGGCGCGGCAGGAGTATGCGGAGGCCCGCCAGCACTTCGAGAAGGCGCTGTCCCGCTATCAGAGTGCCGGCAGCATTGGCGGGGAGGCCAGCAGCCACCGGTACCTGGGGCAGATCTCCCTGAAACTTCTCGATCCGGGGAGGGCGAAGCAACATCTCGCGGCGGCACTGTCGCTCTATCAGAGTCTCGGTGACACCGAGGGTGAGTCCCGGTGTCATCACCACCTGGAACAGGTCGGGCTCGTTGACTCCGTCGCCCCGACCCTGCTGGGAGAAGACCTCGACGCCACCGGCTTCATCCGGGCCCTGCCCCCGGAGCTGTCCCTGTCCGCGATCCTGACGGAACAGCATACGGCCGCACAACGCGTCGAAGACGATGGTGCGGACCCACGCCCCCCCGGGCTACCGTCGCCCACCACCCATCGGCTCTATCACGTTTACGCCGCCCAGCGGCTGTTCGAGCGCGGGCTGGCGGCGTACGAGCGCGCGCAACACGATGAGGCGAAGCGCGACTTCGAAGAAGCACTGGGGTCGTACCGCAAGGGGGTGAGCCCCCCCGGCGAAGCCAGCTGCCTTCGCTACCTCGGAGAAATCGCCCTGGCCCGCACCGAGCTCGAAGAAGCCCAACGGTGCTTCGAGAAGGCCTTGATGTTGGTGGACGACGACCGGGACAAAGCCCACTGCTACTTCAATCTCGGCATCGTCGCCATGGAGCGAACGGACCTCAAGGAAGCCCAGCGGCGCTTCGAGGTGGCCCTCCCCCTGTACGAGCAGAAGCGCGACAGCCGCAATCGTGCCAATTGCCTCCGCAATCTGGGAAAGATTGCCCTGGCTTGCGCGGACTACGAAAAAGCCAGGAAGAGGTTCGACAGAGCCCTGCCCGTCTATCGAAGCCTGGGCAGCGTCAGCGGAGAGGCCAGTTGCCTCCGCAACCTCGGCCGGGTCGCGCTGGCCTGCTCCGCTCCCGATGAAGCCCGGAAATACTTCGAACAGGCCCTGCCGCTCTGCCAGAAGCTGGATGACCATCTCGGCGAATCCATCTGCCGGAAGAACCTGGAGGCCCTCGCTCCCCTCAAGTCAGGTTGAGGAGAAGCCGCATCGCGCCCAGGCCTGGAACCTGGCGTGGACGCAGGCTCATCGAGCAAGGCCGCACCCTCGCCGCATTCCCTCCACCCATGAGCCCTCCCGTCTTCATCTCCTACGCACGTAGGACGAGCCTCGCGCCAAGCCAGGTGGGGAAAGTCCTGTCAGGGTGCTCTCGGCGCGAAGAACGAGGCCCCTTCCGGTCGCGCTTCGTCCCGACTGGTACGACCATCGGACCAGTTGCGGGAAAACGCGCCCGGAGCCTCCCCCCTGACAGGACTTACCCCATCTGGCTTAGCCCAGGCGGCACTGGGCGGTCCCGGCGGACAGGCCTTCCTGGACACGACGGACATCGACGTGGAGGAGCACTTCCCCCGCCATCTGGTGGAGGCGCTGTTCGACGCCAGGGTCGTGGTCCTCTTCGTCGACGAGGCCTACTTCCAGAGCTGGTACTGCCGGTGGGAGCTGCGCGCCGCACTCGCCCCCCTGCTGGCGCTCGCACCAGGTGCCTCGAAAGAGGAGAAGCAGAGCGCCCTGGCCCACCTCGTGGTCGCACTCCCGCCCGCCGGCCGCTCCACGTTCGATCTGAACCACCGAGCAGTTGCGTTGGGCCCGGACTCCCGCCCTCGCTGAGCGTCAGGCCGAGCTGGGTTTCTCAGTGGGAATCCTGCTTCGAGCGCGGCAGCTTCCCGGAAGCACGCCAACTCCAGGAGAAGGTCCTCGAGGCGCGAACGCGACTGCTCGGAGAAGAGCACCCGGAGACCTTGCTGGCGAACGGCAATCTGGCGTCGACGATTCATCAGCAAGGGGACCCGTCCCGAGCCCAGACCCTCCACGAGCAGGTATTGAACGGCCGAAGGAAGGTCCTGGGGAACGACCACCATGCGACGCTCGAGACGAGGCTGAGCCTTGCCGAAACGCTCAAGCATCAAGGGGAGTTGCTCGAGGCCAGGAAGCAGGGAGAGCTCGCGTACGAAGGGCTCAAGCGTGCACTGGGTGAAGAACACCTGCAAACACTCCAGGCCGCTCACAACCTAGCCGGGACACTCCTGCGGATGAAGGACCTTCCAGCTGCCCGCAGCCTCATGGAAAGGCTCGTCGCGGGGTGACTTCGAAGGTGCGCGGCGGATGTTCCAGCAGGCGCTCGAAACAGCTCACGGCATCTACGGAAATCAGCACCTGATCACGACCCAGCTTGCCTGGGGACTCTTCAACACCCCTCAAAAGCTCGGGGATGTCACCGCGGGCTGGGACCTTTTCGAGCGGTACCTCGACTGGCTGTTGAAGCGAGCACCCGAAACCCTCCCCGATTTCCAGCGACAGGTTCGCGAGCGCCTCATCGTCACCGGGAGTTGACGCTCTCCGTACCGTGCCGGAGCGCCGTCCCGGACCCGCATCGGCGTCACCGTCTCCCCGCCCATGCTCCAACCAGACGGGCAGGCGCCTCTTGCCGGGCCGGGCCCCCGTCCCTCGCCTCCCGGCTCCGGCGGAGCGGAATGTGCATCTTTGAAAGGAAGGTGCGGGAAGCGCGCAACGCTTGCGCCCTGGCCGTGCGGCACGCAGCCCTTGCGCGCTCGCCCGTGTCATACCGGGCCCGTGCCTGGGGCCAGCGCTGGCACGGGACATGGAATGGAGCGGGGTATGGCTCGCGTCCTCATCGCCGTCGATGGCTCTCCTCCGTCGCTGCGCGCCCTGGAGTTCGGCGCGTCCCTGGCGGCGAAGCTGGGAGTGGGAATCGTCCTGCTGAACATCATGCCGCAGGTGGCGCTCTCCGTGGGCGGCGGTGGCCCGGGGACGCTCTCCGAGCTGCAGCACTCCCTCCAGGCCGAGGGCACCCACCTGCTGGAGTCCCTGGCGGACAAGGCCCGGCCGCTCGGCGTGGCGGTGGAGACGGAGCTGGACGTGGGAGATCCGGCGATCGCCATCTACGACCGCTCGGAGCTGCCGGACATCCAGATGGTGGTGATGGGGAGCCGGGGACAGGGAGCGATGGCGCGGCTGCTGCTCGGCAGCGTGGCCACCAAGGTGGTGCACACGAGCAGCAAGCCGGTGGTGGTGGTGCGATGAGCAGCGGACCCGGAGGACGCGAGATGCGGCGGATACTGGTGGCGGTCGACAGCACCGAGGTGGCACGCGAGGCGGCGCGCGTGGGGCTGGACCTGGCCGGACGCGTGGGCGCTCGGGTGACGCTGGTGCACGTGCTGCCTCCGTCCGTGGCCGCGGGCGAGACGACCGACTTCGCCGCCTTCGAGCACGCGTGCGAGGACTACGCGGGCGGACTGCTCGCGGAGATGCGCCAGCTCACCGGCCGCAGCGGGCCGCCCACCGAGACCTCCGTGCTCCACGGCGATCCGGCACAGGCCATCTCCCAGGCGGCCGGGGCGGAGGACGTGGACCTGGTCATCGTGGGCACGCGGGCGCGGGGAACGCTCGCACGCACGCTGCTGGGGAGCGTGGCGGACACGCTGCTGAGCCACTGCCCCAAGCCGCTGATGGTGGTGCCCGAGGTGCCCCTCAAGGCGCGCACCCCACAGGAGAGCGCGGAGGAGGAGCTGGAAGAGGCGCTCGCGCCCTCGACGCTGGGAGCCCAGGGATGAACGGCCCGCCTCCCACTCCTCTCCAGCAGGAGGCCTCCCGGACCCTGCCCGGCCCGGACGTGCCTGGGACGCCGCGGCCCCTCAACGCCGCCGGAGCGGCACCGCTGGGGCTGAGCGGGGCCGAGGCCACGCGGCGCCTGGCCGAGCACGGGCGCAACGAAATCCAGCGCGAGCAGACGCGCTCGCCCTGGGCGGTGCTGCTGGAGCAGTTCCGCTCGCCGATGATTGCCCTGCTGCTCGGGGCGTGCGTGGTGTCGGCGCTGCTGGGCGAGCACGCGGACGCCATCGCCATCGGCGCCATCGTGGTGCTCAACGCCCTCATCGGCTTCGCGCAGGAGTTCAAGGCGGAGAAGGCCCTGCTGGCACTGCGCTCGATGACGGCGCCGCGGTCGCGGGTGATGCGGGACGGCTACGCGGTGCAACTGCAGGCCTCGGAGGTGGTGCCCGGGGACGTGCTGCTGCTGGAGGCCGGAGACGTGGTGGCCGCGGACGCGCGCCTGCTCGAGGCGCACGCGCTGGCCACCAACGAGGCGGCGCTCACGGGCGAGAGCGTGCCGGTGGACAAGGCGGCGCGGCCGGTGGCCTCGGACGCAGCCCTGGCGCAGCGCACGGACTCGGTGTTCCTGGGCACGGCGGTGACGCGCGGCACGGGCGTGGCCGAGGTCCAGGCCACCGGCATGCGCACGGAGCTGGGGAAGATTGCCCACCTGCTGGCGTCGACGAGCGACACGCAGACGCCGCTCGGGCAGCGGCTGGAGAAGGTGACGCGCACCCTGCTGGTGGCGTGCGTGGCCATCGTGGTGCTGGTGGCGGCGCTGGGCCTGTGGCGCGGAAACGGGTGGCTGGTGGTGCTGCTGTCGGCCATCTCGCTGGCGGTGGCGGCGGTGCCCGAGGGCCTGCCCGCGGTGGTGACCATCGCCCTGGCCATGGGCGTGCAGCGCATGGCGGCGAGGCACGCGCTGGTGCGCCGGCTCCAGGCGGTGGAGACGCTGGGCTCGGCGACGGTGGTGTGCACGGACAAGACGGGCACGCTCACCACGGGCACCATGGAGGTGCGCGAGGTGTGGGGCACCCACTCCGACGCCATCCTCTTCGCCTCGGCGGCGTGCTGTGACGCGTCGCTCGGGCCGGACGGCAAGGAGGGCACGGGAGACCCGACGGAGCTGGCGCTGCTGCGCGCGGCGCTCGCCCACGGCATCCACCGCGAGGAGCTCGAACGCGACCGGCCGAGGGTGTTGGTGCGGCCCTTCGACTCGGAGACGAAGCGCATGAGCGTGCTGCGCGCGGACGGGGCGCTCTACGTGAAGGGCGCGCTGGAGGTGCTGCTGCCCCGGTGCGCCAGCGGTACGGAGGGCGCCACCGAGGCGGCGCGGACGCTGGCCAGCCGGGGCCTGCGGGTGCTCGCGGTGGCGCGCGGCCAGGGGCCCGAGGAGGAGGGACTGGAGCTGCTCGGGCTGGTGGGCATGGCGGATCCGCCGAGGCCCGAGGCGGTGGCGGCGGTGGCGGCGGCGCGCGCGGCGGGCGTGCGCACGGTGATGATTACCGGAGACAGCCCGGAGACGGCGCAAGCGATTGGCCGCGAGCTGGGCATCCTCCTGCCGGGAGAGGACCCCGCCGAGCGCATCCACGCGCGGGTGACGGCCGAGGACAAGCTGCGCATCGTCCGGCGCTGGAAGGAGCGGGGCGAAATCGTGGCGATGACGGGCGATGGGGTGAACGACGCTCCGGCGCTGCGCGAGGCGCACATCGGCATCGCCATGGGGCGCACGGGCACCGAGGTGACGCGCGAGGCGGCGGACCTGGTGCTCACCGACGACAACTTCGCCACCATCATCACGGCCATCCGCGAGGGCCGTGCCATCTACGAGAACATCCGCAAGACGCTGGTGTACCTGCTGGTGGGCAACGTGGGCGAGCTGGTGGTGATGTTCGCCGCCTCGCTGGTGGGCCTGCCGCTGCCGCTGCTGCCGCTGCAGCTCTTGTGGATCAACCTGGTGACGGACAGCCTGCCGGCGCTGGCGCTGGTGATGGATCCGGCGCGCTCGGAGCTGCTGGCGCATCCGCCGAGGCGTCCGGACGAGCCGATGCTCGGCGCGCCCCAGTGGCGCCACATCCTGCTGGTGGGAGCGCTGGAGGCCTCGGTGGTGCTGGGCGTCTTCATCTGGGCGGACCCGACCTGGCACTTGGAACGTGCGCGAGCGCTGGCCTTCTCCACGCTGGTATTCGCCGAGCTCCTGAGAGCCTTCGCCGCGCGCAGCCCCACGCGCCTCTTCTGGGAGGTGGGGCCGCTCACCAACCGGGTGCTGCTGGGCGTCGTCCTCTTCTCGGTGGGGCTGCAGCTCGGGCTCTACGAGCTGCACTCGGCGCGGGGGTTGTTCGGCCTGGGCGAGCTGTACCCGTGGGAGCTGGGGCTGGCGTTCGCGCTGGGCCTCATCCCGGTGTCGGTGCTGGAGGTGTCCAAGCTCGTACGCCGCTGGACGCATGGCGCTTCGTCACCATTGCGCTCCCCGTGAGGGGCGTGTTGATTGCGCCGCGGCGGAGGCCCTCCCCGGCCTCCGTGACCTCACAGGGAGGGGTGCACGATGTCGAAGTTCGTTCGTGGAACGGTGCTGTCCGGCGTGCTCGCGAGTCTCCTGCTGGTGCCCGCCGTGGGCGTGGCCCAGGGCCGCACGGCCGTGAAGGTGAACAAGAACGGCCACACCGAGGTCCAGGTGAAGGCGGGCAACACGACGGTGAAGACCGACGACGCCGACGCGGACTCGCTGGGCGGCGCCGATGTGGAGGACGAGGACGAGGGCGCCAAGGGTGACGAGAAGCCCGCGGACGACAAGCTCGAGGTCTCCGGCATGGGCGGCAACGCGACGCACCGCTGCACGCCGAAGACGGAGGTGGAGGTCAACGGCAGCGACAACACGGTGACGCTGACGGGTGACTGCAAGAGCATCAACGTGAGCGGCGCCAACAACAAGGTGAAGGCGGAGGGCGTCGCCACCATCGACGTGACGGGCAGCGGCAACGAGGTGACGTGGAAGCGCGCGGTGGGCGGCAAGAAGCCCAAGGTGAACCGCTCGGGCGTCGACAACAAGGTGACGCAGGCGCGCTGAGCGCGAGCCGCCGCTCAGTGCACGGGATCGGCCGGGCTCGGGGCGGGGTCCCCGGGCCGGGCCTCCCCCGCGTGGGCCGGAGCGTGGGACAGGGGCAGGCAGACGCGGAAGGTGGAGCCCACGCCGGGGCGGCTGTCCACCTCGATGCGGCCTCCGTGGGCCTCGACGATTCTCCGGGCCACGGACAGACCGAGCCCCACGCCCGGTGCAGTCTCGCGCGCCTTGCCCGTGCGCCGGAAGGGCGCGAAGAGGTGGCGCAGCTCCTCGGCCGAGATGCCGATGCCCTGGTCCTTCACGGCCAGCACCGCCTCGTCCCCCTCGGGGGCGACGGACACCTCCACGAGGCTGCCCGTGGGCGAATACTTCAGCGCATTGCTCACCAGGTTGTGCAGCACCTGCTCCACGCGCATGGCGTCGCAGCTGAGTATGACGGGCTCCTCGGGCAGCAGCAGCCGCAGGTCATGCGAGGAGCTCCCGGCCTGGTACAGCTCCACCACCGAGGTGGCCAGCTCGCGCGCGTCGCGCTCCTCCAGGCTCAGCTCGAAGCGCCCGGCCTCGATGCGCGTGGCGTCGAGCAGGTCTCCCACCATCCGGTCCAACCGCGCCACCTGGCGGCGCACCAGGGCCATCGTCTTCTGCATCCGCTCCTCGGGCACGGGGCGGCCCGAGGTGACGAGCGCGGCGGACATCTTCAGCGCGGACAGCGGGTTGCGCAGGTCGTGCGCCACGCCGGCCAGGAAGGTGAGCTGCTCCTCCCGCTGGCGCGCCAGGGAGTTGGCCATCTCGTTGAAGGTGTGGGCCATGTCGCGCAGCTCGGCGGGGCCCTCCACGGGGGCGCGGGTGCGCCTGCGGCCGGAGCCGAAGCGGCGCATGGCGCTGCTGGTGTGGAGCAGGGGGCGGAAGACGAAGCGGCGTAGCCACAGCAGCATCCCCACCCCGCCGAGCACCAGGAGCGCGGCCACGGTCCCGCCGTACAGGTTGGCGAGCTGGTCCCACCGGTCCGCCTGGGATTGGATGGCCCGGGCCTCGTTGACGTTGAACTCGACGAGCCGGTCCAACGAGGAGAGCGCGGCGTCCATGCGCGGGCCCATCACCCGGCGCATCTCCAGCGTGGACACGTTGCCGAGGCTCTCGCGGGCGCGGAAGAACTCGGAGATGGAGCGCTCGGCCTCGTCGAGCAGGGCGCGCTCCTGCGCCGTCTGGGCATTGCGCTGGGCCTCTATGAGGTGGCCGCGGATGGTGGTCTCGGTCCGGGTGATGGAGTCCTGGGGATCCGAGGGCAGGCGGAGCGTGGGCTCGGGCAGCCGGATGAGGGTGAGCAGGTCCACCTGGAGCGCCTCGGCGAGCCGCACGCCCTCCACGGCATCGCCCATGCTCGCGGTGGTGCGGTGCAAGTAGCTCGTCAGGACGACGAGCGAGGCGGCGGCGCCTAGCGACAGGATGATGAGCGCGGCCATGGCCGCGGTGAGGACGCGCTTGAGGCTCATGGCGCCTCCGGGCGACGGAACCAACCACCATGCGGCACGGGGTGAGGGCTGCGGAGGTCCACGCGATTCCTCCCGGAGACACGGCGGCGCGGGGCTCCGCGCCGTCCCTTCTCAGCAATAGAAGATGTGTCCGGAAGAAGCCGGAAGGCGGCGCCCGGCTGGAGGGGGAGCCGCCAGGCTGTGAGCGGAGGGAGGAGCGAGCCCCCGCTCAGGCGCCGAAGCCACCGAGGGCGGTGCGACTGAAGCTGGCGGCGCCCTGGCTGACGCGGACGGCGGACTGGCTGAAGACCTGGAAGGCCTTGCGGATGTCCTGGGCGCTCTGGCCGGGGGTGAGGATCCACTTGTCCTCGATGCCCATCTCCCGGAAGACCTTGCGGAAGTCGGTGCTGCCGTCGTCGATGCCCATGGCGGCGACGATGTGATTCTCGGCGCGGCGCAGGTCGTTCACGAGCGCGGCGACCTCGCGGGCGCGGGAGCTCTGCGAGTGGCAATCGGCACCATCGGTGATGAGGAGGGTGACGGTGCGGGCGGAGACACCATTGCGGGTGAACTCCTGGGCCTTGGCGAGCACGGTGCCGAGCAGGACGACGGCCTGGTCATAGAGGGGCGTGCCCTTGTCGGCGTCGTAGTTCTTGGAGTGCATGCGGACGACGTCCTCGAGGGGCCGGAAGGGATTGAGGACGAAGCCGTTGAGGTAGCGGGTGTGGAAGAGGATGCCGTCCTTCTGCTGGGAGGAGAGGAGGGCATCGAGGACGAGGTTGTGACCATCGCAGACGGTGCGGGCATGACCGGAGTGCTGGATGGAGCCGGAGTCATCGGGCATGACGGTGACGAGGACGACCTCGGAGGCCTGGACGTCATCGACGCTGATGCCGAGGCCGGCCTGGATTTGAGCGCCGAGGTCGACGACGGTGAGGGCCTGGAGGGCGGCGGGACTGAGGACGCCCTCGGCGTGAGCGGCCTGGAAGAGTTGGGAGACATTGACGCTGGAGCTGTTGCCATTGCCATTGCTGGACGAGGAGCTCATCTGAGCCTCCGGGAAGAATGAGAGGAACGAGCCGCACAGGACTACGAGATGCGCAGATCCGGCCAGGCGGCGAGCGGGTCCGTGGACTTCACGAGGTGCATCCCGGCATCGGCGAAGCGCTTGAGGGCGGCGTCGGCCTGGGGAGTGAAGTCGGCGGCGAAACCGCCCTTGCCATCGGGGACGGTGACGGCGGACATGCAGTCGGTGAGCAGGTACACCTTGCGAGCGAGCGCGGCGTCCTGGGCGAGAATCTCCCCGAGCAGGTCATCAATGGAGCTCTTCACGCAGTGACTCGCGGCCTGACCGGCGATGACGACGGCGTCGGCGGTGAGCAGGGTCTTCAGGAACTGGGTATTGCGCTGAGCCAGCGGCTGCCCGTCGTGGCGGGTGAGGACCTCGGGGCGCATGACGGAGTAGTTCTCCGTGAGGGGATTGCCGCCCTTGACCTCGGCCCAGGACTGGGCGCCGCGGACGAACGAGTGGAACAGCCGAGCCTCCTGCACGACACCGGAGATGGCATGCCCATCGCTGCCGAGCAGGCAGTGCGGGGGCCACAGGTAGAGGGTGTACTTCCCGGCGCGCTCGAGCTCCTCGCAGTAGTACTTCACCTGCTTGAGGAGCCAGGGGTAGTTGCCGCCGCAGAGCCACTTCGCCATGGAGGGATTGGGGCGGACGAGGCCGCGCTCGATCTGCTCGCGAGTGATTTCGCGGTAGGCGGAGAGGGGCTGGTCGTTCTGATCGACCCAGAAGGACGGGAAGAAGATCTGGTAGGCGAAGTGGGTATCGAGCGTGGTGGTGACGTTGGTGAGGGCGCCGAGGTTCTTGTAGATGAACTCGGCGATGCGGCGGTTGTCGTCGATGGCGCCGCGGCCCGAGCGGCCGGCGACGTAGAGGGAGCCCTCGGGGAAGCAGAAGTCCTTCTGGACGTCGATGAGGAGCAGGTGGAGGTTGAAGGAGTCGGTGGCCGCGACAGAGAGGCCGTGGGCGGCGCGCCAGGCGTGGGACTCGGACTGGACGGCCATGGCGTTGGGCCCGTAGGCGTACGAGCTGGCGTTGGCGGCCTTGTAGAACGACGGAAGCGGCAACTCCTTCAGGTTCGACTGGCTCTTCATGTGCGTCCCCCTTCGTGTTCCGACAACACCAACATAGTGTCCTAGTTACACCATGTCAAGCCGAGGTGGCCCGATTCGGGGCCGCCCCGGGGTACGTCCGGGTGTCAGGTCATGCGCAGGGCGGTGACGTCCTGGTGGCGCACGACGGTGAGCCCGTGCTTCGTGAGGAAGAGGCGGCTGTCCGCGTCGACGAAGGGCTCGGTGTCGGGGAACTCGCGGACCACCTCGAGCCGGCCCTGGCGCAGCTCCACGCGCACCAGTCCCGCGTCCGTCGCGGCGAACAGCGCCTCCCCCGCGGCGCACTTGCCCCGCAGCGAGCCGAGCCACGAGCCATCCCCCGCCTCGCCCTTCGCGCTCGCCTTCACCGCGCCATCCGCGCCCACCACCACGCAGTGGTGCACCGTGCGCCCGCCCGTCTCCTCGGCGAGGAAGAGCCAGCAGTGCGAGCCCTCGAAGACGGCCTCCGCGTCCACCAGCCGGCCCGAGGGCCACGGCAGGGCCAGACCATCCTTGAGGCCGGGGCGCTCGGCGTCGAAGACGAAGGCGCCTCGCAGCGAGCCCGCGCGGTGGAAGCCGAGCCCGAAGCGCGGCCCCACGAAGAGGCGCGTCTGTCCGGCGAGCACATCGCCCAGGCGCTCGGGACCGAAGGCCCCGTCCCGCCACAACGCACCGGCATGCGCCCAGTAGCGGTGGCGCGCGTTCGCCGCGAAGGCCGGACGCTGCTCGGGCGCATCCACGCCGAGCCGCTCGGGGCGCTGTCCCGGAGCGAGCACCGCGAACTCCCCGCCCTTTCCCACCAGCGTGACGGCACCCTGGAGGGCCCATTGCAGCGAGGGGTCCAACAACCCCTGGAGCACGGCCGAGCCATCCTCGCGCCGGTAGGCCCCATCCGCGTGGTACAGCCAGCGCGGCACGCCGTCCTCGACACAGGCTTGGAGGAGAACGCCCTCGGTGGTGAAGAGACGGGTGGCGACCACCTGGCCGCGCACGGTGGTGACGGGCGTGGTGGTGGCCGTGGCGCTCGGGCGGCACGTGGGACACGAGGCCCGCGCGTGCTCCACGCCGCACGAGGCGCACACGGTGAAGCGCAGCGAGTCCAGCAACGGCAGCGGAAAGGGCCCGCGGGCGTCCTCGACGAACACGCGGTGCAGGCAGTGCAGCAGGTCATCCGGGAGCACGCCGAAGGGCGTGGCGGGCTTGGGGTACTGCACCTCCGGGTGGAAGACGGTGAGGCGCTGGAGGACGCGCGCGGTGGGCGTGGCCTTGGGCGCGGGAGGCGTGGGGCGGTGGATGCCGCCATAGGGCCCCACGCACAGGAGGCTCTGCATCAGCGCGACGGCGAAGGCATACCAATCACTGTCCGTGGACGCCGGGCGCGAGGGCATCAGCCCCTGGGTTGCGCCCCCCAGGCGCAGCGGGTCGAGGAACTTCTCGGTGAAGACGGTGGCCAGGTAGCGGCCGAACTGGAAGCTGTCCGCGTCGATGAGCCAGGCGTCGTCGCCGGTGACGAGGATGTTGAGGTCGTTGAAGTCGCCCACCACCACGCCGCCGCCGTGGAGCGCGGAGAGCGAGCGGTGCAGGCCCTGGAAGAGCCCGGCGACGCGGGAGGACGGCACGCCCGCGCGGCGGAAGGCCGGGTCACCGAAGCGGCGCAGGGGCTCGGCGCCCTCGAGCTTGCGCATGGCGTAGCCGAGCACCGTCTGCCCCTTCTTGTCCGTGGCGAGCGCCTGCGGAGAGATGACGCGCGCGGGCAGTGGCTTGGGGAACGCGGCCAGCTTGTGCTGGTGCTCGGCGATGCGGGCGCGCGCGGCGGCCTGCTCGCCGGGGAGGTTGTCGTAGTCGGGGTGCTCGGGAGGCTTGAAGAGCTTGAGCACGCGCCCGTCGCCGAGGTCGAAGACATCCGCCTCGCCGCCCTTGCCGAGCGCCTTCGTCGGGTCCAACCGGAGCTTCTTTCCCTCGAGGTACACGTCCATGGCGTCACGCCCTCCCCTGCCGGCGGCGCAGGACGACGAGCGTGGTGTCATCCGAGAGCAGCCCGGGCACGCGCACGAGGCGGTGGGCCGGGAAGTCAGCGCGGACGGACTCGCGGTTGAGGAGCGCGAGCCGGCGGCGCAGTGCATCCGGATTGGTGAAGTACCGCTCGTCGCTCCAGAACTGGGAGAGCGGGCCCACGGGCTCCTCGCGCTCGGGCACGCGGGCCCCGGCGAGGCCCGCCAGGTCCGAGACGCCGTCCGTGCCGAGCAGCAGCGAGTCCACCTCGGCGGTGGGCCGCAGGGCGTTGGCCTTCAGCGAGACGGCGCCCGGCTCGAGCAGCCCATAGGACAGGTACGGCGGCGCATTGCCGGGAAAGGGCCCGAGCGGGTGGACGTCGCCATTGAGGGCCCACAACCCATCGCCCGCGGAGAAGACGAGCGTGTGCTCCGGGGTGACGACGGCGCCCACCACCGTGAACAGGAGGGCCTCGCCGATGGACCGCTGGCCGAGCTCGCCGGAGATGGCTTGCAGGAAGCAGAGCACGTCGGCGCCCAGGCGCTGGAGGAACTCGGGCGAGCCAACGGGCACCTGCTGGCCCAGCAGCGAGAGCGCTGCCTCCACGACGCGGCGGGCCCCGAGCTGCGCGCCCAGCTCGCTCTGTGCCCCACTGCCGCACCCGTCCGCGACGACGGCGGCGAGCCCGTGCCCGGTGGCTCGAGCCCAGAGGGCATCCTGGTTGTTGCGTCCGGCTCGGGCGTGCTCCCGTCCCACCACGGTGGCGGCGGCGAGCTCGAAGGGCAGCGAGGACATGGCTCTCCTCTCCAGGGGGCCCTGGCATACTTCGTGTTGTACCGACACCTAGTTAGTGTCTATACAACACGAAGTCAAGCCAAAGCCGGGCGCCGCCCCGCGAGGTGGGGCCTGGGAGTCCGGAGGCCTACAGCTCGAAGTTGAAGCCCGCCTTCTCCAGCTGCTTGTACTTCTTGTGGTCGAAGCGGTAGAGGCGCGCGGCGCGGTGGGAGACGTCCTGCTCCACCTCGTCCAGCTCCTCGAGCAGCTCCATGGAGAGGATCTTCTTGCGGAAGTTCCGCTTGTCGAGCTCGCGCTCGAGAATCTTCTCGTACAGGCGCTGCAGCTGGGTGAGGGTGAACTTGGGGGGCAGCAGCTCGAAGCCGATGGGCTGGTAGCGCACCTTGCCCTTGAGCCGCTGGAGCGCGGTGGCGAGGATGTCCGCGTGGTCGAAGGCCAGCTTGGGCACGTCATAGACGGAGAACCAGGCGGCCTCCTTCGCATCGGTGGCGGCGTGGACGCGGTGGTCCGTCAGCTTCACCAGGGCGAAGTAGGCCACGCTCACCACCCGGCCTCGAGGGTCCCGGTCCGGCGCGCCGAAGGTGTAGAGCTGCTCCAGGAGGTTGGGGCGCACACCGGCCTCCTCCTGGAGCTCGCGGCGCGCGGCGTCCTCGAGCGACTCGTCCATGCGCACGAAGCCTCCCGGCAGGGCCCACTTGCCCTGGAAGGGCTCCACGCCTCGCTGGATGAGCAGCACCTTGAGGTCCTCCTCGTCCAGGCCGAACACCACGCAGTCCACCGTCAAAGACGGGCGCGGGTACTCGTAGGTGTAGCTCACGGGTGATTCCTTTCGTGTCGTTCCTCCGAGCGCGTAGTGTTGGAGCGACACGAAGTCAAGCCGCGTCCCGCGGGTCTACCGGCCTTGGAGGGTGTCGAGGAAGAGCTCCTCGAAGCGGGCCTGGTGGGCCCTGAGGCCCACCCGGACGCGCGTGCCCTGGGAGGACGGCATCGTGCGGCCCAGCGAGGGGCCCTCCTGCACCACCTCCAGCGGGCGCGGCTCGAAGGGGACCACGCCCGGCCGCGTGGCGGCGACCACGGTGAGCGGATCCCACCAGTAGAGCAGGCCGAAGCCGATGCCGTACCGCACCTCCGGCTGCGAGAGGATGGAGGAGACGAGGCCCAGCTCGGGCGTGGCGGGCTCGGAGCCCACGCGGAGGGAGTCCAGCCGGCTGGCGAACGCCTGGGTGACGGGCACGTCCTGGGTCGCGTCCAGCGGGACGAGGAACACCTTCCGGGGGTTCAATGTAGCGATGAGCGCCTGGGCCGAGGCCGCATCGGCCATGATGTTGAACTCCTGCGTGTTGTCGTACTGCGACTCCAGGCCGCAGCAGATGTTCCCCGGGACGTGGACGGCACCGCCCATGAGGTACACGGACTCGACATGGCTCTCGAGCTCCGGCGCGAGCTCCAGGGCCTCGGCCACGTTGCCCACCGGTCCGAGCGTCACCACGCGGACGGACTCGTGCTCGCGCAGGATGTCCGCCAGCAGTTGGGGAGCACTCACCGCGGAGGGCTCGTCGCTCTGGGTGCAGCCCTCGAAGACCCGCGAGAGGAGGGTCTTGATGCCCTCGCGCATGAAGGGGGAGGCCAGGTTCGTCACCTCGCGCGAGCCCTCGGCCACGGGGATGTCCGGCAGGCCGCAGGCCTCGAGCGTGCAGCGCACGTGTTGAATGGCCGAGCCCAGGGAGCCCGCCCCCGCGTTGGTGACGGTGACGGCCGCCAGCTCGATGCGCCCGAGCTTGTGCTCCTGACAGAGGTAGGCCAGCGCCGAGATGTCATCGAGGTCCGCGTCGACATCCGCCACCAGCACGGGCCGGCGGGCCTCGGCGGAGGCATACGCGCCTGACGACAGGACGGCTACAAGGACCATGGAAACCTGCAGCAGGAGTGGTCTCATAGTTCCTTTATGATGCCCTCGCACGGCGACCGCGGGGAAGCCGGGGAGAACAAAAACAGTCTCCCTGTAACCCATGGGTAGCGGCTCTCCTGAGGTCACGTGCCGAATCGTCCAACCGAGGAGCGCCATGTCGCAGACGAAGCCAGGCCCCGCCGAGCCGCAGCTGGGAGCCGAATACGCCGTGTTCCAGAAGGACGTGGGGACGTGGGACGCGCATATTGTCGTGCGTCCGGGCCCGGGGCAGCCCGAGCAGGTGTCGAAGGGCGTCTCGGAGAGCCGGCTCGTGGCGGGGGGCCGGTGGCTCCTCACCGACTTCCTCAACGAGACCTCCGGCTTCGAGGGCCACGGTGTCTACGGGTGGGACCCGGCGAAGAAGAAGTACGTGGGCACCTGGGTGGACAACATGCGCTCGTTCCTCTCCGTCTCGGAGGGCACGTGGGATGCGCAGGCGCGCACCATGACGTTCCACAACGAGATGACGCGCCCTGATGGAAATGTCATGCGCTGGCGCGAGGTCACCGAGACGCGTGACCCCGACACCCAGGTCTTCCGCTCGCTCTTCCCCGGCCCCAACGGCACCGAGTTCGAGATGATGACCGTCACGTACACCCGACGGCGGTAGGCACAGCGGAGGAACAGGGCGGGCTGAAGCGCCCCGGCAAGTCCGTCGTCACCTACGTGCTCGGGCTGCCGGAGCGTCCTGCCCGCTGAGGGACGCCTCGCGTCTCACGCCACCGCGATGAGCCGCCCGAGCTGCCGCCAGTCCACGAGCCGCACGGACTCCTCGGCCAGGGAGAAGTCGAGCGTGTTGCGCATCCCCATGCAGTCGCCGCCCATCTGGAAGGGCACCTCGCGATCGAACTCCATGCGCAGGCGCTCGACGAAGAAGTCGTGCATCTTCGGCATCGGGTGCGCCCCGCGCCACAGCTTGAGCATGTTGCGCGTGGCCTCGAGCACTCCCGCGCCGTACACGCGCACCGACAGCCGGTGCGGCACCGCCTGCGCGAACGGGAACGCCTTGAAGCCAAAGCCCCACTCGGGCGTGGTGGCCGCTCCGGCGACTCCGGCGGGGCCGTCGTAGAGCAGCGCCCCCGTTTCGCCCCCGGGCAGTGGCACCACCGTGCCGCGCGCATCCACCGTCAGCGCCGGGCTCCCCATGTTGTACACCCTCACCCGAGGGCCCCCGCTGAACATGTGCCGCGGAATGGTGCGGGTGAACATGGCGCCCAGGTAGCCGCGCAGGCCCGCGTTCGCCTCGCGCAGCGGCCCCGCGGGGAACTTCGTGAGCTGATCCTTGAAGTCCTGAATCATCTCCGCGTCCCAGCCCGTGCCCGCGAAGGGCGCCACCTTGTTCTCCACCCGCACGAGCGAAAAGAGGCGCAGGGGCGGCAGCCGCTCGCCACAGGCGGCCAGCTGGCGCAGGGCCTTGAAGGGCCTCGGCGCTCCGGTGACGCGCGCCCAGGCGTTGCCCGTGCCCAGCGGCAGCACCCCGATGGCCGGCAGCGCCACGCCCTGCTCGCGCAGCTCGTTGAGCAGCCCGGTGATGGTGCCGTCCCCGCCGCCCGCCAGCAGCAGCGTGGGCGGGTTGGGACGCAACTGCTCGTGAATCCAGTCGCGCGCCTCGTCCAGCGAGCGGGTGAGGGCCAGCCGGGCCCGAGGGAAGAAGCGCTGCACCATCCCGCCGACTCGCTCCGAGCCACGGCGTGCGCGCAGGTTGACCATCACGGCGATATTCATGACGACGTCACTCTCCCCAAGACATGTCACGGCTTCGTCATGGCGGACTCGCCCGGCCGACACGTTCCGGTGGCGGACACCTACGGGGTTTCCCCCTCCACCCGGGGCGAGCGCCATGCGCCCGCCCAGGCTGTGGAGTGCCCGTAGCCGGCGCAACCCGCCCGCCCGGACCAGGAGTCCACCAACCTGCCAGCCACCACCCTCCGGTCCACTGTTGGACGCACGCGACACCCTCGCTGCCCAAGATGGCGATGACGCAGGGCGGCGCACAGCCGGGACTCCAGGTCCCCCGAGGGGCAGGCAGCGTGGCGGACACTCCGTCCATGATCGGGACGGCGGACGCGGGGCCGGGCTGGGAGCGCCGCTCGGGCTGGCGCGAGCCGCCGTGGTGGGTAGGGAGCGGAGAGCCCGCCCAAGGCCGCGAAATGACGGCGCTTTGGGGCGCGGGGGGTGGGTTGTGGGCACGGCGTCGCGGCTGGTATCCGTGAGGCCGTACGCCCGGCAGCCAACGGAACGGGCCCTGCAATCCGCCCCACGACATGACCCTCTTCCAGAACCCGTACTCGATGGTGGTGGTGCTCGCGCTCGCGCTCGGTGGAGCCGCGGGGGCGGCCCCGCGCCGCGTGGTGGTCGCCAGTGGCGACTGCAAGGACGCGGAGCTCAGCAGTCAGACCAAGGCCCTCTACGACACGCTGGTGGCCCGCCCCGGGGAGAACGTCCTCACCGCGGCGGACTTCGCCGAGCGCCTCTTCCCCCAGCCCTCCGGTAGCTTCGAGGACATCCAGCGCCAGCTCGAGGCCGCCCAGGGCCAGTTCTACGAGGCGCGCTACGCGAAGGCCGCGCAGGCGCTCGACGAGGTGCTGCGGCAGGTGGCGCGGCTGCCGGTGGGTGAGGCCCACTGGAAGCTGTACGTGGACACGCAGTTGCTCCAGGCGCTCAACCAGCGCGCCATGGGCCACGTGAAGGAGAGCGATGACGCCTTCCGCAACGTGCTGCGGCTGGACGCGCGCTACACGCTGGACCCCGACTACTACACGCCGTCCACGTGCCAGGCCTTCGACAAGCTGCGCCGCGAGCTGACCAAGGGAAAGAAGGTGAGGCTCTCGGTGAAGTCCACCCTGCCCGCCTCCGAGGTGTTCCTCGATGGCCGGAGCGTGGGGCAGACGCCGCTGACGCTGGAGGTGCCCGCGGGCACGTACGAGCTCACCGTGAAGAAGGGCGAGGCCGTCAGCTTCCCGCGCCAGTTGCCGGTGCAGGGCGAGGAGACGCCAGTGCTCGTGGACCTGGCCTACGAGGGCGCCATCTCGGCCAATCCCTTCCCGTGCCTGGCCTCGAGCGCGGAGGGGGAGCAGTCGCTCTCGCACGCCATCCGCCTGGGAGGCACGCTGGGCGTGGAGGAGGTCATCGTCGTGAGGCTGGAGCGCGCGAGCAGCGGGCCCAAGTGGCTCGCCGCCACGGTGCTCAACGTGGAAGGGGGCCAGAAGCTGCGCGAGGGCGGCTTCAAGACGCAGGGGCTGGAGGCTCCGGCCGAGTCGCTCGCCGCGCTGGTGGACTTCGTCACCACGGGCAAGGCGCAGCCCAGCGTCGTGGTGGCCCAGGACGACACCCAGGCTCCGTGGGAGAAGCCCTCCACCTCGGGCGCCGCTTTCACTCCCACCTCGGAGCTGGCGGCGAAGTCCGGCGCGGTGCGGCCGCTGCGCGTGGCCTCGTACGTGACGCTGGGCGCGGGCGTGGCGGGGCTCGCGGGCGTGGGCGTGCTGCGGCTCGCCATCCAGCAGGACTCGCAGGCGCTGAAGGACGGCCACCACCTCAACGCCAAGGGCAACATCGACGCGAGCGACGCCGAGGGCCGGGCCATTCTCGGCCGTATGGCGGACAAGGTGCGGGTGCACAACGCGCTGCTCATCGGCTCGGGCGCGGCGCTGGCCACCGGGGCGGTGATGTTCTTCCTCTCGCCGGCCCAGCCCCCGCCGGTGACGGTGGGCGTCGTGGCGGGCCCGGACGGGGCGGCCGCTTCGCTCTCCGGGACGTTCTGACGCCGGCTCGGGTACGTTCCCGCGCATGAACGTACTCCTGGCCCTGCTCCTGGCCGCGAGCGCCGCCCCGAGCGCTCCGGCCACCCGCACCTTCCGCGTCGACTACTTCCACACCGGCAACGCCACCGAGGAGCGCTTCAGCCTCGACCGGCTCGTGGTGGAGCCGCTGCCCTGGCCCGGCTCCCCCTCCCGCACCGTCGACGAGACGAACCTCGGCAAGTACCTCTTCGAGGTGCGCGACCGGG
The DNA here is from genome assembly GCF_045802675.1 of Archangium sp. Taxonomy (GTDB): domain Bacteria; phylum Myxococcota; class Myxococcia; order Myxococcales; family Myxococcaceae; genus Archangium. The sequence continues at coordinate 78,164 of NZ_JBJMQO010000042.1, read as the reverse complement.
ACACCAATCGCCTCGTGTACTCGCGCGGCTTCGCCTCCATCTACGGCGAGTGGGAGGGCACTCCCGAGGCGCGTGAGCTCAATCGCACCTTCCACGAGTCCCTGCGCTTCCCCTCCCCGGTGAAGCCCGTGCAGGTGATTCTCAAGAAGCGCGCCAAGGACAACTCCTTCCGCGAGGTGTGGAGCCTCCCGGTGGACCCCCAGGACATGTTCGTGGACCCCGCCGAGCCCGCCTCGCCCGGCGCGCTGCTGAAGCTCGTGGACAACGGCCCGCCCGCGGACAAGGTGGACTTCCTCATCCTCGGCGATGGCTACACCGAGCAGGAGCGCCCCAAGTTCGAGAAGGACGCCCGGCGGCTGGTGGACATCCTCTTCACCTTCTCGCCCTTCAAGGAGCGCAAGCAGGACTTCAACGTCTGGGGGCTCATGCCCGTGGCGCGCCAGTCCGGTATCTCCCGGCCGTCCACCGGCATCCACCGCGACTCGCCCGTGGGCGCCACCTATGACGCCTTCGGCAGCGAGCGCTACGTCCTCACCTTCGAGAACCGCCGCTTCCGCGACATCGCCGCCTTCGCGCCCTACGAGTTCGTGGAAGTCCTCGTCAACGGCAACACCTACGGCGGCGGCGGCATCTTCGGCCTCTACAGCACCGTGGCCGCCGACAGCCTCTGGTCCCCCTACGTCTTCGTCCACGAGTTCGGCCACCACTTCGCGGGGCTCGCCGACGAGTACTACACCTCGGACTCGGCCTACGCCCCCGCCGAGGAGCGCGTGGAGCCCTGGGAGAAGAACGTCACCGCCCTCAAGGATCCCGCTCGCCTCAAGTGGAAGGACCTGATGGCCGCGAGCACCCCGCTGCCCACGCCCTGGAAGAAGGACGAGTACGAGACGCACGCGGGCCAGGTGCTCAAGGAGCGCCGCCGCATCCGCGCCGAGCGCCGCCCCGAGTCCGAGATGGACGCCCTCTTCACGCAGCAGCGCGACTGGGAGGAGAAGTTCCTCTCGCAGCAGGAATACTCGGGGAAGGTGGGCGCCTTCGAGGGCGCCATGTACGAGGCCCGCGGCTACTACCGGCCCCAGCTCGACTGCGTGATGTTCACCCGCGACCGCGTGCCCTTCTGCTCCGTGTGCCAGCGCGCCATCACCGAGGTCATCGACCTGTACTCGAGTCCCAGGAGCGGCAAGGGAGCGAAGCCGGCCCCCTGAGGCCGTGCCTGATGCCGGACCCCGCATTCGGGAAGCGGGGACCCCGGCCGCCAGGGCCTCCGTCCCCTGCCTGCTGCCGCCGGGGTTGAACGTCTCCAACCTGACAGGGAAAGGAGGCGGACATACCCATGGCCATGATGCACAATCAGGAGACCGAGTCCTGGTCGGGTGAGGGCGTAGGAACGAGCGCGGAGTCCTTCCTCGCGCGAATCAATCGCGAGGTCCCCGAGTACTCCCCGGCCGAAGCAGCGGATGCGGTCATCAGCGCACTCTGCGAACGGCTCCCCGGCGGGTTGGTTCAGGAGTTGAGGGAACAGTTCCCCGAGAGCCTGCGCCGGCTCTTCGAGCGCAGTTGGAAGGACCGGAGCGTGAACGCGCAGAAGTTCAACAAGGACGACTTCTACCTGGACATCGCCGAGCGACTGCAGATCGAGCCCGAGAACGTCCGCCTCGTGCTCCATGTGGTCTTCGGCTCCATCCACTCGCAAATCACCGAGAAGCTCGCGGAGAAGATCGACGCCGAGCTGCCTCCCAACGTCTCCGGCACCTGGAACGGCGCGCGCCGGGACGCGGACCTGCCTCGCTGAGGCACGCCGGACCCGCCCCGGAGGGCCTCGCGCTCTCCGGGGTTTCTCCTGGGGATTCACCTCGAGACTCAACGGCCCGGGCCCGGTGAGGAGTCGATGGCGAAGACGAGCATCACCGTCGCCGTCACCGTCTGCTCCTGGGGCTGGATGGGCGTCGTCACGTCCGCCGCGCTCCCGGCCGCCCTCGCCTGGAAGCGCTCCACCGGGATGGGATGCTCCGGTTGCGTCACCGTGCTCGCGTCCAGCACCGGCCCCAGCTTCACCCCCAGCGACGAGGCCAGCACCTGCGCCGACTGCCTCGCCCGCTCCACCGCGTTGCGCAACGCCTCGCCCTGCGCCACCTCCGGCTTGCTCAACCCGAAGCGCACCCCGTCCACCCGGTTCGCCCCCGCCCCCAACGCCGTGTCCAGCAGCGCTCCCACCCGCGCCAGCTCGCGCACGTGCACCTCCACCGTGTTGCTCACCCGGTAGCCCCTCAGCTTCGGCTCCTCGTTCGGCTTCACCGGCGGCTGGTACTCCGGGTACACCGCGTAGTTGTTCGTCTCGAGGTCCTTGCGCGGGATGCCCGCCTGCACCAGCGCGGTCATCACCTTGTCCATCTTCCGCGCGTTGTCCTCCGCCGCCGCCTTCGCCGTCGGGGCCAGCGTGTCCACCGCCAGGGTGAGGAAGGCCTCGTCCGGGGCCGCCTTCGCCTCGCCCAGGCCCTCCACGCGGAGGGTCCGCTCCGAGGTGCTCCCCCCCGGCACCGGCGCGGGCACCGGAGCCGGTTGGCGGGGCTGGGCCAGGGCTCCCGGGGCCAGGGCGCTCATCAGCAGGACGAGCAGCGGGGCGATGCGACCGGCGGGCATGGGCGGCCTCCTGGTGCGGCGGGCTCCTCCTCAAGGTGTGTCCAGGGGCCACGGGTGGCCGCGCCCGGACGGAGCACCCGTTCCGCCGGACACCGGGTGGACGGGAACGAGCACGCTCCCCTCCTCCCTCCACGGCAGGGCGAACGAGCCCACATTCCGGGTGAAGTCCCGAACCTGGAAGCGCTCCCCACGCGCGTGAAGCGGTATTCTCGCGCGCCAGGGGCCCCGCTCGCGAGGCCGGCGAGACGGACTGGAGGGAGTTCCATGCGAACATTGTTGGTGCTGGTGGCGCTGCTCGCGGGCGGTTACGCGGGCTACCGGGGCCTGGTGGCCCAGACGTCCTATTCGTCGCACTCACCGGCGCAGCTCGACGAGCTCGAGGCCGAGCACCAGCGGCAGCTCCTGAAGGCCAGCGGTGAAGCGTTCGACACCCACCAGCTCTCGCTGACGCTCCTGCGCGAGGAGCGCTCCCGGCGCTTCGAGGTGCGGGCCTCGCTCGGCGTGGCGGGACTGTCCTTCGTGAGCGCGCTCGTCCTCACGCTCGTCTCGCTCGTCCGGAGCCGGCGCCGCACCGGCACCTCCGGCGACGAGGAGCCGCAGGCCACTCCGGAGCCCATCGGCCACTACCGCTCGGCCGGGAAGGCCTCGCGCGCCCAGGCCGCGGCACTGCTCGGCGTCCGGCCGGATGCGCCTCGCGCCGTCATCGAGGCCGCCCTCCAGGCCCAGCTCGCCGAGAGGGACCCGTCCCACCTCCACGGGCTGGACCCCGAGCTGCGCCAGCGCGTCCTCCAGCAGCGCGAGGCGCTCCTCCAGGCCGCGAACCTGTTGCTCGGCCGACAGGAGATTTCCCTGCCTTCCGACGTTTCCCAGGGTTGAGCCCTCTCGGACGGTCGCGCTGTCCACCGTCCATCGGTCTCTGTGTCCCCCGGACCGTTGCTGCCCCTGGCTTCACTCCCCATCCTCCCCCCTGCGGACCGGACCGGTACGTACTTCCACGAGCCGGCGAGGTCCTGAGGTCGAGGGGGAACACCACCGTGGCCAACGACACCCTGCACCTGCGCGTCACCCGCATTTCGCTCGAAGCCGAAGGCATCCGCTCCTACGAGCTCGTCCCCGCCGACGGAGGCCGGTTGCCCGCCTTCGAGCCCGGCTCGCACCTGGACGTCCACGTGCCCGGCGGCTTCTTGCGCCAGTACTCGCTCTGCAATGACCCGGCGGAGACGCACTGCTACGTGCTCGGCGTGCAGTGCGACCCCAGGGGCCGCGGCGGCTCGCTCGCCATGCACGAGCGCGTGCGCGAGGGCGACGTGCTCACCACGAGCCTCCCCCGCTGCGACTTCCCCCTGCTGTACGGGCGCGCCTACGTGCTCGTGGCCGGCGGCATCGGCATCACCCCGCTGCTGTCCATGGCCCACGCGCTCAGCCGGCAGAGCACGCCCTGGCACCTGCACTACTGCACCCGCTCGCCCGAGCGCACCGCCTTCCGCGAGCGGCTCGCCACCTTCGCCGGCCACGTCACCTTCCACCATGACGGGGGAGACCCGGCCCGGGGGCTCGACGTGAAGGCGCTGCTCGCCACGCGCACCGGGGGCACCCGCCTGTACTGTTGCGGCCCCGCCGGCCTCATGCGCGCCGTGCGCGAGGCCTCCATCGAGCACCAGTGGCCGCGCGAGAAGGTGCACTTCGAGGCCTTCTCCGCCGAGGCCACCGGCGCCATCAGCGACCTGGCCGACACCGAGTTCCAGGTGGTGGTGCGCAGCACGGGCGCCTCCTACCCGGTGCCTCCGGGGCGCACGGTGCTCAACGTGCTCCGGGACAATGGGCTGAAGGTCCCCAGCGACTGCGAGGCCGGCACCTGCGGCACCTGCCTCACCCGCGTGCTCGACGGAGATCCGGATCACCGCGACACCTACCTGCCCGAGGCCCAGCGCACCGCGCGCTGCAACATCCTCGTGTGCGTGTCGCGCGCCCGCTCCAGGCAGCTCGTGCTCGATTTGTAGGCCCGCGCCGGGGCCCGGCCCGTGGAGGTCCGCTCAGGCCGCCTGGCCCGGGCCTCCGCCGCGCACCTTGGCCACCCACTCGCGCACCTGCTCGCGCAGCTTCTGGGGATCAAACGGCTTGTCCACCCGCGCGTTCTGCACGGTGTCCATGAAGGTCCGCGCCGCCGGAGTGAAGGCCCCGCCGGTGACGAACACCATCCGGCGCGCCACGCCCGGCGCCGACTGGCTCAGGTCCGCGTGCAGCTCCATGCCCGTGAGGTCCGGCATCATCAAGTCGCACAGGACGACGTCCACCTCCGCGCCCTTGGGGCCCCTGAGCAGCTCCAGCGCCTGACGCGAGTTCGTCACCACCTCCACGTCGTGCTCGCGCGCCAGCGTGCGCCTCAGCGCCGAGCTCACCATCACATCGTCATCCACAATCATCACCCGGCCACGCACGCGCGCGCCCTCCTGCTCTTGTTGCATCGGACGAACCCCCTGAGTCTGAGACGCGGGCGCTGCCGCGGCCCGTAGTGTCACACGAACCCGCGTCCCCTTGCCCGGCTCGCTCTCCACGGTGATGTCTCCCCCCATGGCCGTGACGAACCGGTGACACAGCGCCAGCCCCAATCCCGTCCCCACACCCACCGGCTTTGTGGTGAAGAAGGGGTCGAAGATGCGACCCATGACGTCCGGGGGAATCCCACACCCGGAGTCACACACCTCGGCCACCACCCGCTCGCCCTCGCGCCGGGTCACCAGCCGCACCTCGTGGTGGGCCGCCAGGCCCTCGGGCAGCGCCTGCGCCGCGTTGATGATGAGGTTGAGGAACACCTGGGCCAGGCGCGACTCGTTGCCGTCCACCCAGCCGGCCTCCCCCCCGTACTCCTTCACCAGCCGGGCCCGCGGGGTGAGCTCGTTGCTGGCCAGCTTCGCCGCCGAGTCCAGCACCGCGTGCAACTCCACCGGCCCGCGCGCCTCCTCGTCCCCGCGGGAGAACGTCCTCAGGTCCTGGACGATTCGGCGCACCCGGTCCGCGCCGTGGCGCGCCTCGCCCAGCACCCGGCCGATGTCCTTGAGCCGCTCGCGGCCCGGCACGCCCACGGGCAGCTCCCGCCCCAGCGCTCCCGCCTCCGCGCTCGCGTAGTCGAGGTTGGAGACGATGTAGGCCAGCGGGTTGTTGATTTCGTGGCCCACCCCGGCCGCCAGCGTGCCCACCGCCGCCATCTTCCCCGCCTGCACCAGCTGGGACTGGGCCTGGCGCAGGGCGCGCAGGTTCTCGTCCAGCTCGCGGTTGGCCGTGGCCAGCTCGCGGGTGCGCTCGTCCACGCGCGCCTCCAGCCAGCGCTCGCGCCGGCGGATGCGGTGCATCTGCACCCCGTAGAGGACCAGGGCCACCGCCCCCACGCCCAGCACGCACAGCACGTAGAAGCCCAGCGTCTCGCGGAAGCGCGGCACCACCGTGAGCTCCACCATGGCCCCGGGCTCCGTCCACACCGCGTCCCGGTTGGCCGCCGTCACCACGAAGCGGTAGTTGCCCGGAGGCAGGTGCGTGTACGAGACGGCGCGCCGGTCCTCCGCGTCCACCCAGTCCTCGTCATGGCCCTCCAGCCGGTAGCGCAAGGGCAGGCGCGTGGAGTCCCCCAGCGACAGGGCGGTGAAGCGGAACTCCACGTCCCGCTGCCCCGGCTCCAGCACCAGCTTCCCGCCGAGCGCCACCGGCCGGCCCTGCACCCGCACCTCCTCCAGGCGCGGCTCGGCCGGCGGACGGTGCACCACCAGCCGCTCCGGGTTCACCGACACCACGCCCCGCAGCGTGGGGAACCACAGCCGCCCATCCCGCGAGCGCCAGCCGGCGGGGAAGAGCGAGCCGTTGCACTCGGAGCTGCGCATGCCGTCGCGCCGGTCGAAGAGGATGGGCCGCACCGTGGTGCGCTGGCCCTCGGCCACCTCCTCCAGCTCGCGCCGGGACACCCGGAAGATGCCCCGGTTGCTGCTCATCCACAGGTAGCCCTCGGAGTCCTCGAGCACCCGGAAGAGGAAGTCCTCGTAGAGCCCCTGCGCGGTGGTGAAGCGGGTGAAGCGCCCGGCGCGCACCAGGGTGAGGCCCGTGCTCGAGGCCACCCACAGGCCGCCCCGGGGGTCCGCGTACACGTCCAGCACCCGGTCTCCCGCGAGCCCGTCCGCCGCGCCGTAGCGGGTGAAGGTGTCGCCCACCAGCCGGTACAGCCCGTCCCCGGCGCCGAACCAGAGCGTGCCCTCGGCGTCCTCGGCCACGGAGACGACGGGCTGCGCCGGGCCGCCCCGCTCCGGGCCCCAGGAGGTGAAGGTGCCCGCGTGCAGCCGGCTCAACCCCGCGCCCGTGCCGAACCACAAGTCCCCGCGCGAGTCCGCGAAGATGGAGTAGACGACGTCGTCGGCCAGCCCCTGCTCGGGGCCCACCCGGGTGAAGCGCTGCCCGTCGTAGCGGAAGGCGCCCCCGGTGGTGCCCACCCACAGCTGGCCCTCCCGGTCCTCCCCCAGCGAGCGGATGTTGGCCCGGGGCAGCCCCTCCTCCGGGCCGAACGAGGTGCTCACCCCGTCCTTCAGCCGCGTCACCCCGCCCGCGAAGGAGCCCACCCACAGCGCCCCCTTGCGGTCCTCCAACACCACCGAGGTCAGCTCGTCGCGAATCCCCTCGGGCTGGCCGAAGGTGACGAAGGGCGCGTCGCGCAGCCGGCTCACGCCCCCCATCGACGTGCCCACCCAGAGCGAGCCCTCGCGATCCTCCAGCAGCGACAGCACCGCCGTGCCGAAGACGCCCTGCCTGGGGCCGAGCACCGCCACGCTGCTCCCCGACAGGCGCGCCAGTCCTCCCGCCTCGGTGCCCACCCACAGGTTGCCGTCCCGGTCCTCCGCCAGCGCCGTCACCTTGTCGTCCGGCAGCCCGTCGCGCGCGGTGAGCACCCGGGCGTGGCCCTCGTGCAGGCGCACCAGCCCGTCGTCGGTGCCGGCCCACAGGGCCCCGTCATGGCCCTCGAGCAGCACCCGCACCGGCCCGCGCACGCCGCCCGGCAGGCGCACCGGCTCCACCCGCTCCCCGGACAGCCGCCCCAGCCCCTTCGACGTCCCCACCCACAGCTCGCCACCATGGTCGCGCAGCAGCGCCCCCACCTGGTCCGAGGGCAACCCCTCCGCCGTGCCATAACGCCGCGCCTGCCCGTCCCTCACGTGGAAGAGGCCCTCCCGGGCGCCCACCCACAGGCTCCCGTCCGCGGCCATCACCAGCGAGAACACCTCCACCTCGCCCAGCCCCGCTACCTCCGGGCGCTGGAAGCGGCCCTCGCGGTACACCAGCAGCCCCCGCCCGGTGCCCACCCACAGCGCGCCCGTGGCGTCCTCGGCCAGCGCCCGGATGATCTCGTCTCGCAATTCGGGCGTGTTGCGCTTGTCATAGACGGTGAAGTGCACGCCGTCGAAGCGCGCCAGGCCCTCCCACGTGGCCACCCACAGGTAGCCATCGTGCGTCTGCGCGAGCGCGAAGCCGGTGTTCTGCGGCAGCCCGTCCTCGTCCTTCCAGGACTCGAGGCTGTACTGGGTGACGCGGCGAGCCGGATCCAACGCGAGCGCGGGCCCTCCCAGGCCCACGAGCACCGCCATGGCCAGCCCCAGCAGGCCGCACTTCCCGTCACGTCGCATTCGGGCCACATGTGCCATGCCCGACGCTCCCGGAGCAAACGGCTCCCCGTGGTTTTTCCCTGGACGGCGGCTCGCCCCTGCTTCCTGGAATTCCAGAAGGCCCCCACCGGAGCGCCGGGCGAGGGAGCCACCGGAGGCGGCCCACTCGTTGGGGGAGCGAGCTTCGCGAGGGGGGAGGGCTCAGGAGAGCTCGGCGCGCGAGAAGATGCGGCGCAGCAGGGCCTCGCCCTCGGAGCGCGGCGGCGCCGCCGAGACGAACGAGGGCAGCCCATGCCCCTCGAAGCAGGCCGACTGGGCCTCGGCGCCCAGCGGCGGCAGGCCGAGGCACCCGGGGCCCGGCTGGGTCAACGCAGTCTGTCCGCTCTGCTGGCACATAGGAGACCCCCCAGGAAGGAACGCCGCACCCGACGCAGTGTGCCCCCCGGGTCTGACATCCCAGGTCACCCCCGGAGGCCTCGAGGCAGGGCCGGCGCTCAGTCCTTGTTGACCTCGCAGTAGGCGAAGTTGATGGCGTTGGCGTCGCGCGGAATCACCAGGTGCTGGAGCTTCGAGAGGAAGCAGGCGCTGGAGTCCGGGTCCACCGTGTAGTTGGGGCGGCGGCAGTCGAGGTTGCCGCCGTTGTGGGTGGCCGGGTCCACCAGGAAGTACCCGCCGCACCAGGGCGGCACCACCGTGTCCCCATCGCTCACCACCGAGGCGTAGTGCACCGGGCCCAGGAAGGTGGCGCCGGGCGTCTCGTCGTTGGAGCCATCGCCCTCGGGGGCCACGCCGTTGAGCTTGCGCAGGAAGGCGCTGTTGGAGCAGTCCTCGGGGTTGACGCCCGGGCAGCCGGAGACGAGCCCGCAGTTGGTGATGCCGTTGTGCGGCGAGGACATCACCACCAGGTCATCCACCACCCGGTTCTTCAGGAAGCGCGTGTAGTAGCGCGCCACCACCGTGCCCTGCGAGTGCGCCACCAGGTCCACCGCCGGGCACGCGCCGCTCACACACGGCACCTTCTGGTCGATGAAGGCCGCCAGGCACCTGCCGTACGTCTCGTTGACGTAGCCGCCCGTGTACCCCGGCAGCGCCGAGCAGAAGCTGGCCGAGCCGCAGTCGCGCGTGAGATCGATTCGGAAGAGGTTCACCCCCTCGGTGTAGCCGCGGGTGCTCCAGCTCGCGACGAGCGCGTCCCAACGCGTCGCGTCGTCATTGCGGCCATGGACGAGGATGACCGGGTTCTTCGGCGTGACGGTGGAGCACGACGTGGCGCATTGCGCCCGCGCCTCCATCCCCACCAGACACGTCACCGCCACTGCGAGAGCCAGAATCGCTTTCATGCATTCCTCCGTGCGCGGGGGAAGGACCCCGCCCGGAGGCAAAAGAGCACGAACTTCGTGCATCCCGCGAATTCCAGGGGCAGCGCCCCTCTGGCGGGCGGTGCACCGGCCGGGGAGCCGGGCGGGATTCACCCTCCGTTGCAGCTCCCTTCAACCCGGCCACAGGTTGCCATCGGACACTCGAAAGGAGTCCATGACATGAAGTCCGTCATCCGGATGGGTTTATGTGCGGCGGCGCTGTGGGGCGGCGCGGCCCTGGCTGGTGATGAATGGAAGCAGACGGAGCCGGTGTACGGCGGCTCCGGCATGGTGCAGGAGCCATCGGCCTACGTCCCCGCCGCCGAAGCGGGCGCCGATCGTGGCCTCTACGTCCTGCTGGGTGGCGGCGCCGAGGGCTACACGGGTGGCAACGCCTCGTCCCTCAACCCGGGCTTCTCCTACGGCGCCACCGTGGGCTTCCGGCCCACGCGGCAGCTGGGCGTGGAGCTCAACTACAGCGGCGGTCTCACGGACGTGGACGATGCGGGCCCGGGCGGCGCGGCCAATGGCGCGGACATCGTGCGCAACGGTGGCCAGGCGGCCGTCACCCTGGGGCTGACCCCCACGAGGCTGCAGCCCTACATCCTGGGCGGCATCGGCGTCCAGAACTACAACGTGAACGGACTCAGCCCGCTGTTCGGCTACACGGATGACACCAGTGGCTTCGTCCCGGCCGGCGTGGGCCTGCGCTACAACATCGGCAAGCTGCTCACCGCGGACGCCCGGGTGGACTACAACATCCCATTCTCGCAGGACTTCGCTCCCTCCGGTGAGAACGGCTTCTGGGACGGCCGTTACCAGGCGCTGCTGCAGTTCGGTGGCACCTACTAGCCCTCACGGCCGAGCTCCATGGCTGACGCGGGGAGGCCCCGGGGCCCACGAGCCCTCGGGTCTCCCCGTTCGTCTTTTCCCCCTCAGGGGTAGCGCGCCAGGAAGGCCCCCAGCTTCACCCCCGCCTCGCGCGTGGCCGGGTCCAACCCGTGGCCCCGCGTGGCGGGCAGTTGCATCGCCAGTTGCACCAGCGCCGGCTTCAGCTCGTCCCAGGCCGCCTCGGCCTCCGCCGCGCTGCCGAAGTGGCGCGCGTGCACCAACCACCCGGCAATCCCGCACGTCACCGCGTGGAACGAGCGCTCCACGTCCTCCTCCAGCGTGAGGCGCACTCCCGCCGGGTGCTCCTCGTCCCGGACGATGGTGCCGCCCTCGGCGCCGCCCAGCCCCAACGTGCCCTCCACCGGCCTCCAACCCTGCTCGTCGCTCATCGTCTCTCGTGCCTCCCGCACGCACCCTGCTCCAGCCCCCCGGGGTCCGGCAACCGCCCGCGCGTGCGCGACCCGGCGGACTCCCGCTTCCCCGCCTGGAAGCCCTCCGACGGGGGGCGCGTGGCACGCGAGGGCACCTTCGCCTCACCGGCCGTGGTCGCGGTCCAGGTGGCACGCCTCGTACCGGCGCCCGCTGCCGCACCAGCACGGCTCTCCAGGCGCGGGGCGCTCACGGGGCGGAGGGTGCAGCTCATCGAGCACGCACTGGAACACCTGACTCAACCGGCGACGCGAGCGCTGGGCCCGCTCCACCTTCGCGCGCTGGGCCGCGTCCAGCCTTCCCCCGAGCCCCTCGATGGCGGAGGCCAGCTCGATGGCCGTCTGGTTGGCGAACAGATCGTCATTGTCCTCCTCCACCGGGTAGTCATCCAGCTTCCGGGCCAGGGCCGGCAGCGCTCGAGGGTCTCCGTAGCGCGACAGGTTCATCGCCCCCTGCGTCACGTCCCCCTGGAGCTGCTCGAGGAGCGCCGCGAGGATGCGCTCGTCCCGGTGGCCACTGCGCGCCAGCACGCACAGCAGCCCGAGCCGCTCGTCCTCGTCCCGCGCGAGAGCGAGCGCCCCCAGGGCCTCGGGAACCGCCCCGGGCCCGAAATCCCCCAGCGCGTAGAGGAGCGTGTCGTAGAGCAGCTCGCCCGGCTCGGTCTGCATGAGCCGCCGCACCAGGGGCGACACGGCCCCGGGAGCGCCCAGCCTCGCGAGCAACCGCGCCGCGTGCACGGGCGGAAAACCCTCGCCCGGCGCCATCACATCGGCGAGCGGCTCGTCACGCAGAATCTCCACCAGCGGCTCCACCGCCTCGGTGCCCAGCGAGAGGATGTCCTCGCTCACCGGCTCGGGCAGTGCCTCCGCGAACTCCAGCAACCGGCGCACCCGCGCACGCGCATTGGACCTAGCCATGAGGCCACCCTCCCCGGATGAACTGGTGCAGCTCCTGCGCGAGCCGCGGATCCCCCGCGGTCGCGAACTGCTCGGGCAGCGTCGAGAGCAGCTGCCAGGCCTGCTCCCACCACTCGGCCAGCTCCTCGGCGGACACCAGGCCCTGGTGGTGGAGGAACTCGCCCCACGGGCGCAGCGCGAGCGCCGTGGCGGCATGCACGTGCGGATGCAGGGCGCGCTCCTCGGCCATGCCGCGCACCCAGTGCTCCAGGTCGCTGAGCACGGGCAACAGCAGGTGCATGGCCCGCGTCACCCGGCCATGGTGGCCGAAGGGGCCGGGCAGCAGGTGGAAGAGCTCCGGGAAGAGCAGCTGCGTGCGCCCCCAGGGCCAGCCCTGCCGCATCCGCAGCTGCGGCTCGAAGGCCATCACCAGCACCCGCTGCTCGTCGAAGAAGGTGTCCGGGGGATGATCGAGCACCTCCTGGGACGTCTTGCGCGCCCACGGCTCGCGGCCGGTGCGCAACGCCAGCCCCCGCCCCACCCAGTGCGGCACCGCGGAGCCGAACACGGCGAGCCGCTCGTTGAGCCGCGGGAGCGACAGGTGCGGCTCCTCGCGCAGCCCCGCGTCCATGCAGGTGAGCACCGCGCGCGTCACGTAGTCCACCCGCGTCCACTCGGCGAGCGACTCGTCCTCGCGCACCCGGGGCCACGCCTCCAGCAGCCCCGCGCGCGCCTCGTCCAGACGGCCCCGGAAGAGACACCACTCGGCCAGCCGCGACACCAGGTCCGCGTCCCCCGTGTGCCTCGCGAGCGACACGAGCGCCTCCTTCACGTCCCGGCCCGGCAGGCGCAGCGCCAGCTCCACGCGCCAGGTGCGCACCGCCGGCTCCGACGCGTACACGGCCGGGGCGCGCTCCTTCCACGCGTCCAGCAGCGGCTCGAGCTCCGGGTAGCGGCCCGCCTCCTCCAGGGCCTGCTCGACCCGGCTGCCCACCTCGAAGGCATCCTCCTCGTCGAAGCCCGGGTGGCTGGCGGCCTCGCGTGCCAGCTCCAGTTTCTCGTCCACGGAGGCCGCTTGCAGGCGCTCGTAGAAGGCCAGGGACAGCCCCGACTCCTCCCGAGCGCTCGCGGTGCGCTCCTCCTCATCCCGAGGGAGCCGCGGCTCCCCGGGTGCCTTGTCGTGCCATTCGTTCGACATGGGCAGCCACTGTAGACATGACCGGAAAAGTTGGCACGGAAATCTGACCTGAAATGTCGGCCGCGCAGCGCGTGTGACCCCAGGGATAGGGACCCGTTCACCTGACTCCGCTCACCGCGTCCAGCGCAGGGCCGCCGCCGTGGCCGGGCCCACGCGGACCTCCTCCAGCGAGCGCGGCAACCGGCCCTGGTCCTCGCCCAGCGGCACCTCGCCCACCATGACCTCGGCGGCCGGCTGCGGGTAGAGCGGCTGACGCCCGGGCTCCACCAGCCCCTCCGGCACGAGCGCGTGCCCCCGCGCGTCGTAGGCATCCACGGCGCCAAGGCAGTGGAAGAGCTCGTGCGCGAGCGCCGTCAGCTCCAGGGTGAGCCCGGTGTCCTCCTGCACGCCGCGCACGAGGCCCACCGAGCCGCCCGCCTCGGCCATGCCCTCCACGAGGCGCTCACCGCCCTCGGAGGTCGGCTCCAGCATGACGTAGATGCGCGCATCCCACTTCCGCGAGGACAGACCCGCGGCCTCGTCCACGGCGGACAGCGCGCGGGACAGCGCCCACGCATGACGGGCCCGGGCCACCAGCGAGTCCTCGGGCGGCGACAGCTCCACGCCCGTGGGAGCCAGGGGACCGGCGAGCACGAAACGCACCGGCCGGCCCAGGCCGTCGCGATAGCGGCCCGCCTCGCGCTCGAGCCAGCCCTCCAGCTGCCCCACGCCCTCGCGCCAGGCCTCGAGCACCTCGGGCTTCACCTCGCCGCGAGCGAGCAGCACCACCCCGACATCCAGGGGCCGCTCCCACGTCACCCGCCGCTCGAGGGAGCGCTGGCGCGAGGTGGCCCAGAACGCGAGGAGCACGAAGACGACGAGCAGCACGGACACGCGCAGCCCCTTCGCCCGGGTGCGGCGGGCCCTCTTCGCGGAGCAGCGTGCACAGAGCGGCTGGCCCTCGGGCCCCCGGCACAGCACGCACACCAGCGCGCGGCAGTCCTCGCACGGCGACTCGGCGGCCAGGGACGCGTGGGTGCCGCACACCGCACGGCCCTGCCCCACCACCGGCACCGGCTCGCAGGCCACGCCGAGCTGCCGCAGCGCCTCCACCAGACGCCGTGCCTCGCCCTCCTCCAGGTCCCGGGGCAGCACGCGAGGCTCGGCCAACAGCTGGCGCGCCGACTCCAGGGGCACCTGGAGCGCCCGCGCCAACACCATCACCGCCCCGCGCGAGCGGGAAGCCTCCACCTGGACCCGGAAGACATTCGCCACGCGCCCCACTCTAGCGGATGGCGCCCGGAAGCCGCGGCCCGGGGAAATAAATCTCAGCATCGTGGAACAATATAAATCCGCTCCCGGTGGCTCACGAGAGCTTGCGGCGTCAAATGGCGGGGAATAATACTCCCATCCATGGGAAGGATATCGGGAGCGCGCAACCGGGATCATGAGGAGACGCGGTCGAAGCTCGTGGCGAGCCTCGCGCGGCAGCTGCTCCTGGCGGGGGGCACGCACCCGAGCCTGCGGGTGCTCGCGGAGGGCGCGGGAGTCGACCCGGGCACGCTGCGGCACTACTTCGGAGACCGCCGCGGGGTGGTGCAGGCCGCCTTCGAGCACCTGATGAAGTTCGGAGAGGAGCGCGTGGCCTGGGCCAAGACGCTGGCGGAGCGGCCAGCGCGCGAGGCCTTCCATCACCTGCTCGAGCAGCTCTCCGCCGCGTGGACGGGAGCCCTGGGCGGCATGCACGCCGCGGGCTTCGCCGAGGGCATGAGCGACTCGGAGCTGGGGCAGATCTACATCTCCTCCATCTTCGAGCCCACGCTCCACTCCATCGAGGAGCTGCTCATCGTCTTCCACGCGCGCGGCGAGCTGTCGGTGCCGGATGCGCGCGTGGCGGCGCTCGCCCTGCTGTCCCCGGTGTTGATGGCGCTCTTCCATCAGCACCAGCTGCACGGACGCCGCTGCCGTCCGCTCGACCTGGCTGTCTTCCTCGAGCGCCATCTCGACGGGTTCATGAAGGGCTACGCGAAGTAATCCACACGTTTTTCCAATTGGGAGTCATCCGATGACCGCGCCGCGGTTGTTGCTGTCTTGTTGCGTCCTGATGTCCGTCCTCGCGGGGTGCCGGGACAAGACCGTGCCCCAGGTGCCCGAGAAGGTGGTGGGCCACTGCACCTATACGAACAAGTTCAGCAACCTCGAGGAGTGCCGCGACTACCTCGGGGAGTGGAGCGACACGGAGGCGACGGAGAACTGTAAGGACGAGGGCGCGACGGTGGTGCTGGGCTCGGCGTGCGGCATCGAGGAGCGGCTGGGCTACTGCTTCCTGGAGGGAGACAAGGACGACCAGTGGCAGCGCATCACCTTCCCCGGCGTGAACGCGGAGAAGTGCGCCTCCATGCAGCGCGGGTGTGAGCTGTTCGGCGGCGGCGTGTTCGACCCGGCGCCCGTCTGCGGCGGCAAGGTGGTGGACCTGGGTGACACGGGGCTGCCCACGTTCCAGCAGCCGGTGCTCACGTGCGTGGACCCCAAGGCGGGCGAGGCCCCCGGCCAGTCGGAAGGCGGGAAGGTCTGCACGTGGGAGATGATTTCCGGCGCCACCGAGCCCGGCCGCAGCTTCAGCGACTACGCGAGCTGTGACCGCGTGCGCACCCAGCGCCCCTACTACCCGGTGCCTCCCGCGCCGGACGCCGAGCGCGAGGATCCGCGCCTGAAGGACCCGGTGTACGTGGCCGAGGTGAACTGGGTGAGGTCGCAGATCGAGGCGACCGCCTGCGTGTGCTGCCACTCGACGCGCGCGCCCAAGGGCCCGTCCAACTGGTACGTCGAGTCGCCGGGCAACTTCATCAACTCGTTCAACCCGCGCGGCCTGGCCATGGGCGCCGGGTGGATCAACACCGTCGGCTTCGGCGCCTACCGGCCCGAGCACAACAACGGTTTCTCGCGCGCCTCGCCCGAGCGGCCCAACGACTCCATCTTCGTCACGACGGATGCGGCCCGCATCGCGCGCTTCTTCGAGGCCGAGCTCCTCCAGCGCGGCTACAAGCGCGAGGACTACACCAGCCAGCCCTACGGCGCGGGCCCGCTGGACGACCAGCGCTTCTACCGGCCCACCACGTGCGAGAACGGTGAGGGCATTTCAGCCGATGGCACGCTCAACTGGCGCGGAGGCAAGGCCCGCTACGTGTACGTGCTCGAGCAGGAGGCCACGTCGCCCACGGTGCCGCCGAACCTCGACCTGCCCGAGGGCACGCTCTGGCGCATCGACGTGCCCGCGGACGGCACGCCCGTGGCGAGTGGCTCGGTGCGCTATGGCGTCGTCCCCGCCGGCATGTCCCAGCGCTTCCCCGCGAGCGGCTCGCCCGCGACGCTCACGAGCGGCAAGACGTATTACCTGTACGTGCTCGCGGACATCATCGTCCCGGTGACACGCTGCCTCTTCGTCGCGCCGTGATGCTCAGCCGAGCCGCTCGGACTCGGCGATGAGCTCCCGCATCAACTCTCCCGCCGGGCGGCCGCGTGACAGCGCGGCGGCCTGGCCCGCCCAGAGCGCGATGAAGCGCGAATCGCCCCGGGCCGACGCGGCGCTTCGCAGGGGCGTCGTCGCCGCGTGCTGGAGTGGGAACGGGAGGATGTCCTCCGAGTCCCCGATGGCCTCCGTGAAGGCGTTGGCGAGCCCCCGGGCCGGACGGCCGGAGAAGGCTCGCGTCACCACCGTCGAGTCGTCGTGCGCCTCGCGCAGCGCGGCCTTGTAGACGGCGGCGATGCCCGACTCGGGGCAGCTCAGGAAGGCCGTGCCGAGCTGCGCGCCACTCGCGCCCAGCACCCGCGCGGCCGCGATTCCCCGCCCGTCCATGAGGCCTCCGCTCGCCACCACCGGGAGGCGCACCGCGTCCACCATCTGCGGCACCAGCGCCATCGTGCCCACCAGCGCCGCCTGGAAGGGCCCCGCGAAGGTGCCCCGGTGTCCACCGGCCTCGGCGCCCTGCGCCACCACCACGTCCACTCCCGCCGCCTCCAGCAGCTTCGCCTCGCGCACCGTCGTCGCCGTCCCCGCGAGCAACATGCCTCGAGCCCTCAGCCGCTCGAGCACCGCGGCGGGCGGAATCCCGAAGGTGAAGCTGAAGACGCGCGCCCCGCTCTCCGCCACGGCGTCCACCTGCTCGTCGAAGGGGGGCAACGGAGATTTCGGCGGCTGCGGCGGCGCGAGCCCGAGCTCCTCGTGGTAGCGCGCCAGCACCGCGAGCATGCGGCCCGGCTCCACCTCGCCCGGCGCGGGCAGGGGCGCGAAGAGGTTGATGGCGAAGGGCTTGTCCGTGAGCTCTCTCACCCGCCGCGAGTGCTTCACGATGTCCTCGGGTTTCAGGTAGGCGGCACCCGTCGAGCCCAGCCCTCCCGCGTTCGACGCGGCGGCGACCAGCTCTGGCGTCGTGGCGCCACCCGCCATTGGAGCCTGGATGATGGGGTGCTCGATTCCGAGCAGCGACGCGAGCCGGCTCCAAGCGTTGAATCGGGTCATGCCTTCCCTCCCGTGAGACTCCGCCTCTACATTGTGCCTCGGAAGCCCTCCGCGGTGGCAAATCGTTCAGATGCGCCCCGCGCTCGTCAGTCGATCCCCTATGAAATCCCTCTCCCCTCGCGCCCGGGCGCTGCTGGATGCGTTGCACTCGAAGACGGGCTACCTCGAGCAACTGCGCAACGCCCGGGGGGCCGACCGGGACGCCCTCCTGCTCCCCCTCGGAGCACAACAGGAGCCGGCCCTGGTGCTGCCCGTCTTCCGGATGTTGTGCTGGGCCCGGGACGACGAGACGCGAGCCCTCTCCGTGGCCCTGCACCACCTCGTCGCCTGCCTCGGCCCGGAGGACGTGCGCGGCGTGGACGAGTCCCTGCGCCAGTCCAGTCTCCACGACACGGACTACTCCGAGCTCCGGCCCCAGTACCTGGACCGCTTCGCCTCGCTGTCGCCCTCGGTGATGGCGCTGCTCACCTGTCACCCGAATGGCTTCACGCGGCAGGCCGCCCTACAGCGCCTGGCCGACAGCGGGGACGTGGCCGCCTGGCCCTTCCTCCTCGTGCGCCTCAATGACTGGGTGGGGCCCGTGCGCGACACCGCGCTGCGAGCCGCGATGGCGGCGCTCCCCCGAGTTCCCCTGGAGCTGCTCGTCCGGCACTTCCCCCTGCTGGAGACGCTGCGCCAGCTCACGCGCGCGGACCACTCGCCCTTCCTCGAGGCGGCGATGGCGCGGCTGGGCCAGCCGGACGCGCTCGCGTGGCTGGAGCGGCACCTCGAGGCGTTGTCGTGGCGGTCGCGGCGCTCGGCCTTCCGGCTGTTGATGAAGGGCCCCCCGGAGCTGGCCCGGAGCGCCGTCGAGCGGTGCCTGGACGACGCGGATCCGGTGGTGCGGCTGCTCGCCGTGGAGCACGTGGACGCGCTCTTCTCCGACGAGGAGCTTCCCCCGGTGCTCGCGCGCCTGGAGCGCTCGCGCACCATGTTCATCCGGCGCGAGGCCTATAACCTCTACGCGCGGCGGGTGCCCGCGCTCGCCGGGGCCAAGGTGCGCGAGGCGTTGATGGACCCGAGCGGCGCCATCCGCGACTACGCCCAGCGCCGGCTCTCCGGCACCGTGGACGTCTCCGAGCTGTACCGCGCGGCACTGCGGGAGGAGCCCGTGCGTCCCGGAGCCGTCGCCGGACTGGGGGAAACGGGCAACGTCTCGGACGTGCCGCGGCTGAGGGCCCTGCTCGCTCACCCGCTCGTGGCGGTGCGGCGCGAGGCCGTCACGGCCCTGGGCCGGCTGGACGGGGATGGCAGCGTGGAGGCCCTGCGCGAGCTCTTCCTCGACCCGGCGCCGAGCGTCTGCCGGGCCGCGGCCGCTGCTCTGTCCCAGCGCACGGGGCGCATCACTCCCGAGTGGCTGCGCCGCTGCCTCTTCCGGCCGGGGCTGTTCCCCCATGCCCTCCGACAGGCGCTCGAGCTCATCGTGGCCCTGCCGCGCTTCGACGCCCTCCCCCTGCTCATCGACGCCGCCGCGCTCCCGGATGAGCCCTCGCGCACGCGGGCCCTCCACCACCTCGAGCGGTGGACGACCGCGTCCTACCGGAGCTTCTCCGCCAATCCCTCACCGGCGCGGCTCCGGGAGCTGCGGGAGGCGGTGCGCTCGGCCCGGCACCTCGAGCCCGGACTGGCCCACGAGTTGGAGCACATGCTGCGCGCGTACGAGTGAGCCCGGACTCCGGGAGTTGGGGCCGGTGAGCCCAGTCCAGGCGCTACGCGCGTCCCTGGAATCTCCGCGCCTGGAGCGGAGCCGCGCCCAGCTCCGCTCCAGGGAGCTCCAGCCGGGTGAAGTCGGGGAACGCGGGCAGCTCGACGAAGAACGTCGCGCCGTGGCCGGGGCCCTCGCTCTCCACCCAGATGCGGCCGCCGTGGGCCTCGACAATCTGCCGGCTGATGAAGAGCCCCAGGCCCAGCCCCGACACGTCATTGGCGGAGATGGCCCGCTCGAAGCGGTTGAAGATGCGCTCCTGGCTCTCCTCGCGGATGCCGAGCCCCTGGTCCTTCACGCTCAGCAGGATGCGCCCCTCGTGCGAGCGCAGCGCCACGGCCACCGGCTTGTGGTCCCCGTAGCGCATGGCGTTGGTGAGCAGGTTCGTCACCACCTGCTCGATGCGGAAGGGGTCCCACTCGGCCTTGAGCCGCTCGGGGGCCTCCAGGGTGGCGGGGGTGCCCGACTCGGCCAGGTGCGGGCCCAGGCGCTCGAGCACCTCGCGGGTGAGCGACACGGCGTCCACCTGGCCCGGCTCGATGACGAGGCGGCCCGTCTGGATGCGCGCGATGTCGAGCATGTCGTTGACCAACCGCGCCAGCCGCGCCAGCTGATGGTTGGACTGCTCCACCAGCTTGCTCACCTGCGCGGGCGCATAGGCGCTCGGGTCTCCGCGCTCGATGCGCCGCCGCGTCATCTGAAGTTGCAGCTTCAGCGACGTGAGCGGGGTGCGCAGCTCATGGCTCGCGATGGAGAGGAACTCGTCGCGCGCGCGCAGGGCCTCCTTGAGCTGGGCCTCGGCCTCCAGTTGCGCGGTGATGTCCGTGTTGGTGCCGAACCAGCGGCGCACCCGGCCCGAGCCGTCCCGGATGGGACAGGCGCGCGAGAGGAACCAGCGGAACTCGCCCGTCCGGGAGCGCAGCGGGAAGGTGTCTTCCCACACCTCGCCCGAGGCGATGTGCTTCGCGTAGCGCTCGGTCACCCGCGCCACGTGGTCCGGGTGGTGGACCTTCTGCCAGCCCCACCCCTGCATCTCCTCGAACGTGGTGCCCGTGTAGTCGAACCAACGCTGGTTGTACCAGAAGAGGCTGCCCGTCTCGTCCGCCATCCAGGCGAGCTGGGACATGTTGTCGGCGAGCGCCTCGAAGCGCTCCTTGCTCTCGCGCAGGGCGGCTTCGGTGCGGTGGCGCTCGGTCAAATCGAGCATCGAGCCAATCATGCGCACGGCCTTGCCGGAGGCCTCCCGGGCGATGTGCCCACGGTCGAGGATGGCGGCGTAGGAGCCGTCGCTCCTGCGGAAGCGGTACTCATCGGCCCACGTCTCCTGGGTGCCGTCGATGGCCGCGTGGATGCCGGAGACGACGCGCTCGAGGTCCTCCGGGTGGATGCGGCTGTACCAGCCGTCGATGGTGGGGCCGAGCTCCTCCTGCGTGCAGCCGAAGTGCTCCCGCACCGCGTCGTTCCAGTCGAGCCGGTCCGTCGCGAGCTCCCAGTCCCAGATGACGTCGTTGGTGGCGCGGCCGACGAGGCGGTAGCGCTCCTCGCTCCGGCGGACGGCCGCCTCGGCCTCGACGCGGGCCGTGATGTCCATCTGCGCGACCACGCCCCCGACAATCCTCCCCGCCCCATCCCGCACGGGCGCGGCGGAATTGAGCATGGTGCGGCGCATCCCCGGCGCGTCGAACGGTTCGATCTCGATGATGTCGCCGGGGGTGAGCTCCCCGCGCAGGGCCCGGACCATGGCCCACTCCTGGGGCTCCAGGCGGCGCCCGTGCCGCTCCGAGCCGTCGGCCCACCAGCCCTTCCACTCGCGGTACTCGTCCACGCTGGAGGAGCGCGGCGCTGTTCCCCACAGGCGCCCATTGGCGGGGTTCATCCGCACGAGCTGGCCGCTCGCATCCGCCACGATGATGCCCGCGGGCGCCGCCTCGAGCACCGCGTCGAGCAGGCGGCTCTCGGCCTCGGCCCGGGCGGCGGCCTGGTACGCGCGGGCCTCGCTCTCGCGCAGCGCCTGCTCGGCCCGCTTCCGCTCGGTGATGTTCTTGAGGACGATCGCCACCTGTTGGCTCCCCGGCTCGCCCACGCGGGTGGCGTACACCTCGAGCCAGCGGTCCACCGCCGGGGTGTGGTCCTCGAAGCGGATGGAGCCGCCGGTGCGCGCCACCTCCGCGTAGCGCTGGAGCCAGGACTCGTTGATGACCGGAAAGAGCTCCCCCACCGTCCGGCCGACGGTGTTCCGGAGCCCCGTGTGGGTCTCATAGGCGGTGTTCGTCTCGAGAAACCGGTAGTCCACGGGCTCGCCGTGCGCATCGAAGATCAGCTGCAGCAGGCAGAAGCCATCGTCGATGGACTCGAAGAGCGTCTGGTAACGCCATTGCGACTCGCGCAGCGCCTTCTCGGCCCGGGCCTGGGCGGTGAGGTCGCGGGTGATGACGATGGCGAGCACCTGCCGTCCCGCCTCGTCACACACGGGCGAGCCGCTGAAGTGGATGCGCCAGTCCTGTCCGGTATCGCGCCGCCGGGTGCGCAGCTCGCAGGCGACCACCGTCTCGCCCCGCAGCACCCGCGACACCGGCCACTCCTCCACCGGCAGCAGCCGCCCGTCGTCGGTGGACAGCTCGTAGAGGGTGGCGAAGAACGGGAGGTCGCGCTTCATCTCCGCGGCGCTCGAGAAGCCGCAGATGCGCGCCTCGGCCTCGTTGAGGTGGACCACGTTGCCGGCCATGTCGAAGACGACCACGCCGTCGGCCATCGCGTTGAGGATGGCCTCGAGCTGCGCCTTGCTGCTCCCGGTGGCCCCGGCCGCGTCCGTGCCGTTGCCGTGTCCGGCGTCCCGCGCCGTGCGCCAGGGAGCGAAGCGCTCCATCGCGTTCTCGAGGGCGTGGGTCAACGCCCGCGCGCTCAGCGAGCCCCGCTCGAGCCATTCCATGGCCCCCGCCCGCAGCGCCGCCCGCTCCAGCTCACGCCCTCCCGCCGGGGCCACGGGAAGGACGACGACCGGGCAGGGCGGGACGGGACGGTCCTCGCGCAGCGCGGCCAGCACCTCCAGCGCATCCACCGCGGGCGGTTCGTGGGCGAGCAACACGCAGTCGGGCGCTCCCTCCCCGGTGGCCACGGCGTGCACCCCGGCCGCGCCGGTCGCGGCCTCGGCGAGCGCGTAACGCCCCTCGCAGTCTCCCTCCACCCACTGGCGTAGCTCGGAACGCAGCCCCGCGTCGTTGGCGATGATCAGGAGTCTGCCGGTCTGCCCGCTCACGTGGTGCTCTCTCATTCCAGTCCGGAAGCTGTGCATGAACGCGGCCCGGCTTCAAACGCCACGCCGTGGACGACAACGAGGTGGACGCCCTCCGCGACCCGCCAACGTCTCGCAAGACAGCTCCCTTGCCCTCCAAGCAACAGGGGAGCACGGCCATCGGTAGGGAACGGCTGTGAGGGGGGGGGCTCTTCCCCGTAGATGCAACAGGGTTGAATCTGGTTCCGGGGGACCCCTCACCCCGGCCCTCTCCCCAGGGAAGAGGCGGAGGCCTTCGCGAGGGCCGTGAGCAGCGCGGCCATGTCGCCCGGGGTGAGCACCTGGCTCGCCGCGCCCCGTGCCCTCGCCGCCCCCGGCATGCCGTCCACCACGCAGCTGGAGCCCTCCTGCGCCACCGTCAGCGCCCCCGCCTGGTGCATCGCCAGCAGGCCCCGCGCCCCGTCCTCCCCCATCCCCGTCAGCAGCAGCCCCACCGCCCTCGCCCCGTAGAAGCCCGCCACGCTCTCGAAGAGCACGTCCACCGAGGGCACCGCCACGCCTCGCGACGGCTGCGTCTGCAAGCGGCCCCCTCGCACCGAGAGGTCCCGGTCCGCTGGCGCCACGTACACCGTCCCCGGCTCCAGCCACTCGCCGCCCTGCGCCACCAGCGTCCGGTGTCCCGTGCCGCCCAGCCACTTCGCGAACCCTGGCTCGAAGCCCCGGACGATGTGCTGCGCCACCACCACCGGGAAGGGCGCCGGCACCGGCAACGCGCGCAACAGCTCGTACACCAGCGGCGGCGCGCCCGTGGAGCCTCCAATCGCCAGCAGCGAGCACGGCTTCGTCTCGAGCCCCGGCGCCACCGGAGGCGGCACGGGCTGCAACGCCTGCAGGCGCGGCGACGTCGTCCGCCTCCGGCCCACCACCCGCGCGTGCGCCATCACCCGCACCGTGCGCAGCAGCCGCTCGCGGAACTCCTTCACCGCCTCCAGCCCGCCCGCCGTCGGCTTGCCCAGCACGTCCACCGCTCCGGCCCGCAGCGACTCGAAGGTCCTGTCCCTCCCCGGCATGCCGAGCTGCCCGCTCAACACCACGATGGGGCACGGCGCCGTGGCCATGATCTCCGCGATGGCCTCCACCCCGTCCATGCCCCCGGGGAGCACCAGGTCCATCAGCACGAGCTGGGGATTCCAGCGCTGCACCGCCGCCACCGCGTCACGGCCATTGCCCACTGCCGGCAGCAGCTCGAGGTCCGGCTCGCGGCGCAGTATCTGCTCGAGGAAGGCGACGACGGAGCGCGAGTCCTCAACCAGCAGCAGCTTCAACGGTGCGGCCTCCCAACCCGTGAGCTCTCCACCAGGCCGAGGGGCCTGTGCGGCCCCAATCCTTATCACGTGCGCGGGCCGCACCGCCCGCTTGCCGTGTCACTTCTTGCCGGAGGCCTTGCCGGGGCTCTTCTTGAGCTGCGCCGTCACCTTCACCAGCGCGTCATGCGGGCAGAGCGTGGTGTGCTTCGCCCGCTCGTAGCCGCGCAGGGAGATGGAGACGATGACGGGCGTGCCCGGCAGACACTCGAGCCCCACCGACACCGGCGTCTCGCCCTGATCCCTCCCATCCACCAGCACGGTGGCCCCGGAGGGCTCCGAGTCGATCATCAGGACGGCGCCGTCGAAGTCGGCGCGCTCCTCGCGCGTCACCGAGCCCGGGGGCGCCTCCTGGGGAGCGGGCGTCTCCGCCGCCACGGGGGGCGGCGCCACCGGCTCCTCGGAGAAGGTGGGCTGGAGGGTGAGCATCCGCGGCGTCAGCGACAGCTCGCCGAGCAGCAGCGGGCGCACGACGAGCCCCACCGCCGCGAGCGCGCACAGGGCCGAGGCCAGCTTCAGCCCCGCGGCCAGCCACTCGGTGCGGGAGGGGCCCGGGGAAGCGGGGCCGCCCGGCTGCACGGGCCGGGGAGGGCCTCCATCCGAGGCGCGTGCCATGGGGGCGCCGCCGGGCAGGGCGGGCTCCGCCGTCTGTCCCGGAAGCTGCTCGGGCGCCCGCTCCGGCGCCTGGGGTGCATGGGTGCCGCTCACGACTCCACCTCCCGCACTGCGCCGCGCTCAGCCCACCACACGGAAGACCTCCTTGAGCGTCGTGGTCCCGGCATTCACGCGCGCCAGGCCCGCGGCCAGCAGGGGCACCATGCCCTCCTGCACGGCGACGTCCTGCGTGCGCGAGGTGGGCACCTTGGTGTTGACGCACTCGCGGATGGCCGGGCTGACGCGCAGCACCTCGTAGAGCGCGGCGCGTCCCAGGTAGCCCGAGCCGCCACAGCGCGCGCAGCCCACCGGCTTGAAGAAGGGCCCCGCGGTGGACAGCCCCGCGGCCTCCAGCCGGGCCAGCTCGTCGATTTCCAGGCTGCTGGGCACGCGGCAGTGCGGGCACAGCGCGCGCACGAGCCGCTGCGACACGCTGGCCACGGAGGCGGACGCGAGCAGGAAGGGCTCCACGCCCATCTCGATGAGGCGGTTGAAGACGCCCGCCGCCGAGGTGGCATGCACCGTGGTGAGCAGCAGGTGTCCGCTCAGGCCCGCCTGGATGGCGGTGCGCGCCGTCTCCGCGTCGCGAATCTCTCCCACCATGATGACGTTGGGGTCCTGCCGCAGCACCGAGCGCAGGCCCTGGGCGAAGGTGAAGCCCTGCTCGGCGTTCACCTGCGTCTGGGAGAAGAGGGGCACGTCGTACTCGACGGGATCCTCGATGGTGGCGATGCGCGTGAGGTCTCCGCGCGTCTGCTTGATGTAGCCGAGCGAGGAGTACAGCGTCGTCGTCTTGCCCGCGCCGGTGGCGCCCGCCACGAAGATGACGCCCTGGGGCGAGTCGAGCAGGCGCTGGTAGGACTCGACCACGCCCGGCGGAATGCCCAGCTTGACGAGCTCCGGCAGGCGCACGGTGCTGCGGGCGATGCGCAGCGCCACGGACTCGCCGTGGTTGGTGGGCAGCAATGACAGACGGATGTCGGCGGGGCCCTCGGGGGTGCTGATGCCGAAGTGGCCGTCCTGCGGCTTGTCCGAGCGGAACAGCACCACCTTGGCCAGCACCTTCATGCGGTTGATGAGGCGCGGGTGGTGCTCGCGCGGCATCATGAAGACCTCCTCGAGCACGCCGTGGACGCGGAAGGCCACGCGGGTGCCCGTCTCCAGCGGGTGCATGTGCACGTCGCTGGCGCCCACGCGGATGGCCCCGTCCAGCAGCACGTCCACGAAGGCGATCATGTCCGGCTCGGAGCGGGAGACGTAGCCGCGCAGCACCTGCTGGAGCTCGGCGAGCATCTCGCGCACGGCGAACGCCACGTCCGCGTCCACCACCGCCAGCGGCGAGAGCGCGGGCCGGCGCGCGAAGGCCAGGCGCGAGCGGCGTACGCGCGACTCGGCCCAGGCGCCTCCCGCGCCCAGCGCGAGGCACAGCCCCACGCACCCGAGCAGGGCCGGCGTGAAGATGAGCCCCAGGAAGCGCGAGCCCACGCGGCGCGCACTGTCCACGTCCGGGAGGGGATTCTGGTACAGCCACGCGCCGATGCTCCCCACGAGCACCAGCAGGGCCAACACCCAGAGGACCTGGGTGGCTCTTCTCAGAGGGTGGATCATTCGAGGCCTCGCACGCTAACAGGCGGCACCGCGTGCCTCAATGAACCGACACCCCGCGTGCGGGGCGGCGCGCGCGTCAGCGGAAATCCTCAGTTCAGACGAAACCGGGGGAGCCGTGAGATGATTCTTGCGAGCCGCACGGGCATCCCCGAAGGTGCGGCCCCTGTCAGACGTCGCGCGGCCGGGCTGCGTCTGCGCTCTTCCCTGGAGCCGTCTTCCATGTCTCGCCGAATCCTCGTCCTCTTGTGTGCGGTATTCGCGCCGGGCCTGGCCGTGGCCCAGGGCGGGAGCCCCCTGCCGACCTTTGGCCTGCAGCGCCTGCAGCTCGAGACCTCCGGGTTGGGCTCGCTGGTGGTGGGGACGGGCCGGACGCTGGACCCGGGCGTCGTGCGCGTCTCGGCGCAGGTGCACTACGAGAGCCTGCCGCTCAACTTCGCGCGCTCGTGGGACCCGGCCGTCAGCGCGAGCAGCACGGTGGAGAACAAGCTCACCGGGCACCTCACCGCCGCCGTCGGCGTGCTGCCCTGGCTGCAGGTGGGAGCGCAGCTGGCCTACGTCCTCGTGCAGGCGGGCCACGAGACGCGGAACGTCCCACCGCCCAATGGCCAGGGACTGGACTCGCCGTGGGTGTCGGTGCGCGCGGCGCCGCTGCAGGTGAAGAACGGGGCGCCGCTGAACCTCGGCGTGGAGCTGGCGGCGGCGCTGCCGGTGGGCCGGGCGGAGATTCTCGGGCGGGACACGTACGCGGTGAATCCCAAGCTGCAGGCGGGCCTCCAGGGCGAGAGCTACCAGGTGGGCGCCGAGGTGGGGGCCCTGCTGCGTCCGCGCCAGGATTTGTCGCGGCTGACGGGGCGCGAGCAGGACGTGGTGGGCAGCGAGCTGCGCGTGGGCACCACCGTCACCTCGCGAGGGAAGAACGACACCGCGACGCGGCCCGAGGTGAGCCTGCTGGTGAACCTGCCCCTGCAGGGCGGCCGGCCTGGCGGTGAGCTGCTGCTGGGCGTGCGCAAGCACACCGGGAGCACGCTGGACCTGTACTTCCTCGGAGGCTTCGGCCTCGGCACTTCCGTCGACCTGCCCGGCGTCCGGCTGCTGGCGGGCGCCTCGTTCGCCACCGGCGACGTGGACTAGCACCGCGGCGGCCAACGGGTGCGGGCCAGGCCCATGAGCGACGGCGTGGTGACGCTGGACGGCGACATCAACAGCCTCGCGGCCAGGCGCCTGGCCGGTGTGCCCGCCTGGTGGGTGCCCGGCGTGCGCGACGTGGTGCACGGCGAGCCGCGGCGCCGCATGGCGGAGAACGGCGTCTGGTACGTCTTCGGCGTGGACAAGGTGGAGAACCCGCTCACCGTCCTCGCGCCGTGAGCGGCCTGCTCCGGGCCCGGTGATGGCCCTACGGGACAGGCCAGGGTTACAGTGCTCGCCCGGGTGGACCCGCGTGGGGTCCCCGCCGCACTGGCACCACGAAGGAAGACTCGCCGATGAGCCGTCACCCCCTGCGCACCTGGATGCTGACCGGAGCCCTCGCGGGCTCCCTGGCCCTGTCCTGCACCTCCGAGGAGCCCTTCCCCAACGTCGACGAGCTGGAGCTGCTGCAGAGCCTGCACAGCCCCACGCGCACGCCCCCGAAGGACCCGACGAACAAGTATGGCGACCTCCCGGCCGCGGCGTCGCTCGGCCAGCGGCTCTTCAAGGACCCCGGCCTGTCAGGGTGCGGCAACATCTCGTGCCAGAGCTGCCATGACGGCGAGGGCCGCTCCGTGGACACGCCCAAGGCCACCGGCTGCGAGGGCCAGCTCACCGGGCGCAACCCGCCCTCCGTCCTCAACTCGGGCTACAGCACCTGGTTCATGTGGGACGGCCGCGCGGACCGGCTGTGGAACCAGGCCCTGCTGCCGCTGTTGAGCACCGTGGAGATGGCCTCCAGCCCCACCCTCCTCCGCGCCCGCCTCTCCGAGCTCTACGCCGAGGACTACCGCGCCCTCTTCGGCAAGCTGCCCTCGGAGGAGACGGACGACAACGTGCTGCTGGCCAACTTCGGCAAGGCCATCGCCGCGTACGAGCGCACGCTGGTGCGCAACGACGCGACCTTCGACCAGGACGTCATCCGCTTCCTCGAGGCGGTGCAGGCCGGCAAGGCCGAGTCGGACCCGGCGTACCTCGGGCTGAAGACGTTCGTGCGCACGGGCCAGTGCGCCGCGTGCCACAAGGGCCCCTCGCTCAGCGACGACCAGTTCCACAACATCGGCGTGAAGGACCTGAGCGACAGCAAGCGCGGCGTGGCGGAGGCGGCCGGCAAGATGCTCGGCTGGCCCTTCAACTCGGCGGGGCCCTACAGCGATGCGCCCTCGGGCGTCGAGTCCTCGCGGCTCCAGCGGCTGAGCAGCGACCTGCAGGAGAAGGGCCCGGAGCTGGAGGGCGCCTACAAGACGCCCACGCTGCGCAACGTGGAGCTCACGGCGCCGTACATGCACACCGGCGAGCTCAAGACGCTCGAAGACGTCGTCGAGCTGTACAACAAGGGCGGCGAGCCCGCGGGCAACTACGCCGGCGCGGTGTCGAAGACGATCAAGCCGCTGGACCTCTCCAAGGAGGAGAAGCAGGCATTGGTGAAGGTGCTCAAGTCGATGACGGGAGCGGCGAAGTAGGCCGCCCTCAGGGCTGCTGCGCGGCGGGGCCAGGGCCCTGCTGCGCGGGCGGCGCCGGAGCCGGCTTCACGTCCGTGTTCTGGCCGGCGACGATCCACCACCGGCCCCCCGTGCGCTTCATCACGAAGCGCATGCGGGTGCGCAGCACGCCCGGCTCGGTGGGCTGCACTCCCGGAGGCAGCCCCGTGTAGCCCGTCACCACGTGCTCCATGTCCACCACGGCCACGCCGGGCTCGAGGAAGCGCACCTGGCTCACCGTCACCTGCGTGTGGCTCTCCTTGAAGACGCGGGCGAAGACGAAGGCGTGCCGCTGCTCTATCTCCGCGCGGCCCCGGAAGACCGAGCCCACGATGTTGATGAAGTCCGCGTCCGGAGCGAAGTCCTTGCTCCAGGCCGCCGCGTCGTGACGGTTCCAGGCCTCGGCCTGCTCGGCCACCAACTGGCGCAGCACGGCCTCTTCCTTGGACTGTCCTCGTGCGCCCTCGGCGCGAGCGGGAGGGGCAACACAGAACGACAGGGCCAGGGCCGTGGCGGCCACGATTCGGAGGAACGGGTTCATGGAGGACTCCTCTACACTGGAGCGCATCCCCTGTGCACTTGCCACGCCATGGCGTGAGGGCCCGTAGCCGGGCCCGCTGACGTGTCAGTGGACGCGCCAGCCGCGCTTCACCCGCGCTGGGGACCGGGAGACTCCGCCGGCCGGGGCGCCTCGGCTCCAGCCCGGGGCGCCTGGATGAGCGGCCACGCGCGCTTGAGGGTGACGGCGACGGAGGCGGCGATGGCGGCCTTCACGCAGTCCCCGGGGACGAAGGCCAGCGAGCCCAACGCCGCCTTCGCCAGCGGCAGCTTCGCGGACACGGCGAGCCACGGAATCCCCACCGCGTAGATGACGCCGATGCCGCCGAGCACGTTGATGGCGAAGGCGAGCGGCACGGACAGCCGGCGCCAGGCGCGCTCGGTGAGCCAGCCGATGACGAAGGCCGCGGGCAGGAAGCCCACGAAGAAGCCGCCGGTGGGCCCGGGGTACACGGCGAGCCCGCCATTGCCTCCGGCGAGCAGCGGCAGCCCCGCGGCCACGAGCACGTGGAAGAGCAGCAGGGACAGGCCCGCCTTGCGCGCCCCGAGCGTGGAGCCCGCGAGCATCACGCCCAGCGTCTGCGCGGTGATGGGCACGGGGATGAAGGGCAGCGTCAGGGGAGGCATCAGCCCGAGCACGGCCATGAGGGCGGCGAACAGGGCGACATGGACGAGGTCGCGGGTCTTCACGAGGGTTCCTCGGGGTCGAAGCCACGCGCGTCGATGGCCTCGGCGAGCGTGTCCGCGGTGCGGAGGGTTTTCACGAGCAGCGGCACGAGCACCGCGACGGGGTTGGACTCCAGCCCGCGCACGCGCTGGGCCTCCTGGATTTCGCGCAGCCACTCGGCGAGCAGGGGGATGAAGCGCAGGGTGAGCGAGAGCAGCAGCCCCAGCCGCGCGGGATTCACCCCGAAGCGGGCCAGGGGACGCAGGGCGCGCTCCATCGCCTCGAGCATGTCCGAGGCCCGCGTCGTGAGGGACACGAGCGTGGCGAGCAGCAGCAGCACGGCGAGCCGCAGCACGGCCTCGAGCGCGGGGACCCAGCCGGAGAGCAGCGCGTGCACGAGCAAGAGCGGAACGAGCACGAAGGCGGAGAGGCGGAGGACGGGAGCCACCTCGCGCGGGCGCAGGCGGGCGAGCGCGTAGAGGCCGAGCGTCACCCCCAGTGCCGCGCAGAGGACGGGCAGCGAGGAGAAGAGCAGCAGCCCCGTGCCCGCCGCGAGCAGGCCGAGCATCTTCGCGCCCGCGGGGAGGGCGTGGAGGGGCGAGTCACGGTGGAGGTAGAGGCCGAGGCTCACGCCATCATCCGGACGTAGGCGTCGAGGGCGACGGAAGGGACGTCATCGAGGACGACGCGGCCCTCGTCGAACACGAGCACGCGGTCGAAGTCGCGCAGCAGTTCGAGGTCGTGCGAGACGACGATGGCCGTCTGGGGCATGTCGTGGATGACCTGGGCGAGCCGGCGCTTGTTGCGCAGGTCCAGCAGCGTGGTGGGCTCGTCGAAGACGACGTAGCGCGGCTCCATGACGAGCACCGAGGACAGCGCGAGCAGCTGCTTCTGCCCTCCGCTGAGCTGGTGCGCCGGGTGGTGGCGGAAGTCCTCCAGGCCGTAGCGGCGCAGGATGGTGGTGACGCGCGTGGAGATCTCCGCCGCGGGGAGCCGGAGGTTCTTCAGCCCGAAGGCGAGGTCCTCCTCGACGGTGGGGAGGACGATTTGATGGTCCGGGTTCTGGAAGACGAAGCCCACCTGGCGGCGGATGGCGCGGGCCTCCTTGCGGGTGTCGAGCCCATCCACGAGCACCTGCCCCTCGTCCGGCACCAGCAGCCCGTTGAGCAGCCGCGCGAAGGTGCTCTTCCCGCAGCCATTGCTCCCCACCACGGCGATGCGGCGCTCGGAGAGCGTGAGCTCCAGTCCCTTGAGGACGTGACGCTCACCGAAGTGGTGGTTGACGGCGTGGAGGCGGATCATCGCTACGGCTGGGGGCCGCGCGACTGTACCGCCTTTTCACGCCGTGGGGTGGAACCCGATTCCACGAGAGGGGAAGTATCCCCGCTCAGTGCACGTGCACCGGCTCGGACCCAGACGCCGGAGCCCTCGCGGTCTCGGCCTCCTCGGCGCGCTCCGCGGTGACCCCCGGGAGGCTCTTGGACTGGATGCGCGGCAGCCGGTTCGCGTGCAGGCCGGTGATGAGGCGCACGTCCCGCCGCTTGGTGAGATACGTGTACGCCCAGCCGACCATCACCGAGAGCTTGTTGCGGAAGCCCACGAGGAAGGTGATGTGGATGCCCAGCCACATCAACCACGCGGGCCGGCCACTTACGCGGACCTTGCCGTAGAGCACGCCGATCGCCGAGCCCCGGCCGATGACCGCGAACGAGCCCTTGTCGTGGTAGCGGAACGGCTCCAACGGCTGACCCTCGACCTTGCGGCGGATGTTCTTCGCCACGTACCGGCCCATCTGCATGGCCGCCGGAGCGATGCCCGGCACCGGCTTGCCGTCCTGCACCACCGAAGCGAGGTCCCCAATCACGAAGACGTCCTCATGGCCGGGCACGGTCAGCGTGGGCTCCACCTTCACCCGGCCCGCCTTGTCGAGCGGCACCCCCAGCGTGCGCGCCAGCGGCGAGGCCGCCACGCCCGCGCCCCAGAGCACCGTGCGCGCCGGGATGCGGGTGTCGCCCACGCTCACGCCCAGCTCGTCCACGCCGGTCACCATGGCACCGGTGCGCACCTCCACCCCCTGCTTCTCCAGGTCCTCGCGCGCCCGCTGCGAGAGCTCCTCGGGATAGGTGTTGAGCACGCGCGGGAGGCCCTCCAACAGGAGGATACGGGCGCTCGCCGTGTCGATGCGCCGGAAGTCCCTGGGCAGCGAGTGCCGCGTCATGAACGCGAGCGCTCCCGCCAGTTCCACACCCGTGGGGCCCGCGCCGATGATGATGAAGGTGAGCCACTCGCGCTGGCGCTCGGGGTCGGACTCGCGCTCGGCGGCCTCGAAGGCCAGCAGCACGCGCTCGCGGATGTCGCGCGCGTCGTCGATCGTCTTGAGCCCGGGAGCGAATCGCGCCCACTCGGGATGGCCGAAGTACGAGTGCGTCGCGCCCGTGGCGAGCACCAGCGAGTCATAGGGAATCTCGCCGCCATCGGAGACGACCACCTTGCGCGCCAGGTCGATGGACTGCGCCTCGGCGAGCAGCACGGTGGTGTTCGGGCTGCGCACCACCTGGCGGATGGGCGCGGAGATGTCACCCGGACTGAGCACCGCGGTGGCCACCTGGTAGAGCAGGGGCTGGAAGAGGTGGTGGTTGTAGCGGTCGATCAACGTCACATCCACGGGAGCGCGCTTCAGCCCGCGCGCCGCCTGGAGGCCACCGAAGCCTCCGCCGATGATGACGACGTGATGTCTTTCCCGGTTGCGTTCCATGGCGGCAAAGGTGCGGAGCCCTGGAGCCAGCGACCACCGTCCGGAAGGGACGGCCGGGCCTCTGGAAATCCCGCATGCCTGCTCGCCCTCGGAGCAGGAGCCCGAGCCACCGCCGGCCCCTCACCCCTTCAGGCGCCGTAACCCCATACCCAACGCGTAGAGCCCCGAGGCCCCGAGCAACAGGAACTTCATCCCCGCCGCGAGCGCCGCCAGGCGGAGCAGGGACTCGGGCGGCTGCGGGAACCGGTCCAGCGCGAGCCAGAGCGCCAGGTCCTCGAGCGCATCGAGCAGCGCCGCGACGAACGGGGCCACGGCGAGCCACGTCCCCAGCGCCGCGAGCCACCCGGACGCGGCCCGCGCGGCCAGCAACGTCAACGACGAGAACAGGAAGGGATAGACCAGCAGGTACGGCACGTCGTACCGCAAGGACGAGCGCGCCGCCTCCCTGCCAGCCTCGCCCCAGGCCGAGTACATCCGCATCGCCCGCTCGGCCGACCACGCGAATTCGTAGCAGACGATGCCGTACGGCTTCAGCGCCTCATTGATGGCGAACAGCTTCACCGACAGCACCGCCGTGAGGACCGCGGACAGGGCGGCGATGACCCAGAGTGTCCTGCTCGAAATGCCCGCGAGTCCCTTCATGGCGTGCGTCCCCTCGTGCGTGCCCGCTACTTCACCAGGTGGAAGGCGGTCTGCCGCTGGAAGGCCCAGCGTACCTTGCCACTCGCGTCGACGATGACGTCCTCCTCCTGCGCCGAGCGCACCTTCTGCCCGCCCCACTCCGGCACCGGGCTCGTCGCCTGCAACTCGATGGAGAACCACTGGTTGGCAATCACCTTGTGGTCCCCGTTGCCCGGCACGCCCTCCTGCCGGTCCCACAGGCCAATCATCGGTCCCGCGCCGTGCCCGTTGAGGCCAATGGGGTGCGAGTACACCGTGCCGTCGAGGCCCTCGGCCTTCATCCGCTCGCGCGAGGCCTCGAGCAGCTCATTGCCCGTCCGCCCCGGACGCAGCTCCGCGAAGACGATGTCCTGCAGCCGGTTGCTGCTCGCCAGCGCCGCCTTCAGGCCGGCGGGCACGTCCGTCTCGCCCTCGCGCAGCACGTAGCCCATGTGCTGCGTGTCCGTGTTCAGCCGCAGCGCCGTCACCCCGAAGTCGCAGTGCAGCACGTCACCGCGCTCGATGACGGGGTCCTCGCCCAGCTCCGCTTCCGTCTTCCCCTGCCGCTGCACCTCCACCGACGGCTGGAACCACGTCCCCAGCCCCAGGTCGTTCACCCGCTGCCGCATCCACCACACCACGTCGCTCGTGCGCGTCTTGCCCGGAGTAATCACCTGGTTCGAGAAGCCCGTCCCGATGATGTTCCACGCCAGCTTCGTCAGGTCCTCGTAGAAGCGCTCCTCGTCCGCGCTCCGCCACGCGATGAGGTCCACCGCGAGCCCCTCCGCGGGCTTCATGCGCGAGGTCCACCCGGTGCCCAGCGCCTCGGCCATGCCCTCGTACTCGCCATGCGACAGCCCGTCCGCGAAGGCGAACGTGCGCGACACGTTGATGCCGATGACCTTCGGCTCGCGCTCCTCGAGCACCGCCTTCAATAGCTTCCACTGGTCCGGGCCCCACAGCTCGGCCTGCCGCGTCACTCCGCCGCCGTCCACCTGCATCTGCGCGCGCCGGGCCTCGTACACCCCGCCCTGCGTCCCGCCGCCCAGCGCGAGCCGCTCCACGCCCTTCTCCGGCCCCCGGTCGTGGAAGACGTAGATGGTGCGCCGCCGCGCCGCGAACGTCGTGGGAGATACCAGCGCCGGGAAGACGGGATCCTCGTTGTACTCGCGCATCGGCACCACCCACAGCTCGATGCCGTACTGGCGCATCAGCGCGGGCAGCGCCGTGTCCATGCGCTCGCGCAACCACGCCTGCTGCCGCGTGGCCTGGTCTCGCAGCGAGCCGAAGGGACGCTCGGGCGCGGGGGATTCCGGTGCATGGGAGGCCGGGGCCGTGGTGGCACAGGCGGACGAGAGGAGGAACAGCGGGACGAGCAGACGACTCCAGGTGTTCTTCATGGCCGCGCAGCTTCGCACGAGCCGGCGCGGCTCGCGCGCTTCCGCGCCTTCACCCCGCGTCACGGCTCGGGCCGAGCGCCGGGTGTTAGCCTCGCGGGCCCAGGCCATCACTCGGAAGGCGCCCCATGCTCTCGCTCGTCTTACTGCTGCTCACCCAGGCTCCGATTTCGATTCCGTGCGCGCCGAATGACCTCACGGTGGTGTGCAGCTGCAAGCAGGGCGCACTGAGCGCGTGCCAGTCACTGTCGCTGAGCGAGCCGGAGCAGGCAGCGGAGCTCCTCAGGCA
This sequence comes from Archangium sp., assembly GCF_045802675.1. Classification (GTDB taxonomy): domain Bacteria; phylum Myxococcota; class Myxococcia; order Myxococcales; family Myxococcaceae; genus Archangium. The sequence goes on along the minus strand of NZ_JBJMQO010000042.1, from coordinate 43,024 downwards.
GTTGGAGCAGCTCGCGGCGCACGCGAAGGCGGAGGAGGAGTCCAGCCAGAAAGCGGAAGGGGAGATCCAGGCTCAAGCCCAGTCCTCCGAGGATTGTTCCGAGCCCGTTCAGTGCAAGGGGCAGTTGCACCACATCATCTCCAAGCGCATCGCGGATGCGCTGGATAACCATAAAGCCCTCAAGGGTCACTACACGGCCCGGGACCCACGCTTCGTCAGCCGGGCCGTAGATAAGAAATCCCACTGCGGCTACCAGGAGTGGCACCGGAAGGTGGATGCCGAGGTCGTCGCATGGCTCGATAAATACAGGCGAGCCACTCCCAAGCAGTTCGAGGACTTCCTTCGGGAGATCTACAATCGGCCCTTGATGCGAGCGAGATTCCCGAATGGCTTCTGAACCTCCGATGTCACCCCGGTTCTTCGTCCTGGAAGAAGGTGTCCTCGGGTCGCATTACGATGCCCAGGTCGACAAGGCCAGGCCCGTCAACCACGGGGAGGGAACCGACTGCTCCCGATGCGGTGGCCCCATCGGAATGCGGGAATGGCTCCCTCCCTACCGCGCGAACCTGAAGCTGTACGGTAAGGAGTTCGGCGACTACATCAAAGCGCTCGGAGACGACCTCCTCATCTCCGAACGCTTCGCCCAGGCTTTCCGTGACGAGGGCCTCAGGGGGCTCGAGGGCTTCCATCCCCTCGAAGTGCTCCGCGTCCGCAGGGGCAGGCGGGGCCCCAAGCCCTCCAGTGTTCCTCGCTACCTCATCGTCAGACCCTGCTTCGGCCGCGCGGCGGTGGACCTCGCGCGCAGTCACATCCGGGGAGCCCAGCCCCCCGCCTGCGAGGAATGCCGCCACACGCACTTCGACTCCATCTACGGCTTCACCCTGGAGCCCGGCACCTGGAATGGAGAGGACATCTTCCGTCCCCGGGGGCAACCTGGAGTCTTGACCGTCTCCGAGCGCTTCGAGCGCTTCGTCGCTCGCCATGGCTTCACCAACCTGCGGCTCACCCCCACCGAGGAGTACGTGTGGGATCCACATGCGCCCGAGCCGTTGCCCACCACGAAAGAGGGCTCGGCCTGAACCGGGCCTCCACGGGCCGTGTCATGGCGCGGCGCTGACCGGGAACTCCAGGCGCAGGCGCGCTCCGCCCTCCTCGCGGTTCTCCGCCACCAGCGAGCCCCCGAACTGCTCCACCATCTCCCGCGACAGCGCCAGTCCCAGCCCCGTGCCCTTCTCCGGCCCCTTCGTGGTGAAGAAGGTCTCGAACAGGCGCGGCAGCACGTGCGGCGGAAATCCCGGGCCGTTGTCCTCCACCCGCAGCACCACCCGCTCGCCCTCCCGCCGGCCGGTGATGCGCACCTCGGAGCCGTGCCGGCCCCGCGCCTCCAGCGCATCCCCCGCGTTCACCAGCAGGTTGAGCAGCACCTGCGCCAGCCTCCGCCGCACCGCGAGTACCGGCGGCAAGTTCTCCGCGATGTCCACCTCCAGCCGCGCCACGTGCTGCAGCCGCAGCCGGGCAATCCTCGCCGCGTCGCTCACCACGTCCGCCAGCGCGCACTCGGTGGGCTCCTCCTCGTCCATGCGCGAAAAGCCCCTCAAGTCCGCGATGATCTGCCGCACCCGCTCCACCCCGGCCCGCGTCTCCCGGAACACCTCGGCGAGCTCCTCGCGCGACACCTCCGCCCCGGACAGCACCTCGCGCTCCAGGTAGTCGAGGTTCGCTCCGATGAAGGCCACCGGGTTGTTGATTTCATGCATCACGCTCGCCGCGAGCTGGCCGATGGTGGCCAGCTTCTCGGAGTGCGCCCGGCGGCGCTCGCTGATGGCGAGTGTCTCCAGGGCCTCGCGGCGCGCGCGCTCCAGGCGGCCCTCGTTCTCCGCCCGCTGCGCCTCGCGGAACCGATGGACGCCATAGGCGCCGATGAGCGCCACCGTCACCACCACGCCCGCCCACAGGAGCACTTCGGAAGCCGGGCGGCCCTCCACCCACAGCAGGCCCGCCGCGCCCGCGCCACACAGCGCCCCGGACACGGTCGCCGCGGTCGAGTCCCGTGGATAGAGCAGGCACACGATAAGCGGGATGCACGGGAAGAAGTGGAAGTACGCGCTCGCGGTGGCCCCCGTGACGAGCACCAGCGCGGCGAAGGACAGGCTGGCCACCGCGCTCTGGAAGGCCGTGTGCAGGCGCACCGAGGACTCGGCGCGCTCGTCCAGCAGCAGCGCGGAGGTCACCATCCCCAGGGACCAGACGATGCGGACGGCCAGGGCCTGGAGGCTGTTGTGCCCCAACGCGAGCACGTCCAGCGAGTACTGGGACAGCACGCCCGCGGCGAACAACAGCAACATCTTCCGGCGCGGACCCCACTTCTCGGGTGAGGCCGGCGCGGACCCGACGGACCACACCCCGGACGGCTCCGGGTGGGCCCGAGCGCTGGAGCGGGAGACGGAGGGCCAGCCCATGGGTGTACCTCGACGGCGGAAAACACCCCCATGCTAGCCGGTTCTTCAGGAATCCATGCCACCTGCGTCCACGGCCTCAGCGCCTGTCCGTTGAGGCCCTACACGCACTTCATGGTTTCGCTGGTTCGAATCCAGCTCTCCCCGCTCCATGGGGAGATGGCCGAGGGGTCGAAGGCACCCGATTTCAACTCTGGCAAATCAATCCACACGGCTTCACCACTCGGGCGCATCCCTTTCTTCTCGTCAACTCCGCCTGTTGCGGCGGGCCGCGCGCGTGAGTGCCTCCAGCGCCTCGAGCAGCTTGCGGTACGAACGCGAGCGCCTCGCCATCGCGGGCGTGAAGGGAAACACCTCGGTGAAATCCGGCTGATCCGTCGTCTCCTCGTAGGGACGCCCGAGCAGCTGAGTCAGCCGCTTCTTGCAATCGCGAATGGTTTCGATGTCCGAGAGCGGCGCCGTCAGCCGGCTGGCGCGCGGGATGCGCGAGGCCCGACGCAGGCTGGCCAGGGACGCGAGAAACCAGGCCTCATACTCCCGATTGGCGACGACCACCTCGATGGGGATGTGGGGCGCGATGGCTCGGGCGCGCTGGAGGAGCTCGGGCCCGAGTCCAAGGGAGCGCTTCCTGGCGCGCTCCAGGCATTCGTCATCCGCGTCGAGCATGATGAGGATTCCATCGGGCCGCTCTCGGGCTGCCATCTCGACGTAGTACTCGATACCCAATTCGTCATCATCATCGTGGGCGCACTTGAGGGCCCCAGAGCCCGGAGCACGGATGGCGAGGTCCGGTGTCTCGAAGTCGCGGAAGCGGCGGTGTTGGAACCAGCGGCGCAGCAGCACGGGAACGGCTGTCTGCTCACCGTGTCCCTCGACGATGGCGAGAATCCGGAGCTTGAGACGCATGGTTACGGGGCCGCGAAGAAGTCGCCCTCGACACGCTCGGAGTCTCTCGCGGTGAAGAGCGCATTCGTCCGGAGCAGCTTGCCAACGGAACGTGGCGGCCGGCTCATCTCCTCCGCTCCCAGACTGAGCCTGAAAAGCGCACTGCTTCCCTCGCGCCACTCGACGACGCGAACCCGTTCGGGAGTCACGGCGGGGTGACTCAGAGCCTCGGGACTGTGTGAGGTCAGGAGAACCTGGCAGTGGCTGGTGCTCGCATCAATGGCATCCAACAGAACCCCCAGCGCCGCGGGGTGGACGGAGTCCTCGATTTCTTCCAGGCACACGAGCGCCGGGGTGGGCTTCTGCCGGAGCGCCAGGAGGAGGGCCAGACAGCGCAGGGTTCCGTCCGACATGTCCCCCACGTCGAAGACGACTCCGGCTGTCTTGCTCTTGTTGTAGCGCTGATGGAACCGGATGAGCCTGCGACCCGCAGCCGTCTCCGCTCTGACCCGGACGAGGCCAGGAACGATGGCCGCGAGGTGCTTGTTCAGCCAGGCCACATCCGCCTTGCTCCTCTCGAGGTGATGCAGCACGTCGCCCGCGTTGCTTCCGTTCCGGCTCAGGACACTCGCACCGCCGACGGGTGGCTCCGCCCGAATGGCGGCCGGTGAGAGGCTGTACGCACGGACGCTCGTCCTCAGCGCCTCCAATACGGCCCGCCACAGAACGTCAACATCAGCAACGAAAGGAAGTCCCAAAGCATCATTGCTCAATCGGAAACCCGGCCCCCCTGGCAAGGAAACAGCAGGTGAACGGTGCTGCTTCGCATTGCCAAGACCTCTCACGAAGTGTTGATGCTCGGAACGTGCAACCTCCCTCGTCACCACGAATCCCAACCCACCACGCTTGGGAGCGATGCTGAATCCATAGGTCACAAGGGTTCCATCACGCGAAGCGTCCGAAACAATGGGAAGCCTGGTACGGCCTTCCACTTCGTGGAGGTACCCGCCGGACAACCGCAGGTGAATGGCCACGGAGAGCACTTTCGCCTCGCGCGCACCGTGATGTAGCAGGGCCTGGATTCCGCCTCGGCGTTCCAGCGCATTGGCCAGTGAGTCGGTCAGCGCATCCCGGACAAACTCCAGCGCATCGAGGAGCGTGCTCTTTCCTGCCCCGTTCCGACCGACCAGCACCGTCAGGTCATCGAATTGCAAGCGGGCATTCTCGAAGGCCCGGTAGCCCGAGAGCCGAAGCTCTTCGATGTGGACACGCGCGGAGTCACTCATGCTCCGAGGGGTTTTACCCACTGCTCAGCGCGGTGCCTACTGGGGCCGCATGCAATCCCCTGCTTTGTCCGGCAACCGCGCGCGGAGCCCACCGGAGCCCGCTCCCCACGAGTGGGCCCCGGCGGCTCCCACCGTCTCATCGCGTGGCAAACACCAGGTCATCCACGTCGTCGAACACGCCGCCGGGACACGGCTCGGCGCTGCCCGCGTAGCGGAACACGCCTCGCACCGCCTGCAGCGCGCCCACCGGCAACACGTACGTGCCCGTCAACACCTGCTCGCCTGGCCGGCTCGGCGTGAGCGTCGTCAGGTACGTCCACGCCGGAGCCCGCGCGTCCGCCGCGTAGTACAGGTCCAACCGGTTCGCCTCCGGCTCCGCGTATGCCCACACCGTGGCCTCCACCCGCACCGTCTTCCCCGGCGCCAGCTGCCCCCCGTCCACCGTGCTCACCCGCAGCACGTCGAGCGTCTCGTCCCGCTCGCGCGTCCCGCCCTCGCCGTCCCCGCACGAGCCCCACAGCGTGTTGGGCGCGTTCGCCTCCGGGCCGAGCGGCCCCCGCCCCGTCAGCAGCGCCCCCGAGTGGCACACCGCCGCCGCCTCGTCGCACCGCGGCGCCCGCAGCTCTGGATCGAACACCGCCCGCTCCGAGCCACAGCCCTCCGCGCCACACGCCGGCACCACCTCGCACGGGCCGCACTCCAGCGTCCCGCCGCACCCGTCCGCCACCGTGCCGCACGTCTGGCCCGCCGCCTCGCACGTCAGCGGCATGCACACGCCCGGGTCGTACCCCTCGCTCGTGGCCAGCGTGCCCTCCATGTCGTTGGAGCCGCCCACCACCAGCACCCCGCCGTCCTCCAGCAACACCATCCCCGCGCCCCGCCGCGCCGACTGCAGCGCCGGCTCCGCGCTCCACGCGTCCGCCGCCGGGTCGTAGCTCTCCACCGACGCGAGCGCCCCCGTCGTCACGTGGAAGCCTCCCGCCACCAGCACCCGCCCATCCCCCGTCACCAGCGCCCCGTGCGCCTCGCGCGGCGTGCCCGGCGCCGCCACCAGCTTCCACCCGCCACCCGCTGGCTCATACAGCTCCGCCGTGGCCGCCGCGCGCGCCGTCGTCCCGCCCACCACCAGCACCCGCCCGTCCGCCAGCCGCGTCACCGAGTGCCCCGAGCGGTGCGTCCCCGCCGCGCCTCCCACCGGCCCCGCCTTCGTCCACTGGCCACTGGCCACGTCGTACAGCTCCGCCTGCAGCCCGCTCACGAAGAGCACCTTGCCATTGCCCAGCACCACCCCCGTGCCCGCGCCCCCGCGCGCCGACGTGGGCGCTCCCGTGCGCGACCAGCGGCCCGTCGCCGGCTCGTACAGCTCCGCCGAGCGCACCGGGTGCCGGTCCACGTCATAGCCGCCCACCACCAGCACGCGCCCGTCCGCCAGCGCCACCGCCGCCGGGTCGTTTCGCGCCTCGGCCATGTCCGCCACAACAGTCCACCGGCCCGTGCCGGGGTCGAACACCTCCGCGCTCGCCAGCGCGCCCAACGACGCCGAGTACGTGCCGCCCACCACCAGCACCCGCCCGTCCGCCATCCTCACCGCCGCGTGGTTGCGCCGCGCCGTGCGCATCGGCCCCACGGCGCGCCAGGCACCCGTCGCGGGCTCGAATACCTCCGCACTCGAGAGCGTGCGGTTGCCATCGTGCCCGCCCGCCGCCAGCACCCGCCCGTCCGCCAGCACCACCAGCGGCAGCAGCTTGCGCGGCGTGCTCAGCCCCTGCGCCACCGTCTCCCGCGACACATCGCCGGGCGGCGGCGCCGAGCTGCACGAAAAAACCAACGTGAAGAGCGCCAGCATGGCGCAGGACGTCGAAACCCTTTTCATGACCCTTCCCACTCCCTTTCGAGAAGGACGGGTCTACACGCCGGGTCTGACATCGCCGGGGCCGATAATCCTCGTAATTCCAAGGGTTTATCGTCCTCTGTATGACAGACCTGTCAGGTTGTGCGCGGCTCGTGCCGCACGCCGTCATGGGCGCGTCATGGCGGCGTCAGGGGCCCCCTCTCGGACCCCCTCACGGGCCCGCGTGCTGGGCCTCGGCCTCCACCTCCGAGAGGTTCACCGGCTCGCCCTCCAGGCCCTCGTGGTGGCGCGGCGGCAGCGCCCCGCCGTCGTCGTCCTCCAGCTTGAGCAGGTGCGGGGTGCGCTCGAGGTACAGCTCGCCGTCGCGCACGGAGCGCACGTCCGCGTACTCCACCAGGAACTCGTCGTGGGACAGCAGGCGCGGCTCGAGCTCGAAGTGGCTGTCTCCCACCGCGCGCACGCGGCCCACCTTGCGCCCGTCCACGTCCCGCACCACCATGCCCTCGCGTACGTCGTCCTGCACCACCATGGCGTCCTCCTCGCGCGCCCCGGCGCCCTCCCGCTCCGGACCGCTTCCTCTCTGAGTGGGGAACATCCGGCGCCGCGGCAACCGCCGAGGGCTGGCAGGAACAGCAACCCTCCAGACATGGGGTGGCCCCTCCCCCCGGCTCTCGTGCGACGGGCGCGAGCGCGGGCTCTCCCCACGCTCACGGTGCCTAACGTTTCCACGAAAGGAGAGCACCCCATGCTCCTGGAAATGAACGCCGTGGAGGCCCGCGAGCTCAAGGAAGTCCTCGACACGTCCCTGCGCGAGCTGCTCGTGGAGATCGACCACGCCGACAACCGCGCCTTCCGCGAGATGCTCAAGGAGCGCTACGACCGGCTCGAGCAGCTCGGCCGCAAGCTGGAGTCCTCCGGCGAGAGCGACCAGGTCTACGCCTGAGCCGCTCGCCCCGCCGCTTCCCTGGAGCCCGCGGCGGCTTCGATGAGGCCGTAAAACACAAGCCCCACGGGATGGGGGGAACGGCGCGGAAGCAAAGGTGCGTGCCCCGAGGACGTCCGGCATGCTTCCGGCCAGCGCGCCGGGAGTCCCGCCGCGCGCGGAGACACGCACGTGACGACACCGGCCGCTCCCATCCGCTTCCTCCTCTCCCCCTCGCTCGGGGAAGTGAAGGAGCACGTGCGCGCCGAGCTCTTCAGCCGGGCCCTCACGCAGCGGCTGGGCCGCCCGGTGGTGGTGGAGCTGGCGCCCACGTACGAGGCGCTGGAGCGGGAGTTGGTGGAGGGCCGGGTGGACCTGGCGTGGGCCACGGCCGAGCAGTGCACCGCCTTCGAGCCGCGGTCGCGCGCGGTGCTGCGCGCCGTGCGGGCCGGGCGCTGGTACTACCACGCGGCGCTCGTCTGCCGGGCCGAGCGCCCGCTCACCCTGGAGACGTTGAAGGGCACGCGGGCCGCCTGGGTGGCTCCGCGCTCCACCGGGGGCTACCTGCTGCCCGCGAGCCACCTCACCGCGCACGGCCTGCCCCCCGCGGACACCTTCGCCCAGGAGCGCTTCCACGGCACCTACCGCAAGGCGCTGCTCGCGGTGCTCGAGGGCGAGGCGGACGTGGCGAGCATCTACTCCAGCCACCCGGAGGAGAACACCGTGCGCGCCTACCTCGCCGAGCACGTGGGCGCGGACGAGCGGCGGCTCACCCCTTTCGAGTTCACCGAGCCCACGCTCGCCGACGGGCTCATCTTCACCGCCCGCATGCCGGAGGCGGACGTGACGGCGCTCGTGTCCATCCTCACCTCGCTGGCCGGCGGCGGCGCGGGGCTCGAGCCCCTGCTGGGCCTCTTCGACAGCGAGGGCTTCGTCCTCTCGTCCCCGCCCGGGCCCCGGGCGACGCCGGCCCCGCTCGGGGTGAAGCGGGCCGAGTACCTCGCGGCGGAGCTGGACGCGCGGGAGCGGTGCATGCGGCTGTGGACGCCCACGGGCCTGGCCTTCGGGCGCACCGTGCGCCACGCCGAGGGCCAGCCGCTGGAGGCGGTACTGGGGCCGGACGCGGGGGACGCCCTGGTGGCGCTCGCGCGCGCCGCGCGGCACAGCGGGGTGGGCGGCCGGGTGGAGTACCGCCTCGAGGTGGACGGCGAGACGCGCTGGTACGCGGCCGAGGCCACCGTGCGCGCGCCGGCCCCGGGCGCGCCGGGCAGCACCACCACGGCGCTGCTGGTGCGCGACGTCACCGAGTTGCGCGCGCTCGAGAACGAGCTCTACCGCCTGGCCTCCTTCCCGCTGCTGCACCCCGAGCCGATGCTGGAGCTGGGCCCCTCCGGCGAGCTGCGCTACGCCAACCCCGCGGCGCACACGGCGTTTCCGGACCTGCTGGTGCGCGGCACGGGGCACCCGCTGGTGGAGGCGGCGCTCGCATGGGCCCGGCGCGGCGCGGCGGTGGGCGAGACGCCCCCCACGGTGCACCTGGGCGGCCGGTACTGGGAGCTGACGGTGGCGCCGCTGGTGGACCCCGAGGGCCTGCGCGTCTTCGCCAAGAACGTGACGGCGCGCAAGCAGATGGAGGCCCAGCTCTTCAAGGCGGACCGGATGGCGGCGCTGGGCTCGCTCGCGGCGGCGGTGGGCCACGAGATGGGCAACCCGCTGGCGTACATGCTGGCCAACCTCGGCTTCGCGCGCGAGGAGCTCACGCGCCTCAAGCAGGCGCTGCGCGAGGAGGGCCATGCGCTGGCCGGGGACGTGGACGACGTGGTGGAGGCGCTCGTCGAGGCGACGGATGGAGCGGACCGGCTCAAGGCCATCGTCCAGGACTTGAGGATGCTCTCGCGCGCGCCGCCCGAGCACCGCGAGGCGGTGGAGGTGGTGCCGGTGCTGGAGCACGCGCTGAGCCTGGTGCGCGGCGAGCTGCGCCACCGCGCGCGGCTGGAGAAGGACTTCCGGCCGGTGCCCCTGGTGGAGGGTGACGAGGGGCGGCTGGGCCAGGTGTTCGTCAACCTGCTGCTCAACGCGGTGCAGGCGATGAGCGAGCTGGACGCCACGCGTAACGTGCTCCGGGTGGCCACGTACACGGGCCCCGCGGGCGAGGTGGTGGTGGAGGTGCAGGACACCGGCGTGGGCATGTCCCCCGAGGTGCTCGCGCGCCTCTTCGAGCCCTTCTTCTCCACGCGCCCGGCGAGCACCGGACTGGGACTCTCGGTGAGCCACGCCATCGTGTCGAGCCTCGGCGGCTCGCTGCGCGCCGAGAGCCGCGAGGGCGTGGGCACCACGCTCACCGTCATCCTCCCCGCCGCGCCGTCCACTCCCTCGCCCTCCGGGAGAGAGCCGGGGTGAGGGTATACCGGGGCCCCCGGGCCCTCCCTGTCACTCCCGCCGTCTGCGAGCCCCCAGCGAGAGCACGAGCACCCCGAGCCCCAGCCCCCACGCGCCTCCCGCTGGAGCCACGCCACACCCGAAGCCCACCTGGAGCGAGAGCCCCTCGCCCACGGTGAAGCCGAGCGCCTCCGAGGTGACGCTCCGCACGCGCAGCAGCTCGGCCCACGCGTGCACCTCGTGCGGCCCCTTCGCGAGCTCCACGGGCGAGACGAGCACGAAGTTGCCCGCCTCATCCGCCACCACGGGAGCCCCGAGTGGCGCGCCATCGAGGAACACCTGCACGCTGGCCCCGGGCGCCGTCCTGCCCTCGAACCGTGGCAGCGGATCCACGTCGTCCGCCCCGGCCCCGGGAGACACGAAGGAGGGCACGGCGGGCACGACGAAGCCCTGATCGATGACGGACTGGTCGCCCTCGAAGTCGGAGGCACCGTCGACGACGGGCTCGGCGCCCCGGGTGCCCTGGGGCGAGTTGCCCGCCAGCCCCGAACCCGCCGAGGCCGTGCACTCCGGCGGCACGCCCCCCGAGGACTGGACGAACAGCAGCCCGCCTCCACCGCCTCCGCCCGGCGCGGTGTCGCTGTCCGCGCCCGCGCCGCCCTTGGCCGACAGCCCGGTACAGCCGAGGCTCTGCGCCACGCGCACGTGCACCGTGCCGCCCGCACCACCACCGCCGCCGCCCCCGTGCATGCCGACGGACGAGGGCGCGGCCAGCCCGTTCGCGGTGATGAAGCCGCGCGGCTTGGGGCCTTGGATTTCCCGGGCGCGCACGAAGATGATGCCGCCGCCCGCGCCGCCCGCCGAGCCCTCGATGCCCGCGCCACCGCCGCCGCCGAGCAACAGCCGCTCCAGGGGCTCGTAGCGCAGCGCGGCGCCGCCACGGCCGCCCACGTCGCGCTCGGTCGTCTCCTGCGAGGAGCGGGCGCCCCGACCTCCCTGGCCAACATGGCCGCCGCCGCCTCCGCCCGAGTCATGGCAGTTGCCGCCCCCGCCTCCATTGGCGAGCTGCCCGTAGCCCCGCGTGGGCGCACCGGAGAGGGCACTGGCGAGGCCCTCGCCCTTGCGCGCGCCTCCGCCGCTCGCGCCGCCGCTGCCCGCGGGCCCGTCCAGCGCCGCGCAGTCGTAGGAGGAGCCAGCCACGCCCGCCTCGGCCGCGCCGCCCTGGAAGCCCATGCCGTCCGCCTCCAGCGAGCCCTGGTTGAAGACGGTGCCCGTGGCCAGGAACGCCAGCACTCCACCGCTGCGCCCGTTCCAGGCCGGGGCCCGTAGCGAGCCGGTGTTCTGGATGCGCACGTCCTTGTACTCGGGCACGAGCACCACCTGGGACGCGCGGGAGAAGGGGCTCACCAGCGGCGCGGTGAGGCGCAGCACGCCGGTGGCCACCTCGGACAGGCGCGCCAGCTCCCACCGGCCCGCGCCCTCGCCCGAGCGCCCCAGCTTGACCTTGTCGTCCCGGTACTCCGACAGCGGCTGCTCGCCGCCCATCTGCAGCACCATCACCAGTTGGCCCGCGGCGAAGCCCGAGGCGTCCACCACGCTCAGCTCGGTGACGCCCGCGGGGACGTCGGCGGCGAGGGGCGTGGAGGTATTGATGACGAAGCCGGGGTCCCTCACCTGCAGGGAGCCCTGCTGCGCATTGCCCAGGCCGAAGACGTCCGCCTCGGCGCGCCCCGGCGCGGGCAGCAGCGCGAGCACCAGGGCCAGCAGTCCGACTGGGAAGAAGGCCGGTGCGTGGTCCGGCACGAAGCGACGCGAGACGATGGGCGACACGGGCCCCCTCCGATGTCTGCCTCTCGTCATACGAGAAACAGGCGAGAGCCGCAACTCAGGCAACCTCGTCAGCTCCCGGCGTGCGTCCAGCCAGCGCGAGCCCGGAGGGGAACCCCCGTCTCAGAAGCGTCCCCGCGCGAGCGAGAACACGGGCACCACGCGGCCCGGCCGCGACATGTCCGGGGCGAGCACGGGGAGCGGAGCACCGAGGGAGACGCGCCGGCCCTCGACGTTGAGCAGCGAGGGCGAGGGGGCCCGGGAGGCGAAGAGGGGCTCCTGGGTGAGGTGGACGACGGCGGTCTGCACCAGGGCCACGAGGAACCAACTGGCCACGTGGGTGGGCCAGAGGATGAGCTCGAGGCCACCGTGGCGCGAGGGCTGGGCGGACTGCACGGCCCAGAAGGTGGCGTAGGTGGCGAGGCCGGAGAGCCACGTCCACAGGAAGCTGTGCGAGTAGGCCAGGTCCGTGCTGGCGATGAGCCAGATGGGCAAGGAGCTGAGCAGCGGGAGCACGGCGCCGTTGATGAAAATCATCGCCTGCGTGCCCACGCCGAGGACGACGTCCGTGCCCTCGCCACCGGTGAAGGCCGAGGTGAGGGCGGTGGCCCCGAAGAGGCCGATGACTTCCACGGCCCACATCGCCGAGCCCACGAGGAGCTGCGAGCCGAAGCCGGTGGATAGCTCCCCGAAGGCGCGCCAGAAGGAGAAGGGCGAGGAGCGCGCGGGCGTGCCGGGCACGTGCTCGTGCGAGAGCAGCCCGTACCCCGAGGGCGCGGCGGCGGCCGGAGCGAGCAGGCTCAACCCCCGGTGCTCCGAGGCGTCGAGCCGGGGCGCATCCGCCGGGGACAGTTGCAGCACGGAGAGGACGAGCAGGGTCGCGAGCATGGGGGCGGAAGTATGCCTTTGACGCCCGTCCGGAATGCGCGGAAGGCTGCCGGACGGGAATGTCCCCGCCCGGGGTTGTTGGTCATCGGACCCCGAGCCCCTTCCCCCCATTCCCCGGAGCCCTTCGCATGATGGTGCACATCCCCCACGTCCTCACCGCCGAGCAGGTGGCCCACTGCCGTGCCGTCTTCGATCAGGCCGCCTGGGTGGATGGCCGCGGCACCGCCGGACACCAGTCCGCCCAGGTGAAGAAGAACCTCCAGCTCCCGGAGGACAGCCCCCAGGCCCGCGAGCTGGGTGAGCTCGTGCTGCGGGCGCTCGAGCGCAGCCCGCTGTTCATCTCCGCCGTGCTGCCCCAGCGCGTCTTCCCGCCGCTCTTCAACCGCTACGACACGCAGATGAACTTCGGCTCGCATGTCGACAACGCCATCCGCCCCATCCCCGGCACGCCCCTGCGCCTGCGCACCGACGTCTCCGCCACCCTCTTCCTCTCCGACCCGGACAGCTATGACGGCGGCGAGCTCGTCGTCGAGGACACCTACGGCAGCCACTCGGTGAAGCTGCCCGCGGGAGAGCTCATCCTCTACCCGGCCTCCAGCCTCCACCACGTCACCCCCGTGACTCGCGGCGTCCGGCTGGCTTCCTTCTTCTGGATCCAGAGCATGGTCCGCGACGTCTCCCAGCGCGCCCTGCTCTTCGACCTCGACATGGCCCTCATGCAGCTCAACAAGGAGGTGCCCCAGAGCCCCTCCCTGGTCATGTTGACCGGCGTCTACCACAACCTCCTGCGCCAATGGGCCGAGCCCTGAGCCCGTGCGCCCCCGCCAGCCCGGCCCTACCTTGACGCCCCAACCAACGTGGGATATCTCTCCGCGCACTGCAAATGAGAATGATTCTCAATTTCCATATCGGGATGCAGGACGGAGTCACCGCCCCCGCCCAGGAGGTCCGGCCCGCCATGAGTCTCTTCCGTCTGGGGGAGCCCCCCGCGGGTGGGGGAGAGGGGCAGCGGTGGGGGTGGGCCGTCGTGCTCGCGGCGCTCGTCCACGCCGGGTTGATCCTGGCGTTCTGGGCCGCGCCCGCCGTGTCCGTGCGCGCGCCGACCGCCCCGCCCGAGGAGCCCGAGGTGGTGTTCTTCTCCTTCCCGCCTCCGCCCCCCGCCGCGGCCCAGGCCTCGGCGTCCCGGGCACCAGGTGCTGAGCGGGTGCGTCGCCAGGCGCGGCTCCACTCCGCGCGCCCGGCCCTGGTGCTCCCGGCGAAGGTGCCCGTGCCCGAGCGGCCCGTGGAGACGCCGGCCGAAGAGGCGTCGGAGCCCGCGCCGGAGCCGGAGCCCTCCGAGCCGGCCAACGTGGGTGGCGAGCCGGCGGGCACCGAGGGCGTGGGAGGTGTCGTCGCGGGGCTGGTGGGAGGAGTCCTCGGGGGAAGGGAAGGCGGGAGGGTGGGCGCCACGGGAGGCTCGGCGCTCGAGGTGACGCAGGTGGCGCGGGCCCCGGAAGTGCTCGAGCGGGTGCAGCCGCGCTACCCCCGGCGGGCCCGGGCCGATGGCATCGAGGGACTCGTCCTCGTGCGCGTCATCATCGGCATCGACGGGCGCATCGAGCCCGAGCACACGCGCGTCGTCCGCTCCGTTCCCGGGCTCGACGCCGCGGCCCTCTCCGCCGTCGGCCAGTGGCGCTTCACCCCGGCGCTCGGACACCAGGGCCGGCCGGTGCGCGTCATCGTCGAGATTCCCGTCCAGTTCTCCCTGAAGTAGCCGCCGTCGAGTCCCCCCATGCGCCTCAACCTCCGCAAGCTCCTCTTCTGGCCGCACCTGGTGTCCGGAGTCCTCGCCGGGCTCGTCATCGCGAGCATGTCCCTCACGGGTGCGGCGATTTCCTTCGAGCAGCAGATTCTCGGCCAGGCCGAACGCGACTCCCGGAGGGTAGCGGTGCCCACGCCGGACGCGCCCCGCCTCTCCGTCGACGAGCTGCTGGCCCGCGTGCGCGCCGCCCGGCCGGAAGCGCAGCCCTCGGGGGTGACGGTGTACTCCGAGCCGGACGCCGCCGTGCTGGTGAGCACCGGCCGCGACAGCGGCGTCTACGTCAATCCCTACACGGGCGAGGTGAAGGAGCCGGGCGCCCGGGGCTGGCGCGCCTTCTTCCACGCCATGGAGGAGTGGCACCGGTGGCTGGGCGCCCAGGGCGACAACCGCGCCGTGGGCAAGGCCATCACCGGCGTCTGCAACAGCGCCTTCCTCTTCCTCGCCCTCTCCGGCCTGTACCTGTGGTGGCCTCGCAAGTGGACGTGGAAGACGGTCCGCCCCACCCTCTGGTTCCGCGGCGGGCTGAAGGGCAAGGCCCGGGACTTCAACTGGCACAACGCCATCGGCTTCTGGTCGCTGCCCGTGCTCATCGTCCTGACGACGAGCGGCATGGTCATCTCCTACAGGTGGGCCTCGGACCTCGTCTACACGCTCACGGGCAACGAGCCCCCCGCCGCCCAGGGCCCGGCCGCCACGCCGGAGGTCAAGGTTCCCGCGCCTCCCGAAGGGACTCCACGGCTCGGTCTCGAGGCGCTCTTCACCGAGGCGCGAAAGCAGGTGCCGGCCTGGGAGAACATCACCCTGCGCCTCGGCGGCCCCCCGCGCGGCAATGCCCCGGGCCCCTCGGAAGCGCCCCGCCAGGGCGGCCCGAAGGCCCTCACCTTCTCCATCCGGGAGCAGGGCGGCTGGCCGCTCTTCGCGTCCGCGCAGGTGTCGCTGAATCCCTTCACCGGCGAGGTGCTGCGCAAGGAGACGTACGCGGACTCCAACTCCGGCCGGAAGCTCCGCGTGTGGATGCGCTTCCTGCACACGGGTGAGGCCCTCGGCGTCGTGGGGCAATTCCTCGCCGCCCTCGCCTCTCTGGGTGGAGCCGTCCTCGTGTGGACTGGCTTCGCCCTCGCCTGGAGGCGGTTCTTCCCGCGCCGCCAGGCCCGGACCCCTTCCCCCGAAACCCTCACGGCACCGGAGCCGTCCGAACCGGCGGCCTGAGCTCCTCCCCATTTCCCTGACACGCCCCCGGCTCGCGACCGCCGCGAGTCCTGGCCGTGCCTTGCCCGAAATCCCCCCACCTCTCGAGGTCTCGCATGTCATCCCCCCGGAACACCCGTCCCGGCATCCGCTCGTCGAAGGGCCACGCAGGAGGCGTTCGCGGCTCGCTACAGGCCGCGATGGGCCTCGCCTCGGTGCTGGCCGCCAGTGGCGCGCTCGCCCAGGAGCCCACGCCCCCGGCCGACGCACCGAAGGCGGAGAAGCAGACGGAGAAGCCGGACACGTTCGTGCTGCCCACGGTGAAGGTGCAGGAGGAGGCGGAGAGCTACCACGCCCCGGAGAGCCACCTCACGCGGCTGCCCAGGCCGCTCGTCGACACGCCCCAGAGCGTCACCGTGGTGTCCGAGGCGGTGCTCGAGGAGCAGCAGGCGACGACGGTGCGCGATGCCCTGCGCAACGTCTCCGGCATCACGGTCACCGCGGGCGAGGGCGGCCGCCAGGGTGACACCTTCAACCTGCGCGGCTTCTCGGCGCAGACGGACACCTTCCGCGACGGCGTGAGAGACCTCGGCTGGTTCACGCGCGACACCTTCAACCTCCAGGGCGTCGAGGTCTTCTTCGGGCCGTCCGCCGTCCTCTTCGGGCGGGGCTCCACGGGAGGCGCGCTCAACCTCGTCACGAAGAAGCCTGGCCGGCGCTCCTTCCGCAATGTGAGCCTGACGAGCGGGACGGCGCCCTCGGGCCGCGTCGAGGCCGACATCAACGAGGCGCTCAGCGACCGCATCCAGGTGCGCGTCAACGCGGTGGGGCAGCTCGCTGGGGTGGCGGGCCGGGACCATGTCTCGGAGAACCGGGCCGGCGTCGCGCCCTCGGCGCGCTTCTCCCTGGGTGACGCCACCTCGCTGGAGCTCGACTACCTCTACCAGCGCGAGGACAGCGTGCCGGACTACGGCCAGCCCTACTTCAACGGCTACCCCGTCTCCACGAGCCTGGGCGTCTCGCGCGGCGCCTTCTACGGCGTGGAGGGCTCGGACACCGAGCGGGTGAATGCCCATGTCGCCACCGCGCAGCTCCAGCACCGCTTCGGCGACAGCCTCCAGCTGACGAACTCGCTGCGCTTCGGCTCGGTGGACCGCTACGCCCTACCCACGGCGCCCCGCGGCCTCACGCCCACCGGCAACCCGACCGCCATCGGCCGGCAGCGCTTCGAGACGAACACGGACAACACCTACCTCGCCAACCAGCTCAACCTGCGCGGCGAGCTCCAGACGGGCCTCCTCAAGCACACCGCCAACGCCGGGCTCGAGCTGTCCTACGAGACGCGCCAGCAGAGCCGCGACAACCTCAACGCGGTGGGGCTTCCCACCGGACCCAACCTCACCGCCGACCTGTTCACGCCCGATCCCACGCCGGACCTCTCCGCCGTCAGCCCGGTCTTCAACAGCGCCAGCGACAGCAAGCAGTGGTCGCTGGGCGTCTACGCGGCGGATCAGCTCGAGCTCACCCGCTTCCTCGAGGTGCTCGGCTCCGTGCGCGTCGACGTCTTCGACACCGGCTACGTGGCCGAGGACGCCACGCACACGCGCACCGCGCTGGAGAACCAGGACGCCCTCTTCAACTGGCGCGTGGGCGTGCTCGCGCACCCCGTGGAGAACACGAGCCTCTACGCCACGTATGGCACGTCCGCCAATCCCTCGGCGGAGGCCGGCGTGCTCACCACCGGCACGGCGAGCCTCGAGCCGGAGCGCAACGCCACCCTCGAATTCGGCGCCAAGGCGGAGCTGCTCGAGGAGCGGCTGGGACTGAACGCGGCGCTCTTCCGCATCGACAAGCTGAACGCGCGCGTGCCCAACACCAACCCCGAGGGGCCGCCCACCGTGCTCGAGGGCGCCCAGCGCGTGCAGGGCTTCAACGTCGGAGTGACGGGGACGCTCACGAGCCGCTGGAGGGTGATCGCCAACTACACCCACCTGGACTCGGAGATCCGGGAGCACACCAACCCGTACCTCGTGGGCCAGCCGCTGCCGAGCACCCCCCAGCGCAGCTTCTCGCTGTGGACGACCGTCACCCCGCTGGAGCACCTCACCGTGGGCGCGGGCGCCGTGTACCAGGACGTGACCACGGCGAACAATCCCACCTCGGACGCCGTGGCCCTCGTGAAGGTGCCCAACTTCTGGCGCTTCGATGCCTACGCCAGTTACGCGCTGTGGAGCCGGGTGGACCTCCAGCTCAACCTCAACAACCTCTCCAACGCGCTCTACTTCGAGCAGTACTCCGGCGCGCAGGCCGTGCCGGCCGAGGCCCGCTCGGCCAACCTCACCGCCCGGGTACGCTTCTGACGCGCGCGGCCCAGCTCCGCACCCCGTCCAGACAGACCGTTGCCACGCCGAGGACCTCCTCCACCGCGTTCGCGTCGCGTCTCTGATAACCTCACGTCACGGCGCCCCCCGCCGCCCCCCATGCGCTGTCCGGTCTGCCACCGCCGCCTCACTCCCGGCGACCCCTGCCCCCTGCACGCGGAGCGGCCCCGGCCCCCTCCCGAGCCCGAGCCCTTCGCCCTGCCCCAGGTGCCCGGCCTCGCACCGCGCGCGCTGCTGGGCACCGGAGGCTTCTCCCGCGTCTTCTCCGCCCGGCGCGAGGAGGACGGCCGCGAGGTGGCCCTCAAGGTGGCGACCGGCCCCTTCACCGAGCGCTTCGCCCGCGAGGCCGCCGCCCTGCGCCGCGTGGGCCCGCCCACCGTCCCCGAGCTGCTCCTCCAGGGCACCACCCCCGAGGGCCGGCCCTTCCTCGCCCTCGAGCGCCTGCGGGGCCAGACGCTCGCCGCGTGGATGGCCGCGCTGCCCGGCTCCGGCGCCGCGCCCCTCTCGCACGTGCGCGACGTGCTCGCCGGCCTGTGCGCCGCCCTCGAGCGCGTGCACGGCGCGGGGCTCGTCCACCGCGACCTCAAGCCGGAGAACGTCTTCCTGCGCGAGGGCGGCACGCTCGGCCTGCTGGACTTCGGCCTCGCGCGCTTCCTCGACGCCGCGGACCCCGGCGAGCCCGAGGAGTCAGTCAGCCTCACCCGCACGGGCCAGCGGCTGGGCACCGCCATGTACATGGCCCCCGAGCAGTGCCTGGAGTCGCGCGACGTGGACGCGCGCACGGACCTCTACGCGCTCGGCGTGCTCCTCTTCGAGCTGCTCACCGGCGCCCCGCCCTTCACCGGCGGGCCGGACGAGGTGCTGCACGGCCACGTGAACCTGCGGCCTCCCCGCCCCTCCGAGCGCGCCCCCGTGCCAGCGGCCCTCGACGAGGTGCTGCTGCGCTGCCTCGCCAAGGACCGGGCCTCGCGCTTCGGCTCCGCCGCCGAGCTGCTCGCCGCCTTCGACACCGCCCGCCGCACCACTCCCGGCGCGCCCACGGCCACCACCGTGGAGGCCCTCGCGCCCGCGCGGCCCCGGGGCCTGCGCGCCGTGGCGCTCCTCGGCGTGGGCGGTGACCTGGACGCGGAGCAACTGGCCGCCACGGTGATGCCCGAGGGCGGACTGCTCGCGCGCGTGCACCCGGGCCGCTACCTCGTCGCCTTTCCCGAGCACCCCTCGGCCGAGGCGGGCCTGCGCGCCGCCGCCCGCGCCGCCCGGCAACTCACCGCCGGGCCCGGCACCACCGCCGTCCTCCACTTCGCCGAGCTGCGCGTGCGCCCCGGCGCCACCCTCACGCGCATGGCGGGCCCGGCCCTGGAGGAGCCCGATTCCTGGTGGCCCTCCTTCCCGCCGGACACCCCCCTGCTGGCCACACCCGAGGCGGCGGAACGGCTCGGCACGGGCGCGACGCTTCCCGGCCCCGCGGGCGCCCTGCGGCTCGGCGACTCCTCGCTCACCCGGGCCCAGGCCTCCGCCGAGCCCCCGCCCCTGCTCGGCCGCGACGCGCTGCTCGACACGCTCCTCGCCGACGCCGCGCGCGCCTTCTCGGGCCAGGGCCCCGGCCTCTCCGTCCTCACGGGCGAGCCGGGCCACGGCAAGACGCGCCTGCTCGACGCGCTCGCCGCACGGCTGGAGGCGGACGGCCGCACCCGCGTCCTGCGCCTCGCCGCGCCCCACCCCGACGCTTCCGGCGCCGAGGCCCTCCTCCACGCGCTGTGGGCGTGCGGCAACCCGGACACGCCGCTGCCCACCACCCGCTCCGGTGCCCGGCGCCACGCCCTCGCGCGCGCCGTCGCCGAGTCCCTGCGCCGCCTCGCCGCCCGGCAGCCGCTCGCGCTCCTCCTGGACGACGCGCACCAGGCGGACCCCACCAGCCTGGACGCACTCGAGGTGGCCACGCTCGCCGCGCCCGAGGTGCCCCTCTGGGTGTGCGCCGCCGGAGGCCCGGAGCTGCTCGGCCTGCGTCCCCTCCTCGGCGAGCGCGCCGGCCACCCCGCGCACCACGTGCTGCCCCCGCTCGCGCCCGAGGCCAGCCGCGCGCTGCTGCGCCACCTGCTGCGCTCCGCCGAATTCATCCCCGAGCCGGTGCTCGCCCGCCTGGAGCAGCTGACGCAGGGCGTGCCGCTGTCGCTGGTGGAGGTGGCCGGGGCGCTGCGCACCTCGGGGGCCCTGCGCGCCTCGCCCGAGGGCGAGGGGTACGTGGCCGCGGACGAGCTGCTGCACGTCTCGGTGACGCCCCTCTTCGAGCGGCTCGCCGTGCGCGCCCTCTCCGTGCTGCCCGCGGCGCACCAGGGCCTGGCGCAGCTGTGCGCGGTGCTCGGCCAGGAGCTGACGGTGGCGCAGGTGGACGCGGCCCAGCGCCACCTCGACGCGAAGGAGGACAGCGCGCGCGTGGCGGGCCTGGACACGGGCAGGGGGCTCGCGAGGCTGGAGCGCACCGGGCTGCTGCGCTCCACGGGCCCGGAGCGCTACACCTTCCGCCAGCCCCAGTTGCGCGAGGCCCTCGAGCGCGCCCTGCCCGCCCCCTGGCGCCGGGCCCTGCATGCCGCCGCCCTGCGGGGACTCTCGGGAGGAGGAGACGCGGAGCAGCGCCGCCGTGCCCGGCATGCCGCGGCGTGCGGCGCCAACGAGGAGTCCTTCACCGCGTGGTTCTCCCTGGGCGAGGCCGCGCGGCTGGCCCACCGTCCGGTGGAGGCCGAGCAGCACTACACCCACGCCCTGGCGCAGCTGCCCGAGGGAGACACGGCGCGGCGCGCGCGGGTGCTGGCGGGGCGGGGCCGGGTGCGCTACCGCATCCACCGCTTCCGCGAGGCGCTGGGGGACCTGGGCGCGGCGCGGGCGCTGGCCGGAGCGCGGGGGGACACGGCGCTGGAGGTGGACCTGCTGTTGGAGGAGGCCACCGTGCTGGACTGGCTGGAGGACGCGGAGGGCACGGCGGAGCGCACGCGGGAGGCGCTGGAGAAGGCCGAGTCGCTGGATGATCCGCGCCTGTCCGTGCGCTGCTCGCTGGCCCGGGCGCGCCAGGCCTGGAGGCAGGGGGATTGGGCGCGCGCGACGCGGCTGCTCACCGCCACCGAGGAGGCCGCCACGCTCGCCCGCGACACGGAGACGCGCGTCATCGCACTGATGATGCAGGGCACGGGGCTGGCGCTGGACGGGCAACAGGAGGCCTCGGCGCGGGCCTTCGACGAGGGGCTCGCTTCGTGCCGCAAGGAGGGCGACGCGCTGCACGAGGCCGCCACGCTCCTCAACCGCCCCTTCCTCTGGCGCGCGCGGGGCGACGTGGAGTCGGCGCTGGAGGACCTGCGGCGCTCCACGGCGCTGGCGCGCGAGCTGGGCCACCCGCAGGTGGAGCGCTGGGCCTCGGGCAACCTCGCCGAGTTCCTCCACTGGATGGGCCGGGAGGGGGAGGCCTACCGGCTGGCGCGGCGCGCGCACGAGCTGGGGGTGCGCTTCTTCGGCGAGCACCCGGTGGCGGTGGACGCGGTGCTGCTGGCGCGGGTGTGCGCGGCGCGCGCCGGGTGGGAGGAAGCGCGGGGGCTGTTGGACTGGCTCTCCGCCCACTGCCGGGCCGAGCACACCCCGCCCAACACCCTGGCCCTGTGGCGGCTGGTGGAGCTTCAGGTGCGCGAGGCGCGGGGCGGGGACCGGGACGCCGAGGCCTGGAAGGCGCTCGCCGGGGAGTCCCAGCCGAACACCTCGGCCGACGAGCTCACCGAGGTGCTCTACCAGGCCACCCTCTCCGCGCTCCGGAGCGGGGAGCGGGACGAGGCCCGCGAGTGGCTCACCCGCGCCGAGAGCACCGCGGCCACCTCGCCGCTGTGGCGCCCTCGCCTGGAGGCCCTCCATGTGGCCTGGGCGGCAACTCCCGTCCCCCTCCGCCCGTAGCCTCCGCGGCTACACGTCTCCCCATCCGCCCCTCCTCGCGAGGGGACGCCGCGCTCCTCCCAGGTGGCCCGCTCCATGCAATCGAGCCCATCCATGAATTCCCAGCGAATCAGGTCATTCCCCCGCTCCCTGCACTTTCGGTTCCAAGCCCTCGCACTGGGGGTCTCCATGTTCCTCGGCGCCTCGGGCTGCCAGCCGGAGGCCCCGGGCGAGGACGCGCTGGGAGCGGCACCCGCCGCGGCGAAGCAGGGGATGCGGGTGGCCAACTCGCTCACCACCCAGGCGCTGGTGCTCAACGCCCTCTCCACCAACCCCACGGCGAGCCCCCTGCTGGTGAGCACGGGGCTGGTGCCGCTGTTCAACCCGGTGTCGGGCAACAGCTACCTCCAGCTGCAGCTGCGGGACGTGGATGCGCAGCACTTCATGTCGTACCTGGTGAGCTGTGCGCTCGAGTCCGGACACGCCGTCACCTGGAAGGATCCCCTCACGCTAGCGGTGAAGACGTGGCAGGGGCAGGCGGGGCTGTGTCCCCAGTGGGAGACGGGCGCCCCGACGCAGGCGTGCAAGAACCGGGTGTCGGCCTGTCTGCTGGCGCGCAACAACGCCTATGGCCGGCGCGTGGAGCTGTCCATGCGCGGGGAGGACCCGGCGAGGCCGGCGCTCTTCGCGCTGGAGACCGAGACGCGCCCGGTGGAGATAGACCCGGACACCGCGAGCCGGGTGCCGAGCTACGAGACGTGCACCACGCCGCAGACGTCGATGAACCGCGACTGTGGCTGGAAGGCGGACTTCATCGGCCGGTGCACGCCGGGGCAGACGGTGCGGCTGGGGGCGGGAGGCAAGGCGCCGGACCAGTGCACCTCGAGCTCGGCGCTGGTGCTGGGCAGCGCGAGTGGGGCGCGCATGATGCTGCGCGTCTGTGACAACACGCTCGGCTGCGACCAGGGCAGCACGCGCCAGCTCGGGCAGAGCCAGGGGACGTGCGCCACCACGAACCCCGCGGTGAGCTTCACCTGCCCGGCGTCGGGCTTCTTCAACGTGATGGCGGCGCCCTACGACAGCACGCAGGTGGGGACGGTGTCGGTGGGGGTGGAGACGGGCACCTCGGCGAACACCCGCTACCGGCTGTCGGAGGCCGAGGTGTACCCGGTGCGCGAGGGCGCCTACTACGGGAACATCTTCGACGCCTCGGCGCTGGCGGCGACGGTGTACGTGGAGGAGGGCGGCCGCATCCAGGGCAAGGAGCAGGTGGTGAAGGGCGCGGTGTACAAGAAGATGTTCTCCTGCCAGGCGCCCGAGTGGAGCGACGCGGCGGCCTATGCCACGCACCGGGTGTGCGCGCTGCCGGGCTCCGAGTCCAACTGCGCGGCCCGCTCGACGGGGGTGTGCATCGACTGGACGAACCGCGGCTACCCGGCCTCGAAGTGCGGCAAGGACGACGGCACGGTGGTGGATGGGGATGGGGACTTCGAGGAGTGCTACGATTCGTATGGAGAGCAGTGGAAGGAGCCCGTGACCGTGTTCCTCCACGAGACGTGCGGGATGCCGGGCATCCCCTCCAACGACTGTGCCTGGCGCGGCACCACGAAGTAGTGGGGGAGCGGCGGCATGACGGACAGGAAGGACGACGCGCCCGGCTCGCCCCGAGCCCACGAGGAGCGGGCGCAGTCGCTCTATGGCGAGGAGCTGTCGGCGGGAGCGCTCGTGGGTGGCTACCTCGTGGAGGGCACGCACTACCGGGGCACCGTCGCGACGCTCTACCGCGCGCGCGAGGCCCGCACGGGGGCGCCAGTGGCGCTCAAGGTGATGAGGCCGCAGTACACGGCGGCGCGAGGGGCGCTGCGCCGCTTCCAGCAGGAGGCGGAGACGCTGCGCCGGCTGCGGCACCCGCATATCGTCGACGTGCTGGAGCAGGGGACGCTGGCGGACGGCAGGCCCTTCATCGCCATGGAGTGGCTGGAGGGGAGGGACCTGGCGGCGGAGCTGGCGGCGCGAGGGCCCTACTCGGCGAGGGAGGCGCTGGAGCTGCTGGAGCAGGTGGGCTCGGCGCTGAAGGCGGCGCACGGGGCGGGCGTCATCCACCGGGACTTGAAGGCGCAGAACGTGGTGGTGCGTGCGGGGAGCGCGGGGCCGGTGGTGAAGCTGGTGGACTTCGGGGTGGCGAAGCTGCTGGCGCCGGAGGAGCCGGGCACGGCGGCGACGAGCACGGGGCTGGTGCTGGGCACGCCGCTGTCGATGGCGCCGGAGCAGATTCGGGGCGAGACGCCGGACGCGCGTACGGACCTCTACGGGCTGGGGGTGCTGCTGTACCAGCTCGTCACGGGGAGGCCGCCCTTCCAGGGGACGACGCAGGTGGAGCTGGAGGAGCAGCACCTGCACGCGCCGGTGCCGAGGGCGAGTGAGCGGGCGCCGGTGCCCGCGGCGCTGGACGCGGTGGTGGCGCGCTGCCTGGAGAAGCGGAGGGAGGCACGCTACGCGGACGTGGACGCGGTGCTGGAGGAGTTGCGGCGCGCGGTGGGGGGCGAGGGCGCGGGCCGGGTGAGACAGGTGCGGGCGGTGGGGCTGTACGTGGAGGCGAGGATGGGGGGGCTGGTGGACGGCGAGCTGCTGGAGACGGTGGACGCGCTGCTGGAGGGGGCGCGGGCGCGGATGAAGGCGCGAGGGCTGACGGTGATGGTGGAGGGGAGCAACTTCCTGCTGGGAGTGGCGGCGCTGCCGGAGGAGGCGGAGGCCGAGCGGGAGGCACGCCGGAGGATGCTGGAGCTGGCGCTCGTGCTGGAGGAGGAGCCGCACGAGGAAGCACAGCTGAAGCGGGTGTCGCTGACGCCCACGCTGCACGTGGACCTGGCGACGTTGCGGCCGGACACGGGGGGCAGGACGAGCCTGGGAGGAGGCCGGCTGTTGCGGCTGTCGGCGTGGACGGGAGGGCACCCGGGCCACGGCGTGCTGGCGACGGAGGCGGCGCTCTCGGGGCTGGAGGACACCTTCCAGGTGCGAGGGATTCCGGGCCGCGAGGGCCTGCGGCACGTCTGTAAGGGGACACCTTCGTAGCGACGCTCTCGCGACATTGACCCTTCAGAACGGGCTCCGCTACCGTTCATCATCCCATGCGAGAGTTCGCGGTCGTTCTATTGACCCACATGGCGCTCATTGCGCTGGCGTGTGCGCCCGCCCAGCAGCCTGGGGTCATACTGATTACACCAGAGGGAGCCTCGCATCTTCCTGGACCGATGCCGGATTTCGGCCCATTTCCGACGTACTCCGATGCCCTATTGGCGGCATGCCCGAAGATCCTGTCCTACGACAATGCCGTCGTCACCCGACCGGTATCTCCACGTCTCCGGTTCGCCCGTAGCATTCCCAAGGAGTATTGCGCCTGGATCTACCAGACTCCCGAGGGGCTCTACGAGATGAGTCTGGTCGCCATGAATCCGAACCAGAAGCAGATCAGGTGCAAGCTACCTGATCATGTTCTCGACCCCCGCTATACGAGCGATAGCCTTGGATACGTCTTCGCGGTCCACAACCACCCTCTGGGAAGTGAACTGTCTTTCGATGACATCGGGTTCATCGTGGAGGAGGCCAGGATTCACGGGCTGACCGTCAAGGCACACGGCAAGGAGATCGACCTTGGGATTGCCGCGTTCTTCTCTCGAAGCCTCACGGACGAAGCACCCAATTGCGATGGCTTCTATCTCTACTTTCCCAGGACGGGTGAGTTGCTGAAGTGGACCAGGAGTTCCCAGCAGGGCTGGGTCAAGAAGCAATACGGGCAGGTGACGCTGAAGGAAAAACCAGATCCTCCTGGCTTCGACATCCAGATCGAGAGGATCGAGGAATGAGCATGCCTTCACGAGTGGCTCTCCTGCTCTGCTGTCTTGCCATCTCGGGGTGTGCGCATGGTCCCTGTAGGACGCTGGGTGCGCTCTTCGGCTGCGCCTGTACGAGCAAGCCAGAACAGCCCGAGTATCAAGACCTGAGCGTCCAACTCCCTGTCTTCGACTCCAAGCTGGCTCTGGACACCGACCTGGATGGCCAGACGCTTCAGGCCATTCGAATCGCCGCCGATGACTTCCTGAGCGCGGACTCGAAAGAGCCGTCCTGCTCGAACAAGCAGTCCTCGCATCGCTACCGGGCCGTGAGGCGAGGGGACGTCATCTTCGTGCGCATCGACTACAAGCCAGAAAACTGTGGTCAGACGGTGCGCATGCTCGACGCGGGGGCCACCTACGCCGTCAGCGCGGAGGGCAAGCTCCTGCGCCGGAGTCTGGACGGGCTCGGCGACTGGTGATCACTTGATGCCGTGCCGGCGCAGCAGCCGGTAGAGGTACACGCGGTCCATGTCCGCGCCCACGGCGGCCTGGGACACCTTGCCCTGGTGCAGCTCCAGCAGCGCGCGCAGGTAGCGCCGCTCGAAGTCGTCCAGGGCCAGCCGCCGGGCCTCGGCATAGGGCAGCTTCGCATCCACCTCGAAGCGGCTGCCCGCCGGGGCCACGTCCGTGAGCGCCAGCGTGTCCTCGAAGACGAGACACCGCTCCAGGTAGTTGCGCAGCTCGCGCACGTTGCCCGGCCACGCCGCCTGCTCCAGCTTCGCGATGAAGCCGGGCGAGCGCAGCGCCTTCGTCCGCTCGGGGTCCGCGCCCAGCGCGTCCAGAATCTGCTCCACCAGCAACTGCAGGTCCTCGGGCCGCTGGCGCACGGGCGGCAGCGGAATGCGCAGCACCGCGAGCCGGAAGAAGAGGTCCGAGCGGAACCGGCCCGCGTTCACCTCGGCGCGCAGGTCCCGGTTGGTGGCGGCGATGATGCGCACGTCCACCGGCACGTAGGTGTTGGTGCCCACGCGCCGGATTTCCCGCACCTCGAGCACGCGCAGGAGCTTCGGCTGGAGCTCGGCGGGCAGCTCGCCAATCTCGTCGAGGAAGACGGTGCCGCCGTGGGCCTCCTCGAAGGCGCCGATGCGCCGCTGGGCCGCGCCGGTGAAGGCGCCCTTCTCGTGGCCGAACAGCTCGCTCTCCAGCAGGTCCGCGGGAATGGCGCCGCAGTCCACGGTGAGGAAGGGCTTGTCGCGCCGGGCGCTCTCCTGGTGGATGGCCTGGGCCGCCTGGCTCTTGCCGGTGCCCGTCTCTCCCTCCAGCAGCACCGTCACGTCCTTGCCGGCGGCGCGCTCGAGCAGGGCGAAGCACATGCGCATCGGCACCGAGTTGCCCACCAGCGAGCCGAAACGCGTGCGCTCGGACACCGGGAGCCGGTTGCTGTCGGTGCTGTAGTCGAAGCGCACCACCGCCCGGCCCAGCCGCAGGAGGCTGCCGCCGCGCAGGTACCCATCGGCCACCTGCACCCCATCCACCAGGACGCCGTTGGTGCTGTCGAGATCCTTCACCCGCGCGCCCTTGGGGCCCACGCGGATTTCGCAGTGGAAGCGCGACACCGTGGGGTCATCGAGGTTGAAGTCGTTGCTCGGGTGCGAGCCGATGGAGCACGCATCGGACACCGAGTCCCAGACGGTGCCGGCGCCCGGGCCCTCCACCACGGTGAGCAGGAACCTGCGGACGGCGGGAGACTCCGAGGCGCGCGGCGCATGCGCGTAGGGCCGCGTCACGCTGACGTCCTCGGCTCCGGGGGCCTCGGGCAAGACGTCCCGCGCCTCGCCCTCTTTCTGGGAAGAGGGAGTGCCGCGAGCTCGATCGACGGGAGGCATGGACGGAGGTTACCACGCTCGGTGAAAGCCGGGCGCCCCGGAGCGGCGAGAGCCGGTCCGGGGCGCGAGGGCCTACAGGGCGGAGAGGGAATCAGGCGAGCACGGCGATGAACTTCGCCAGGCACCAGGCCTTCTTGGCGCAGTTCCACGGCTTGTACCACTTGCACTCGCCGGCGCTGTTCCAGCAGCCCACGAACTCGTTCCAGGCGTTGATGACAACAGGAGCCGCGTTACCGATGCACTGCAGACACGCGCCCCAGTTCTTGGCCACGCAGGGGCCGATGCACTTGGCGATCTGCGCCGCCTCGGCGGTGGGGAGGATGAAGTTGCCCAGGACCGAGGCCGCCGACTTGCACGAGCCCACGAAGGACTTCTGCTCCGCCTCGCCGCGGGCGGCGATCTTCAGGAAGTCGGGGCGCACCATGTCGTCACGGCGCGTGAGCTGCTGCAGGCCCTCCTGGGTGAGCTGCTTCACGGGGCTGGTCGAGCCCTCCTGGCGCTCCAGGGCGGCCTGCTTGATTTCCCCCTGGGTGATGGCCGCGTGGATCTTCTCCCACTTGAGCGCCAGCGCGATGGTGCGGGGCTCGTGCTTGGAGGCCACCAGCTCGAAGTCGGAGGTGAGGCGCGCGTCGCCCTCGCGGCCCTCGCTCTTGGCGGCCAGCTCGGCGGCCGTGTAGACGACCTGGTACGCCGAGAACATGCTCGCGGCGTAGTCGTTGGTGAGGGAGTCGTTGCGCGCGCCATCCGCGTCGGTCATCGCGCCCCGCGCGAGAATGCCGTCGGCCAGCTTCTCCAGCTCGGTGAGCTGCTGCTCGGCCCTGGCGGAGTAGGCGTCGTACTCCTTGCGATCGTACTGGCCGCAATCCTGGGCGGAGGCGCGGGCCGACGACAGCAGGAGGACACAGCACAGCAGGGACATCAGCACGTGACGGATGTGACTCATGGCAGCAACTCCTTGGGGGGTGGGAGACGCGGAGCTCGTCCGGCCTCGTTCGTGAGGCCTCGCGACCAGCGGGAGGAGGTACTGCAGCGGGCATGCCATCAGTCCGGAAGACGGGCTCTCCCTGTGAAACCCGGACAACCGTTTGAGCAGGAACAGCCTGACGGGCCACGGACAAGAGCAACCGTGTTGCGTCACGAGCAACAGCGGGGCGGGGCGCACGGGGAGAGGCCCCGCTGGAGCGGAAATCAGGCCCCCGGACGTTGCCCGACGGGCTACAGGGCGGCTTTCCGTCTCCTGGCACGTCTGCGCACCGGCCGCCCGCCGCCCCAGCGTCGCGGCGGGCATCCGAATCGTGGACGCGCACGCCAGAACGCGCGACCTTGGGGACAGCGGAGAGCCCCTTCATGACGACCCCCCCCGACGACCTCTTCCACCTCGAGCTGCTCAAGCTGCTGCTGCACGTGGCCTGGAGTGACGACGAGCTCAAGCCGAGCGAGGCCCAGGCCCTCCTCGGCGCGGCGAGGCGATGGAACATGCCCGTGGCCGAGCTGCAGCGGCTCGAGCGCGGCCTGGAGCTGGGCGAGCCCCTGCCCGCGCCCAACCTGGGCCTCTTGCGCCAGCGCGCGGACGAGGTGCTCGCCTCGGTGCGCACGCTCATCGCGAGCGATGCCGACGTGCACCTCTCCGAGCAGGAGATGCTCGCGCAGATTCGCGAGCTGCTGGGCCTGCCCCCGGCCTGAGACGCGCCCGGGCGCGCGCACGCTACGTGTCGAGCAGTGCCGACCAGAAGGCGACGAGCCGCCAGACCTCGGTGGCACTCGTCTTCCGGTCGAGCTCGGCGTGGGTGATGAGGGGCGTGAGCAGCAGACGCACGCGCGTCCGGGACTCCAGCCAGCGCGCGAGGAGCGTGGACTCGACGGCGGGGATGACGGTGTCGTCCGTGCCGTGGAGGAGGAAGACGGGCGTGGGCGGGGCTGGCGAGCGCTCGGGTGAGAGCGACGGGTCGCTCGCGAAGGCCTTCGCGTGCGGCAGCAGCAGCGGCCCGAGCGAGGCGACATCGCGCTCGTTGACGTACTTCATGAGGGTGGCGGCGGGCTCGGGCATTTCCGATTGCAGCCGCCGGGCCTCGGCGAAGGTCTCATGGGCGCGCTGGGCGTCGTGCATCGCGAAGTGCGAGGCGCGCAGGAAGGTGAGGATGCCCGCGCGCAGGGGCTCCACCTGCTCGGGCGGGACGACCTGGGCGGCCACGTTGAGCAGGATGATGGCCACGCCGTAGTCGTGGGGCTTGCGAGGCTGGCCATCGGGCTGGACGCCGGTGCACAGGAAGGCGAGCACGCGCGAGAGGTCCCCGTGTCCCCCGAGCGAGAAGGTGAAGGCGACCTTGTCCGCGAGCGAGGGACGGCCCGCGGCGACGACGGAGAGCCCACCGGCGAAGCTGATGCCCATGAGGCCCACGCGGCCATCGGGCGCGAGCTCCGGGCGCGAGGCGGCCCAGAGCGCGGCGTCTTCGATCATGTCCGGCTCGCGCGGGGTGATGCGGTAGAGGCGGAGGTCGGGCAGGTCGGGGGTGAGGACGGTGAGGCCTCCGGCGGCGAGTTGCCGGGCGAGCGCCATGAGGCGGGGCTCGTCGATGCCACTGGCGTGCACGCCGGGGACGAGGAGGACGGTGCGTCCGCGGGGGTGCTCGGGCCGGAAGAGGCGGGCGCGCAGGGGGCCGTGGCGCGAAGGCACCTGGGCGTCCTCGACGGTGACGGGAGCCGTGCCCCAGTGAGCGATGCGCTCGATGAGGCCGCCCTTCATCCCGGCGGCGCGGGCCACGAGGGACAGTCCGCGCAGGTAGTGCGGCACGGCCAGCGCGGCGGCGAGCAGCAGCCCCCCGAGGAGGGCCAGGAACAGCACTCTGCGGGAGCGGGGACGCATCGGGGGAAGCATTCAAGCAGCGAACGAGCGAATCCCCTTCAGGTAGGTCGGCGAAGATGTGCCCCCGGGTACATGCACGGCGCCGGGCCCGGAAAAGGCGAAGGGCCAGACCCGCCGGGGCATCCGCCCCACGAGCCTGGCCCCCTGGGAGCCTCCGTGACGGAGGACTCAGTTGGACATGATGCGCTTCAGCTCTTCCTTGTCGGTGGAGAACGAGAAGGCGTTGTAGAGCTGGAAGCCGTTCTGCCGGTCCAGCACGCGCGCCCACAGGCCGCGCACCACCTCGAGCTTGTCCTTGGAGAACTGGAACTGGCCGAGCACCTGCTGCACCTGGCTCACGAGGAAGTAGTTGTTACCCACGGCGCTCTGCAGGATGTTGATCTTGTCCTCGGCGAAGGGCTCGCGCGACATGGTGCCGAGGATGCTCCGCAGCTGGCCATCGGCGATGGGCTGGTAGGCCGGGGGCGGGGGCGGCGTGGGATACGGCGAGGGAGCGGGACGCGGGTTGTAGTCGCGCACGCTGGGGGCATCGGCGAGCAGGTCGCGGATGTCATTCAGCTGCTCGTAGGCCTCGCGGAGCTTGCCCCGGCCGCGGCCGCCGCCGCGCTCGAAGGCCTCACCGAGCAGCTTCTCCAGGTCGGCCAGGCGCTGCTCCACGTCCTCGCGCTCGACCACCACCATGGTGCCGCGCCGGCCGCGGCGGAACTCGTTGTTGTCGTCGGCGCGGAAGCCGGAGGAGACAGGGGGCGCGTTGCCGGTGGCCTGGCCCGAGGGCGGCGGCGGCGCGATGGACGGGGCGGTCTGGGCGGAGGCGGTGAGGGCGGTGAGCAGGGTGATGGCGACGAAGAGGGCCTTCATGGGGGTCATCCTTACGGGGAGTGTCCTTGCTGCATCTGCCCACTCAGACGGGGGCAGGGCGTTCGCATTCAAATGCCCGCATCCTGCCATGCGGGCCCGTTCCGGGGCGCTGGGGGCCAGGAGGGAGCCCCGGGCTCGCGGTCGTGGGTCCACCAACGAGCGGAGCGGCCTCCTTCCCACGAAGCCCGGAGGGGGAGGCTGCCGGGCGCGTTCTTCACGGACTGGTACGACCATCGGACCAGTCGGCGTGGAACGCGACCGGGAGGCCTCCCCGCGCATTGCCCGCCGTCATCCTCGCCGGACGGAGAATCCCGAGCCTGGACGCGCCGGACGTCCAAGTGCCGGAAGACACGAGGGCCGGACCTGGGTCCAGGCTTGCACCGGGCCCGGGCATGACGACTCTCTCCAACCCATCCTTCCGTCCTCCGCTCGCGCGGGGCGTGTCCCTCAAGACGTGGTTCGAAGCGCTGAAGCTCCTGTCGGCCCTGCTGGTGGCCATCGGCTGCGGAGGCATGGCCCTCGTGCTCTGGGAGAGACCCCCGGCCGGCTCCGTGGCCCGCCCCGGGTCCGCGGCCCTCGTGCTCGCGAGCCTCTTCTGCGTGGGCCTGGTGCTCGACCAGTGGCGCCGCTGGCAGGTGGGCCGGCTGGAGCAGCGGGGCTGGGAGCTGCTCGAGGCGGGCAGGCCCGAGGCGGCCATCCGCGCGCTCGACGTCGCGGCGTCCGGCGGCACCGACACCTCGCGGGCGCGGAGCCTCCATGGGCTGACGGTCGCGTGGCTGCGCCAGGGGGACTACGAGCGGGCCCTCGCCCTGAGTGAGCGGACCGCCCGCGCCCGGAAGGGAGGAGCCACGGCCCTTCGGCTGGCGCAAGCTCCGGCCCTGAAGGCGACCGTGCTGGCCCTGTACGGCGAGCTGGACGAGGCCCGGCGCCAGGTGCGGGAAATCCAGCGTCCCCTCTTCGACAGGACGGACTACGCGATGCTGGCGCAGGCCGTGGTGCTCTGCCGCGAGGGCAGGTACGTGGAGGCGGTGAAGCGCATGCAGCACTCCGTGCGGCAGCACGTCCCCGAGCTGGACGTGGGCGCGGTGGCCGTCGTCCACGCCTTCGCGCGCGGCCGGCTGGGAGGGCAGCTCGTTCCGCTCAAACCGGGGTGCGTGCTGCCCGAGAAACCC
The DNA here is from genome assembly GCF_045802675.1 of Archangium sp. Classification (GTDB taxonomy): domain Bacteria; phylum Myxococcota; class Myxococcia; order Myxococcales; family Myxococcaceae; genus Archangium. The sequence goes on along the minus strand of NZ_JBJMQO010000042.1, from coordinate 10,638 downwards.
GCCCGGGGCTCGGAACACGAGTACCTCGCGCTCGAGTGGCCCGAGCTCGCCGCCTGGCTCCGGGGAGAGGAGGCCCCGGCCCCGGCGCGTGGCGCGCTCAGGTGTAATCCCGGGTGATGACCTCGCCGGGCAGGAGTTCGGCATCCTCACGCCGGACCCTGAGCTTCGAGGTCGACACCTTCGGCGTCTTCTCCCCGTGAGTCCCCCTCCGGGAGCCGGTGGCGTAGCATGCCCCGCATGAGCGCCGCTCCCCTCGCCCGCGCACAGGTGCTCCCCGCGCGCGGGCGGTTGTTCGTGCTGCCCTTGATGCTCCTCGTCGTCGCGCTCGGGCTGGGCTCGCGCACGCCGGCCGCCCGGGAGTCTCTGCCCCGCTTCCTCACCGACTACGCGGGCGACTCGCTGTGGGCCGTCATGGTGTACCTGTGCCTCGTCTTCGCCCTGCCCCGTCTGCCCGTGCGGCTCGCCGCGGCGGGGGCCCTCGCCATCTCCGTGCTCGATGAGCTCAGCCAGCTCGTCCACACGCCCTGGCTCGACGCGCTCCGCGCCAACCGGCTCGGCGCCCTCGTGCTGGGCCGGGGTTTCTTGTGGTCGGACCTCGTCTGCTACGCGGTGGGCGTGGCGCTCGCGGCGGGAGTGGACCTGCTGCGGCTGGCCCGGCGGCGCCCGCCCCTGAGCTGAGCCGGGGGCAAACCGCTCGCTCGCGTGCCTGTCCTCCAGGCCGATGGCTGGAAGCCTCGCCAGGGTCCCATTGTTGCTCTACCCCCGGGACCCTCCCCAGCCCTCGACGCCACCGACATGCTCGCCACGCCGCTGCCGCCGCCCCCCGACTTCCGACTCCTCTTCGAGCAGCTCCCGGGCGCCTACCTCGCCCTCGCGCCGAACGTGGACTTCACCATCCTGGCGGTGAGCGACGCCTACCTGCGGGCCACCCGGACCAAACGCGAGAACCTCCTCGGCCACCGCCTCTTCGAGATGATCCCCGACAACCCGGCGGATCCGAACGCCACGGGCGAGCGCAACGCCCGCGCTTCCCTCGAGCGGGCGCTGACCACTCGCGCCCCCGACACCCTGGGCCTGCTCCAATACGACATCCGTCGTCCCGAGGCCGAAGGGGGCGGCTTCGAGGAGCGGTACTGGACTCCCATCAACACCCCCATCCTCTCGCCCACCGGGGAGGTGCTCTACCTGCTGCACCGGGTGGAGGACGTGACGGACTTCGTGCACCTGTCGCGCCGCAGCGAGGAGGAGCAGCAGCGCACGGCGGCCCTGCGCAACCGGAACCTGGAGATGGAGCTGGAGCTGCTGCGCCGCAGCCAGGAGCTCCAGGCCGCCAACCAGCGGCTGCGGTCGGTGGTGGGCGAGCGCGACGAGTCCCTCGTCCTGGCCTCCCAGGCCCGCACGGAGGCCGAGCGTCAGCGCGCCTGGCTCCATTCGCTCTTCATGCAGGCGCCCACCGCCATCGCCATCATGCGCGGGCCCCGCTACGTGCTCGAGCTGGCCAATCCCCCGGTGTGCCGCATCTGGGGCCGCCCCCCCGAGCAGCTGCTGGGCCGGCCCCTGTTCGAGGCCCTCCCGGAGGCGGCGGGCCAGGGGGTGGAGGAGCTGCTGGACCGGGTGCTCGCCACCGGGGAGCCCTACGTCGGCAAGGAGCTGCCCGTGCGGCTGGCACGCCTGGAGGGGGGTGCCCTCGAGGAGGTGTACTTCAACTTCGTCTACGAGCCCCTGCGCGATTCCCAGGGCCGGGTGGAGGGCGTCATCGTCGTCGCCTCGGACGTGACGGAGCTGGTGCGGGCCCGCCAGCGCACGGAGGCGCTCGCCGCCCAGGAGGTGCACGCCGCCGAGGAGCGGCTGCGCCTGGCCATGGAGGCCATGGAGGTGGGCACGTGGGACATGGACCTCACCACGGGCGCGCTGGCCTGGGACGAGCGCGTGCGCGCCCTCTTCGGGCTGTCCGCGGACGCGCCCGTGGACTACCCCACCTACCTCTCCCGCGTGCATCCCGAGGACCGCCCCCACGTGGAGCGGCACGTGCAGGAGGCCCTCGCGCCGGACGGCACGGGCACCTTCGCCCTGGAGTACCGCACCCTCGCCCACGAGCCCCAGAAGGAGCGGTGGGTGGGCAGCAAGGGCCGCGTCTACCGCGATGCCGCGGGGCGTCCCATCCGCTTCCTGGGCACGGGCCTGGACATCACCGAGCGCAAGCGCGCCGAGACGGAGCTGCGGCAGACGGCGGAGTTCCGCGAGCGCTTCCTCGGCATCGTCTCCCATGATCTGCGCAACCCGCTCAATGCCATCCTCCTGTCCGTCAAGGCGCTGATGCGTTCGGATGACGTGGTGCAACACCACCTGAAGAACGTGCGCCGCATCGCCACCAGCGCCGAGCGGATGGAGCGGATGATCGCCGACCTGCTCGACTTCACGCGCGGGCGGTTGGGCAACGGCATCCCCATCACTCCCCGCCCCACCCAGCTGCGCTACCTCTGCCAACATGTGCTGGAGGAGCTCGAGGCCGGCAATCCCCAGCGCGAGCTCCGGCTGAGGACGGAAGGAGCCCTCTTCCAGGGCGAATGGGACCCCGACCGGCTCGCCCAGCTGCTCGGCAATCTGGGCAAGAACGCGCTGGACTACAGCCCCGCGGACAGTCCGGTGGACTTCGTGCTGCGCGACGAGGGGGACAGCGTGTGCGTGGAGGTCCACAACCAGGGCGTGCCCATCCCGGCGCAGCTGCTCCCGCGCATCTTCGAGCCCTTCAAGCGGGCCTCGGAAGGACGGCATGCGATGTCCGGCCTGGGGCTGGGGCTCTTCATCGTCCAGCAGATTGCCCGGGCCCACGGGGGCCGCGTCGAGGTGCGCTCCACCCGGGCGGAGGGCACCACGTTCAGCGTGCGGCTGCCGCACTCCGTGCCCCCGGCCTGAAGGCGCTCCTCCCAGGAACAGGTGCTTCCGGGAGAATGTTCTCTTCTGGATCCACGCCGTGTACCCGACAACGCGAAATCGCCGGACCGGGGATTTACCGGCTCGACTTCGCTCGCGGGGGGGTGCTACGCCCGGCCTTCGCTCCAGTGAGGGCGGACGGTCGGGCGATGGACGCCCGGCTGTGTAGGAGAAAGATTAGAGCAATGGCCAGTGGCACCGTGAAGTGGTTCAACGACTCGAAGGGCTTCGGTTTCATCACCCAGGACAGCGTGGCCCGGACGTGTTCTGCCACCACACCGCGATCGTGTCGGATGGATTCCGCACCCTCGCCGAGGGTCAGAAGGTGGAGTTCGACGTCAAGAAGGGGCCCAAGGGCCTCCAGGCCGAGAACGTTCGCCCGGTCAGCTGAGCGCGCGAGCCCGGCGCCCTATCTTTGAATGCACGAGGCCCGGCCTCCCGAGAGGCTGGGCTTCTTTTTTCCCTCTTTCCCCGGAGTAGCCATGCAGGGAAGGTCCACGAAGCGACAGAAGGAAATGGCTCGCCAGCAGCGCCAGCGCGAGAAGGAGGCCAAGAAGGTCGAGCGCCAGCGCGAGAAGGACGCCCGCCCCCAGCGCCAGCCCGGTGATGAGGATCCGGACATCGCCGGAATCATTCCCGGCCCCCAGCCGCCGCTCGAGATGTGAGGAGCTAGCAGCCAGGCGCTGCGGCCCGCTGCCAGGGCTCGGAACCGCGAGGCCGGTTCCGGGCTCTTCGTGTTTCTGGGCTCCCCTTGCCCCCGCCGCCCTCCGACGCCATGCATTACTTCCGGAACCCGACAGACGGAGCGTCGGGCCGCTCGAAAGGAGCAGGGCATGGCGAAGGGTGAGGATGGAATCGGCGGAGCGCCCACCGAGAAGGGCGTCTTCGAGCAGCCCGCCACCCTGCGCGAGCCCGCCGCGCCCCGCGTCCCCCGCGTCGCACCGCCCGCCCCCGTGCCGGTCATCCCCATTCCCGGCGAAGAGCGCGCCCTCGCCGGCCCCGAGGCCCCCCACGAGACGCTCCAGGAGGCCCGTGAGGCCACCGATGCGTTGCTCCACGAGCTTCTGGAGGGGGAGGAGCTCCCGGAGTCCTCCGAGGCCCCCCCACGCGCTCCCCGGGCCAGTCCCTCGCGCGAGGAGGACTGGCCCTCGGAGCTGCACGCCCTGCACCTGCCGGAGGAGTGAGACACGGCCGGGGCCCCTCACCCCGGCCCTCTCCCGGAGGGCGAGGGAGGGAGGGAGGGCCCGCGCTCAAGGCTCGCTACTTCGTGTCGTGCTCGTTCGTGTCTTGCTGGGGCGTGTCGTGCGGGGGCGTGTCGCGCTGCCCGTCCACGCCCACGCCGTCGGGGAGCTCCTGCCGCTCCGGCACCGACTGGAAGCCCTCCTCGTCCGGCAGCTTGTTCATGTCCTCCGGCCGCCCCGAGCCGCCCTGGCCCTGGTTCTCGTCCTGGATGCCGCTGGGGAGCTCCTCCTGCTCGGGCACCGTCTTCATGCCCTCCTGATCCTTCTGCGGATTCACGTCCACCGGCTGCTGCCCGCGGTCCGTCGCCCCCGCGCCGCCCGTGCCCTGGTCCTGCTGGGACGGGACGTACTGTGGGCCCTGCTTGCCCCGCTCGTCGCGGCACCCCCCCGCCAGCAGCAGGGCCGAAGCAGCCAGGCCGAGCACCATCGCGCGCTTGAATCCCTTCGTCGTCATCCGGGTCTCCTTGCTGGGAACCGTCCGTCGCCATCCGCTATCCGCAAGGGTTTGGCGTGGGGGGCGCCGATGCAGCACGCGAACGAGGGCCCGCCTGGCCGCCCGCCCGTCCTCAGGGGCGCGGCTCCGCGTTCCGCCAGCGGGGCAGCATGGACTCGACGACGCGGAGCAGCTCCTCCAGCTCGAAGGGCTTGCTCAGGCAGCCCGCCGCGTCCACCTCGCGCGCGCGGCGCCGGGCGTCCTCGGCCGCCGTGCACACCACGATGGGGGCCGCCGAGGCATGGCGCCGGCGCAGCTCCGCCGCGAACGTCCACCCGTCCATCACCGGCATGCGCATGTCGAGCAGGATGAGGTCCGGCATCCCCTCCTCCACCCGCTCCAGCGCCTGCTGGCCATTCGAGGCCCTGGACACCTCGTAGCCCCCCAGCTCCAGCGTGAGGGCCATGACGTCCTGCATGTCCGGGTCATCGTCCACGACGAGGATGCGCGCTCGCGCCATGCCGCTCACCTCCACTCCGGAAACTAGGAACGCTCCCGCGCCTTCTCCCGGCGGGGCGAGTAGGGGACGGAGAAGCAGAAGGTGCTCCCCTTGCCCTCTTCGCTCGACACCCGCATGGAGCCGCCGTGGTGGAAGATGATCTCGCGCGAGATGTAGAGCCCCACGCCCATGCCGCCCCGGTCGTGCGGCGTGCCCGAGTGCGCGCGGTAGAAGCGCTCGAAGAGCCGGGCCTGGCGCTCGAGCGGAATGCCGATGCCCTCGTCGCTCACGCACACCTCCACCTCGTGCGCGTGGGGCTCCAGCCGCACCTCCACGCGGCCTCCGGAGGGTGAGTAGCGCACGGCGTTGTCGAGCAGCACCACCAGCACCTGCCGCAGCCGCGCCCGGTCGCCCTGGACCTGCACGGGCGCCCCCGCCCGCACGCGGAAGCGGTGCTGCGTGCTCAGGCTGGCCATGTTCGCCACCGTCTCCTCGGCCAGCTCGCGCAGGTCCACCGGCTCCTCGGTGAGCTCCAGCTGCCCCAGGTGCAACTGCGAGACGTCCAGCAGCTCGCGCACGATGCCGTCGATGCGGTCGGCGCCCCGGTTGATGGCGTCGAGCATCTTGCGGTACGTGGCCGGCGTGGGCTCCGTCTTCAGCGCGAGCTGGGCGTAGGACTTCATGATGGCCACGGGCGTCTTCAGCTCGTGGGCGGCCACCCGGACGAACTCGTCCTTGAGCTGGTCCAACTCCACCATCTCGGTGACGTCGCGGGCCACGGCGACGGCGCCGGTGATGAGGCCCTGCTCGTCGCGGATGGGCGCGGCGTTGGTGCGCAGGTAGAGGGTGCGGCGGTGCTCGGGCGCGGGGATGCTCAGGTCCGCGTCCACGACGACGTTGCCGTGCAGCGCCCGGCGCAGGGGCATCTCCTCGAGCCGGAGGGTTCCGCCCGTCCCCGAGCGCAGCCCCTGCCGGGCAAGCAGCGAGTCGGAGAGCCGCACCCCGTCCGCCCCCACGTCCCCGAAGAAGTGGCGCCCGGCCTTGTTCACGAAGGTGATGCGGCCCTCCAGGTCGCTCACCATCACGCTGTCCACCATGTTGTCCATGATGGCCCGCAGCTCCGCGCCGCGCTGCTGGAGCTGCCCGAGCAGCCGGGTCCGCTCCTCCTCCGCGCGCTGCCGCCCGGTGACGTCGGCCACGAAGACGTAGTGCACGGGCGCCTCCCCGGACGACACGGACGTGGCGGACAGCTCCACCGGGAAGAGCTCGCCGTCATGCCGCCGCGCCACCGAGCAGACGCGCTGGTGCAGGGGTGCATGCTCGCGCCGCTCCAGAAGGGCCCGCAGCTCCGGCCCGACGCCCGCGGCCCCGGCCAGCAGGGTCTCCGAGGCCGGCCGCCCGAGCACCTCCTCGCGCTTCCAGCCGAAGGTGCGCTCGGCCTCCGCGTTCCAGTCGATGACGCGGCCCCAGCAGTCCACGGCGAGCACGGCGTCGAGCGCGGTCTCCAGCACGTCGCGCAGCCTGCGCTCGCTGCGCTCCAGCACCTTGTGCACCCGCCGCCGCTCCTCGAGCACGAGGGACAGCTCGCGCAGGCGCACGGTGCGGTGGATGACGAACGGCATGGCCAGCAGCACCGCCCAGAGCGCCACGCCCAGCAGGACGACGGCGAGCTTGAAGCGCCGCAGGCTGGCGAACAGCGAGGCCTCCGTCGAGGAGATGTGTACGCTCCACCCCGACTCGCCAATCTCCACCTGGGCGGTGCGCCGCCCCGGCCCGTGCTCCGCCTCGTACCGGCGCACGTCCGCGAGCGAGAGGTCCTCCAGCGTCCCGGCCTTCAGCCCCCGAGCCCGGGCCCACTCGCGCAGGCGCGCAGCGTCGGGGTGGGCGAAGAGCTGGCCCCGCGGGGTGGTGATGTAGAGGAGCTCCTCCTCGGAGCTGTTGGCCTCCTGGAGGATGGTCTCGAGCGGCTCGCCGAAGACGTCCACGACGACCAGCCCCAGCACCTTCCCGGAGGGCTCGGTGATGGCACGCACGTGAATGCGGTAGATGGAGTCCCTCAGGTGCACGGGCTCCAGATAGACGGGTGCACCCCCGGCCTCCAGGCCCTGCTGGTACCAGGGCTGCTGGCGAAGGTCCTCCTGCCTGTCGCGCGGCGTCTCCACGACGACTCCCGAATCCAGGCTCGGCCGGAGCCGGCGGGCGTAGTGCGGCCGGGGCGGGGGCCGGCCGGGAAAGGCGGAAGGCTCCCACCAGATGCCGAGTCCCTCGATGGCGGCCGCGGGCGTGGAGGCGAGCAGCGATTGGACGAGCCGCTCCAGCTCGCTCTCGTCCCGGGCGACGCCCGCGACGGCGGCCACGGATTCGGTGAGGTGCTTGGAGTAGCCGATGCCCGGCTTGAGCTGGAAGGCGACGTCCTTGGCCCGGAGCATCTGGCGTAGCAGCGCCTCGTCTTCCAGGCGCTGGCGCGTCATGGAATAGAACCCCACCAGGCCGGCGGTGAAGGCCGCCCCGAGGAGGAAGAGCAACAGCAGGAGGGACTTCACGGGCAGCTTCATGGAGGACGTCCTCCTGGGGGCAACAGCCAAGGTGCCCCCACTGCCCGCTGTCCATCACCCCCGGAGGCGGAGGCCCGCCATCTGGTTCACACTCCTCGGGGGCAGAGCGCCGCCAGCCCTCCCGGCTACAGCCCCATCTGCTTGGCGATGATGACCTTCATGATTTCGTTGGTGCCCGCGTAGATGCGCTGCACACGGGCGTCCATGAAGGCGCGGCTGATGGGGTACTCCAGCATGTAGCCGTAGCCGCCGAAGAACTGCAGACACTCGTCGGCGACCTTGCCGAGCATCTCCGTCTGCCACAGCTTGGCCATCGAGCACTCCTTCACGAGGTACTCGCCCGCCACGTGCTCGGAGATGAGCCGGTCCAGGAAGGCGCGGCCCACCTCGAGCTGCGTGGCGCACTCGGCCAGCTTGAACTGGGTGTTCTGGAACTTGCCGATGGGCTTGCCGAAGGCCTTGCGCTCCTGGACGTAGTCCAGCGTGTCCGCGAGCACCTGCTCGGCCGAGGCCTGCGCCGCCACCGCCACCACCAGCCGCTCCTGCTGCAGCTTCTTCATCAGTTGCAGGAAGCCCGCGCCCTCCTCGCCGAGGCGGTTGGCCACGGGCACCCGGCAGTCGTCGAAGGCCAGCTCCGACGTGTCCTGCGCCGCCATGCCCATCTTCTTGAGCTTCTTGCCCTTGAGGAACCCCGGCGTGCCCGCCTCCACGACGAAGAGGGAAATGCCCTGGTGCGCGTTCTTGGGGTCGGGGTCCGTCTTGGCCGCCACCACGCACAGGTCGCAGAGGATGCCGTTGGAGATGAACGTCTTGGCGCCGTTGAGGACGTAGAAGTCCCCGTCGCGCACCGCCGTGGTGGCGATCGCCGCGAGGTCCGAGCCCGTGCCCGGCTCCGTCATCGCCACGGCCGTCACTGCCTCGCCCGAGGCGCACCTGGGCAGCCAGCGCTTCTTCTGCGCGTCATTGCCGAACTCGTGGAGGTAGGGCACCACCACGTCCGAGTGCAGCGGCATGGCGAGCCCGGACTCGTAGATGCGCGCGAGCTCCTCCATCACCACCACCGAGTGCAGGAAGTCGCCACCCGCGCCGCCGTACTCGGGCTCGAGCCAGGGGCAGAGGAAGCCGGCCTCGCCGGCCTTGCGCCACACCTCGCGGTCGACGATGCCCGACTCGCTCCAGCGCTCCTGGTGCGGCTTCACCTCGCGCTCGAGGAACTGGCGGAACGACTGGCGGAACTGCTCATGGTCCTCGCGAAAGAGCTTCCTCTGCACGCCGTGGCCTCCCCGTGCTCGGCGGGCGGAGCGCCCGCGCATGGGAGGCGGATGCTCTCCCGGGACTGACTGGGAAATCAACCGAGCGCCACGCGCTAGCATCCGCCGGATGAGCCCCCTGCCTTTCCCGAGGAGCCTCGCGCTCTTCTGCGTGCTGCTGAGCGCCTGTGCCACCACGAGGTCCGCCGGGCCCGCGGAGGAGATTGAAGCGACGGACGCCGTGTATTCGTGGGAGGAGGCCCGCGCGGATCCGAGCTGCGTGGTGCCGCTGTGCGACGCGGAGCGCTGCAATGGCCCGTTCGTGTCCTACGATTGTGACTGAGCAGAGGGACTGAGAACCCACGCATGAACTACTTCACCATCGAGGAAGACAAGACCTCGGGCTACACGGGCTACGTCGATGGCACATACAAATGGGGGCTGCCGGGCGTCATCTGCCCGCATTGCAAATCCCCTTGGAGTGGCGGCTTCGCGTATCCCTCCGTGGACCTGACTCCCGTGGCCGCGCTGGCCGACTTCGAGACTCCCCGGCCCGAACCCATCGAGGAGTACGAGCGACTCTGTGAGTTGATACGACCCCTGTTGCCTCCTGGAGCCGTCCTGGACCCGGGGACGGAATTTGGCCCGTTCGTGGGGAAAGGCCAGGGCCGATTCGGCGCATTCGTGGCGCCCGTTCGCTGGGTGTTGATGGTGCAGCGCGACGCCCTCGAGAAGCTCCAAGCCGAAGGGCTGCGCGGCCTCGCGGGCTACCCGCCCCTCCTGCGTTTCCGCCAGCGGAATTCGCCCGAGTTTCTCGAGCTGGAAGTCCTCCCGGTGGCCCGCCTGCACCCGGACTGCATGCCACCCGAGCATCAGCCCCCCTGCCCTCGCTGCGGCCGACGAAGGACGCCCCTCCCCAAGTCGCCTCTGTTGGACGCCACCACGGTGCCAGAGTCCCTGGACCTGTTCCGGCTGCGGGACTACTCCACCTTGCTCGTCTGCACCGAGCGCTTCGTCGACGCCTGCCAGCGTCTGGGATTGGACGGCATCGCCTTCCAGGCGCTCCCTACACGTGCGTCGAGGAATCCTCCGAGGCGATGAGTCAGACCAGGACAGCCAGGCTCATCACCATCTGCGTAGCGCACTCGGCAAGCGTGAACCGCATGTCCTGGAACTTGCCGGGGGCCTGCCTACGTTCGCGGGTAGCATCGGCCAGATGAGCCCCCTGCCCTTGCCGAGGAGCCTCGCCCTCTTCTGCGTGCTGCTGAGCGCCTGTGCCACCACGCAGTCCGCCGGGCCCGCGGAGGACATTGAAGCGACGGACGCCGTGTACTCGTGGGAGGAGGCCCGCGCGGATCCGAGCTGCGTGGTGCCGCTGTGTGACACGGAGCGCTGCGCGCTCTGGCGCTGTCGGGACGTGGTGGAGGCACACGCACGCCCGGTGCTGCTGGCGCAGGCCGTGATTCCGGAGGCGGAGACGGTGCTCCGCCTTCCCGTGGAGGACAATCCCGGCCGCTGGTGGGGAAGGCCCCTGGCCGCGCCCTCGGGAACGGAACCCGTCTTCGAAATCCCCTGGCACAATTGGAAGCCGCAGGAGCGGCTCGCCTTCAAGGACTACCGCTCCTTCTGCATCACCCGCCCGCGTGAGCCCTTCGAGAAGCACCACATCTTTCCGCAGCAGCCGGTCCTCGCCGATTGGTTCGCCATCAAGCGCATCGACATCCAT